>NZ_CP046579.1 GCF_013365475.1 Wolbachia endosymbiont of Cruorifilaria tuberocauda
TTCTAGTAGATCACATTCTAGTACAATACCTAACTCTAAAAAAAGAAGCTGAAATCCTATTTTCCCCACTATTGTGCAAGAATGTGAAGCAGTTTTTGATAAAATCAAGAAATTTAGGTAATTCTGGTAGGACTCTTGCTCAAAAAACAGTTATGCATTTACACACCATATCATTAATAGCAAGCTGAGGTTTCCATAGTCCATTCTAATACAGTTCAATTGATCAAAAAATCCACAGAGAACATGCTAGTAAGGAACTTTTACATAATTCCAGAGAAACTCACTGAGTGTAAAATCGAACTAAGGATGAGTACATAATAAAGCACTATTGCAATATTATGTGAATTGATATGCTATATAAGTTACCTAAACACTATCTTTAAAAAAGCAAAGCGATTGTGGGTGATTATAGAAATTTTGATGCCTACATCTAATACACACTTCAGTTACTATAATATCCAATTTTTGATCGTGCTTTTCCACTGGCAAATCTTTGTAGTACTGTTTCTCGTAAGCAATACCTATGAATATTTTTCCAAGAGGCTGTAATTCTCTTATTACAGCATCATACCAACCACTACCAAAACCCAATCTATTAAAATGATCATCGAAAGCAATAACAGGAGTGATTATTGCATCAGGAACTATGTTTTTATCCTCTTTACTCCACTCTTTAAATCTTAGTAGTTTATTTTTATCAGGAATTGCTATTTTATAGCCTAAGTTAAGCAAATTATACATTAATGGTATAACATTTATTTCTTGATCAATTGGAATATAAGCTGCAATTGTTCTACCTCTAACATAGTTCAAGCTATAACGAAAGAGATTAATAAGAAAATTCGCTGCATAGCTAGAATAATTAGCATCAGTATTTTTTCTTATAGCCCTATACTGCTCTCTTATTTCCTTCTTCCGTTGTTTAACATCTTTGAACATGTTCTACCCACTTTGCAGTAAGTTTTTCTTGCAAACTGTTTTGCATCAAACGCTCGCTTAAAAAATCAAAATCAACAAACTCCATATTCTGGTCTTGATTACTGCAACTATAAATGAAACTTTCTTTTCCTGTTTCCGTATTTATATGCCTTTGCACGCATTGAGCACAAATTTCTTTCATCATACACTGCATAGGAGAATTAACTGACGATATTGCCACATGGCTGCACTTCAGATATGGCATTAAAACTGTTTTCCTGGCCTCATTTACAGCCTTCATCATTTTATCAGAACCAATAACAATAATTTTATCTATGTTACCTAAATTAATTACAGTATTGCCTAACATTCCACGTTGATAAGAAATGATTGCGTCAACTATATTGCCATGAAAGGATCTGTCTTGGTCTCTTCTTATTTTTATCAATCCCTCTTCACACGCCCAAACTACTATACTTGATGCAAGCTCTACAAGTGCTTGCTTAAATACATCATTTAATTTTTTATAGCCAGCAAAGTATAAAACCTTATTCTTCTTTTCAAGAAATGCCTTCCCTATCGAAAACAACACAGCATTTCCAACCCCTCCACCGATTAGCATTATGCTTTTCATATTTTTACTTCCACTTTCTTACACATATGTAACCCGGAAAAGGAGGGATTCGAACCCCCGACATATTTTTATATGTGCACGCTTTCCAAGCGTGTGCTTTAGACCACTCAGCCACTCTTCCATATTATTATATAATAAATACTGAAAATTATATCACCAAACAAATTTGGTCATAAAAAGCAGGTATATTCACCCAAAATCTGCCATCACGTTATAGATATAGATATTTTGTTACCGCAACTAGCACATCAAATATTTACCTTTGATGAAAATTAAGTATAGAGGCAAAGTAAATAATAAATTACTTTATCTTCATACTATTTCATTATAGCATCAGGTTCCATGTATTTTACTCACTACAAGAATTTAAATAACTATGTCATAATAGCATTACCACTAATTAAACCAGTATCTTCAAATCTTTTTTCATTTGTCGCTTTAATAATTACTTGTTTTATTAAACCATTAGCGTTAGCTTCACACATGTCACAGTAACTGCGTTCTGTATGAAAATGCAACTGGGTACCTACCCAATCCCAGTAACAACTAACTGTTCGCAGCACTTTAGAGATACCTGACTTAGGACTCATCGTTTTATTACTAAAACCTTTGTGATTCATAAAAATATCTCTCTACTTGCAGAGTTACACCTCTTTGATAAAAGACTTTCCCCTTTTATGCAATATACCACTGCTATTTAATACCTACTCAGCTTCCAACCATAAGTTTATCATTATACTACTGCCATAAACCTACTTAAAAACTTAGAAAGTAGATTACCAATACTCAAGTTTTCATCACAATCAATTTAGCTCACTATTTTTCGCTAACATTATCAATTTTTGATACGTAGTAATACTAATAGCTCCTAGCTAAGTGGTTTTTCAAGGAGTTTATGTGGAACTCCATTATAATAGGTAAAATTTGAAAATGACAGTAAATAAGGTGCTACTCGTAACACAAAACCATATAAACTCTACTGTAGAGGTAGCATATTAAATACCACATAGTTTAACAAAAAAGGTCACTGTAAAGAAATGGAATAGTGTAGTAACATAAAAGTATAAGAAAGTTAAATATCAATATTATGTACATTGAGTGCATTTTTCTTGATAAAATCACGTCGGGGTTCAACCATATCACCCATTAACACTGAGAATATACTATCTGCTTCTTCACAATCTTTTATTTTAACTTTCAATAAAGTCCTGGTCTCTGGGTTGAGGGTAGTTTCCCAAAGTTGATCAGCATTCATTTCTCCAAGTCCTTTAAACCTTTGTAGAGTTATGCCCCTTTTCCCATGATCCATCATTGTTTTTACAAATGTACTAGGAGATTGAATCTTTATTTCAGTTTCTTGCGATTTTAAGAATGTATCACCATTAAATAAATCAATTATATCATCAAGAGAACTCAATATACTAAGTATTTCTTTGCTTTCAAGCAAGCTAAGTGGGAATATATATTTGTCTGCTAACCCTTGAAATAATCTACAAATACGAATTTCTTTACACTTTACTTCTACTTCCCAAGTATATTTGCTATAAATCAACTCTAAATATTTTACTATCTCATTAGTAGATGATAAAGCATTTCTTTTGCTTAAAATTAGCAGAGATTCCAACAGATTTTGTGGTATCTCCCTGCCATAATTTCTGCTAATATTTGAAATACTAAGACATTTATTCAGAATAAAGCGCAAATCCCTATTTACACCTCTTAACGTTAATCTTTTTATTGCTGAATTTATTATATATTCTTCAAAAGTTTTATCATCCTTAATATAAGTATCTCTATCATTTTTTGTAACCTTGTAAAGAGGTGGTTGTGCTATATATAAGTAGCCACTTTCAATTATCTTACGCATATATCGGAAGAAAAATGTCAAGAGCAAAGTCCTAATATGTGAACCGTCAACGTCTGCATCTGTCATAATAATAATCTTATGGTATCTAGTTTTTTCAACATTAAAATTCTCATTCCCCACTCCAGCACCAATTGCTGTAACCAATGAACCAATTTCTGCAGACGAAAAGATACGATCAAGTCCTACACGCTCTACATTCAAAATCTTTCCTTTTAAAGCAAGTACTGCTTGCGTCTTTCGGTTACGACCCTGCTTTGCAGAGCCACCTGCAGAATTACCCTCTACTATAAATAATTCCGATAACTCAGGAATCTTTTCTTGACAATCTGCAAGTTTTCCAGGTAGAGTTGCAATTTCGATGCTGTTTTTATTTCTAACTAACTCTCGTGCTCTCCTTGCAGCTTCTCTACCTTTTGCCGATCTAATAACCCTTTCTACTATGCTTGCTGCCAATTTCGGATCAGTTTCAAGCATTGAACTCAATTTATCAAAAACTATGTTCTCTACAACTGTACGAGCCTCAGAACTGACTAACTTATCTTTTGTCTGTGAAGAAAACTTAGGATCAGGCATCTTGAGAGATAAAACGCAAGTTAACCCCTCTCTGATATCTTCTCCAGTTAGATTCACCTTTGCTTTTTTCAAAAATCCTTCATTGTTTGCATAGTTATTAATACACCTAGTTAATGCCGATCTAAGCCCAGCTAAATGGGTACCACCACTACGTTGTTTTATGTTATTTGTAAAGCATAGCATATTCTCGTAGTAAGAGTCATTCCACTCCATTGAAACCTCTACATTGATACCTAGATCTTTTGCATCACCCTTTATACTGGCAATCTCGGTAACACGTGTCTTGTTTTTATCTAAATACTTTACAAAATTTGCTGTGCCAAAATTACCTTCAGATTGCTTACTGCAGTTAAAATGAAATTCCATGTGTGGACTACTTCGTAAGTCGCGTAAAGTAATTTTGATGCTCGAATTTAAAAAGGCCAATTCTCTAATACGGCCTTCAAGAACAAGATAACTAAAATTAATGTTACTAAAAATTTCCGTTGATGGCATAAATGTTATCCTAGTTCCTCTTTTATTTATGTTTTCGCCTACTATCTTTAATGGTCTAACAGACTTGCCACCTTCAAAGCGCATAAAATACTCTTTCTTGTTGCGCCAGATAGTTAAATCTAGCCAGACAGATAATGCATTGACAACTGAAACTCCTACACCATGTAATCCTCCAGAAACTTTATAGCTATTGCTGTCAAACTTACCACCCGCATGTAGGTGGGTCATTATTACCTCTGCCGCTGATATTCCTTCCTCTTCATGAATATCAGTTGGAATGCCACGACCATTATCAGTCACGGATACTGAACCATCACTATTTATAGTGATTTCAATTTCATCACAATACCCTACTAAAGACTCATCTATCGCGTTGTCAATAACCTCATACACCATGTGATGCAGACCAGATCCATCATCAGTATCACCAATATACATACCAGGACGCTTTCTTACAGCATCAAGACCTCTTAGAATTTTTATCGTATCAGCATTATAGTTACTTTCCATAGAATTACTTTATTTATAAATTAATAATACATCTTTACATACCAATTGGCAACATTTTTGGAAGTGAAAGTAAGATCTTCAATCGCAGTAGATAAGCAAAACATACTAAATCATCTATATAAAATGATTTTATATATTATTCTAACATACAACGTTGATAAAATATTTCATCATATCCAAAAGCAAATGGCTAAAGAAAAATATAACTTACCTCGCCATTTTATTTTACTCTCCTTATTCTCCTAGCTTTACATAGAATAAATTACTCATATGCCTCTTAACTGCAATGCATGTCCCTCGCACCACCACTTAATGTGAAGTTAACTTTTCGCACTTTTCTGAAGTTTTTATATACTTGATCATATAAAGTGTGCTTCATGAAATAATTCTACAACTATTAGAACTCTTCTAATTCCTTGCTTAAAGAAACTACTAAGATTTTCTTAGCTATTCTAGAAACACTTTGCGTAATCACCACTTTTGTAATTCTCCTAATCTCCTATTGGTAAAATCAATGCAACCAATAAATGCAAATTAAACAAGCACTCAGAGAGTTTATTATAGTCGTTCTATAAAAATCTTAATCTTACGCTTTTCACTAACAGTATTGCCTTTTGACTTTCACTTTGTTAAGAACACTATTTGACTTTGATCCAGTATCTTACTTTCGACCTGATTGTAAACATCAGTATTTTGATAGTTTTCACATTTTTACCATCAATTGTGACACACAAGACATCAATTTCATCTCTATTTTATGACCAGTGAGAAGTTCCTAACTTAATCTTATTCTAAAGACTTTTGTATATATTCATTAAAAAATTTTATCTATTTCTTAGGAAAGCTACTAGCAGCAAGAAAGAATACTATAACATGATTAGTTATCAATTTATAAATTGAAGCACATCTACAAAAATTGTGTGTAGTCCATAAAATTAACACTACGTATGATTTTAATTCCCACGCTAGCATTTGATATGCTATTTTACTTTCAATTTTACTATTCCGCTAATTTTTTATCCAAGCAGCAATAAGCAAGAATCCACTTCTAAAATGCAGCTAAATTTCAGCTTATCACTTAAAATCACACCCTCAGCTGAGCTGTTCTAGCTAAACTTACCTATCTTTCACTTTGCTATAATATCAGGAAGTAAATTTAATATATAATTCACCAAGTTCACACTTAACCTTTATTAAGTTTTATAGCACCATTCCAACAAAAAATAAAGCTCAAGAGTTAAATAAACTAGGTTAAAATGAACTACTGCTTAGAGCTATACAGTGGATAAAACTCTTTAATAGTTCTAAATAAAATTTCCAGTGAATGGATATCAGACATGTTATGTCCTGCTGATTTTGTTAAGTGTACCTCAACATCAAGTGAATCAATTTTTTTAGCTATGTCTAATGAAGTGTTATAAGGGACATTTTTATCATTAATGCTATGCAACAAGCGCACAGGAGAATTTATACTTATTCTTTCTTTCTTTAAAAGAAGGTTCTTTCTACCATCTTCTATCAAATTCTTGGTTATTTTGTATGTACAACCCCCTGAAGTAAAATTAACAATACCTTTAGAGTCTAGCTCTTTCTTTTGCCTGTTAGATAATCGCTCGAATATTAAATTTTCAGTGAAATCAGGAGCAGTTGATATGCCAATCAACGCTGCAATTTTTTCTGGAAATTGGAGGACAGTAAGTAACATCATCCACCCTCCCATACTTGAACCTATAACTATTTGCTTACCGTTAGTTAACTCATGAATAACCCTAGCACAATTTTTTCGCCAATCACTTATTGTGTAGTCAATAAAATTACCACTTGAACAACCGTGACCAAAATAATCGAACAGTACAAGCGCTATATTGTTTTCTTGGCAAAATTTATAAATAGCAGTTGCCTTAGCTCCATTCATACTGGATGCAAACCCACCAAAAAATACTATAGAAGCCTTTTCCCCTTGCAACTTCCTGTACGCTATATACTTACCATCCTCATAGAAAAGTTTGCAGTAAGTCATGTTACTTTGGTAAATCAATCGGATCATCACTTAATTGCCGTAAATAGCTAATTAAATCAGCAATTTCCTCTGGATCAGAAATGCCAGCAAATGCCATGCGTGTACCTTTTATATAAGCTTTTGGACTTTTTAGAAAGGCAAACAGCTCACTATACCCCCATTTTCCACCTTTTTCAAGCATTGCTTTTGAATAATTAAATGAGTTATCAAAATGCGCTTTTTTACTTCCAACTATATTCCACAAGTTTGGCCCTACCTTATTAAACCCATTCTTTTCAAAACTATGACAAGCTATGCATTTCTTTGCAACTGATTTCCCCTTTTCAAAGCTAGCATTCTTCATGAGCATCTCAATATCAAGCGCTACCTGCTCTATTTTTTGCTGAAGTTCACTGCTGCCAGTAGTTACTATTGCTTCGTGTTCTGCCTTATATCCTTCTGGCTTGTAAAGCATGTCAACTACATTGCTAATTACTATAATCATCAGCCCAGAAAATAAAATAGATGCTGCAATTTTATTAAGTTCCATAGTTAATTTTCATCAACCGTTATTATTTATAATGCAAATATTTCTGCAAACAGCAAGTAATTAATTGAAAAATAGACTACTTGCCTTTTATTAATGAATGGAGCTAAATAGAAAATTCTGATAAAGTAATCTTGTTTATAAAAAAATATGCTACTTGACACTGAAAAGCGCAGCATAACAAACGCACTATGGAAGCTAGAAAAAGTAGATCAAAGGGAAGTCTTAGCTCTTGCTCAGAAATTTAAATTACCAGAAATCCTTGCAAGAATACTTGTTGCCCGTGATATCAATACAAAAAATGCAGGCAGCTTTTTATACCCGTTAATCAGGTCACTATTACCAGATCCATTTCACCTCCTCGAAATGGATAAAGCCGTTTATCGTATAATACAGGCAATAATTAACAATGAAAACATAGCAATATTCGGGGACTATGACGTTGATGGTGCAACGTCATCAGCATTGATTAAAAGGTACCTAAAGATGATTGGTATTCACTCTATAATTTATATTCCAGATCGTGTTAATGAGGGTTATGGGTTAAATTCAAGTAGTCTATTTCAACTTAAAAAGGAAGGTATTGACCTATGTATTTCTGTTGATTGTGGCACGCTTGCATATCAGCCAGTGAAAGATGCCAAAAATTTTGGCCTTGATATTATAGTTATTGACCACCATCTTAGTATAGAAAAGCTACCAAGTGCTGTAGCAATTATTAACCCAAATCGGCTAGATGAGAGTTCTTCTTATAGAAACCTTGCAGCAGTTGGTGTATCATTTCTATTGATTGTTGCTCTTAACAAAAGAATACGTGAACATGGGTTTTTCGCTAACATAAAAGAACCAAATTTATTTGACCTTCTTGATCTAGTTGCTCTTGGCACCGTTTGTGATGCTATGCAGATTACTGGCCTTAACAGGGCATTTGTTTTGCAAGGATTAAAAGTTATGTCAACAAGAAAAAATATCGGGTTGCGTGTCTTGTCCGATATGTTAAGAATTCTTGAAAAGCCAAATACTTCTCGTCTGAGTTTTAATATTGGACCATGTATAAATGCTGGAGGAAGAATTGGAGAAGCATCGCTCGGTGCAAGGCTGCTCTCTACAGATGTGGAAGAAGAAGCATATTCCATCGCATCAAAACTGATAAATTTAAATAATGCAAGAAAGATGATGGAAAATGAGGCCCTCTCGGAAGCTATAATACAAGCAAAAAATTTTTCTCAGTCAGATAGAAATTTTATAATAGTAAGTGGTAACTGGCACCAAGGAATAATTGGCATAATTGCATCTAGGCTGAAAGAGCAGTTTCACTTGCCTACAATAGTAATATCTATAAAAAATGGAATGGGAAAAGCAAGCTGCAGATCAATTCCTGGAGTTAATATCGGTGCTGCAATCCTTTCCGCAAAGTATATGAACTTAATTATTGAAGGTGGTGGCCATAGTATGGCAGCAGGATTTTCAATCAAGGAAGATAGAATAAATGACCTACAACACTTTTTTGCTAAGATATTTACAAACTACTCCATAAATGAAAAAGCTTTGAAAGCCGATGGTATAGTGACTGTTAAAGCAATAAACTTATCCCTGTGGAGTCAATTGCAACGCTTAGAGCCATTCGGTATTGGTAACCCTGAACCAAGATTCATTATCCAAGGAGTAAGGATTAAAAAACCTGAAATTGTAGGTGGAGATCACATAAAGTGTTTCATTACTGACAATGATGCTATAGTAAGAGCTATTGCATTCCGTTCTGTAAATACTCATCTTGGTTCTGCTATTATACATGGGAATATCGAATCTATTTTAGGCAAAATCTCAGTAAATTACTGGAATGGTAATGAATTTGTACAGTTTTTAATAGAAGATGCATTGACTATTAGCTAAGTTTTCATATAAAATTATGACCTAGCCTTTTCAGATTTGGGCAGTAAAATAAATACTTAAAATGAATTAAGCAATAGCTAGCTCTTAAATTACCTATAGCTCTACTAATGCATTCCCATATTGTAAACTAAGAAATCAACTGATAACTTATCAACCTTTTTGTCCTAAAAATAGGCTAATCTGTGGGATAGAATAATTGAAGTATCAAGGTGTTTAACTTGCTATGTACCATTTACAATATTCTTAGACCTACCTATAAGCTAAAATTTATTTGCAAAGCTTCTAAGGTAGTACAGAGAAGTAATCCAACAAGGCTAGAGTTTATCTACAACTTTCATGATTTTTTGTATTTTCCCATTTGGCTAGTAAGCTTTTCCTAATATTTATAGCCAAAATAATTTAAGGCGAACAGTATTCAAGAAATTGCAGCATTTTATAGAGCAAGTATCTTTTCCTCCTGTCTAAGTTGGATCATGCGAAAAACTAATACAGCAAGCCAAGTGGTTTGTTATAGCCCAAATTCATCATTGATTTTATCAACTATTTCTTGTGGTGGATTTTCTCCCCACCCTGAGTATAAAATTTCTCCATAATCCGCAACATCCATGGAACCAGTTCTACTCTTTACAAGAAATATTTCTTTCTTGTCCTTATCAACTAATATATAGTGCCATGCTGATATTCCACGATCTTTGCCACGGACTAAGTATATCAGATCTGACCTGCTTCTTCTTGTTGCATCAGCAAAAGATCTCTCATTGAGAGCTCTACTCTTGCTTTTTATGCTACAACTTCCAGAAAAAGCTTCTTTAGATTCAGTTTTTTTACTCACTAATTCATAGATTTTCCCCCTTTCCACTAATGCACATTCCCTTGTGTTCCGAGATGAATATTTATCAGAAAAACTTCCTCTTACATTACTAGAAGTCCTATTTGCAAAACGTTTAGTAAACGAATTATTACCGTTGTCTTCTGTCATAAAAGCCTCCAAATTTTAGATTATAGAATCCAAATTTTTACTATACTTTATCATACGTTAATTAAATTAATATAAATGAGAGATAGTATAGTAATTATTACAGGAATTACAGCTTCAGGTAAATCAGAATTATGCAATAATCTAGTAAAAGAGCATTTGAATATTAGCATAATAAACTGTGACTCAAAGCAGATATACAAAGAAATTCCTATAATTACTGCTCAGCCACCAAAGCAAGGAAAACAATATAAATTGTATGGATATGTTTCAGCAAAAAAAAACTACTCCGTTAGCCTATGGGTAGAAGATTTGAAGAAGGAAATCAATAATGCACTAAAAAACTCACAGATACCAATCATTACTGGAGGAAGTGGACTTTATATCAGTAGCCTAATCAAAGGCTTATCACCAATCCCACAAATAAGCCAGGAAGTAAAAAGAAATGTAAGCAAGTTCAAGAAAAATTTAACTAAAGAGGAATTCTATAAATTAGTGCTGAGCAAAGATCCAAAAATTCAAGGGAAAATATTCATGAATGATTTATATCGCCTCTCAAGAGCATTTGAAGTTGTTACTGAAACTGGCAAGTCGATTTTCATATGGCAAGAAAATAGAAAGCCGCCTTTGTTGAATAATTTTAAGATATATACAATTTTACCTAAGCGCGAGGACGTATATCAAAAAATAAACTCTCGTTTTATTACAATGGTCAGGAATGGAGCAATTGATGAGGTAAAGAATTTACTTAACATGAATTTATCCCAACACCTGCCAGCTATGAAAGCACATGGAGTACCAGAAATTACAAAGTACTTAAGAGGTGAGATCACTTTAAATAAAGCAATACAAATTGCCCAAACAAATACAAGACATTATGCAAAGCGCCAGTATACCTGGTTTAAAACCCAACTTCCAAATTCTAAAGTAATTAAATGTACAGAAGAATTTTCACTTTTTTGACCTGGTAGTCTTTTTTACTTTTTTTACCACCTTATCTTGCATAGTAACATCAATGCTATAATAATATTGATTTATAAAACCTGATATTCCTTTTATGCCTGCTTATTATCCTGATAGCTAAGCAAAAGCTCATATATTAGAATCAACTTTCCTTCTTTATCATTTCTATATTATTAGTGCGACCACAGAAACAAGTTAATCAACTAAGGAAAGTTCTTTAGATAAGATCAAAATAAACTTTTACTTTGTTATATTGCCTTAATAACAGACAGTGCCCTAATTACAAACAATATTTTTCGATAATTGGAATGATGGGTAAAAAGTTAACCAAGAAACAGAAAATCAAGTCATATCCATCTCGAAAAGAGATGAACTTTCTTTTCTGCAACCACATAATAGAAGTTAACATACATGTGTTAGAATGTACCTTATGATCACAGAAAATATAGAGCATAACCCAACCAGAGATTGGTGCTTACAACAGCATGAGATAGAGCAGCACAAAGATAAACAACCTTTTAGGTGATATTATGGTGATAACGTAATTAAAGTCTCATCTCTAAAGTTAAATATCAGTGTAAGTTACAAGGTAGACTTTCCTCGCAGAGGACATGATACAAGAGATATTAGAGATATTTTAGACATGAACAGTTATGATATACGAAATTTAGACTTGCTAACTTATAGCAATAGCTTCTTGAAAGAAATCTTGCCTGTGTAAGAAGTGCAAATAATAAAAAATTGTTATATATAAATTTTTGATGTAAGATTATGTTATAGATAATGTATATCAACTTATAGCAAAATGTGAGAAAATATTTAGTAGTTGTGGTTTATACTGAGTTAGCACTAGGCAATATGCCTATAAGAAAATTAACTGGTATAGTTTAGTATTGGAATATAATTATCGGGATATAAGGTAGCTCTACTCTGTAAAGCTGCACAAATAATACTGATAATGGAAAATTCCGTCTAAAAATTGAAGTTGGAAATTAAAAGTTAAACAACTTCTTTCTTTTTGTATGATCTTAAAAGGCTTTCTATGTATAGAATAAAAAGGGCTTTAATATCAGTGTATGATAAGACTAATATAGTTGATCTTGCATTATTTTTAACGCAGAAACAAATAGAAATTCTCTCAACAGGGAATACTTATAGGATACTATCTGATGCTGGAATAAAAACGCAAGAAGTATCGGATTATATACAATATCCAGAGATACTAGGTGGTAGAGTAAAAACTTTACATCCTAAAATTCACGGAGGAATACTATATAATCGGAAAGAGCATAAAGAGGAAATACAAGATCTAGGAATTGAGCCTATAGATCTTCTTGTAATTAACCTATATCCATTTTGGGAAACTGTAGGTGTTATAGCAAATGATAAACAAATTATAGAGCAGATTGATATTGGAGGAGTATCCCTGATTAGGGCTGCAGCAAAAAATTTTCATTTTACCTCAGTCATTTCTAGCATTAGAGACTATGAAACATTAAAGATTGAAATGATTAGGAACGAAAATAAAACAACGTTAGAATATAGAAAACATCTAGCAACTAAAGCATTTGCTCTTACTTCATGTTATGATTCTAATATTTACAGTTGGTTTTTGTCAAAGGGTAAGAATGATGACTTACCTAAGTTTTTTACTCTATACGGATATAAAGTACAAGAACTAAGGTATGGAGAAAATCCACATCAAAAATCTGCGTTTTATAGTAATCAGTTTAGAAAGTACCCGTTGGAGAAAATATATGGTAAAGAGTTAAGTTATAATAATATAGTAGATATAGAATCTGCGCTTGACATACTCTCTGAGTTTAAAGAACCTATGGCAGTAATAATCAAGCATAATAATCCTTGTGGTGCTGCTGTTGGCAATAGTGCTTTGGAGGCGTATGAAAAGGCTTTGTCATGCGATAAAATAAGTAGTTTTGGTGGAATAGTAGCTTTAAATCGAGAGATAGACTTAAAGCTAGCGGAGAAACTAAGTGAGATATTTCTAGAAGTAGTTGTAATACCTTCAATAAATGAAGAAGCATTGAAAATTTTGCAAAAAAAGAAAAATTTAAGGGTTGTCATTTATGATCCATTTCAAAAAAATAGGAAATATCAAATCAAAAACGCTTTCGGTGGATTTTTAGTACAGGAAAGTGATAATAGCGGAATAGAAGTAGAAAAAATGAGACAAGTAACGAGTTGTACTGCAACAAAGAAAGAGAGAGAAGATCTAATTTTTGCTTGGAGAATATGCAAGCATGTAAAGTCCAATGCAATAGTTATAGCAAAAAACGGGTGTACGATTGGCATCGGCTCAGGACAGTCAAGTAGAATAGATAGTGTAAACATTGCAGTAAAAAAGGCAAATGAAAGATGTAGAGGTGCTGTGCTTGCTTCAGATGGATTTTTCCCGTTCCCAGATAGCATAGTAGAAAGTGCAAAACATGGAATTACATCAATAATCCAGCCTGGTGGCTCCCTAAAAGATCAAGATGTAATAGCAGCTGCAAATGAGAGTAAGATCTCTATGTTTTTTACCGGTATTCGTAACTTCTTCCATTGAGTTTATGTCTTATAACTAGAAATTTTGAAGCATTGCAACTTTGTAAATGTGTGTAGATTATCACAACACCAATAATACAGAGCTATAAAAAAATCTACCATTTAAAAAATGCAGCGTCTTCTATACTCAAATATGTTGTAGAGATTTGAAGGATTTATCAAATGTTGGGCTTTTCCCGTTGCTGTGTGTGAAATTAAGTAGTTCTGTATCTGCTATCTTTCATATCTTTCTGTATCACAATCAACAGCATAAATTACTTCTACTATTGATGTGCTATTAATAATATGCTAAGAATTAATTATCGAACTTTTTACTTTTAATGAGACTCTATTCTTCATCTCCAAAATCAAATAAGCTAAAGCTTATTATATTTTTAATTCTCCATTATGTCATATCTAGAAATATCAGAACTTGTATGTAGTATTAACTAATTCAATGGCTAAAAATAAAAGATAGACCCAATCAGTTTCTTACCAGGAACTTACAGATACAGCAACAGAATCAAAAATATTAGCAAGGAGTTTGATGTAAAAAGCATAAAACCACTTCAAGCACTACCTGCTAAAATTAAGTGGCTTATAAATTTACCATCTCTCCCACTTTCACTATTTTTTCAAATTCTTCCTCAGTAAGCAGCTCTAGCTTCGTTGCTGCTTCTTTGAGAGTGATATTCTCTTCGTGGGCAAGCCTAGCTACCTTTGCTGCGTTGTCATATCCTATATGTGTATTCAATACAGTTACTAGCATTAACGAACGATCTAGCAAATCCTTTATTCTCCTTTCGTTTGCTTTAATACCAAACACACATTTTTCTGCAAAATTTAAACTTGCGTCAGATAAAAGTCTTATGGATTGTAAAACATTATAGACTATTACCGGCTTAAATACATTCAACTCAAAATGACCATTTGAACCACCAATCGTTACAGCAACATGGTTCCCCATAACTTGAGTACACACCATTGTTACTGCTTCACATTGAGTCGGATTTACCTTACCTGGCATAATTGAAGAACCAGGCTCATTTTCCGGTAATGTTATTTCTCCAATTCCACACTTAGGACCAGAGCCAAGCAATCTTATATCATTTGCAATTTTCATTAAACTAACTGCCACTGTATTAAGTGCCCCGCTCAACTCAACTAGGGCATCATTTGCTGCTAGCGCTTCAAATTTATTTTTTGCAGAAGTAAAAGGAAGACCAGTGATTTTTGCTATTTCTTCAGCAAAATTTTGAGCAAAGCCTCGCCTGACATTCAATCCTGTACCTACTGCAGTACCACCTTGCGCAAGCTCATACACATTAATAAGAGTTGACTTTATTCTTCCTATTCCCTTTTCAACTTGAGATACATAGCCAGAAAACTCTTGCCCAAGTGTTAGAGGAGTTGCATCTTGTAAATGAGTACGTCCTACTTTTATTATGTTTTTAAATTGATGAGCCTTATTATTTAGTGCTTTGCAAAGCCATTTAAGACTTGGAATAAGAGAATGATTTATTTGCTTTGCTACTGCTATATGCATTGCTGTTGGAAAAGCATCGTTGGATGATTGACTACAATTTACATGATCGTTTGGATGTACTGGAAATTTGCTACCTAATTCTCCGCCTAAAATTTCTATCGCACGGTTACTGATTACCTCATTCATATTCATATTAGTATGAGTCCCAGAACCAGTTTGCCATACAAGAAGTGGAAACTCGTCCTTAAATTTGCCGTCTATTACCTCTTGCGCAGCTATGCAAATTGTATTTCCTATTTTCTCGTCCAGAGTACCATGTTTCATGTTTACGCGCGTTGCTGCAAGTTTTACTACTCCTAACGCCCTAATTAGTGGCTCTGGCATTTTTTCTATTCCTATCTTAAAATTCTCTAAGGAACGTTGAGTTTGTGCTCCCCAGTAATGTTTACTGGGCACCCTCACCTCACCTAAACTATCTGATTCTATTCTAATCCTTTTACCCATATTTCCATTCATATTATGAAGCTCAAACAAGAGCTTTACTGTACAACTTCTTATAAATAACCTTGCCTTTTATTCATTAAACTACCACCAGACTAAAGTGTCAAGTATACTGATATTATGGTTTTATAAATAACAAATACTTCCTCATCACAGAACAGTCCAAGTACCATAGCATGATACCTCTTTGGATTTCTAATCATCTATCTATATAATAAATAATTATAGCATGAAAAATCGAACAAGAAACGTTAGATATTTAAGTATTACATCATTGACCTAATCCAGAGATTAAAAAGATAAATAGCTCTAGTATTAATAGAAGAAACTAATTAAGGTTATCAAGTAATATGTGCACTTGTAAGTGAAAAAGGTTGTACTTTAAAGTGCACGTTTGATAGCACTATCTATAAGAAAAATTGTATTATCTATACCATAAAGCTTGATGAAAGACCCTATTTTAGGGCCAGTTTTTTGACCAAGTAGTGTCATATACAATAACTGAAACCAATCTCGTAAATTGCTATAATTATGCTTTTTCCCAACTAAAAAAACCTGAGATTGAATTTGTTCAGCAGTAGTACTAACAGGTAGAGAATACAAAGCATTCTTTAAATCTACTAACTCTTCTTTTTCTTTTTCGTTAGGAGCTTTATATACTTTTTCTGGCTTAACAAAATTAAGATAATACTTAACTGCAAAATTTAAGAGCCTGTCTAGAATCTTATCATTCTCTGGTATAATATCCGACATATAAGTGGATATAAAACCTAAAAGAATCTCTTTATTTTCAGCATTACAAGCTGATGCCAAGTTTAAGAGTAACGAGAAGTTTATACCTGAGATTTTTACCTCTGGAACATTGCCATAGTGGATATGCCACACGGGACTGTCCACATATTTTTCTTTACTCTCATTATAACTCTTAACAAGCTCTAAATATTTATCAGTTGATTTTGGTATGATATCGAAATATAAACGCTTAGCTTTCTTTGGATTTTGAAAAATATATAACGCTAAACTCTCTGCTGGTGCATAAGTGATCCACTCCTCAAGGGAGATGCCATTTCCTTTTGATTTTGATATCTTCTTTCCTTTCTCATCGAGGAAAAATTCATAGCAAAACAGAAGTGGTGGTTTCTCTCCAAGAATTTCACATATCTGACTTGAAAGTACAGCAGATGTAGCTAAATCTTTCCCGTGAGCTTCATAATTGACTCCAAATGTAGCCCATCTCATTCCCCAATCTGGTTTCCATTGCAATTTACACCTTCCTCTTGTTACAGGAATTTCTATTCTTCCCCCATCTATGTCTTTATATGTCACTGTTCCCTTATTGGTATCTCTTTCAATTATTGGGACTTGTAAAAGTTGAGAAGTTTTTGGACATATTGGCAAGAACGGACTATAGGTCAGTTGCCTTTCTTTACGGAATGACGGAAGCATTACATTCATTACTTTATCATAATTTCCCAATAAAAGTAGAAGCTTTTCATCGTAAATGCCTGATCTATAGCACTCTGTAGCGCTTCTAAATTCATATTCAAACCCAAATAAATCAAGAAACCTACACAACAGTGAATTCATGTGGTGGCCGTAACTTTCATGAGTACCAAATGGATCTGGTATCATGGTCAACGGCTTATCCAAATGTTTTCTTAACATTTCCTTATTCGGTACATTATTTGGTATTCTTCGCAGGCCATCCATGTCATCAGAAACAGCAATGATTCTAGTCCTTATATTAGGAGCTATTTCCTTTAACGCATTTGCAACAACTGCAGTACGGAAAACTTCTCCAAAAGTACCAATATGTGGGAAACCTGAAGGTCCATAGCCAGTTTCAAATATTATCTCCTTCTTATTAGGAAACCTCTGTAATATTTTTTCTGCTTCTTGAAATGGCCAGCTTGTCATTATTGGATCTAAATTATTTATCTTACCTAAAAATCTACTCATTTCAATGGATTTTTAATTAATGATGGAGTATTAGTGTTACACACTTATAATTATAAAGCAGGTTACACAAGTTTAAAATGTCTACAGGCAGCATACAAATAAACCAACTTTTTAAAGGTCTTACAAGACCTGCAATGCTTTTTGGTGTGAGTTACACGTTTGCAATATTAAATGTCCTAATTTGCATGCTAATTTTTATTAATACAAACGATCTTAGAACCTTTTTAGTACTATTTGCAATACACGGACTTGGTTACATAGCTTCCGCAAAAGAACCATTGTTCATTGAATTGTTTATGGTAAAATTAAGAAAATGCTCAAGGTGCTTGAACCGCTTTTACTATGGAGCCAATTCTTACGACATTACTTAATTCTACACAATGCTGAGATTTAGAACTATTCATTCGAAGAATAAATCTATTTTAGCCAGAGAAGTTCATACCGCTGAGTTTATACCATACTCTTGCTATTGGAATAGCACGACTTTAATAACAAAGCAAAATTGGTTAGTCAAGTTCATAAAATTAAATGGATTCGCGTTCGAAACAGCAGATGATGAAGACTTGGTAATACAGAATAACATCAGAAATCAGATGCTAAGAAGCATTTCTTCTCCAGCATTTGGGTTATACTTTCACACTATCAGGCGTAAGAAAAATATTTTTTCCAATGAATCTGCAAGTCAAAAATTACCAAATTTCTTTGCTAACTATGTAAATCTAAAATGGAGAGCAAAACACTTGACAAGGCAATCATTCATTAATGACCTATATATCACTATTATCCGTAGAGCAAACACAAAAGGAGTAGAATTTTTATCATATCTGTTAAAAAAATTCGGACATGTAACTTCAAAATATGCTTGGGAAAGCGATATGCATGCTACCTATGAAGATTTAGAAGACACAACAAATCGTATAGTAACAAGCCTTAGAAATTATTCACCTAAGATTCTTGGGGTAAAAGAAACCAAAAATGGCTTATTTTGTGAAATAATGGAATTTTTATCTAGGATTGTAAATTGTGGATTCATTACAAATACGCTTTTTCCTTTAAAGACAGAAATATCCAAATACTTACCAGTACATAGGCTGTTCTTTGGTCGTAAGATTATACAGGTTGTGACCCATAATGATAGTAAATATGCTGGAATAGTAAGTATTAAAGAATATGGAAATAACACTTTTGCAGGGATGCTCGATCATTTTTTACAACTTCCATATGAGTTTATCATTACACAGTCTTTCCAATTTGCAAATAGACAAATAGCAATCGCAAAAATGCAAATACAACAAAATAGGATGATACAATCTGCAGATAAAGCTATTTCCCAAATAGCAGAAATCTCGCATGCCCTTGATGATGCGATGAGTGGGAAGATTGTGTTTGGTGAACACCACTTAACTATCCTATGTATAGAAAAAAGCCCTAAGTCACTGGATAATGCCTTGTCGCTGGTAGAATCAGAGCTTTCTAACTGTGGTGTTTACCCTATTCGAGAAAAAGTCAATCTTGAACCAGCATTTTGGGCGCAAATTCCTGGCAACTTTGATTATATAGTAAGAAAAGGTACAATAAGCAGTCTTAATTTAGCTGGCTTTGCATCTCAACATAATTATCCTACTGGTAACAAATTCAATAATCACTGGGGAAGTGCTGTTACAGTTTTCGACACAACATCTGGTACACCGTTTTTTTTTAACTTTCATATAAGAGATGTCGGACACACTATGATAATTGGCCCAACTGGTGCTGGGAAAACTGTTCTAATGAACTTCTTATGCGCTCAAGCAATGAAATTTTCCCCAAGGATATTCTTTTTTGATAAAGATCGTGGTGCTGAAATCTTTTTAAGAGCTCTTGGTGGTATTTATACCATAATAGAACCAAGAACTAAGACAAATTTCAACCCTTTACAACTTGATGATACCTCAAGTAATAGAACATTTCTGATGGAGTGGATAAAGTCTTTAATCTGCGTGTACAATGATAAATTTACTTCAGAAGATATTTCTCGAATTAATGATGCAATCGAAGGAAATTTTAAACTAAAAAGAGAAGATAGATTGTTAAGCAATCTTGTACCATTTTTAGGTCTTGCAGGGCCTGGTACTCTTGCTGGAGCAATATCTATGTGGTACGGCAATGGTTCTCACGCTGCAATATTTGACAATAAAGAAGATTTACTAGATTTTTCAAAAGCAAGGGTGTTTGGCTTTGAAATGGCTAGCTTGCTTAAAGATCCTGTCGCCCTTGGTCCTGTCTTAATTTATTTGTTTCATAGAATAGGTACATCTCTTGATGGCACTCCATCCATTATCGTTCTTGACGAGGCGTGGGCATTAATAGATAACCCATTCTTTGCGCCTAAGATAAAAGACTGGTTGAAAGTACTAAGAAAGTTAAATGCTTTTGTTATCTTTGCTACTCAGAGCGTTGAAGATGCAAGCAAAAGCACTATTAGTGACACACTTGTACAACAAACAGCAACACAGATTTTTTTACCAAATTTAAAAGCTACTAGTGTCTATCGCGATGTTTTTATGTTAACTGAGCGTGAATATGTGCTAATTAAGCACACAGATCCAAGCACTAGGTTCTTTTTGGTAAAACAAGGAACTAATGCTGTTGTGGCTAGAATAGATCTAAAAGACTTAGACGATATAGTTAACGTGTTATCTGGACGTGCAGAAAGTACTATATTACTACAAGATATATTGAAAGAAGTCGGAGATGACCCAAAGGAGTGGTTGCCTATCTTCTACCAGAAGGTAAAAAATGTCTAATGCAAAACTACTGTTACTGCTAATTGCAATATTTTTACTGAATACAGATTTTTTGCTCTCATACCCAGCTTTTGCAGATGTAGTAAGTGGTACTGATGGAACAGAATTTACTAGCAGATTTAATTTTACTGGTAACTTTAGCCGCGCTTCTAATCCTGACTGTGGAGCATTTAGAACAGCTTCAGCACTTGCTGGAATAGCAATCGCTGTTGGTACAATATTCACTGGTGTTATTTTGATCATTTCCTCTGCTGGTTTATCCACTGGTCTTGTTATTATTGCAATGATAGCAGTAATCGTTGGAGTTTGGAAGGCAATAGGAGGGCTTGTCATCTGTGAGCATAGTTTTGTTAGGCACCCAGTTGCTCGCGATTATAACGGGGATTACAAAGATTTTACGCTAAGGGACACAAATTACACTACACTTATAAATAAAAATTTTCAAACAGAAGACGAATACCTTTCTTTATTAAAAGAAAAATCTGGGAAAGATGGAAAACAAACAGAAAAAGAAGTCTTAGATTTTAACAACTGGGAAGTTGTGAGTGTTGATAGAGAACATTATTACTGGCCTAAAAATGGTGTGCAGTATAGTGAATATATAGAAGTATGTCACCGTAACCCTTTAACTTTTGGTAACCTTTTTAAGATAAATAATTTTGATTCCAGAGAAAAATTTGGGTACATAGACTTCGATGTCAGGGAAAAAGATATTGGATATGTAGATGGGTCGTGGTCACCAAAAGTTGATGGAGGCCTAAAATGTGAAGTTCTTAAGGTTGGGCAGAGTAAAACCATACATGGATCAACATTTAAAGCAGTAGGGAAAGCTAGTAGGTTATGTGTGGAGCTAGCTGAGATTAACACACTTGGTATTAAAATGACCCCATGGCCGCAAGGGGTTGATATTGGGTGCACAGAATTGCCCCCAGATCCGATTGCTCCTATGTGTGATAAATCTATGATAAAGTTCAGCACTGGCAATCCTGTTGCTATTGGTCCAGATGAGGATTATAAGGCTATTATAAAAAATAGTGAAAAAGAGGGAAAAATCTTTATAGGCTACGACAACAAAGGTTGTTTTCAAGATTACATTTCACAAGCTTGTTATAACCAAGCTGGAAGTAAATCATTAGTTCCTATCCCTATAACTTCTATGGTAGTACAGTGCATTAAGGAATCATTAGATAACTTAGTTGCAGGTAGAGGCCTACCAAATAGTGAAAGCTTTATATCTTTAGCGCAAAAAAAGATGAAAAATGCTGTAACTGCTGTTTTAGTTTTAGCTTTAATGCTGTTCTCTGTAAAAGCAATATCTGGTGAAGTACGCAGTTTGCAAGAAATATACATACTGATTATCAAATTTGCTCTAGTGATCTACTTCACAACAGGTAGTACTATGTCTCATTATTACAGAGAGTTAACAGTACTCTCGGACAGCTTATCTGAGATAGTATTAAAAGCATCATCTGAAAGTAAAAATATATGCAATTATAAACCAGAAAAATATGGAGAAAGTGCTTATCTCGCCCCATGGGATAGGCTTGATTGTAGAATTCTATTTTACTTAGGGGCCCCTTTAGATGGGATCACTGGAAAAGTTGGCACAGGAGGTGTAGGAATATTATCTGTTTTACTTGGTGCTGCCCCTGTTTTATTAATATCAGGTTCAATAATTGGCATTATCCTTGCTGGTGGTCAAATTTTAACAGCCCTTGTATGCATATTTATGGCTGTCATGATGATGATAATTGTTTTATGGATGTGCTATATATTTATTTTATCTCTGATTGCCTTAAGTGTAATCATAATTTTATCACCATTGTTTATTCCTATGGTTCTGTTTCAGCACACTAAAGGATACTTTGACGGGTGGCTGAAAGAGCTAATTACTTATAGTTTATACCCAGTTATGCTTTTTACATTTTTATCATTTATGTTCATAGCATGCGATAAAACCTATTTTAAAAACTTGAACTTTGAAAAAGAAGAAATTACAATATTAAACAATAAAAAACAGTGGTTTAAATTAAGAGATAGAGAATGTGATAGAAATAAAGACACACTTGCTTGTATGATGCAAAACTATAGCTTTAAAAAAAATAGCATACTTGGATTATTCGATTTTACATACATAGAGTTTAGCACCTCTCTCATCGGAGAGTTACTAAAATTAGCTCTAATACTATTCCTATTTTATCACTTTTTAAATATTCTTCCTAATATGGCTGCAGAACTTGCTGGTAATCCAAGATCAGCACTTGGCTCTGGAGCCATACCTGAAAAAATGATGTCAAAAGCCTTTTCTGCAACTAAAGCTGTTGTTGGAGCTATCAGTAAAGCTCAATTTGGAGATGTTGCTAGAATTCCTGAGCAAGGCAAAAAAAGTACAGAAAGCACAATGTCTCGTGTTGATGATCAAAATATCAGCAGACCTACTCTCGCAAACGATGGTGCTAATATTGCTGAAAGCATTGGCAAAGACATCACTGACACTGTAAAATAATATGTAGCTCCTAGCTAGGAGCTAAAGTAAGCAATAGATATCTTAACATTTAAGTAACCAAAGCTTGGGTAGGTTGTGCGTAAGTTTTTGTTAATAGCAACATTCTTTTTACTGTCTGGTTGTGATAATCACTGCATCAAGCCAGAAAGTTTATTGGATTTGCATGAAAGATCACATGTAGTCTCAACCCAACAAAGATGGTCTGACTCTAATGTTCACATTTCAAGTGGGATAAAAGTAACAGAAATTAGCATAGTACCTAGCAAAATCAGTTTTTGTCAAGAGCATGAAGATTTTACAATAAGGCCAGGGGTAAAAGAGGTTACATTGTCAAAATTTGTACTTAAAGCTGGCGATTCAATAAACTTTAGTGTTATTGGAAGTAAAGTATGTAAAGATAAGGAAAATAAGACAATCAGGTACATAAGTATTGACAAAAAATGCAATAATAGAGAAAAGGAATATTTCGCACGTATTTTAAATCAAAATGAATGTCAGATATGGAAGGATGAAAAAGATCAGTATACAATATGTCCTAACAAGTATATAACAAGCAATAAGGTTAAATGGTTAAATGGGAAAGAGTACTGGGA
Source organism: Wolbachia endosymbiont of Cruorifilaria tuberocauda (assembly GCF_013365475.1). Lineage (GTDB taxonomy): Bacteria > Pseudomonadota > Alphaproteobacteria > Rickettsiales > Anaplasmataceae > Wolbachia. The sequence goes on from NZ_CP046579.1 coordinate 23,751, forward strand.
TCCAAATTTTCCAAAATTGGATCAAGATAAGAAGAGAGAAAGAATTAAGAGCATTATTAACTCTGCAAAAAAAGAAGAGATAAATTGTACTAATCTTTCAGATAGTCAAATAAGCAAAATAGATACGCACGTTTTAAACTTACTCTGTGGTCGCATATGTAGATTCCATTCCAGTAACAAAAACACAGATTGTACACACATTGAACTCAATAGTATAGAAGGTAAGGTGCCACAATCTTTGGATGAAGTTAATATTATGGAAGGGAAGCAAGTGAGAACTGATATTACATCTCTAAGAGTCTATATGGATGGTGAGAATTTTGAATACATTTCAAACAGCGGTTTATGTACTAATTGCGATTATAAGATGAATAATGACCATCAAATACCGAATTTAACTTTTAGTTTGTGTAATAGAAACTATGAAAGATGCTACGATAAAAATGATAAAGGTGGTTTCAACATAAGGGTAACAAGAGTTCCTAATTTAGAAAAGAGCTTATACATACGTGTTTCTGATGAATATCCTAAAAACAATCCTGGGGAAAATAAGGAAGATATACCTGTTGATATTAGCAAAGTTTATGACACTCAAGAAATGGAAAAATTGAAAGAAAAGCTGAAAGGTCAAAGTGGCACTATATACTACGGAATAAGAGATTATGGGTGCGATTATGGAAAGAATGAAGGCTATCTTAGTATTAAGATAACAACTAAAGGGCTGCCTATTAGAGTTTCTAGCGCGATATACAATTTTTTTGATGAGAAGATAAAAACTGCACTTTTCGGCTCCAGCTACAACAATCATGATGTGATTCATTCTAATACAAGCACTGCAAAGTCTCTCTACGAGAGTTTCATAAAATCAAGCAGAACAAATACTATTAGGTCTACAATAGTATCACTCCTAGTATTACATATAGTTCTGTATACTCTTTATTACCTCCTTGGGTTAAGCAATGTTTCTATATATAAATTCTTGATTGCGTGTGCGAAGATAGGGATTATCACCCAGATATTACGGGATGATAGTTGGAATTTTTTCTATAATAATGCATTCTCTATCTTTATTAATATTCCAAAACAGTTAATAGAAGCAGCAAACTTCAGAGGTACAGCATCAAATGTTTTTGAATTTCTAGATTTGCCATTAAATAGATTTTTTTTACCGAACTCTATATTATTAATGATATCCCTTGTATTTTCTAGCCCTTTAGGTATTGTAGCCTTTTGTTTGATGATTTGGGGTTTTATAAAAGTAGTATTGTCTGTTTTTAACGCATTATTTTCTCTTATTACATCCATAGCAATAGTTGCATTACTACTCTCTTTAGCACCAATTTTTATTATTTGCATTCTGTTTACATACACTAGACATTTATTTTACAACTGGGTCAAGAATTTAGCAAGATTTGCAGTCCATCCAGCAGTGCTTTTAATTTTTGTATCCTTGATAAGCCAAATTATGGATTACATCATATACTCAATGTTTGATTTTGAAGCTTGTCCTACTTGCATACTTAGCATTAATCTAAGAATTTTTAACCCTTGCATTTTTTATGGATACACTTCAAAGTATGCGCCCAATATTTCTGCTATGATGATTTTTGTCATTTTAGGCTATGCCATGGAAGCTTTGACTGAAGCTTCTTCGAAAATATCTGATTCATTGTTCGGTGTTTATGTAATAGGTGAACCTGAGAGACAATATCAACAAAGTCTAATGGAAGCAATTGGATTAGGTGAAGGAAGCACTCAAATAAGAGCAAGTGCTGCACAACATTCAGATATATTGAGAAAAAGACTGATACCACAAGGAGCTCAAAGCTCAATATTTCAGATGCCACAGTCTCCAGGAAAACCACAATCATGAACAAAAGGTCACTATTATTGACACTATATTTTGCAATCACTGGCTGTACTATAGATTGTGTTGAGCCAGGATTACATAGCAGAGATATTAGTGTTAATGTAGATGTTCCAGTTCATAAGGCTAACGAAGGAGTTAAGATTCACTGGGTTGATTCCGGTCAAGTAATTACTCAAGGTGAAAAAATAAAATTTACTATTAACGGATCAGTAAATTTCTGTCCTTTTAAGGAAGGGAAAACACAAAAAAAAGTACTTGTACCTGCTGTATTTTGTGCTAATGGTTCAATACCAAGTTATAGTAGCAAACCTACTAATAACTCTGGTCTTGATGAACAAGAAGTGTGTAAGAACATAGGGTTTGGGGATAGCAAATTTTATAGTAAGAGACGCTACGTTGACACTGGAATTAAAGTAAATCCTGGCGACAAATTAAGCTTCAGCTTAATTCCCAGAGAGATAGTAATTGACCATAACAATCTAGAAGGGGAAAATATTAGTTTTGATAACAATTGTTATAAAACAAGAGAAGGAAATAAAAAAGTTACGATACAAGATACACTCAATGGAGGAACGTTCTTTTGTGGAGACAATAGCAACAGAACTGAGATAAAATTCCCTCAGCTTAGTAAAGAAAACTTTAAAAAAGGAACAGTGCTAGTTGGTAACGGCTATACCCCATATGATAATAAGGTACATTTCAATAGAAATTATATCCAAAATGAAAGCCCATGGATAAATGGCGCATTGTTAGACCTACGATGGACTAAGATAGGACTTGACAAACTATGTAACGGAAGAGACTGCAGCCTTAATGAAATAAAAAAATACAGCTCTTATAACCTTAACTGTTACTACCAGAATATATGTTATACTAAAGATGGAATATTCAATGCGAATTTACATAAAAATGGATATAGGAATTGCGTCTCTTCTATAAGATATCAAAAATATCATAAAAGCAATCAATGTGATATATATTCTCACCTCAAAAGAGTTGAAGATAAGCTTGAAGAAGCTAAAAACATAAAGAATTTTGGTTATATTGATGTTATTAATTTTACACCAGGCAATGACACTAAAGATATTTCCTGGGCTGAAGCTCTCGTTGCAAAAATAAGTGATCCTAGTGATATAAGTATTCCAGAAAGTAGGCGTAAAGACATGAAAGACACTGCTCAAGGTACTCAATGTCTCCCAGAAAAAAAAGGAGGAGGTAATGTATGTTCACAAATTAGTAATAATTTCAAGGACTTTTCTTTGAAATTAAATAACGACTACTTAGTGCATGACAATGTAAAATCTAGCAGTAGTGTAATGCTCGCTATTGCAGATTATGGCCATTATTATCTTAATAGAGGTGGGTATCATGTCAAAACGACTAAGTCTTGTGAATACACTGATGGCAAAAAATTATATATTTATCTAGGTAATAAACTACCAAAAAATACATCCATTACAAACAATGATAGCTTTAAAGAGGTGGTAGAATTAACTCACGTAGGTGATAGCACAAAATATTATGAAATAGATGGAAACCATTTAGAAAACGACAAATCCAAAAAAATTTATTTTGGTATTGATGTAAGCAATGTAGAGAGGAATGATATTATAGATAAAAATGGCAAATATTATGAAAATAATAAGTATGGTGTGACCATGTTTGTCAAAAAAAAAATCAACGATTTTATTTCATTAAGTGTAAATAAGATACTTTCTTTTATAAAAGAAGAAGTAATTGGAGACAGTATTAAGGATTTATATAAAGGATACGCAAAAGGTCTTTTTCAAGGAGTGAGAGCGTTGCTTATTCTATACGTTATATTCACTACTACTGGTTATATGCTTGGAATAACACAGCTAAGCAAATTTGACTTCATTATAAAGATGATGAAGATAGCATTTATAGCTTTTGCCTTTAGTGATAGAAGCTGGGAACTCTTTGGTACAACCTTATCAAAGCTTTTTATTGACAGCAGCGCTCATTTAATTGACAGTTTTTCTGGACATATAGGAGAAGGTAATAGAAAATTTTCGTTCTTAGACTTAACAACAGGAATATTCTTCACAAAAGAAACTTGGTTGAAGTTTTTATCATTAATGCTTGCTGGTCCTTTTGGCTTTATTGCTTTTTTTACAATACTCTATGCTAGTTTTATATCTTTAAAATGCATTATTAGTGCTATACTCAGGTATATGATATCTACTTTTCTAGTGGCACTTTTACTCTCATTAACACCTTTATTTATCGTGTTTATTTTATTTCAACAGACCAAATCCATATTTGAAAATTGGATAAGGACATTAGCTCATGTTGCAATACAACCAATCATTTTACTTTCATCATTATCTATTTTGAGCCCACTTTTATACTCAGTTTTATACAACCTTACAAACTTCTCTGCATGCTATCAATGTTTAATTAGCATAAGTTTTTTATCCCATGATCTTTGCATCATGAAATCTGTACTGCCTCTTGGATATAGTCCAAGCACTAGTATTGATACTATACTTAGCACTGGAGAAAGAACTGGTGGACACTTTGCAGCATTGCCTATAGATCTAATCCAAGCATTTATATACCTCATTGTTGCTAGTGCAATGGAAGTGTTTGTTTCTGCATCAGAAACTATGTCACAAGCAATATTTAGTACTGGTTGGGGAATTATGGGTAGTATCAGCACAGTTACTGGCAGTGCATCACAATCTATACTATCAATTGTAGGACTTGACAACAAAACTCAAAACCTGATACAGGAAATCAGGCAGAAAACTAGCAATGATCGGCCAGAAATTGAGTTTAAATCTAATCAGCACAAATTACCCCATACAGGTAATGGTAATAATAAGCAACCAAACTTACCAGATGGAAAAGGGAGGAGTGCCTAAAAAACAAAAAAAGATACAGGAAAAAGAAGATAATCAATTACCTGATAGTTAAGGAAAGATTAAGAAGTAGAAGCACAAGATTGCTATGGAGCAACTAATTAAAAAGACATTTTAGATAAAATTTATTCCTACATTCAAGGAAAGTTTAAGTATGAAGTTATGCTTAGGTAAGTTTTGTTTTAGATTACTGCTCCTTGCATCTTATGTATTAATAACAGGTTGTGAAAAAAACGATATGCCCTTTCCAAGATGTATATCTGCTGACTATTTTGGTCCCGAACCTATTACAGTAGATGCCCACTTTTCAGATGATCACGATGCTTTGATTTCTAATGATGAAGAAATAACTGACCCTAATATTGGAGAATCTAATAATGGTCACTATCCTAACAAAGCAGTTAAATGGAAAGACACAGGACTTGAAACTAACGGAGACGATTTAGTAGTACGAGTTAATGGTGCATGGACATCTTGGAGTAATAATGGTGAAAAACTGAAAAGCACCTATAGCTTGCAAAAATTGGAACAAATGAAATATACAACTAAATTTGAAGGCAAACAAGGTGATAACAGTTTACCTGGTTTTCACTTAGCTTGTAATGATTACTCTGATATACAGAGATTTTCAAGTAACCTTAATGGAAATTGTACTGTGAACTGTAAGTGCATTAATAAAAATAGCAGCAGCAATACAGTATTACTTAGCACACCATGCTGGTTCACTAACGGTCATGGAGCTTATTTCCTGTTCAGGAGATCTAACACAAATGCTAGTGGCAGGAAAGAATTTATAGATCCCAACCCTAATGATAATTTAGAGTTAATTCTTAATCCTCAATCTCCTACTATACATCTAGGTTATAATTCCATAGCAGAAGGCAGAAGTGGGCTTTTTATCTTGAAAAAGGGTGATAGGACTAAGTTAAAGGATAAAAATTGTAATGCGCTGAAGTTAGAAAAAGGGTGGAAAATATATGTAAAAATATTGGATAGATATTACTCAGATAATGCAGGTGGATATTCCTTTGAATTTCTGAGCGGAGTACAAAAACCTGGTATTGTTGGACTTTTCGATTACACCTATAACTATCTAAAATGTGCATTATTGATTAATGAAAACTGTAAAAAGCATTTTAATAGTGACTGTCCTACAGCTGCACAAGCTATATTCGAAAATATAGCAGAAAAAAGTACGAGCTTTCATAATCTTGTTCTTTCCTTACTTGTGCTGTTTATAACAATCTCATCACTCCTTTATCTTTTTGGAATGATACGAGAGACTAAGCATGATTTGCTTATCAGAATAATGAAAATCACTCTGGTAGTAGTACTTACATCTCCTGGAAGTTTTAGGTTTTTCTATGATCATTTTCTTGCTTTATTTGTCAAAGGTCTTGAACACTTGATAAGTATAATTACCAATTTTGCTCCTAACATGGATACAGGAAGTATTCCTCGAGGAAGCGAAACTCATATTAAGTTGTTTAATTTTATGGAAGAAATGTTCGATAAATTTTTTGCTTACTCTGTTTGGAAAAAACTTGCAGCGCTTTTTCATTATCAAATGTGGACAAGCATCTTTATTGTACCTCCTATCCTTATAGGAATTGTTTTATATTTCCTGCTATGTGTATATGCTTACATAATATTCCTTTTTGGCTTTGTAGGTACAGCTTTCCTTATAGCTATAATGCCACTGTTTCTCATTTCTATTTTATTTTCACCACTGAAAAGTCTATTTGAAGGTTGGATAAAATTCTGTATCAGCCTTTGTTTACAATCGATCATGATATTTGCCTTACTGTCATTGTTAGCCTCAATTATAATGAACACTTTTTACAGACAGCTAGGGTTCACTGTATGTTACAATAAGTGGCTTGAAGTAAAATTGTGTGCTCCAAGATGGGTACTTGGAGGGTTTTGCATTATTGATAAACAGTACTTTGGTTGGACTCCAGGACAAATTTTTATACCCTACTCTCTTGGAGAGAGAGCTTCATTGAAAGTGGATAAAAGTGTAGAGGATACAGAAAAATTAAGCAGAGTAAGTAGTACAGTAAAATTTACTGGTGGTGCTCACTATATTCATCTTCCCCCAAATTATATCGAAGAGGGTTTCCGTTATATAGATTATCCTTTCCTTAACCCCATTACAAGTACTAAAGATAATCCAGCAGATCACTATATCACTGAAAGTGATATAGTAGTTGACAAGAACTGTAGTGCCAAAGACTTGGTACGTTTAATAAACAGTTTATCTCATGCTACAGAAAAAGACGATGTTTTACTGTTAATCAAAAATATAGAAAAAAAAATAGACAACATAGATAATGAACTCGCAGAGCGTTACTGCCATCTTCAAAAAGATGAAGGTAAATGCAAAGATTACAAAAGAATAATAGAAGATTATAGGAGAGGCATTATTCAACCAAATTTAAAAAGTGAAATAAAATCCTTATCAGAAAGAATAATAGAAAGTCAGGGTTGTAGAGTAATAAAATTTCATGAACTAAATAAGAACCTTAACGATAAATTCTGCCAGAAATATGAAGATTACAATGATTGCAAAAATTATCAATTGATAAGTAGAGATTACCGAAGAGTACAAGACATACAAAAAGGCTATCTAATTGATATAGGAGAGGTTTTTATGTTATTTTTTCTTTCATTTTTAATGTTCTCCTTACGCGAGTTTGTACAACAGGTAGGGTCAAGTATCGCGAGCGGTGGCTTTAGTCTTTATAGTATATCTAATATATATTCAACATCACCTCTGATTAGAGTAATAGATGGATTCAAACACCAGTGGCAAAATTTTTCTGGTAGCAAACTAGAATCATTAGGAAGTTGGGCTACCCATTTACCAAATAGATTTGCCGGGGGGGCAGCTAACGTATTGAACAGGGTGCCAAAAGTTGGGAATGTGCTAAAATACACTATTGATGTGCCACGCAAACTTGTAAGTGCTGCTATTGAAGCAACAAAATTTGTAACATCATCTGAAAACAGTGTTGATAAGCTCGAAGAAAAAATTTATAAAGCATTTGGAATTGATAAAGAAGATATTCTACATAGAAGAATTGGCAGATATTTAGACTATTATAAAGTATATACTGGATCACACTTAGGTTATACAATAGAAGATGCCATAAGGTTTACTTGGAGGCATACTGTTGATTCTATAGGAAAGCATAGCTATAGCTGTAATTTACTCTATAGAACAAGATCTTATAGGAGAGAGTTCTTAGAAAAACTTCATGATTATACTATAGGACACATGAAAAAGCCAGAGAGGGATAAAGAAAATGATGAAAGTTAATAAAAAAAATTTTCAAGACTTTGACTACTATAAACTACGCCATGATAAGAATGGTCATATAAAGTTGAGTGATTATGATGACATTTTAAATGCACGTAGAGCACGATTAGACCTACTATTAGATAAAGTCAAGGAAGATGATATTAATCTTTCAAAGATTAATAGAGCTCTTAGTGAGAAACTTGCAGATAATAGGGAATTGTTGTCTGCATTTAATGACGTAGATCAAAAAACTGCACAAGAAGAACTTAAAGTGTTTAAAATTTTAAATAATCTTGACAATCTTGCAAATATAAAAAGTAAAGATCTACTAGAAGTTAGTTTACTGCTGTCAGATCTTAGCTTTATAGAAAGGAACATAGTAAATGCAAATTACGACTCTGGTTTAGAAGAACTTAAAAATTTTTTTGACGAAAAAAGAGTATCTGATAAAGAGTATAGCAATGAGGAATGTAAAAGTTTTCTCGATAATGCAGATAAAATTAATGCTCTAATTAAATTAGAACTGGAAAGCAGGATTAAAAAACTAATCCATGATGAAATAAGTGATTATAGTAGCTTACAAGATGAGATTAACTATGCTATTGGTATAGCAAATAAATCAAAAAAAAAGTAATTAGTATCTTATACCTTCAATTTTCTTTTACCAATAGATTTAAAGTAATATTTACATTAGTTATAAATTGTAAAATAATTATTTTGCAGATCTTTTAATATGCTGCGCATTATTGCCGGAAAGTATCGTGGGAGGAAAATAGCTACAGATGAGCACTTATCCATGCAACCAACCATGGGAGTTGTTAGAGAAGCAATATTTAATATACTTTCCTCAAAGAAACCAGTTTTTAACTTAAACGTGCTTGATTTGTTTTGTGGAAGTGGCTCATTTTCGTTTGAGGCACTTTCTCGAGGTGCTAAACATGCATTCATGGTAGACTCAAACTATTACAATTTGCAGTTACCTAAAAAAACAGCTAAATCTTTTAGCATTACAGAAAATATTACACTAATCTGTTGCAGTGCTAATCAGTTACCGAAAACTATTTCACAATGTGACCTAGTTTTTATAGATCCTCCTTACAATAGTAATCTGATTCACTCAACTTTAGATAGATTAGCTAACTCAGGTTGGCTAAGTGATGATGCATTGATAATTCTTGAAATTAGGAAAGATGAAGATTTTGAATATAAAAAAAACCTTAACGTGATTTTAGAACGTGCTTATGGCATAGCAAAAATAATTTTTTTTTCCTTACCAACTTAAGCTTGCATATTCTTTCCATGGTATAGGCTCAAGCCAACTTGGTTAAGTTTTAAAAGAGTTTGCTCACTTTATAACATTTGTCAAAATTTTTATTAAACCCGCAACTTACAAAATATTCGTGTGCATCACTAATAATTTATTCTCTTTCTTTTATATTTTATTTTACTCACACAATAGACTAAATAATCTTTGTGGTTAGCATGAATATTATTTCATCTTTTTCTAGTGCATTTCCTAAGCTAATAACAGATAAGCTTATCAAAAAAGCGCACATCATCGTTTTCTTCACCTCCATTAATATGGAGTATTTTTTATTTTATTTCACACAATATTATAGAAATTAAACTCAAGTTCACAATAAATAGACTAAAAATCCAATAACCTTATAAAAATGAATTCTATAATCATAGAAATCTCTTCAAAACTTCCAATGCAATTGGACTACAAGAGAATTGGTATATAAAATTATATCATTTACAAACGATATGTTTAACATTATCGTTCTGACTAAGCCAATTTGTTATCACTTGTTAAAAATTTATATAGTACTACAATCTTCTTTTCAAAGGAAACCATATAAAATATTCCTACATGCCTTTCCAGGCTCTTAGCTTATACATTCACCATCAAGTTTTTCCTATAGTATTTTATCCATTCATAATTAGACTCATTTTTAAACAAACTCCTTCTTAATAAAATCAAAATTTGTTCATAAGTATGGTATAAAAACATATTATGCTAGTATCAGCAATATCACTGATATGACAAAAGGCAACTCCATCTGAACACTTTTTACTTTAGTCTTTTGGTATGCTAAATAATGACACAACAGGAGCAATCTACAATATTGCAGAGCACAACACGACGATATTATTCTTTATTAAATGTAACCTTTTGCTTTTTATATGCATCTTTATTTAGTGCATTAGCATAATACCACAATACAAACAAATAACTTCTATTTTATCACTAGTGGATATTTAGCTCTTTTAACATGAAAGTTTAGAAAATCAAGTTAATCTTGTAGTATAAGTATAAAATAGCAGCATAGCAAAAAATTTACAAGAAACTCTCTATACTTTCTTTTAAATGTCATTTATGAAAGATCCTAAATAGTCATCAAAAAAAATACTACCCTAAAAATTCAGCCAATGTCATCCATTTTATGGGGTAGTGAAATCTATCAACTGACTTCAAATACTATAGTCATGGCAATAGTTTTATGAAGAATGGGCAACCAACTTAACAGAGTATCTGTTTCCTTTGGTAAGGCAGAAAATTGCAAAACACTTTTTAGAACCTTTGCCACTTAATTTAGCCTAGTTTAAAAGACATGCATGACAGCCAACCAACATTCTTATTGTATATATATTAAAATTTCCTCTTTTAGCTCATATTTTGTTAACCTTTGCTACATAGTGTGCCTGAGACTTTTAAACATTCCATAAAATGCTTCACCACGTTCTTCAAAATTTTCCCATTGGTCAAAAGAAGCACATGCAGGAGAAAGTAATATAGTTATTTCCTCCTTACTGTTTATAGCTTCTTCGAAAGCTAGTTCAAATGCACTTGCCAAATTGTAACACTTCACAAAATCTACTTCATTTTCCATAGTTTTTGCAAAAACTTCAGTTGATTCGCCAATAAGAAAAGCTTTTCTAACATTTAGAAAATGCCTTCTTAGCGACTCTATACCGCCTTCTTTACTTCTTCCACCAACAATCCAATATATGTTTTTATGAGACAAAATTGCTCTTTCGCTTGATTTAGCATTAGTAGCTTTGCTATCATTCACAAAAAGAACATTTGCTATTTTACCAAGAAATTCATTTCTATGCCTTAACCAGGAAAAGGATTTGATCCCATTGATAATAGCCTTTTTATCCACTTTAAGCAGATTACACACAACATATGCAGCTGCTATATTTTCCGAGTTAGATATTAAGTTAATCTTCACCTCATCTACACAGTTCTCTAATTCTAGTTGTGTTCCAGTATCTGAGCACTGAAACGACAAAAAAGGTAGTTGAAATAGCACCGAAGATAAGATAGGAATTTTATTTCCAGTAAATCTATTAAATATATCAGCAGTAATCTTATCATCACACCCTATAGCAGCAACCACACTTCCATTTACTAGCTTTGATTTTATCGATATGTAATTCTCCATACTTCCATGCCTATCTATATGGTCTTGTGTAATATTGAGTAATACTGCAATATCTAAATTAATTTCATCAATTAGCTCTAATTGAAAAGAAGAAAATTCAATTACATAAATTTCTGCATTCCTGCTCAAGTCTAAAACCGGAACACCTAAATTCCCACCAACAGCTACCTTTTTTCCTGCAGACTTTAATATGTGCCATATTAGTGATGTAGTAGTTGATTTCCCATTCGTTCCAGTAACACCTATTACTTTCTGGCTTATAGCTTTATTTTCAAGAAATATCTCGATATCTGACTTTATCTTGCATCTGAAGTCTCTTGCAAGTTTTACGACCCAATGTGGTGCAGGATATGAAATCGGTATCCCAGGGCTTAAGATCAGTATTCTTATCTCATGCCAATTATACTCCTTGGGATGGATGAAACTGCACTCCTTACATATCGCACTTGCATTTGCAATCTTCTCTTTATCATCATCCCATGCATACGTTCTTGCACCCCAATTTACTAGGGTATTAATAACAGACAAACCAGTTTTACCAAGACCAAAAACTGCAACACTTTGATTTTTATACTTCCTAAGCTGCATTACCTATTCTAGTTAAAAAATATTACATAAGTTATTAATAGGATAAACTTAAGAGTTTGCAAATGTTAACTGTCACATGTAAAATACAAAGTTGGTAAGGATTTAATGGGAGAATGATATGCCATTTGTCACTTTTATTTTACCTGATGGAAGTAAGAAAATCTATGAGGCTATAGAGGGAGAAACTTTACTCAATTTAGCTCACAGAAAGGATCCAAATTTACTTGAAGGCGCGTGTGAAGGTTCTCTTGCTTGCTCTACATGCCATGTAGTTATTGATCCAAAACTTTACGATATTGTAGAAATACATAATCCAATATCTGATGAAGAAAACGATATGTTAGACCTAGTCTTCGGGTTGACAGAAACATCAAGGCTTGGATGTCAAATAAAAGTTACAAAAGATATCGAAAGTTTATGTGTAACCATACCAAGGAGTACAAGAAATATATCAATAGATAAATATTAGAGCTATGCGCAAAGTTTTTACCCATGTTATAGTTTCTTTACTCTTGTTTATTCCTGCTACATATAGTGGGTTTTGGTATTTTTCTACGTTTAAAATAAAAAATCTTTTGGCTGAGATAATGTTATATATTAGTAGCAAAAAGCCTGATGTTTCATCAGATTTTAGCGGATTTCCTTCTAGTCTAATTTTCCATATAATAAACCCCAAATTCTCCAATGAAGAATTAACCATATCTTCTGATTCCCTATTAATAAGAAATAGATTGTTTGATAAGTCGATATATATCTATGTGCCAAGCAATGAAGTCAGTATTATTATGCATGGTAATAAGAAAGGCAATATAAAGTGCCACACAAATAATAACAACCATTTTATTGTCAAGTTAAGTAATTCACCATCTTTATTGTGGTTCAATAAAAATATCAACATAATAGACTACATAGATAAGCTTCGCTACGAAGATTATGGTTTAAAATGTGATGCTTCACTTGATTTAGAAAATCAGCAAAGTATTACAACTGAGGTAAATGGCAAAAGTAATTATATTCAACTTCATATCAACAAGGAACCAAGTAAAAATAATAAGCTGAAGTTTGATTTTTATATTCACAGGTATAAAGACTCTACAAATCCTGAAAGCTACCTTAGTATTGATACTAAATTCGATTACGAGTTTATAAACCAGATCTCAGCTACAAGAATTAATTTTAACATAGAAAAGTTTCTAATTCAGAATAACAATTTTTCCATTACTGCAGATGGTATGCTAAATAATTACAATATGGTTACATCTTCATTTAAAAATGCAATTAATGTGTCTATACTAAACTATAGAGAATTAATTTCCTTTATAACTAGAAATCCAAAAACTTCAGGTAGACTCGAAAAATTAATATCTTCTTTATCAGAAAGAACGACTGATAACAGTATTCACTTTTCAATAAAATATAACGAAAATACAGGATCAAGCTCTATTGGTAAATTACATATTACTGACCTTATAGATCAATTAGACAAAATTTCTGAGCTAGATAAAAATGAGAACGATAGTTAACTTACTTTTTACATTAATATTTTGGTTCAATACCAGTGCCTTTACTCTAGATGATGAGCTTAGTGACAAAAGCATGGAGAAACGTGCAACTAATTTATTTGAGATAATAAAGTGTCCAATATGTTCTGGTGAATTGCTATCTGAATCTGAATCTCAAGTTGCACTTAACATACGCAAAGCAATTCGCAAAAAAATCGTCAATCAGTACACAGATGAGCAAATAATTTCAGAGCTGAAAAACTTCTATGGGAACTCAATTATCACCATTCCTCCTGTAAAAGCAAGCACTTATATCTTATGGTTTGCTCCATTTATAATCATAGTAATAGGGTACTTCTTAATACAAAAATGCATTAATAATAAGCTTTAACTTCTATGATTTTACGTGGTATATTTAATTTTTGTCCTAGCAATCATCAAAAAATCAATTTTGCGCATCCCACATATAAGAGACCATAAATACTATTTATCTACAACATTACTGAAAATCTTGCACATCTCCTTATAACTATGTTGTAATGAAAAGAAATTTCCTTAGCCTTACTGCTTCGTGAATAACATATTATATTAGTTTAGTTAGAACAATATAAATAAAAAATTAGAAAACTTAGATATCATAAAATCTATTTAGTTAAGTACATATCCACCCACCACCAATAACCTGCTCACCTCTGTATACTACACAAGCTTGACCTGGACTAACACCAAAGTAATCATCACTTAAAACAACATAAGATTTATCATGTTCTCCAGTTGGATATATTGTTGCTAAACTTCCAGCATGCGATGACCTGAGCTTCACAACTACTTCCATACCTTCTCTTGGCTGTTCTAACCAATTTACCCATCTAACTAGTACTTTTCTTTGCATTAGCGCATTAACTGGTCCAACTACAACTTCATTGTTTCTTCTGTCAATCCTTATCACATAAAGAGGTTCATTACATGAGATACCTAAACCCCTTCTCTGACCGACTGTAAAATTCACTATACCATTATGCTCCCCTAGTACTTTCCCATTTATATCTATGATTTTTCCTTTCTGCATAGATTGTGGTGCTAACTCAGCTATTGTTCTGCTATAGTTTTTGGGAACGAAGCATATATCTTGACTGTCTGGCTTTTCAGAGATTCTCAAATCAAAATACTTTGCTAACTTTCTTACATCATTCTTATAGAACCAACCAAGAGGAAATCTTAAAAACTTAAGTTGCTCTCTTGTAGTAGCGAACAAGAAGTAACTTTGATCTTTACTTTTATCGATGCTCTTGCATAAGATTATCTTGCCACCTTCCTCTAATCTTCTTACATAATGTCCTGTGACTAACACATCTGTACCAAGATTCTTCGCAACTTGTAATAGATCACGAAATTTCACTGTTTGATTACATTTTATACATGGTATAGGAGTTTCTCCACGCATATAGGTATCCGCAAAATCCTTTATTACTTCTTCTTTAAAGATTTCCTCGAAGTTTAAGATATAATGAGGAAATCCAGCATTTTCGGCTATGCGCTTTGCATCATAAACGTCTTGCCCAGCGCAGCATGTTCCTTTTCTCAAATCACTATCACCACTATACAGCTGAAGCGTCACACCTACTACTTGATATCCAAGATAATGGAGTAACACTGCAACAACAGAACTATCAACTCCACCAGACATTGCAATCATAGCCTTAGTTTGATGTGGAGCTTTATTTCTTAACAAAGGTTCAATTTTAAATTCCTTTAGCACAATTTTAAACTCACTAAATACAGTTAATAGACCTGACTTCTCTATATTATTATCATTCTTAGCATAAATTTTACTAATAAGTAAAATAACAATTCTTATTATTGAATCATAGTAAATCTAGATTATTTAGCTATGTATTATACAGAGCAATAAAAAAAGTACCTTCTGGCAGTTTTAGAATTAAAAACCTCAACAATTAAAATCACAATTAATCTTGCTTAAACAAAACATGACTAAAATAATCCATATTTTCAAGCACTTTACCACTGCCAAGAGCTACGCAACAAAGAGGATCATCTGCAACACGTACTGGCAATTTTGTTGTTTCGCTGATTACTTTACCTAAATTACGTAATAATCCACCTCCGCCAGATAAAACTATTCCCCTATCAACTATATCAGAAGAGAGCTCAGGAGGAGTGCTTTCTAACGCTGTTCTAATAGAAGAAATTATTTGATGCACGGACTCTATTAAACTTTCTGCAACCTGATGCTCTGACAAAAGCATTTCTTTCGGCATACCACTAACTAAGTCCCTGCCTTTTACTACCATTCTCTCTTTATTATTTTCAGTTGGAAGACTAGCAGAACCTACACTTTTTTTAATTTTTTCAGCTGTCATCTCACCAATTAACAGCTTATGATTTTCACGAATGTATGACTTTATTGCTTCATCCATAATGTCGCCGCCTACTCTGGCAGAACGTGAATAAACAATTCCTCCCAAAGAAATAATTGCAACCTCAGTTGTACCACCACCTATGTCAACAACCATAGAACCTTCAGGTTCCGTAACAGGAAGTCCAGCTCCAATTGCTGCAGCCATTGGCTCTTCAATCAAAAATACTTCATTTGCACCAGCACTTTCTGCTGCATCTTGTATAGCACGCCTTTCAACTGGAGTAGATCCAGAAGGAACACATATTATAATGTCAGGTTTATTAATAGTAAGTTTTGTATTCGCACTGCGTATAAAATATTTTAGCATCTCTTCTGCACTTTTAAAATCAGCGATAACACCGTCCTTTAATGGTCTAATTGCTTCTATTTCCCCAGGAGTTTTCCCTAGCATCATTTTAGCCTTTTTGCCAAAGGCATAAGGAACATAACTGCCCTTTTCCTTTACTCTTGCTACAACTGAAGGTTCATCAAGTATTATCCCTTGGTTCTTTTGGTAAACTACAGTATTTGCAGTCCCAAGATCTATAGCAATATCGCTAGCAAATAAACCCTTCAAAGGGGAAAGACTACAAAATTTACCGATTAATTTTTGAAAAAACTGCATGCACAATTAAAAAACATTCTATTGGGATAAATCATATTTTTCGGACAAATAGCTAGTACAGCATTCAGCATCTAACCACTTACCTGTTACTTTTTTTAGCAAATCAAAAGAACCACACCTTGTGTTATATATATTTTGATATAACCAATTAATAAGTAAGCTAAAGTTTCCCTTTATTATAGGACTCAGAATTTCATAATGATTCTTTTTTATAAAAGAAAAAATCTGCGTAGCAGTAATTAAAGCCATTCCCTTAATAGGGAAATACCCAATAATTCCGCTTGTCCAATACTCATCTTGAAAACAAGTGTCTAACTCATTTTCAGCTTCAACAGGAATTTTATAGTGCTTCATGCCTTCTAACCAAGCATCGTGTAAATCTTCTACCTCTAAAGTACCGTTTATCATATTCTGTTCTAATCTAGTTCTGAGCATAATGTGAGCTAATAGACTGAATTCATCTGCATTTTTTAAAGATGAAGAAAGATCAACTCTATTAAAAATCAAATACAAATTTTCAACGCTACTGACTTTTGTACTCCTTTTACCTCTTATAGTAAACTTCTCCCTTATGTACGGTTGAATAAACTCAATAAATTCCCTAGACGTTCCAATCATCCTCTCCATAAATAACCCTTGTGTTTCATATACAACATGCCTTGCAACAAAGTTGGTTATAGAATTTTGTGCTAAATACTTTTGATAAATTTCGTAACCACTATTCCGCAAAAGCAAAAACAAACCATAACAAAAGTTAAACTCCTTATAATCTATAGGGTCATAATAATAAGGAGTATGACATAATGTGCTACCTATTTGCTGTAGACATAACATACCAAGTTCAATTTGCTTCCTAGTAGCAACTTTTCTAATATTAACAACCTTATCCTTTTTCTGCTTTTCAATTACCTTATTTATATTTTCACTAAAAAACTTTCCAACTCTAGGGAATATTTTCTTTATGCTTTTCTCTGTAATATCAAAATCATAGTCAGCAAGCAATGCATCATATTTTAAACATTTTAAGTGCTGCGACTTTATAGAAGCTACTTCGCGAATGAGCTTAATTAAGTCAGCAAAATGCCTTTTTAATTTTTCTAGGTTACTAGCCTCAGACTTAGACAATCTCCACAAACTTTGGCACTCAATTTTAGCTTTGGATAAAGATCTTACTAAATCAATAGAAATAGCAGAACTGCTTTCATGCATTCTCTCTATGAATTTTAGTAGCCAATTGTCAGAACTCTTCTCACTATCAAAAGCACCTGCTTTTACCAATAACTCTTTTACTAAGTTGTGAGAGATAATTTCGTGCCTAATTTCTTCTAGAAAACCCATTTGCTCAACTTTATCCTCCACATTCAATTGACTTTGGCTTAGCACTCTCAGTGTATTTTCAATATTTCCTACCTTATATAGTACTTCCTCTAAGGGCTTATAAGATTTCATATCTGCTCAATTATTTCTAGAAAAATTTTGTCTAACATCACTAGATTAACAATAAAGTTAAAAGTATATTTATTCAAAGTACAATAAAAAATTGCGCATTATGCCTTTACCAGCTTTTTCTGTAAAAGCACAAGCATCTTATTAGAAAATTAAATGCAAGATTATAGAAAAGTGTTTAGTGTTTTATTTTTCTTGACTATACTACAGTATAGAGTGATTAACAAAAGTTAAACCATACACTATTTTAAAAATGGAGGTTAGTAATGTGGAGTAGATTGATTTTGATGTGTTGTTCTTGTTTTTTGCTTACTGGTGTAAGCTCTTGCCAAAAGAAAGGTGGGATTACAATAGATAAAACAGATTTTGTTGTCAAACAGATAAGTGAAAAAAGAGTTTTCTTCGATTATGATAAATCTAATATTAATGAAGTAGGAGCAGGTGTATTGCTCGATGTAATAGAGGTATTACAAAATAACCCTGATATAAAGGTTACTGTAATTGGACATACTGATAATCGTGGTTCCTATGAATACAATGTTGCATTAGGTGAAAGAAGAGCAGACACAGCTAAAAAGTTTATGGTTAATTGTGCACCTTACCTAGAAAATAGAATAAAAACTGCTTCTAGGGGCGAAACTGAACCTATAGTTTATGTACAAGATGACTCTAAAAACTCCAAGTATGAAAGGCAGCATGCTAAAAACCGCAGGGTGGAGTTTTTATTCTCTAAAATAAATAAATAATTTCTCGCTTAGAAACTAGATCCCAGTGTTAAAACACTGGGAATTGTATGAAGAAGCAATAGAAATTCTAGTATTAAAAAAGAGACACTAGAGATTACAAGATAATCTACTAGAGTATGATTATGAGAATCCAATAATCCTCACTTATTTGGTGGTTAATTTTATGAAGCAAATCTTCAAGGAGTAATAATGGAATTAGAATCATTGTTTCAAAATATAATTAAGAATTTCGTCATACATAATAACAAAGTTGCAGTTGCAGTTTCAGGAGGTATTGATAGCATAACATTGCTACATTTAATGGTTAGTTGGACAAAGAGAATACAGTATTCACTTCCTGTATCACTAACAGTGAACCATGGTTTGCGTTCAGAATCAAAAGAAGAAGCTGAATTTGTCCTAGGTTATGCAAAAAAACTTGGAGTAAAGGAATCATTTATACTGAACTGGGAAAAGCAAAATATCAAAGGCAACGTTCAGTTACAAGCGCGGACAGCACGATATAATCTGCTAACAGAATGGTGCAGCAACAATGGTATTAAGTACCTGCTTACTGCCCACCATAAAGATGATCAAGCAGAAACATTTCTGCTTAGGCTTGAACGCGGTAGTGGGATGGATGGTTTATCATCCATGGATTGCAAATTTTTTTTTAATGGCATACATATATTAAGGCCAATGTTAAATTTTAGTCGTGATGAAGTAAAGAAATATGCAAATTTTTACCAGTTAAAGTGGATTGAAGATAAAAGTAATCAGTACTTAGGATACAAGCGTACACTATACCGTAATTTACTTAAAGCAAGTGATAATCAGCGGATTTTAACGGAGCGAATATGCCTTACAGCTTTTCACATAAAAAGAGCCGTAAAAGCACTAATGTACTATACGCGTCTTGCATTTAATGAATGTGTTGATATTCATGATCTTGGGTATATTGAAATAAGACTAAGTGAATTTTATAAATTGCCAGAGGAAATAGCCTTAAGACTTCTTCTTTATTCCATAATGGTAATTAGCAGTAAATACTATAAACCAAGATACAAGAGTCTTATAGCAATCTTTAATAAAATATTTCAAAAGGATGCCAATATTAATTGTATGATTTCTGAGTGCAAAATAAGAAAGCATAAGGAAAACATATTAGTAATTAGGGAGTCATCAAAAATACAAGAAGTATCCGTAAGTTTGCCATTAAATGGTCCTATTAAATGGGATAACAGATTTAGTTGCACAATACTTGGAGATCAGGAGCATTCAGTAACTATCATCCCGCTAAAAAAAATAAAAAAGATTCCTAAATTTTTTAAAGATTATAATTGTTGCTTTGAAGTTTTTTACTCTTTACCTGTAGTACAAAAAGATGGAAATGTACTGGCGTACCCATACATAAATTACGATGGAGAAAATATTAATAACAATAAGATCCAATTCATTGCTAATAGTATAGTAAAACAAAATCTGGTAAGCTTAATTGATGTCTAGTTAAAAGTAATAATGAAAAAGTTTCTAGAAGGCTTATTGATTTGGTTAGTAATAGTTGTACTTATTTCTATTGCTTATATTCAATTCAGTGGAAATATAGGTATAGGTAAAAGTAAAATAACTATACCTTTTTCAGAGTTTTTAACCAGACTGGAAAATGATGACATAGAAAATGTTGTCATAAGAAATCAGAGCATTGAAGGAAGGTTCAGAGATGGATCAAGCTTCAATTCAAGTAGTATTATATACAGTGACTTAATAAAAAACTTACATGACAAAAAAGTTAGATTCTCCTTTTCAACTGGAGATTCTGCAATGAGTATAATTGGTGGATTATTCATTCAATGGATTCCAACATTCATCTTTATTGGATTATTGCTCTTTCTCTTAAAACAAACACAAGTAGGAGGCAACAGAACCATAAGCTTTGGTAAATCAAAAGCCAGGCTCATGACTAGTGGGAAAAAAGTAACGTTCGATGATGTCGCTGGAATCGATGAGGCAAAAGAAGAGCTAGTAGAAATTGTTGACTTTCTTAAACATAGGCACAAATTTCAGGTATTGGGTGGGAAAATACCAAAAGGGTGTCTTCTAATTGGCTCTCCTGGAACTGGTAAAACCCTACTCGCTCGTGCGATTGCAGGAGAAGCCAATGTACCGTTTTTTAGTATCTCTGGATCTGATTTCGTTGAAATGTTTGTTGGCGTTGGTGCAAGCCGTGTTCGTGATATGTTTGATCAAGGAAAAAAAAATGCTCCTTGTATAATTTTCATAGATGAGATAGATGCAGTAGGCAGACATCGTGGCATTGGCCTTGGTGGCGGCAACGATGAGAGAGAACAAACATTAAATCAGTTACTAGTCGAAATGGATGGATTTGAATCTAATGAGGGTGTAATAATAGTTGCAGCAACTAATCGCCCTGATGTTTTAGACCCAGCATTGCTTAGACCAGGACGTTTTGATAGACAAATTACCATCTCTTTACCTGATATAAATGGACGAGAAAAGATATTAAATACTCATATAAGAAAGATATCTATAGCACCAGATGTAAACGTAAAAACAGTTGCAAGAGGAACACCTGGGTTTTCAGGAGCTGATCTGGCAAATCTAGTAAATGAATCTGCACTTATTGCTGCAAGAAGGAATAAGAAAATTGTTACCATGGATGATTTTGAATATGCACGTGATAAAGTTATGATGGGCGTGGAAAGGAGGTCCTTAGTTATGACAGAAGAGGAGAGAAAACTCACTGCGTACCACGAAGCTGGTCATGCAATAACTGCTGTTAACATGTCTGCTTCTGATCCAATACACAAAGCAACTATTATCCCAAGAGGTAGGGCTCTAGGTTTAGTTATGAGATTACCAGAAACAGATAGGGTATCTCACACAAGAGAAAAAATGATAGCAGATATCACAGTTGCCATGGGTGGAAGAGTGGCAGAAGAGCTGATTTTTGGTTACGACAAAGTCACAAGCGGTGCATCTTCTGATATAAAACAAGCATCTGATTTATCACGTGCTATGGTGACAAAATGGGGGATGAGTGATAAAATAGGACCTATATATCACAACCGTGAACAAAATGTATATGTGTCTGATATAATTTCAGAAGATACTATGAAGCTTATAGATGAGGAGGTAAAAAGAATTATATCTTTATGTTATGAGAAGGCAAAGGATATCTTAATCAAATGTCGCAAAGACCTAGAACTAATTGCTGAAAACTTACTAGAATTTGAGACTTTAACTGGGGATGAAATCAAAGATATTCTAAATGGGAAAAAGATCACAAAAAGCGAAAATGAATGTAAAGAAAAAGTCAGGAAATCATCTCTATAAAAAGTAGGAATCAAGTTCATAGACTTCATTTTACCTCGCATGGATAAAAAATAAAAATTTTAGAATTTTAATTGAATTAAGGTAAGCTTTTGAATCAGACTTAGCATTCTACTATAAATGACATAGACATAATAAATTAATCTTTTTTATTAGTTAATCAATCATAGCTAGTAGCATGATCTAAAAAAGTTTCTTTATCACTAACATATGGTATTTAAGTATAATGTGATGAAAGGCTCACTAATCTTCAAACACATAGAAATATCTAGCTCATCTCATTTATGATATAAGCTCAATCTTTGTATCTGAACTGCTCTGCTGAGCTGCATAGATCAATACTGTAGCTCAAAAAAGTCTACAGAAATATTCCCTGTTCTTAATAAAGAAGCTCCACAAGAACATGTAATTAACCTTGATTTAATAGCATAAATATCACATTACTTTAGCTAGATTGCCTTATTATACTATGCTCAGTTTTAATCTAAGATCCAGGTTGTTAGCTAATCTCCCTATGTCTCTTAAGAATTCTCATAGTAATAAAATTATGAATAGAGTTTCTTAAAATAAATTATTTTTGTTGACTTTTTACTTTTCAAGGTAGGAAGTATTCAAGTAAGAATGTATCATATAAAGTATGAAGCTTCAAAATATTCTAACCACTGTTGCTTGGTTGTATGAGAAGTGCTAAATCTTAAGTGAAGGGTATATTAATGATCCATCATACTTAATCTGTATGCAACTTTAGGAAGTATTATGCTTTATTAATACTTTTAGTCGAAAACAAATAGTTCAATATAAGCTTGAATGCAATGTAGAAAATTCAATGGATATATGTTAAGTAAGTAACTTATGATACATACCATACTCAAGGATTGGAATTAGTAGATAACCATCATCTGCTATCTGTTTTACCTTTCAAAGGAAGTTTCTGAACATCAAGGTAACTTACATATTGCACTTCAGTCTTTACATTAAGTACTGTTATTCTAGTATATAACTAGAATCATATTTCTTTTTTCCTAAATTCCCTACATTTATAACTTGAATTACTACATTCACTGATAAATCACCTGCAATGCAATATGTATACGATATTTATCAACTTTTGGGAGAATACTTGTTTTGTCTATAATATGCTATATACACAATTAACCAAATCAAGAGAAGTGAAAACCAAGTCACTGCGTATTCCAAGTGTTTTACTGGCTGTATAGTTAATCTATAGCCAAAGTCTTTTTGCCAAAGCATACACTTCTCAAATTTAATACCAAGTTCATCGGATATTTCTTCTGGACTTAAAGTAAACCACGTGTTCAAAGTAGTATCATTCTTAATTAGCCAACCTTTGCTTTTACTACTATCGCAATGCAAAATGCCGCTTACAGACACCTTTCCCACTTTTGGCATCTCCTTTTTTTTCTCTTTAATCACTCCTTTATTTACTAACATGTAGTGTCCAGTAGTGAGCAGCATTGGAGATAATACGTAATAGCCACGCTGTCCTGCAAAAACATATAATTCTATATTACTTAGAATCCCACCAATTTTGACATGCCTATAATTAAATTCTGTGAGATCCTCACTGGACAATAGATAAACAACCGGAAGGCTCATATTATTGATAATATTATTTTTCCAGCATAATCTGAATAATTGCCATAATCCTAAAGAGAAAAGAAGAATACATGGTATGACTAAAATAAATATCACTTTTTTTAACATTTTATATTCTCTTAAGAGATTTTTAATATCTATAAGCTTAACAAGGATAATCTACTTTTTAATTGATTGAATGTGAATATTCCTACCATTTTTCAACAGCTCCTTTATTGCATTATCCCAATAGGATCCTTCTTTTTAAGTGAAAATTGCCTCTTTGCAGTCTTACAAACCTTCCCATAACTTTAAATTACTTCTTAAAATTTTTCTCATTATCTACTTGGGAACTTTTCCATCATATCTTAAAACCTTATTCAAGCATCGAAAGTATTGCATATATAAACAAGAAGTTATTCAGCTTACTTATAAGTATAAGTTCTTTTTAAACTTATTTTTTATCTTTTCTATATACTAATTCTATTATCTTATAGAAGTATAAAATATAAAAAGCACTTATACACAGGAGTCAATTAACCGGTTTGTACTTATCAAATACTTCACTATTTCTTTGCTAGCAACCTTTCTTTAGTTATATTTAGCAATATAATCTACATGATATTAAATCATGTCATTCATTTCATATTCCCTTTTACAACAATTGTACCAAACAGCATATCATGGCATGTCTGTTTCTTTTTAGAAAAACAAGCTACCAAATACCAACAAAAGGTAAGTAGTATTATAACTACTTCCAGAAAGTTTAAGAAATTCACTAATGCTTCCTGATCTTTAAAAAGCTCGATTAGGATAATTATTACATTGTTTAATAATGGAAGGAAAAACTGAGAGATGCTTTTATCAAACGCCAAGCTTAAGTCTATCTTAGAACCGTCTAAGCTTATGGTATATATGTTCATTAACTTCTGACCTGGAGTTGCTTGAGTTGCAGAAGATATAAAATATGTAAAATAACTGCAATTTATACATATATATAGCAAGTATAAAATTAATGGAAAATCCTTTAACAAAAGAACAATCAACAATGTTGGGACTAGCAAAATTATTATATCCAGTAAATATGCGCAAAAGCGCCTTTGTATACTAGCAATCTCTGTAATGGTGTTCATTACCTATCTTTTAAATATTTGATTATGAAATCTGTAAGTTTATCAAAATGTTGAAAACATAACAAATCTTCGTATCCACTTATTGATTGGCCATATATGATTGGTAGACAATTCGCATTTTGTGCACACAAAATATCCGTGATACTATCTCCAACAAAAAATACATTTTCCCTGCTTACATGTAAAACATTTTCTTCCAGCGCAAACAGTAACGGGGTTGCAGACGGCTTATCTTCTGCAGTGTCAGATGAACCTACTACTTTTTTAAAGTAAGAGTCCAGCCTAAAATAGGCAACTTCTTTGCGTAGATTAATATTCTTCTTATTACTAACTATTGCTAGATAAATATTATTACTCTTCAATTTCTGCAGCATTTCCCCTACTCCTTGGTTTAGGGTAATATTCTGCAACAGTGCATTGTCTAAGTATTGCTGGTATATCTGATCTGCTTTTTTCCACTGACTGCCAAATAAGTTGACCATGTAGTTCTTTCTTGGTTCATGAAAATTCCTATTAGCTGCTTTATTACTATACCCCATTGAGTCTAAAGTATGCTTAATAGCATTGGAAATATTGTCTTTGGTGTCAACCAAGGTATTATCCCAGTCAAATACCACTGCTAATGAGTTATTTTTCATCTCCACATTGTTACGTAATTTGAGTTAACAAGTAAACAACATTTTGATAAAAGAGTATAAATAGTACCTCCATTGGTGAGAGTAAGAAATACTATTTGTTATAAGCTATATTAACTAGCCATATATAATAAGCTAACGTGCTAGCTTTACACCCTTTACTTAGTGAAAACAAGATGATTAAGTTGAAGATATGCTTTTAATAAAAATATTGAAACGAGATTTAAAGATGCTCTCTGAAGTCTCTAAATATATCTCCAATGGTTCCGTAATAAGAGAAAGCTAATATCTTAAATAAGTCAATAAAAATACTATAAAGTTTTAAATGTAAAGGTCTTGCAAATAAAATGAAGAATTTAAAGAATAGGTAAACCTGGTAATCAACATATAGTGAGAAAAGAACTTTGCTATATTACTACAAGTAAAAGAAGTAGATTTAACAGCAATAACAAGTTACTGAAGCTTCTATACAGGTATATAAACTCTACCTCACTATGTTTTTAGTCCAGCATCTTTGCAAGAATCTCGAAAGAAATAAATCAAATAATGAAAAGCTTTTTAGTTCTCTAATACACTTTCCGAAGAAAATATTAGAAAAACAACTTTTTGATCAGGTAAAAATGATGAAAGAACATTTCTAGTATTAAGACAGTAGCTCAAAACATACCAAATGATAACGATATAATAGATAAGAATAGATCAAACCATCTTTATAAATCCTCAATAGGAAAGAAATGAAACTTAGCGTCAGAAAGCATTTCTAATTGTCAGAGTAAAGCTCTTAATACCAGTGTACATACAAAATCTTTAGCACAAGATGTAACTTCTCCAAACATTGCTAATAGTGATATTAACTTTAACGCTAAAGGTCTCGCTTAAGAATTAGCTGTGCAGATCCAATCCACCAAACAAAAGCAAGCATTTTGTAAAGTTCTCCAGTCAAGGACAAAGCATAAACAAAGTCTAAACGAGCAGGAAATAAAACAATAAACAAGTGAATGTATATCAGTACTCTCTCTAAAGTAAATGAGGTAAACAATAGACATTGAAAGACAATTCGCTTTAAGTATTTATAAAAAAGCACTTGATTACACAACTATGATACCTAAACTAGTAGAATAGTAAGATAGATCTATTAATTTTGATGTATATGAAACCTTGAAAGATTGCAGTGTAATACTTAGATCATTAAGTAATAGGTAATAATGGAGTTTAAGGTGCAGAACGTACAAGAAACTGAAAATTTAAAATTTGATGCTGAGATAGAGAAAGTACTAAATATAGTAATTCATTCACTCTACACTAACAAGGGTATCTTTCTGCGTGAATTGATATCAAACGCATCAGATGCATGTGATAAATTACGCTACGAATCTCAATTAGATCCTAATTTATTAGGTTCAAATGATGAATTAAAAATTACCATTAGTGTTAATAAAGATAAGAATGAGCTATACATAACTGATAACGGTATTGGAATGAATCGGCAGGACTTAATAGATAACCTTGGTACAATTGCTAGTTCTGGCACACAAAAGTTTCTGGAAGCAATCAAAAATAATAAAGACTCAAAAAAAACTATAGAACTAATTGGAAAGTTTGGTGTAGGCTTCTACTCAAGTTTCATGGTTGCCTCACAAGTGAAAGTTGAATCTCGAAAAGCAGGAGAAAAAGAATCTTGGGTTTGGGAATCCAAAGGAGATGGAAAATATTCAATCAGTAAATCAAATGATCCCATTGTTCGTGGGACTAAAATTACCTTAGTAATACGTCCTGAGGAGGATGAATTTTTAGATAAATTTCGTATAGAAAATATTGTCACTACTTACTCTGATCACATAAATTCTCCTGTTGAATTTATAGACGAGGAAGGCAAAAGTGAAAAATTAAACAGTAAGGCTGCAATTTGGACTAGACCTAAAAATGAAGTTACTCAAGAAAAGCACAATGATTTCTTTCGGAGTGTTGCACATGTTGGTGGCGAGCCTTGGATGATATTGCATAACAAAAATGAAGGAGCAATAGAATACACAAATCTGCTTTACATTCCCTCTATCAAGCCTTTTGATCTATTCCATCCAGACAGGCGTTGTTCTGTAAAATTATACGTAAACAAAGTATTTATTACTGAAGATAATGTGCAAATTATACCGCAGTATCTACGGTTTTTAAAAGGTATTGTTGACTCTCCTGATTTACCTCTCAATATCAGCAGAGAGACGCTACAGAATAATCGCATTGTTGAGCAAATCAGAAAATCTCTTACTAAACGGGTGATATCTGAACTTAGCAAAAAGGCAAAAAAAAACTTAGAGGAGTATACAAAGTTCTGGACTAATTTCGGCGCAGTATTAAAAGAGGGCCTTTGTGAAGCTATGCCAACTGACGAGAGAGAAGCACTGCTCTCAATTTGTAGGTTCCATAGTACTGCTGATGATAAAATAGTCAGCGTTGATGACTATATAAGTAGAATGCAGCCTGAGCAAGAATATATTTATTACCTCACAGGAAATAACTTAGATTCTGTAAAAAACAGTCCACAACTTGAAGGATTTGTTAGCAAAGGTTTAGAAGTTCTTCTGCTAATTGATCCAGTGGATGATTTCTGGACTAGTGTAGTTCACGAATATAGAGAGCAAAAATTTAAATCTGTAACCCGCTCAGATGTCGATTTGGAAAGATTTTCTTCAAGGAAACAAAACCAGGAAAATAAATTAGATGAAAAAAAGAGCGAAGAAGAGAATATAGATTCTATATTACAATATTTCACTAAAGTTCTTACTAACTTAGTAAAAAGTGTAAAAGTTTCTAAGAAGCTAATTGACAGTCCTGTGTGTTTAGCAGTTGATGAGGGTGCTATGGATCTGAGAATGGAACGGTTTTTGCGTGAACAAAAACAATTGAATTACCGCACACCAAAGGTATTTGAAATTAATGTCAAGCACCCAGTAATAAAAAACATAATCAAATCTTACGCTAAAAAAGGTGAAACTCAGATATTAGAAGATATGGTTTTCTTATTGTTCTACCAAGCCTGCATTGTGGAAGGTGAAGAGATGGATAATGCAAATCTATTTGCTAAGAGACTGAATAACTTGCTTGATAAAGTCCCTATCTAGCTCTCCCCAATCAAGGAGAAAATGTGAAGCAGATTTACCTAGTTATTTTTACCATGAAAATGGTATCAGTGATGAAAATAATTTCAAGGCTTATATATTCAAGAAGAAATTCAGGTTCTAGAACTAGGAATTAAGGAATGCCAGTTACCTTCAGGCAAATTCTGGGACTCTTCATGTAGAAACCTTGAAAGCAGCATCTCAAAGTTACTTAGTTCTAATTTACGTAGAATATATTAACAAAGCCTATATTTTCATTATATTTTATAGTACTAAAGATCTGATGTTATTATAACTAAAATAGATGGTATATTTGCCTAAAACCCTCACCTAGAAGCGAAAAATGCATATTAGTTCTTCAATAAATTTTATAGTTTCTTCTTACACTGATAAAATATTGTACGTACATACTAAGAAGTTAAATCAAAGATTTTAGAATTACTCTATATAACTATTTAATTTTACATATAGTGTACCTCGTTATCACTTTCAAGACTAGCTTAAATATAGGATAACATATATCTTATAAAAAGCAATGATATTTATCAGCAATTTTATCAAAATATTAAAATAATCTACTTATGATATATACTCTTGATAACATTACTGTTGGCTGGGAAAATATTTAATCATTATATAATTAGCACATTAATAAGAAAAGATTAAAATTTTCATATTCTCGGTATTGCTACTTTTAGTAGCAGCTATTACTTCAATAGTAGAACACATGTTAAACAGGTTATTTGCATAAAAATGTATCTATTAAAAGAACATAATTTAATTGATGTAAAATTATTAAGTACAGGCATATCTAGGTAAAAAAATACTGTAGACAACAGAAAAAATATCCTAAATAATGAAGAAGCTTCAATACAGAAGCTATTAGCAATAATTACAAGGGAGTGAAATGTGTAAAAGCAAAAAGAAAAAGAATCATAATAGTAACACACCTAGTACTCAAGAACAAGAAGTTCCTGAAACTCAATTTTCAGGACAAATAGACATTACTCAAAGTGAAAGAGCTTCTTCAAGCACACAGAAGCCTCAGCAGGGTAAGTGTACTACTAATGTTTTAACGTTTGTTAATGATAATGAGAAAAAACAAATATATAACCAATTTGCTGAGCATATAGCACCGCAAATTAAAGATGAACGAGAGCTTGAAAATAAAGACGATCAGCCAGATTCACCACCACATTCACCAGAAAGTTTTATGAATAGTGATTTAAGCCATAGTAGTAGTTCTTTTAGTGCAGTTGATGTACCAAGCGATAACGGTGGCTCTCCATTTGAAAATATAGATAAAGGTGAAAATGTTTCTATTCCTGAAAGGAGTAGCTTGCGAGGTATACAAATAAAAAAACAGATCCAACACAACCAACATCTTCAGAATCACAATCAGTCCCACTGCCATACAATAGTAACTAACAAAGTATCTGAGCAAGCAGATGAAAGTCTTTTACAAAATACGAAAAGCAATAATCTATATACCATAGTTGCTTACGTATTAGCAACATCTGGAGTTGCTCTAGGAGTGGCTACTGCAGTCCATTTAGAAGTGTCAGCAGTTGGGATAGCGGTTGGAGCATGTTGCCTTGCTGCCGCTGTAATTACATACTATTGTATGCCTAAAAAGTTAATTGAGAATAGCAAGATCGAATGGGTCAATATAAATAAAGAGCCACTGCTGTGCTGTAAATAAATGTAGTAGTCTGCCATTAAATAATTTATTATAGTTTTATTAGTCATTAATAGATAAAAACTTGGTAGACTACGAAGGGATATTTCTAAATAAAATCAAAGATATAAAGGAAGAGGGTCGCTATCGTGAGTTTATGCATTTTGCATCATTGCCTGGTAGGTTCCCCTATGTTATGGATTACGAAAGAAATAGGGAAGTGATTGTTTGGTGCAGTAATAATTATTTAGGAATGTCACAAAACGAAAGCGTAATTGCTGCTATCCAAAATTCCTCAGTTGGAGCAGGAGGAACAAGAAATATATCTGGTACAACAAAAGAAGTTGTCGAACTCGAAAAATCTTTAGCTTGTTTGCATAATAAAAAAGCTGCCTTAACTTTTGCTTGCGGGTACCTTGCTAATCAGACAACACTGAGTACTTTATCATCAGTCATTCCTGACGTAGTGTTTTTTTCAGATGAGAAAAACCATTCCTCAATGATAGAGGGCATAAAATCAGGAAAAAGGCCGAAATACATATTTAAACATAATAACGTCGATCACTTAGAGCAGTTATTAAAGTCTGTAGACAGAAAAGTGCCAAAGATAATAGCGTTTGAATCCATATATTCAATGGATGGTGACATAGCACCACTGAGAGAAATATGTGACTTGGCAGAGGAATATAACGCAATTACATATTCAGATGAAGTGCATGCAGTTGGCATGTATGGTTCACATGGTGGAGGAATCGCAGAAAGAGAAGGTCTAATGGATAGAGTAACCATCATTCAGGGTACATTATCAAAAGCTTTTGGAGTTATGGGCGGATATATAGCATCCTCAAAAAGCTTAGTAGATGTAATAAGAAGTTCTGCTCCAGGATTCATTTTCACTACTGCTATTTCGCCTGCTCTAGCAGCAGCAGCAAAAGCAAGCATTGATTATCTAAAATCAAGTAACATTGAGAGGGAGAAACAAAAACAAGTTGTCAAAAAAGTAAAAAACTTACTAAAAAATGCAAGAATTAACCTTATCCCCACAAAAACTCATATAATTCCAATAATAATTGGAGATCCAGAGCTATCTAAAAAGGCATCAAGATTACTATTTGATGAATATGGAATATATGTTCAACACATAAATTATCCTACTGTTCCAAGAGGAACAGAGCGGTTCCGTATTACTCCTACACCATACCATACCGATGAAATGATGGAACATTTAACTGAATCTCTTGTAAAAGTTTTTGAAAAGTTATCTATCCCTATAGCTTACTTATGCTAACCTAATATTACCTGCAATAACTAACCCATCATCTTCTACTAACAGTCCACCACTTTCTTGAAGAAAAAGTCTACCAAGTAAGGTTTTATATTTATTAACTCCAGAGTAAACTATTCCCCTATGTCTTCCTGCAGCAAGGTATGCAAAACCTAAAACTGTTGATCCTATGGAACGTACATTACTATTATCAGGTAGCAACTTATTCAATAAATTAGCACTTACATCTATCAAACCTCCATCACGACTTTTCATCCTCATCCTTACATGACGAAACCTAGAGTCCTGAAGGAAAGCACCTTTCTTTTCCTCTGCCCAAAAAGTTTCTCTGAGAGCAGGAACGTCAATTACAGCTGCTATAACCTTATTCTTGTGAATTAAGCAAACTGATACTGCAAAATAAACCATACAATTAGAAAAATTTTCTTTGCTTTCTATAGGCATAATAAACCAGGTATAAGTGTCTTCCTTCACTTTCTGGTCAACATTATCTTCAAAAAGAAAGCCATAGCTTTGTTTATAATTGTATAAGCAACCGCATATAGTTTGCTTGGATTTTGAATAAGTTTTATTAACAAAATCATCTGACTTAACACTAGAGATTTGCAATTCATTAAAATCTCGCATAAGTTGTTTAGAAGCACCACGCACAGAATCAAGCATCACATTAATCCTTGGTGACGAAATAGACATCCCTTTTTTATTCTTTTACTCTTTCATAATAGCTATCGTTAGGAGTATATATTACAACTTTATCTTCTTCTCTTATAAACTGAGGAACATTAACACGCATTCCGTTCTCTAAAACTGCAGGCTTATAAGAAGAAGTAACAGTTTGCCCCTTAATAACAGACTCTGTTTCTTTTACAGTCAACACTACATAGTCAGGCACGTGCGTGGAAACTATTTTATCTTGATAGGTTATAATTTTTATTTTCATGTTATCCTTCAAATAAATCTTTTTTTCTCCCAATAAATCTAAACTTAAAGTAATCTGCTCATAATTACTTGGGTGCATAAGATACATAGTTCTTCTCTCAGTAAAGAGATAGATATATTCCTCCTCATCTAAAATAGCTCTCCTGATTATTGCGTCAGAGCGAAACCTTTCATAATATTTTGCCCCAGTTTTAATATTTTTCATCTTTGTTTGTATGTATGCCCCACCTTTACCAGGTTGGGTGTGCATGATATCTATAACCAAAAATAATCCACCGTTGTGTTCTAATATCTGACCTGGTCTAATGTCATTAGCTTTTTCTACCATTAATCCAACTTAAAGTTTAATTTTATAATTATAAAAAGCTTCTATGCAAATATCAAAGTCTTTATTAATCAACAAACTCTGGCATACTAAGAACTATATATTTTTCCTCTATGTTAATATCTGGAAATATTTCTCTAGTAAAAGAGAGCATAATGCTCTTTTTTGTACTCACAACTGAAATTTCTAATATATCTCCTGAACCAAAATTACATATAGATTTTACGTATCCATATGGATTACTATCCTTTAGCCTTACCTTCATACCTATAAGATCACTTTGATAAAATTCGTTTTTGTTCTCATTATCTAATCTTGGTAGCATGCTTCTTTCTATGTATAACTTCTTATTTCTTAAAAGCTCTGCTTTATTGCGAGAATCTATTCCATCTATTGAAGCTATTATCAAATTATCATTTATAACAAGCATAGAATCTATTTTATAATTTTCACCATTACTTATTAGCCTGCCATACAAGGAAATATTCTCAGGTTTTTCAGTAAAAGTTTTTATTTTAATAGCTCCATTAACTCCATGAGGAGAAATAACTACACCTAAGCATACTAGATTATTATCCATACTAACAGTAACAAGGTTCTCTAGGTATACTGTCTGAGAACTTCAGTGTTTTCATAAATTTCATCTTTAGTAACACCTATGGAGATAAAGTACTAACAATATCACATAATATTACCAATAGAAAGTAATCTATGCTGATTTAGTTCTTCTGTAAACTTTTATTCACTCTTATTTCATCCCAGACAATAAATCATTTTCTTTTCACTTCTTCTTTCATTTAGAAACTTATTCACTGGGCTTTCTAATCCATTTTTAGACATTCACCACCTCATCTAAATACCTTCTAAGGGTTAGGCTTGGTATTTTAAACAGCACTACATCAAATCATAAACTAATCTTCTAACAAGAAGCACAAATTTAACCACATTTGCAGTACACATATGTCTTACTTTACTCCTATTATTCTCATATATGAATGATATCTATCTCACCAGTATCTGGTTGTATGCAATTAAAAGTTGTGCAATATCAATATATTATATTTTTAAAGTTTCTCAGTTCTTTTGTAAAACCTCCATTCATTACTTCAATACTTACCTTGCATCTTCCACCACTATAAATGGTCTCCTTTACATTTCCAACATTGGATTTTATATAGTCACACCAATCATCATAGTGATAGATCAATCAGAAGATTTCTTCTTATCTCGCGAGCACAAATTAAGAATATTGTGTGAATAGCATGTAAAATGCAAAAATTTTATTGAAGTTCTTATCACTTTTTCAACAGAAAGTAACACTCCTTAATTCTATATTCCATTACCTAATATACCAAAATCTGTGTAAAATATATTACCAATACGGTTGTGTTATTTATTAATTTTTATGGATTACTAGCAGTAGATACATATAAATACCACTGATATAATAGTGCATTCTAAAATCAAGAGTACTGGTCAATGTGAACCGGTATAAATAAACTAACGATATTTATTTCAGAGTAAAAATTATGTAGCATGTTTATTGTAAATATTACATAAGTAGATACTTATGCATGAAGGATATGCTAATGAAAGAATAAATTGACAAGATAGTAAAATTTCTATAGAATGAGGTATACTAAATCTTGATTTATCTATTATTTTTCAATGAAAAGGATATGGTGAACTAAAAGTCAATGTCTTTCGCTTTAAAAAATAAACGCACAAAAGTTATTACGCTACTCTTACCAGAGCTTCCTCTAGTTTTATATAGCAATAACTATAATCCTTAGCTAGGGAATATATTTTGCCATAATTTTAATATAAGATTAAAAGGAATGCTTTAAAATAGTATAATAAAAACCATCATTATCGTGATGGGAGATTATTGAGTTAGCTAGCAAAGTGAGAAGCTTGTATTGTATAATCAAAATAGCAGGTAATATTCAGTACACTTTAATATTCAAGATTACAACTATGAACAGTCACTTACAAATAACAAAATTGGGAATCACCAAATAACTAAGAGATAGTTCATACCATAAAAACAAATTAATTTACACTTTTCTAACATTCAAATGCTAGTAAGCAACCTCAATGAATATTGAGCAATAACAAGATGAAAGAGACATCAGATCAAAACAGTCAATAAGGAATTTTTATAAACGTCTATGTAGGCTGGTATACTCAATAATCTATTATTGAACCAAGGTTAATCGAAATGAAACTTCATGATAAGTTCGATTGACCACTTTCAATACAAGGAAATATGGAAACAACACATACAATGTGTAGATGCGTTCACCTATTTTTAATTAAAGATGCACTTGTTCTTGCAAAAGCTAAATTAAGAAATCTATAACAAAAAAGTAAAATTCAAACTACACAAACAATAGAGCAATTTTGGCTATTGCTGACCCAAAAAGATAACGTGCAGTTATATAAATTTGTTATTAAATTTGACTAAATCTACTACTGTAGATTTCTTAATAAGAATTGAATCAAAAGAAATATAGAAAAATTTTAATTATTAAGTGCCATAATAACGTAAATAGAGATAATGCACAAGACATATACAAAGTCATACAAATTTTGATCCAAGTAAATTCGGAATATAGTAATGATATTACAGATTGAACTTCCACTTAGCAAAAAATTAGTAGAATTAATGAGCAGAACTTTTAATATAAAAAATAAAGCAAGACTTACAACATCATTACGTCAGTTTTTCTAAGAATAGTAAACATGTAGAACTCAGTTGATTTTTAACTAGAGTTCTTAATGGTACTAACTATAATATACTAAGTAGTGTCCAGCTAAAGGAGCAAGATGAAGTTAGTAGTAGGAAATAATGCACCAGATTTTAATTTACCAACAGATTCTGGTGTGAATTTATCACTGAGTAGTTTCCTTGGTAAAAAAAATGTAGTTCTTTATTTCTATCCAAAAAATGGGACTCCAGGCTGTATAACAGAGGCAAAAGATTTCAGAGATAAAATAAATGATTTTTCCTCTCTTGATACAGTAATAATTGGGGCATCAAAAGATAGCGTTAAATGCCATGCAAATTTTAGGACAAAATATTCATTACCATTTTATTTAGTTTCTGATGAGAATATTGAAATATTGGAAAAGTATGGTACCTGGATAGAAAAGAGTATGTTTAACAAAAAGTATATGGGCATAGAACGCACTACTTTCTTAATAGACAAAAAGGGCAAAATAACAAAGATCTGGAAAAACGTAAAAGTTAGAGGACATGTTAATGAAGTCCTAGAGAGTGTTAGAAGAATATAAATTTAAAAATTACTCAGTTGATGGTTACTAATTGTTATATAAAGAAATTGAAACTAAATAATTTCCGTAATCATTCCAGCTTTAGACTGGATTTAAGTAACGATTCAGTTGTAATCTTTGGCCAAAATGGTATTGGTAAAACCAATATACTTGAAGCAATCTCTTTGTTAGCCAAAAGTAATGGAATGAAAAAAGCAAAAGCAAGTGAGATGCAAAATAGATTCAGTAATAAAGATTGGGCAGTACATTACGGATTTTTCAACGGAGTTGATTTTAATTCGATTGGTATTGCAAAGAGCTTGAATAAAAAACTAGTACAAATCGATGGGAAGTTGCAATCAAGTTATTCATCTCTTTACAGAATATCCAATGTAATCTGGCTAATCCCCCAAATGGACTATATTCTTCTCAACCCTCCAAGCGATAGGCTAAAGCTTCTGGACCGCATAGTTTCATTATTTGAAGAAAATTACATTTATTGTTACATAAAATATAAGAAAGCTAAAGACCAGCGAAGTAAACTACTAAGAAAAAATATTTTAGATGAAAATTGGCTATCCATTCTTGAGAAGATCATGGCTGTTAATGCAGTTAACATATCACATATGCGGCTATCTGTTTTAAAAACATTACAGAATACAATTAATAACTACTCCACTGAGTTTCTTCCAAAAGCTAGTTTAAAATTCAGCAGCCAACTAATCTCAAGTAACACTCCAGAATATCTTCAAAGTCGCCTGAGGGAAAATAGAGAAATAGACTCGTTAACTGGTAAAGTAAACTTTTGTATAAATAACGATAAATTTCAGATCTTCTGTCAAAAGAAAGGCGTACCGGTAAATTTGTGCTCCACTGGAGAGCAAAAATTATTGTTGCTTTCTATTATTTTGTCTAGCGTAAAAGCAAGATGTATTTTCTATAACAAAGCACCTCTTCTTTTACTTGACGATATAATGTCGCATCTAGATAAATACTACAGAAGGGTGTTGATAGAGGAAGTATTAAGTATCCAATGCCAAACTTGGATAACTGACATAGACAGAAAAAATTTTGATGGCCATATCAATTCATTTAGGTTTATTGAGCTACAGACAAACCAAATGTGCTCAGATTAGCCTAGTTACTTACCATATAAATTATCTATAATACTCATCAGATATGTCAATAAGTGACTCAATTTTCACTATACAGATAACTATATCTTACAGTACTGCTGACTAAGTTACTTCGATGTCATTTTAAGAATACTAAAACTATGTACTCAAAATCATTTAACTTCACTGTATGGAAGGAAGAAAAAATTTCTAAAATTTTAGTAAATGAAATGATTTGATGAACTTGCAGAATTTATTATCATATGGATATCTGATGATAGTTAGATTAATATTTATTCTTTAGTTCTTAAGTAACTAATAACTATTCACTTTTCTCTAATGTTGATTATGTATAGTAACCCTTGTTATTAAGAATAAAATTTACTTCTAAGCTTCGCATAATTACATTAAAAAAGCAAAGATTTATTGCTAGATTTTACTCAACAGCTATCAAACTGCCAGTTTACTGATAAAGTAGCATCATTTTTTAAGTTATATCAGAAAAATTTCTATACATTTAAGTAAAAACATAATAAAATGCACTTTTTGTTCACAAGGAGAAATCATCTAGCTAAGCTTTTGTGCACGCAGTTTTTACATTGTAAAAATATAAAATGTCAATTGCGTATCACCTTCATAGCTTAATACATGAAGACTGAAGGTTATTTGAAACCTTAGTAAATTTATAAACCAACTGCTTCTTTTACAAAGTCTAAAGAGCTAATTTATACAAGAAACCTGTTTCCCCGTTACAATGGTATTTTACACCATAAGCACAGTAATATTGACGCTTACTAAGTTTATGAATTATTTATTTTATTCATTTACTCAGAATGGAACCGATCAATAAAATACCTTAAGATACCGACTACTCAAGTACCCTGATATTAGAAGTTCCACTTCACAGAGTATTAAGAACAACAGTTCTACATACATTGATGAAATAAGTACTGTGAAACTACATCAACTACGCCCAGTAGATTTACAACAAACAGCACTAAAATGAGTAAATCTATGATAGAGCAATACCCATAAATAAGTGTAGAAAAACATATAATACCAGCTATAAAATCGCTATATGCCAACTACAGGCTGTCATAAAAGTTAATTAATTCATCAATAGTGAACTAGGAGAGGAGCACTAAACAGCAGCTACATTCCAAGTACTAAAGTAAAAATCAACAACTATGTGCCTACTGTAACTTAATTCATAATACATTTTCTCTAATCTAATCAACTTGCTATAAATGATTAGTAATAAATAGTATGATCTTTACTCATAAATGTCTTTTAAGATATAGAATTTACAGTATAAAATAAAATATACTAAAAGTATTGCCACTATATTATCAGCTCTTCTATGTAAAGTCACACAACTCAGAGTTATATTCAAATATCTACTGAGAGATCTCTGTTAGTAACAGAAAAAGCCCTTAGCATTAAGTATACATATCACTGAGAGCGGTAGTAAACCAAGTAGTTTTTGTTAAGAATACAAACAGAAAAAGTGTAAAGCACAATGGTAACTGCTTATTTTGTGATAGCTGATGTATTAGAATATTACTTCTATTCACATCCTAAGGGTTGGTACGTAGATTACTGATTGATAAAATGATTATTTTACTTCTGTAATTTTTATATTAAAATATATTTTATAGGTGAAATAAGTAGCTGCTGTTGTATGACAAATGCAACAGAGGAAAGTCCGGGCTCCAAGGAAAAATAGTGACGGGTAATACCCGCCGGGGGTAACTCCAGTTTAGGGCTACAGAAAATTACCGCCTAGTATTTTTAGGTAAGGGTGAAAAGGTATGGTAAGGGCATACCATAACAACGGTGACGTTGATAGTTGAGCAACCAACACTAGGAGCAAGATTAAATAAGAGTAGATCTTATGTTTTTCCTCATATCTACTCGGGTAAATCGCATGCAGTAAGTGGTAACATTTATTCAAGATAAATAGCTACATAAACAGAACTCGGCTTATATTTCACCTAGGAACATATAAAAGCATTAGTAGTAATGATTCCAAAATGCATAGATACCCTATACATTATTCTTCACTTGCTCTGCTTTATACTCAACATTATTTTCTCCTACATTAATGCTAGAATATTCTTCATCTTCAAGGTAATCTTTCAGAACATAACCTCTTCCCCAAACAGTTTCTATATGGCTTTTCCCATCATTTGCATTTTCAAGTTTCTTACGTAATTTACACATAAAAACATCAACTATTTTGTTATCCGAAGGTTCATCCAAACCGTTATAAAGATGATTTAAAAACATCTCTTTTGTTAACACAGTCCCTTTACGTAACGCTAGTAACTCTATCATAGAATATTCTTTATTAGTTAGATGAACTGTTTTACCTTTTACTTCAACAACCCTATGATCGAAATTAATATTTATATTACCAATTTTTATCACTGACTCAGGATGACCTTTAGTACGGCGAACTATTGCTTTTATTCGAGCGAGCAACTCGCTTTTGTGAAACGGTTTAGTTAAATAATCATCAGCCCCATATCCAAGTCCCTTGGCTTTTTGATTAACAGCAGATATACATGAAAGTATTAAGACGGGAACTTTAATTTTTGCACTTCTTAACCTTAGTAAGATATCATACCCATCAATATCACCAGGCAAGTGTATATCCAGAATAACTAAGTCATAATGATCTCCATTCGAGGAAATCATATTATTGTTGTAGTCTTGCGCAGAAGTTACAACATCACAAAAGTGCCCATCAGAAGTTAAAGCATTAACTACAGTCTTTGCACTTACTTGATCGTCTTCAATTAATAATATACGCATATTCTATACCCTGTAAGTAATTTATAATTTTAGCAATATATATAACTAAGGAAAGTAACAAATCAAACTTTTATTAACAAATGGTCAAAATTGCTTTAATGAACATAAAGAATTATTTAAATAAATAGATGTATTATATAACATATAGGAAGTGCTACCTTCAGTAAACATTAGCTAAAGCCAATGTTTCTAAAAGAGCACCCAACTTAATAAATATTAAACTATCCTAGATGTTTACTTCATGTTTTTAATTTACTTGCCATACTATTCTAAGTAGAATAACAGTTTTCAGGTCATTATGTAATGATATCAATTTTAGGCGCTGGTGCATGGGGAACAGCAATTGCAATTTCACTGAGTCACAGACAGAACATAACTCTGTGGGCACACAGTAGAACTACATTTGAAATACTTAACAAAGTGAGAGAAAGCAATAAGCTACCAGGCTGCCGTATCCCCGATAATGTGTCAATAAAGTCAACTATTGAAGAGACAACTAATACTTCAACAATCATCATAACAGTACCAGTCCAGTCTTTGAGGCAAGTATGTCAGCGATTACGCAACTGTAGTCTAAGAAATGATGCAGCAGTAATTTTAGCATGTAAAGGAATAGAAAGGTCTACATTAAAGCTACCTAGTGAAATAGTAAATGAAGTTTTACCTAACAATCCTGTCGCTATTTTCTCAGGTCCTAGCTTTGCTGCAGAAGTTGCAAAAAAACTACCATATTCAATGGTTCTTGCATGCCGAAATAATGCACTAGGCTTGAAGTTAATATCAGAACTTCAACAGGAAAATATTAAGTTATATTTTAGTAATGATGTTATAGGAATACAGATTTGTGCAGCGTTAAAGAATGTTTTTGCCGTAGCATGTGGAGTTATTTTAGGTAAGGAACTTGGCTGCAATACTCATGCAGCATTAATAACAAAAAGCATTAATGAAATTAAAACTTTTTATCTAGCAAAAATCGACAACAGTTTAGATATAGATACATTGCTTGGACCAGCATGTCTAGGTGACCTAATCATGACATGCACATCTTTTAATTCAAGAAATCTATCACTTGGGTTTAAAATAGGTAGCAGTAACAATAATTTTAACATTCAGCTGATCTTATCAGAAAGTAAATCAGTGATTGAAGGTTTTAGTACCGCTCAACCTGTACTTCATCTAGCAAGAAAGCTAAAAATAAAAATGCCTATATGTGAAGCAATTTACAAATTATTATACGAAAACGCCTCCATAGAGGAGACAATTTCTATTCTTACAAGTTAACTTTTCTTCGTTACAACTATTATGAAAATTTTTTACAAACTTATATCGACATGGTGTCTATCAGGCACAGTAAAGAAAATGCCAGGTACTGTTGGTAGTTTAGCTTCCTATTTAATCCTTCCTATAGTACTAAGCGACAGAATCCTAGGTGCAGTAATTATTTTTCTCTTATTTTTAATTGGATTATGGTCCATAGTCAACTACACAAAATATTACCAAACCATACAAGATCCGGAAGAGGTAGTGATTGATGAAGTAGTTGGTCAATTATTGACTGTATTCTTAACTTCTATATTACTAAACCAAGAAATGAATAGTCTTTTGTTGATGTTATGCTTTTTTTCTTTTAGGTTATTTGATATAATAAAAACATGGCCTATAAATTTGATCGACAGAAATATCAAATGTCCTCTAGGCATTATGCTAGATGATATTACAGCTGCAATTTTAGCTTGTGTTCTTATAGGTGCTCTCTATTGTTTGTTATCTGTGTATGCAGGATAAAGAAACCTGTTATTCAAGTTTAATCATCCAAAATCTAAAAAATTATATACTGCATGTAGCAAACTTATCCCAGTGGGAGGTGTATGATGAATTCGATAACATTTGGTTTACAATAAATGGGACCAACGAATCGTTATTCAATTTTGTATTTTGTGAAGATCAATGCACGGAACTTTCTATACAGAAAACTCTAGATTACCTTAGAAGAAGGAATATGCAAGTAACATGGGTAATGAACTCATATATCAAGATAAAGAGTGTTCTAAAAAAGAGTAAGATAAAACATATTAGTACACCGAAAAAAGTTTTACTTGACATGAAAAATTACCTCCTATCCGCTGACGTTGTTCCAAGTTTGAGTTTGAATACCGTAAATAGTAGCAACCTCTTACAACAGTTAGATTTGTATACCTCCAGGATTTTTTACCACAAAGTTGGAATTGTAGGTACATTTTTTCGAGGTTTACAAAACTACAATGATAAAAACTCTGGATTGAGATTTTTTCTTGCGACACTAAATAATGAAGTTGTAGGAACATGCAGCCTTTACATTCAAGATAGCGAAGCGGGTTTCTATAGTGATGGAGTTTTGCCAACTCATAGAAATCGTGGAATAGGCACACAAATGATTTTAGAAAGAATTAAAATAATTCGACAGCTCAAATGCAAATACATAAAAGCACATTGTATGAAACCTTCTATTAACGTTTACAAAAGATTAGGCTTTCAGACATTAGGCAATCTTTACTTGTATACTTCTCCAGCGTAACTTATACATACCTATTAAACAATTACAAATTTTTACGTCCGTTTAAGAAGTTATGTTTTTTTTGTATGAAGTAGTTTTATTATTAATTTTAATATTATTCTTTTTCTCTTATTTCAAGTTTAGAATAGATAATAGAATCAAGAGCTTACAACATCAAAATATCATAATAAACAACCTAATTGATACTTTAGACGATGGATTTTATATTTGGGATGCAAAAAAACGTATAGAAAAATTTTCTCCTAATTTACTGATCTTGTTCAACACAGTTTTTTACTCATTTAACGAATTTGTAAATTTTTTTGAGCAATCAGAAATTCTAATTAAAAATTTTACTGAGGCAAAGAAAATAAATAAATCCTTTACTCTAGATTTGAAGTCGAAAGATGGGGAAGTCTACTGCATATGTTATGGCAGAAGTATAATAGATGATTCTAATACTGTGATTGGCGTACTGCTATGGGTAAGAAATATCTCAGACTATAAGATACAAGCTACTGAGCTTGAACTGGAAAATAATAAACTTAAACAAGAAATAGAAAGCTATAGGAGCATTTTCAACTCTCTCCCATTCCCTATACTAAAGTATAATGAAAATAAAAAGGTAAAATTGTGCAACTTATTTTATGATAAATATATAAACAGCTCACAAAGATTGGCTGTAGCTAGTAGTGTCCAAAACACAAAATCAGGAAAACACGTGATAACCTATAAAAATAAACGCAAGGTTTTTAATTTTATTAAAATTCCAATACAAAGCTCAGGCAGCACAATAGTGTATGGGAGAGATATTAGTGATATAGAGGAGTTGCATGTTAGATTGAATAGCTACTTAGCTACACAGAAAAACTTACTTGAGGAGTTACCAACTGCTATTACAATATATGACAAGAACCAAAAACTAAAATTTTTTAATAACGCTTTTGTAAAAACGTTTCAATTCGACATAAAGTTCTTGGTATCTTATCCTACTTACCACGAAGTTATGCTTTATCTATTTGAATCTAAAAGACTCTTAGAACAAGATGATTTTCAAACTATAAGTAGTCAGAGGCATGAGTTATTTCAAAAACTACTCGGACCATATAATAGCACAATCCACTTCACAAATGGAAAAGCATTTAGAATATTAACAATACCTTATGCTTTAGAAGGTCTACTTTTCTCATACCAGGAGTGTAAGAGATAATACTCAAGCTCCTGCTGCTCTCTTTAGCATAAGTTGTTTTA
The DNA here is from genome assembly GCF_013365475.1 of Wolbachia endosymbiont of Cruorifilaria tuberocauda. Classification (GTDB taxonomy): domain Bacteria; phylum Pseudomonadota; class Alphaproteobacteria; order Rickettsiales; family Anaplasmataceae; genus Wolbachia. The sequence goes on from NZ_CP046579.1 coordinate 67,617, forward strand.
TTTTTACTATTGCTCTTGCTGGATTAAGCCCTTTAGGGCAGTCTTTTGTGCAATTCATTATTGTATGACAGTAATATAACTTAAATGGATCACCTAAAGCATCAAGTCTTTCACCAGCCTTAATATCACGGCTATCAGAAATCCATCTGTAAGCTTGTAGCAATATTGCCGGTCCCAAAAATTTATCACCATTCCACCAATAATTTGGGCAACTAGTTGAACAACAGGCACATAATATACAATCAAAGAGACCATCAAGTTTCTTTCTATCCTCAGGAGATTGAGAATACTCTTTGTTCGGCAAGCTAGGCTTATCTGCTTGTAACCAAGGATTGATTGACCTATACTGTTCATAAAATTGGCTCATGTCTGAAACTAGGTCTTTTATTACATACATATGAGGTAATGGATATATTTTCACGTCACCTTTTATATCAGGTATAGACTTAATACATGCAAGAGTATTAGTCCCATTAATATTCATAGCACAAGATCCACATATTCCTTCTCTGCAAGAACGTCTGAAAGTTAAGGTAGAATCTATTTCATCTTTTATCTTTATCAAAGCATCTAATACCATAGGACCACAATCATCCATATCAATAAAAAATGTATCCATCCTAGGATTTTCTCCATCATCAGCTGACCAGCGGTAAATTTGAAATTTTCTAATATTTTTCCCTTTAACAGGAGCAGGGTAGACTCTACCCTTTTCATTGACTTTAGAATTCTTTGGTAAAAAGAACTGAACCATATTGTTTTCCTTTTATCGCTTATAGCATAAAGCACACTTTATTTGTAGATAACATATTTTATTATTACCTACCATACTTTTATTCAATTTTATTCAAACTAAGCTATATTGTAGCCTAGTGAAGTTAAAATCCTGTTTTCCAAGTTTTTCATTACAATTTCTTCATCTTCTTCTAGGTGATCATAACCAAGTAAATGTAGTAATCCATGCACCAACATATGTGCAACGTGAGCTATAACAGATATGTTGTACTCACTCGACTCTTTCTGTATTGTGTCTATTGAAATTGCCATGTCACCTAGATCACACTTGTTGGACAGCTGCTCACACTGAAATGATAAGACATTAGTTGGCTTATCCACTCTTCTGAATCTCAAATTAAGTTGATGAAGCAAGTTATCATCAGCAAGTACCAATGATATACTTGGTTCATAGTTGTCCACCTCCAATTTTCTCAGAGAAACATTCATAATATTTAATATAAATTTCTCTAGATCCTCTGTAATACTATACCACCTTTTATCAAGAACATTTACTTCTAACATTTACTCACCTCCATTACTCAATCTCATTAGCTGAAAAACTGACAAATTTAACTGTTTAAAAGTGAATTTCCATATCACTCTATACAACTTGACTACTTAGATATTCATACCTTACCAATTAAAAGCAGGAGCTACTCATAGTATAGAATATTCATTAAAGATTCTGATTACCCTGAATAATATATTTTCTTTAATTTACGTGATAAAAAACACAAAAACTGTGACATATATATTTATATAACTATTAGCTTGAGTACTCACATAATTTTGTCTCAAATAACTGCATTATCAATACCAGTTGTAAGGACAGAAACTCTAACCTTGCCCCTCTATTTCTTGATCAAGAGAAGCACCAAGTATTATATTTGCATTTTCATCCACTTCTTCACGTACTCTATTTACTATAGCATCAACTTCAAATAGTCATATCTACAACCTATGTAATGTCAATTAATTCTCTATATACCACTTTCATTGAGCAATGGATTACCATTTTACTCATTCTGTCCATGTATCAGGAAAGTTAAGATCAATGAGACTAAGTTCTGATTTGAAATGGAAATGAGTTTACATGTTTTTGATTTTTGAATTCCTCAAGTCCAAGTTCTGCAATGCTCATAAGACGCATACCTTGAAAGGTAAACAGCTTGGTTGCTATACTAACAGTTAATACCTTTTTCCTTTTCAAGTTCAAGATCTTACCTTTTACTACAGCACCTGCTGCTCCACCTCCAGCTTTTGCAATTACAGATGCTGCACCTTTTCTAATATTAGGCATACAATGCCAATACTAAGACCTTTAGTTAAAATCATGCCTAGCTAATTTTTAATACATAATAACCTTTCTAGAGCTTAAGCAAATCAGTATTTGCTATAATAAAATCAACTCCATGCAAGCCAGACAAATCATGTTATTTACACATTTCTGCCAGTACTTATAACAATAATCCTTGTATGTAATACAGGCATTTTGATAAACTAAGCTTAGTATACCATACATATCTCAAATTTAGTAACCTCACTTAATAAATCACTGTTTTTTAACAGTATGAAACGCTTTTCGCTTTTATAAACATAAATAATAAACAAAATCTACCTATTTTTAACATTACGTGCACCACAAACCGTTAATATCGATTGTTAAATATATTGCTAATTTTGAAAAAATTAAAAATCTTTAGAAAGAGAACACAGACCTTACTCCACTTCCTTGTTAAGCTAGATATCCATTTTCACCACTCTCATATCAACTAAAGCTTCACTAATAATCATACGAAATTTAGATTACTTTGATTATTTTCACAAGCATTAAGGTAGAAATACTATCAAGTAGCTAGCAGAGAATAGTAAAACATCAGATTAGTTATTTCAAGTGCTAATATCTTGCTTCTAGATCTAGGCATGCCATTATAAATTGATTCTTCTGCTCTACTAACAGAAGCTACATAGGCTAGATTCAAAGATAATAACATACAGAATTTCAGAACTACATCAACACTTACATCTGTTTCTATTTATCTTTTTTATCTCACTTACTAACTTACTAAACGATAACATCATATTGATTCATTAGCAATTTTTGATCATGTTTTTTTTACGAGTCAACTTTTGTTTTTCTTTTATACTAATCATTACTTCAATCTTCTGAATTAGTTTGATATTATAATTGAGTAGTAAGTTTTCAATTTACGAAACACATATTACAACGACCAATCGAATAAGAAATTATAATCGCTAACATCCTTGTGCAAATCTTCATGGAAAGGTAATCCTTCTAGGAAACAATAGGAAGGATAGAATCCATAGAATCTAATTGATTTAAAGGTATGAACACAACCATTTTACTATGCCAGGTCTATAAATGGTAATGAAACTTTACACTTGCGACTATAATAAGTTGCCACTAATATAAAACTTAATCCTTCCACGTTATATGATAATTACATCAACTATATATCTTATAAACTTCCCATACCAAGAAATTGCCTTAAAGCAAATATTAGTAAAAGAGGCAGACTTAACCCTACCTACCCCTTTTCACTCAACTATGCTGCTTATCTTGTTTGTTCTTGACTTACAGGTTGCCCAATGATAATTGAGTTTAAGTAAGTGTTAAACTCTTTAGCACCTGTCTTATCTAACCCCAATGCTTTCAACATATCTGCTTGAGTTACATATTTGCCATCATCATCTTTCATATTTAGTGAAGTTATATTTAAGAGTAAAGTGTTACCCATTTCTTTGCTTTTCTCACTTACAACAATAACATAGCATTCCCTACCATCTGAATTAGAAAAATCTATACGGTACTCACCATCTATGCTCTTTCCATCTTTATCCTTATTTTTGTTATTCTTTTTTATGTACTCAAATTCATCTCCTGTTACTTGTAGCTTTACGTTACCGCTATCAACAACGAACTTCATAGCCTCCAATTCAGATATTTTATTATCTCTACTAATGGCATATATTGCTAAGCCAATTAGTGCAATAACAACAGTTGCTAATATGCCTATTCCAAGTGGTGTAGCTGCAAAAGCCGCAAGAGGAGCTAAAGCTGAAGTTGAAGACACCCAATGTGGTGCTGAAAATGCAGCTGTTACACCTACAACATACATAGTAGTAAGTACTACAAGAGCAGTATTCATTTTACGTAGTTGACCACGATGATTTCTGAAAATTGACATTACTAACCTCTTTGATAAACCATTAATATACTAAAGCTATATACAAAAATTACCTCGGTCAAGAAATTTTTAATGCAAAACTAACCTACAGAAAGCATTTACATAAACTACTTACCGCTTGAACCAAAACCATCTGCATTTCTATCAGTTTCTTTTACGGAAAATTCACATGTATTAATCCAATGTACTGAAGATACAGGAGTAATAAGAATTTGTGCGACCCTATCTCCTCTTCTTATTTTATAAGGTTTGTTGCTTAAATTAATTAGGCAAACTTTAATTTCACCTCGATAATCAGAATCTATAGTACCAGGAGAATTCAAGACAGTAACCCCATATTTTACAGCAAGACCAGAGCGTGGACGAATTTGCCCTTCAAACCCACTTGGTATTGCAATTAAGATTCCAGTTGGAATAAGCAACCTTTCAAGTGGGCTTAAAATTGCAAAATCATCTAGCGCCGCATAAAGGTCCATGCCAGCACTCTGTGCAGTTGCATAGCACGGGAGAGGTAGATTTTCACCATGTAATAATTTTTTTATCTCTACTTTAATTTTTTGCACTTATTTATTAAACCTATAGAGGGTATACTAATCAAAAAAGTAACATGTTATGGTAATCAACACTCAGCTACAAATCACTCATAACAGATATACTTGAATTATTCTCAGTAAATAAATCAATCATAACATTAGGTATTCTACCATCAACTATATGAGCAATTCCAGCACATTCTTCTACCATTTTAGTGCATGCTATAAGTTTTTCAATAAGCCTCTCTCCCCTAATTTTGCCACAATTAATCGATGTATTCAAATTTTTAATAGATATTTTCTTACTACCAATTTTATCTATTTCTTCCGTGTCACTAAAGGTTATCATTTTAGATGCAGAAACTGCAATTGCTATTGCACTTGCAGCACTATCAGCATCTATGTGATAAGTTTCCCCACTTCTTCCATGACCTACAGGTGCAATAACAGGTATAAAATCTGATTCCTCAATGAAAAACAATATATCAGGATTAATCTCAATCGGCATACCAATAAATCCCATATCTAATATTTTTTCAATATTGTCTGACCCATTTTCCCTAAGTGTAGTGCTTACCTTTTCAGCTTTTATTAGGTTGCAATCTTTCCCACATAATCCAATAGCTGAACCTCCAGCAGAATTTATGTGCTGGACAATTTTTTTATTAACTGAACCACATAATGCCATTTCTATGATCTTCATAGTATCTTTATCTGTAAGTCTGATATTATTTACAAATTTACTACCTATGCCTAAAGTTTTTAGTACGGAATCAATTTCATGCTCTCCGTCATGAACTATAACTGGGTTTATACCAAGTTGCTTTAGCAAGATAATATTATGTACGAAAGTATCGAATAATGTTTCATCCGAAACTGCTACGCCACCGCATTTGATAACAAAAGTTTCCCCAACAAAATTTGGTATGTTAGATAGCCCTTCAAGCAATATCTCAGCTTTCTGCTTAAATGATATCTCACCATTTGAAAATTCATTGCTTTTCATCTTTTTACTTTGCAAACTTGAAAAATTCATCTCTTACCCTAGTTATTTTACATTTAACACGAGTACTTATCTGATGAATTGACACATTCTCATTATTAATCCATTTTTGGGTCCTTTCCAGAATTGAACCGAGGCTTTCTCGATTCACTTTATCTACTTTCGTTAGCACAATATCAAAGTTAACATTGTTATATATTAACCAATAAACAAAGTCTTTGTCTATTTCTTTTAGTCCTACTCTACTATCTACTAATACAAACACTCTTCTTAGGCTTCTTCTTTGAGCTAAATAACATTCACTCAAGTTTAAATACTTTGTTGTTTCTTCACTACTAGCATAAGAATAGCCATATCCAGGAAGATCAACAAGTCTAAATTTATCATTGTACATGGAGTAAAAATTTATTTGTCTAGTGCACCCAGGCTTAGAAGAAACCCTAGCAGACAACTTTTTGTTATTTATAAGCAGGTTAATTAAGCTTGATTTCCCTACATTTGACCTGCCAGCAAAGGCAATCTCAGGAACTGACTCAGTTGGTAATGATTCTATGTCTGAAGCTACAAATATAAAATTAATATTTGATGTCATCTTTCTTATATTTTTATAGAAATGCTTAAGGTAGTACGTATATTATAATGTTATTGCTTGATGTAAATTTTTTTTTATTTTAAGTATATGTTATTTCCCAAATAGTTGAAATATTAGACTTAAGCTGTATGGACATAGAAAACAACTTACAAGACTTAAAGAAAAAGTTCAATAATACAGAAAAGAAATTAGCAAATCCTATTAACTTAAGTCAGAAAGAATTTATCAATCTTTCGAAAGAATATTCTGAACTCAAACCAATTATCAAGATAATTGATGAATACAACACATTGAAAAAAGAAATTTTATGCTTAGAAGAAATACTAAAAGATGAAAACAGTGAATATGAGATAAAAGAGCTAGCAAAAGAAGAACTTATTGAGAAGCAAAAAGTGCTTTTGCCAAAAGCAAAAACTAAACTAAAATTAGCACTGCTGCCTAAAGATGAAGATGATTCAAGAAATGTAATACTAGAAATTAGAGCAGGAACAGGAGGAGAAGAAGCAGCGTTATTTGCAGCAATGTTATTTCGCATGTATCAAAAATATGCAGAAAAAAGAAACTGGAAATTTGAACCAATAAGCATTTCTAGCACAGGTATAGGTGGATATAAGGAAGCTTCTGCACTTATTAATGGGACAGAAGTTTTTGCAAGGTTGAAATTTGAATCAGGAGTACACAGAGTACAGCGAGTACCAGAAACTGAGTCTTCAGGAAGACTACACACCTCAGCTGCCACTGTTGCAATATTGCCAGAAGTTGAGGAAATAGATTTTAAAATAGAAGAGAAAGATCTACGAATAGACGTTTACAGATCTAGCGGCCCTGGAGGGCAATCAGTCAATACAACTGACAGTGCAGTAAGAATTACTCACTTACCTACAGGAATAGTTGTAATACAGCAAGATGAAAAGTCGCAGCATAAAAATAGAGCCAAAGCGCTTAAAGTATTGAGAGCGAGGTTATATGAAATCGAAAGGCAAAAAAAAGAAATAGAAAGGTCAACAATGAGGAAGAGTCAAATTGGTTCTGGAGATCGTTCTGAACGTATAAGAACTTACAACTTCCCACAATCAAGGATAACAGACCATAGAATTAACCTTACCTTACATCGTCTAGAGCAAACTATAAAGGAAGGCGAATTAGACGAATTTATTGAAATATTAATTTCACGTAATGAAGCAGAAAGATTGGCAGGAAGAAATTAGTACTCCACTGTTCTTTTGAAAGCAAGAAAAATAAATTTAGAATTGTTCTATATAAAACATATTACACTACAATTAGTTATTTAACTATTTAAATACAACTTGTCAAGCAAAATAAAAATATTCATAAAAACCTGATAAATGAAACTTGGAAGAAGTTTGCACATCTAATTTTAGAAAAACGTTTGACAGCACATTGAAATGTACCATTTGATCAATTTCACAAACGATATAGAAACAATAGAGATAACACTGCTAAGCAGTAAGAATTTGCTTAACCATTAAATATTAGAAATAGTAATCACTTGTATATCAGAAATCATACAATACCTTACCAAGTTTCTGCAAAATCTCCCTTCAGAAAATGGAGACTAATGCTTAAAAGCACAAGCTGTTGCACTATAATATATGGCATAAGTAAGTGTTATAAGCATTAAATAAATTAATAAATCTACATATAAAAATCTATAAAGAGATAAACTATATATAGCAGAAGCAGAAAAGAGGTTTATCATTTATGATTTAAGTAAATTTTTATCTTTGCTGCTTCATATATCCGTTTGCAACAATTATAAAAACTACCAAGCGTGAGTGGTAACACCAATCTACTCTACCTGCAAACAAATTTGCCTATATAGAGCATTAAATAATAAATCAAAACAACCTATCCTAATACAACAAAAGTCTAAGTGCCCTTTTATATTATTTATATTGATAAATAAGGCAAATCACTTAAGATTAAAATTTATCATACTAAATATAAGTATCAATATTTAGATCAATAAATTGATTTTACTCTCATCTTAACTTATTATTTTAAGATAATCTTAGTAGAAACAATGAAATCAAATGAAATTAGAGAAAGGTTTATAAAATTTTTTGTAAATAATGATCATAAGCAGTTTCCTTCTTCTCCTCTGATTCCAGAACATGATCCAACACTTATGTTTACAAATGCTGGTATGGTGCAGTTTAAAAATTGCTTTACTGGGTTACAAAGAACCGACACAAAACGTGTTGTCTCGAGTCAAAAGTGTTTAAGAGCTGGTGGCAAACATAATGATTTAGAAAATGTTGGTTATACAACCAGACATCACACGTTCTTTGAAATGCTAGGAAATTTTAGCTTTGGGGATTATTTCAAAGAAACTGCAATAGAACTTGCATGGGAATTCATCACTAAGGAATTATCTCTTGATAAGAGCAGATTATCTGTGACCATCTATCATACTGATGATGAGTCATACAAAATTTGGCGCAAGGTGAGTGGTTTTTCAGATGATAAAATAATAAGAATTGCAACAGATGACAACTTTTGGAGTATGGGTAACACTGGACCATGTGGGCCATGTTCTGAAATTTTTTACAATCATGCAAAGCAAAATTTGCAAGATGATGATAGAATTGTTGAAATTTGGAATTTAGTATTTATAGAGTTTAATAAAAACGAAGAAGGCAACTTACAAAAATTGGAAAAAAAATGCATTGATACTGGAATGGGTCTTGAGAGAATAGCAGCTGTGATGCAGAATGTTTACGACAATTATGACATTGATCTATTTATTGCTATAATGAGTAAGTCACAAGAATACTGCGGTAGTATAGAAAATAAAGTAGCTCATAAAGTTATAGCAGACCATCTACGTGCAGCTGCTTTTCTAATTGCAGAAGGGATGATTCCTGGAAATGAAGGCAGAAATTATGTGTTACGCAGACTAATTAGAAGAGCTGCTCGTTATATCCACAAGCTTGGGTACAATAACTCGCTACTCTATCACATTTTTCCAGTATTGATAGATAGTTCAAGCTCAGCTTATATGGGTGATGTTTACCCTGAGTTAATCAGAGCTAAAAGCTTAATAGAAATGACGTTAAAATTAGAAGAAGAGAATTTTAAAAATACTTTAGTGAAAGGCATCAATCTACTAGAAAAACTTACTGTAGACTTTAAACCATGTGACACTCTGCCTGGAAAATTAGCATTTAAGCTATATGACACTTACGGATTCCCTTTAGACATTACACTCGATATTCTAAAAGAAAAGAAAATAAATTTTGACCAAAAGGGCTTTGATGACGCAATGAAAGAACAGAAAGAAAAGGCACGTGCTAAGTGGATAGGGTCTGGTGAAAGGTCTATCAAACAAGTATGGCTTAATTTGATTGATAAATTTGGGAAAACAGAATTCATTGGCTACGAGCTTAGTGAAATAAAGGATGCAAAAGTACTAGCTATAATTTCTTCTCAAAGTAAAATTGTTGACTCTGCACAAAAAGGAGAAAAGGTAACTATTATACTTGATAAAACACCTTTTTATGGTGAGTCAGGTGGACAAGTAGGTGATACTGGAGAGCTTTTCCTTACTATCCCTATGTCAAGCATAGAGGCAAAAAAAAAAATTACCAGCTATGTACAATAAATTATATCACTCAAAGTCTAGTTACAGTAGAAAACACTGAAAAAATTCAAGACTTATATTTACACAGGTGTATAGTTAAGTCCGGCTCAATTTGTAGAGGCAATATAGTTACAGCAATCATTGATAAAGAAAGAAGACAAAACTTAAGAAAAAACCACTCGGCCATACATCTTCTACATTTTGCACTAAGGAAAATCCTTGGTAATCACATTACACAAAAAAGCTCCTTAGCTGTACCAGATAGGTTAAGATTTGACTTTAGTCATAACACTCAAGTTAATCAAAAACAGCTATTTTCAATAGAGGATATGGTAAACTCCTTAATAAGAGAAAATCTTTCAACGTCTACGAATATTCAAAGCATAGATCAAGCAATGGATGTAGGAGCTATAGCGTTGTTTGGGAAAAAATACGATGATCAGGTTAGGGTTGTAAACATTGGAGATTCAAAAGAATTATGCAGTGGTACACATGTGAAACGCACTGGAGAAATTGGTCTGTTTAAAATAGTAACAGAATGCTCTATTGCATCTGGAATAAGAAGAATAGAAGCCCTTACTGGTCAAGAGGCAATTAATTATGTTCGTAGTAATGAAATTAATTTAAAAAGAATTGCAAAATTAATAAAAGCACCAGCAAGTGAGATAATGCATAGGTTAGACATTTTAAATCAAGAGCGCAAAGAATCAGAAGCCAAAATAAAAATCCTTTATAAAAAACTTGTAGAAGTGGAGAATATAAAAAGCATCGAAGTAAATGGAATATGCTTCATGAGTCACGCTTTTACTGATATTCCAGTAAATATAATAAGAGAATTTACCATGCAGCAACAAAATCTAAAAACATTAATAGTCTTTACGATAACTGAAAAAAACAAAACATTTTTACAATCATCCTTCACTCCAATGCACAATCCTGAAGTAACTCTAAGTAGAGTTACTAGTAGCCTTTCACCAAGCAAGAAGTCCAATAAGACAATTTTAATTGTAAAGATAAGCAAAGACCTAGTTGATAAAATTAACGCAAAAGAGTTGGTATCTACCATAATTGGAAGGAATTGTGGTGGAAATGCTGAAATTGTTCAAACTGGTTGTGATAATAGCAATATTATCAGAGATATTTACAACTACTTAGTAAGATAATGCATTATGCTATCATGCAGAGATTACTGTCATATCTCTGTGTTATAAGATTGCTCAATTCAGTTTTGACTGCCTTTTCTGGTTCTTGACAGATGTTTTTACTTCCACTAACTAGTGTGAATTCAATATCCTTGAAAAATCTATTCCACATGCCGCATAAATGTTCCTTTACTTGAGGCCATATGTCCTTTTTAAAGGTCTCTCCTCCATCAGAAAATACATTCCCTACCAAAGCTCCCACCTCTTCGTAACTCAACTCAAAATATTGAAGCAACGTCTCTACCTGCTTATAAATATCATGTGCTGAATCTAACGCTTTCCCCTCTATACTATTCTTATCTCCAATCGCTAACAACCCAAGCTTATTATAATTCAAAGCAATTTGTGCAGGTTTTATCACCCTCCTATATATCCAACCCCAACTCTGATCTAACAAATTGTTTTCATTATCTTTTGATATATTTTTCGGTACGTTATTTATTATATTTTCCATTAAAATACCTATTAAAGGAGATAATAAAGCTTGACAAAAATGTTTAATATTATCTTTTGTTTTAATCACAGGATATTTTATACATTTTTCTGCTAAACAGCATTCAAGTTCTGCTCTCTCTAATAATTTCTTAACCTCTTCTTCATTAAAAGTTTTTTGCTTACATATCATTAATAAATCGTCTTCTATTACCGCAAATCTTATTTTTTCGCGAGATGCTAATTCTTCTTTGTAATTATTTTCTGTTTTTTCATTTATTAAAAATCTCTCTTTCTCTAACTCCAATCGTTCTAATGTTTCTAAAATTTCTTGGTTATTCTTTAAGCATAATTCTATTAGCTCTACGCTTAAAGACTCATCTTCCTTACTACTTTCCTCATTCTCGTTACTCAAAACCCTATTCTGTTTTCTTACTATTTCCTTCAACTCCACAGGCTGCATCAAATATTTTCCTATTTCTTCCCGATAAGAAACAATTCTATTTACTAATTGTTCTTCAACTTTCCTATCGAACAACATGAATACACCAGTATTATCTTCTATGTCCCTTATACTCTTCCCTTGCTCTTGGAATAAACTTTGAGTTTTACATTTTATTATTTCTAAATACATCTTTTCTAATAATAGATTTACTTCCTGATAAGAACACACATTTGCATCTAAATTATAAAATTCATTAAGTAAACCATCTTTTATATCAATTGCTAATCCTGATTGATTTAATAAAATCTCAGCCTTTCTTATTTTTGACTTTATCAATTCACGATAAACCTTCTGGTTAGCAGGTTCAAATTTAAAAATGTCTTCAAGACTCCTTCTTAAGTTATTGCTCACTGAATTACTATCTCTTCTCAAAGCTTCATGTATCTTTGGATATATCATCTTTAACTTCTCTTTTATGTCCTGGTATTTTCGTTCTCCTTTCTCTTTTAATTCTTCGATCAAATTCCTTGCCTCTGAGGTAGCTTTTTCCGTCTCATGAGGATATATTTCACTATAAACACCAATTATCCCACCAGCCATACGCTGTTTCCACTTTGCTCTAAACAAGGGAAGCACACCACTTCTTAAGTTATTTGATATTTTTAAGTCTTTTATTATTATCTCCTTTTCAGTCGGTAATTCCTTACCTTGGCTTTTCAATTTCTGCTCTACTAATACTTCCTTCAATCTTTCTTCTATATCCAGCCCTCCCCCTTTTTCTCTTTCCTTTTGTGCAATTTTAACTGCCTGTATAAAAGCAACTCTGTAAGCATCCTGTATTAAATGGCTCGTCAACTTAAAATCTACACTATCCATTACTTCTAATCTGAACTCATTTAATAATTTTTTTAGTTTATCATACGTAATATCCTTTTTTTTAAGCTTTACCAGTTTTTCAATAGTCTTTGCAAATTCTTGAATTGACTTTGAAATCACATTTTTAATTTCACTATGTAAGTGCACAAGACCATTTTTTAAACAGAAATTAGCTGACATTTTTAGTACAGTATTATGCTCTGCATCTTGTGTAATAGACAGCTTACTACTTTCACATAAATCGCTAAGCAATCGCTCAAACTGTGGTGGGAACTTAATTTCCATGTCACACACAACATTCGGCCTAAGAACTTCTGTTCCATGACTTATTTCATAAAAGGATACACTAATATTTTGGTGCTTATTATAACACATCCCCATATTTACCCTAAGAGCAGCAATCAAAGAACAGGATAATTCCCTATTTAAAAGATAAAAAGTAGTCAAGGCTAAAGTTGCAGGAATAATCAAGACCATAAGCACAGCCACGTCAATGAGAATTACTATCATAGTAAGAACACCATATGCCAACCTCTTTATTATACTTTTACTTGCTTTACCTTCTCTTATTTTATCTACCCAAAAGCTAGTCTGTATTTTACTATCTGCTTTAAAGCTATTAAATACGACTAACCCTAACACAACAAAAGTAATATAAGGAAATATCAAAACTGAAAGGGATAAATTTAGTACTCGCTTTTCTGGGCAGGCTCTATTTATCTCTTTGAATATTTTACTTGATACATTATACCAGGAAGTAAAAAAGTCAGAACTATAATCTCTATAATTAAATATACTAAGTGGGATATCAAAACCAACAACCTTATTGCCTTTCTCTTTCAAAGAAGAAACAAATTCTTTTTTTCCTGAAATAATAACAGACTCTTTCCTATATAGGCCACTATCACTATCGTTATTTAAATTATCAACCTGAACATCTATATCCATACCATACCGTTACTAAAGCAACCTAAGTATAGCAAAACAGTGATAACTCTCAAATATTTAGTAATTCAACCTAACACCAATTATCAAATCTTGGTATTCTTTAAAATAAAAGTCATCTTTGATTTTTACGCTAACCTCTAAGGATAATGCAAGAGTTTGCTCTTTTATGTACTTACTCCATTCACTCACTGCCTCTCTAATTTTTTTGTTCTCTGTTTTAATCATTACCATGATTTTATCAGATAAATGAAAGTTAGCTTGTTTTCTAGTTTCTTGAATAAGCCTTATAACATCTCTTGCAATTCCTTCTAGAATTAAATCATCATCCATTTCAGTATTTAGGGTAACAATCCCTTCATTATTATCAAACACAGCAGAATATTCACTGTTTGCTTTCAACAATAGTTTATATTCCCCTTTCTGTACAATGTAACTCTCCGACCTATCACCTAAAAATATTTGTCCATCAGCAATCTGTCTCCATTTTCCTTTTTTAACATACTGAACTAGCTTCTTGATTTTGTTTGGGACTTTTTTGCCAAGTAGTGAAAAATTGAGCTTTAACTCTAGTGATGCAACACCTTCAAGCTTATCTACTAATTTCAAGTTTTTTACATTTACTTCAGCTTTTATCATCTTCTGATAATCATCTTCGAGAAAACCAGAGAAAAACTTATGATAAATTACCATGCCACTAAGTGGCTGCCTAATACGTATATTAAAAGTATTCCTGATGGAAAGTGCAGCATTGCATGCTTTTCTCACCAAATCCATTTTTGCAATAAATCTACTATCATATTTTTCTAATTGTGGGAAATCAGTTAAATGCACAGATATTTCTCCATACTCAAGACCTCTCCATATGGCTTCTGTTATAAGTGGTAATAAAGGAGCTGCAGCTTTCAATATGTAATAAAAAACCGTATATAGAACATTATAAGCGTCAATCTTATCCTGATCTAAACCACTTTTCCAAAAACGCTTTCGATTGCTGCGAATATACCAGTTGTTTAGCACCTCAAAAAAGTCTACTATAACTTTGCAAGCTTGTTGAGAATCATAACCACTCATAGAAGTCTGAATCTTTTCTACAGCTTCAAAACATTTAGCGATCATGTAACAATCAATAATACTTTGATAATCCTTACAAACCTTAGCTTTGATTTCATCTGCATTTGCATACATAGTAAAAAAGTGATAACCATTCCAAATAGGTTTTATCACATTTCTCAAGACATCTCGTATCGATTTCCCTTCTTTATCAAGTAATAAACTACCACCACAAACAATAGAACTAGAGAGCATAAGAAAACGTAGTGCATCAGAACCATATTTATCAAAAAACTCCATTGGATCTACATAATTATTCAAACGCTTGGATAATTTCTGCCCTTTTATATCAAGAATTACACCGTGACATATACAATTCTTAAATGGTTCACTGTTAAACAAAGCAGTAGATAGCACAAAAAGTGTATAAAACCACCCCCTTGTTTGGGCCATATATTCTGTGATAAAATCCGCAGGGAAATTGTCTTCAAACCATTTTTGATTTTCAAATGGGTAATGAACTTGTGCAAACGGCATTGAGCCAGACTCAAACCAGCAGTCAAATACGTCGGATACACGGCGCATAATTGATTTTTTTGTTGGATCATCAGGATTTGGTCTTGTTAAATTATCCACAAACGGCCTGTGTAAATCGCCTATTTTAACATTAAAATCTTGCTCTAATTCTGCTATTGAACCATACACATCTACTCTTGGATATCTTGCATCATCAGATTTCCATATAGGAATTGGTGTACCCCAAAATCGGTTGCGTGAAATTGACCAATCGTGTACTCCTTCAAGCCACTTTCCAAACTGACCATCTCTTATGTGACCAGGTATCCAATTAACTCTTTTATTTAGCTCTATCATCTTTTCCTTAAATTTTGTTACAGCAATATACCAAGAAGGCATAGCACGATAAATCAAAGGAGTATCAGTCCTCCAGCAGTGAGGATAATTATGGATATATTGCTCAGTTTTAAACCAGTTTCCCTGCTCTTTCAATTTCTTTATTATTAGATCGTTGGCATCAAAAACATGAACTCCAGCTAGATCTGGAACTTCAATAGTAAATTTACCACTGTTATCAATTGGGCAAACAGCCGGAATACTATGGCTTTGACAAAGGTAAAAATCTTCTTCTCCAAATCCAGGAGCAGCATGTACAATACCAGTGCCATCTTCTTCTGTAACATAATCAGCAACAAAAACTTGGAATGCATTTTTTATATCCTTAAAATAATTAAACAGTGGTTTATAACAAAGACCTATAAGATCATTCGCTTTAAGCCTTATATTGCAGTTTTCATATTCAATACCATTTTGCTTACAGTAACTGATAAATTTTTCTAGGTAGCTTTCAGCAAAGATATATATCTCACTGCCAACTAAATTTCTTCTATTGACCTCTACTGCTATTCCAACACTCTCTGCTGTCCGAGCGCATTGATACCGGGATTCAGGAATAGATTTTGACTTTAAGTGTTGGAGTGAAACCAAGGGATTAGTTAACACTGCACAGTACTTAATATCTTTCCCTATTGCTAGAGCCAAGTTACTTGGCAACGTCCAAGGAGTTGTAGTCCAAGCAAGCAATTTACATTTTTGCCTAAATTGTTGTGGATTCTTTAAAAGCTCAAATGCAACAATAACAGCCTTGCTAGTCCTCTTTCTATATGAATTGTCAAGTTTTGTTTCAAAATTGGACAATGGTGTTTCACATGCCCAGCTATACGGAACAACCCGTACTGATTCATACACTAGACCCATATTGTAAAGCTGTTTAAATGCCCACATGACTGATTCCATAAATGATTTATCCATAGTTCTATAGCAGTTATGAAAATCTACCCATCTTGCTTGTCTATTTACATACCTCTCCCATTCTAGGGTAAACTTCATTACAGAGGCACGGCAATGGTCATTGAATTTCTTAATACCAAATCTTTCTATCTCAGTTCTTCCAGATATTCCAAGATCTTTTTCTGCACTCATTTCAGCTGGTAGACCATGGCAATCCCAACCGAATCTACGCTCAACCCTCTTTTGCAGCATAGTTTGATACCTTGCAAAGGTATCTTTTATAAAACCAGTAAGTAAATGTCCATAATGGGGAAGACCATTTGCAAATGGAGGTCCGTCATAAAAAGTAAAACAATTGTCTTTGGAACGTTTTTTAACTGACAGCTCAAAAATTTTGTTTTCTTTCTCAAATTTTATGATTTCCCTTTCTAATAAAGAAAAATCAGGGTCACTAGTTGTACTAGGATAATGTTTCATGCTCGTTTTAATGGATAAAGCTAAAGGTTATAGAGCTTTTTAGAAAATTACAAATCTAAAAAAATTGAGAATTAATCCATAGTAAGAGTTAATATTACTATATATAGTATAATATATTAAATGAGCTTATTCATGTCTAAGAAGATAATTATATCTAAAGGTAATAACGATAAAAATCACCTGCCAGAAATTTTCTTAGTCAGCAAAAATACTAGTTATAAAGATTAAATTTAGAACTCCTGCCTTTAGATAACGACTTTAGAAAAGCACAAATAACATACTCTGAATACAGAAAAAGAACAAATCACTAATAAATGATCAACAAAGCTAACTCTTAAAACTTATACCTAACAGACTATTAGGCCGAGCCTCCAGAATTTTTATATTTACTATTTTATCTCTGTATTCACCTTCAGGATTATTAATACACACTGACTGCATATATGGGCTCTTACCAATAATTTGATTTTTGCATTTACCTTTTTTATTACTAAACAGAATAGGCATAACTTTACCAACCATACTCTGGTTAAACTCAAGCTGTTGCTTATTAATTAACTTCTGCAAACGAAGAAGACGTTCTGTTTTAATTTCTTCTGACACTTGATCTCTTTTCTTCGATCCTGGAGTACCTGGCCTTGGGCTATATTTAAAACTATAAGCTTGAGCATACCTTACCCTTTCTACTAGCTCCATAGTCTCTTCAAAATCTCTCTCAGTTTCCCCAGGAAAACCAACAATAAAATCAGAAGAAAATTCAATTTCAGGTTTCAGTTTACGGAACTTATTTGTTATTTCCAAATATTCTTCTACAGTATATTTTCTATTCATTGCGCGTAATACTTTATTTGAACCTGATTGTACAGGCAAGTGGATTAATGGCATAAGCTTTGGTTCTTTCATATGTGCCAAGTAGAGAGACTCATGCATATCTTTTGGGTGAGAAGTTATATATCGTATTCTTTCTAGCTTTTCAATTTTAGCAATACAGCTAATTAATTTTCCTAAATCCCATACCTCCCCTTTGTATTCTCCATGATAAGCATTGACGTTTTGGCCAAGCAAATTTATTTCCTTTGCCCCATTTGTAACCAATCTCACTGCCTCGTGAAATATTTCATTTACTGGTCTGGAGTATTCAGCACCACGAGTATATGGCACAACACAAAACGTACAAAACTTATCACAACCCTCCTGTATGGAAAGAAATGCAGAAGAACCTTGGCTATTACCGTAGCATTCAGTAGGCAACTTATCAAATTTTGTAGTTTCAGGAAAATCAATGTTTATTGCATAGCCCTTATTTCTGCTTGCATTGAATATCAGCTCCGGCAGATCAGCAATATTCTGTGATCCAAGAACAGCATATACAAATGGAGCCTTTTTTAAAATCTCTTCTCCTTCTGCTTGTGCTACACATCCGGCCACAACTATAATAACTTCATCATTCTTTCGCAAAGAATAAATCCTTCCAAGATCTGAATAAAGTTTTTCTGTTGCTTTCTCTCTAATATGACAAGTATTCAATACCACTAAATCAGCTTTTTCTACATCACAAACAACGTTAAAACCCAAAGGCTTAATTATATTTTCTATTAAAACTGAGTCATAAACATTCATCTGACAGCCATAGGTTTTTATATACAAACTTTTCATTTTCACTTTTTGTTTCACAAATTACCAGTACTATACGTACATGAGCTACACTCATATAAGTAACACTACTTAAGATCCCAATATATACAATAAGGGCTATGTAGTTAGTACAAGTTATACAAAGAAAATTAACCCTGATATTATCTACCTGCACAACACTAACTTCACTGCACCTTTCATATAGTAAAATTATAAAAAACCATAATTAAGTGTCAAACATTCCGGTAATTAATTGCTAGACACCAACTAAATAGGCCTATACCAGGAGATCTAAAGTGAGAAGTAAGAATTATAATGTTATCGCTGAAAAATATCATTAATTATGAAAATGGATATTTGTGCATGAATTACCTAACATTTAGAAACGTGATGAATACAAATAAAAAAGACAAAAGAAATTTAGCCACTCTCTTCTAATAAGAGAGCGCAAGCTAATAGGAAGAACTAAAAATTTAGGCAAAATTTATAAAGGTATAAGGTTTATATAGTACAAAAACTAAATATAAGACATATATTACGTATTACCAGAAGTTTAACATGAAGATAAAAATAACTTGATGCTTACCAACTTCCTTGCTAAATAAAATGGTAAGCCTGCTAAGCAGTTTTTCCTGTTTTAAGTATCAATTTCTTCTCTAGTGAAAAGAGTATCTGCGTAGTTACTTGCTTTGTCTATATATTTACATAAAATTGAAGAAAGTAGGACACAAATGATAACAAGATTTGCTCCAAGCCCAACTGGCTATCTTCACGTAGGGAATGTTCGGACTGCACTTATCTGTTGGATGTACGCACGTAGTCAAAACGGCAAGTTTCTGCTTCGCCTTGATGACACCGACTTTCAGCGTTCAGACACTAAGTATGTGAATAGCATAACGCAAGACCTGAAATGGGTTAGCATAGATTGGGACTCAAATTTTAAGCAATCAGAGCGCTTTGAGCGCTACAATGAAGTGTTTTTGCATCTAATGAAAGAAGGATACATTTATGCATGCTATGAAACAAAAGAGGAGCTAGATATTAGACGAAAACTGCAGCTAGAACATGGTCTCCCTCCAGTTTATGATAGAAGTGCGTTACTCCTAACTGAACAGAAGAAGGCTTGTTATGAACAAGAAGGACGAAGACCATACTTTAGATTTAAGTTGGATAGAAATATGATTATTAAGTGGAATGACGAAGTTAAAGGCAAGATAAGTATTGCAACCAGTCATATCAGCGATCCAGTAGTAAGAAGAGAGGATGGAATTTATACATATATATTACCTTCCGTTATTGATGATATCGACTTCAATATAACCAATGTTATACGTGGGGAAGATCATGTAACCAATACTGCAGTACAAATACAAATAATATTAGCACTAAAAATGAAAATCCCGAGGTTTGCTCACCTTTCTCTATTACATTTTAGCAATAACAAACTTTCAAAAAGAAAAGGCGGGTTGGACATTAGATTTATTAAAAAGAGTGAAGTTGAACCAATTACACTAGCTAGCTATTTAGCAAAGCTTGGAACAATGGACCCTATTGAATTCTACCCTAACATGGAGTCTTTAATTGACTCATTTGATATTAAAAAATTCAGCTCAGCACCCGCACAATTCATCCTCAGTGAAGTATATAAGTTAAACAGAAAAGTTCTGCAGCGAATGCCATTTAAGGCAGCGAAGGAGCGTTTAAATCGAATCAGAGTAAATTCTTCTGAGTTTTGGTATTTTATAAGGAACAATATAGAAAAGTTTTCAGAAGCAGCGAGGTGGTGGCAAATATGCAAATTAGATGTAGAACCTGTAATCCTTGATAAGGAGCTTATAAAAGTTGCGCTTAGTGTATTGCCACAAGGTGATTGTAATGAAAACACATTATCAGAGTGGATTAAAGCCATCCGACAGGTAGTAGATACAAAAGCAAAAGACTTATTTATGCATTTGCGTTTAGCTTTAACAGGTACAAAGACAGGTCCTGAACTTGCTAAATTACTAATTTTTATTGGTAGAGAAAGTATTATTGCAAGATTAAAAAAGTAAGGAGCAGATAGCAGAAAAAGCTAGCTATAGAACAAAATTTAGTATCCAAAGTTGGGCAGCATAAACAGAGTGCAAATTACATAAATATCAAAGATAAGATCAATAGTTTTAAAGATGAATTATCATCTTTTTAACCAAAGAAGTCGGATTAACTATATAATCAATATATTTTTGATCTTTAAAATATATGAAACGAATGTTTATGAGGTAGAAAGGAGTTTCTGAAATCATAGAAAAGTTCCCTATAAAACTGGAAGAGGGATCTTCATTGATTGCCAATCAATTTTCATTAAGATGAGGTAAAGATTGCTATACTGATTTATTCTTTATCGTTTTAAGGTACATTGCTTCATGGTAACTGAATTAAAAGTAAAGACTTTTACTGGAATATGCTGTTAAAATGAACTCCACCTTATTTATAGTTAATGATTTATTGAAAGACTAACAATTAACTTTTTATGATTCTTTTTAGAAAGGTAAATTAGCGAACTATAGAACAGTAGAAAATCTTCAGAGAGATAAGAGTAACTTCAGCAACGTTAAAAGGATTAGAGTTTACTATAACAGGTTTTATATAGCTACATGAGTATAACTTTTTGCAAAAATCATTTATGTGAGTAAACGGTTTTTCCAGATACAATAGTGCGCACTATGCATCCTTTTACCTTACGCCCATCAAAGGGAGAATTTTTTGACTTACTGGCAAAATTATCAATTTTTATTTCCCATTCATGATTTGGGTCAACCAGAATTAAATCTGCAGCAAGGTTTCTTCGTATACGACCGCGTGGTACGTGTATTATATCTGCAGGCTTATATGTAAGTTTTGCGAGTACGTCAAGCAAACTCATTTGCCCACTATGATAAAGTTCAAGTGAAAGTGGAAGTATTGTTTCAAGACCTACAATACCAAATGCAGCGTTTTCTAGTGGTAGATCTTTAGAATGACGATCATGTGGTGCATGATCAGTTGCAATGCAGTCAATTATACCAGTCTTCAAGCCTTCAACCATAGCCAAACGGTCTTCTTCAGTACGAAGTGGCGGGTTCACTTTTGCAAGTGCTCCATGTTGTTTTACTACATCCTCAGTTAAAGTAAAATGATGAGGAGTTACCTCACACGTAACATTTAACCCTAAATCTTTTGCACGTTTAATAGCATCGAGCGAATCTTTTGAGGAGACATGTAAAATGTGATAGTGCACGTTTCTCATATCTTTCATAAGTAGTATGTCACGACTTACCATAATAGACTCTGACGTACTTAAAATTCCCTTTACTCCTAATTCTTCAGAAATCTTACCTGCGTTAACCACACCACTTGCTGATAAATTTAAATCTTCTGCATGTTGAGCGATAGGAACGCTTAGCATGCTTGAGTAAAGCATTGCTTGCCTCATAATCATCGAATTCATAACTGGCATACCATCATCAGTAAATCCAACTGCACCAGCTTCTTTTAAAAGAACCATCTCAGTCAACCTTTCCTTTGAAGAAGTGATTTTAGCATAAAATTCAACGTTTACATGTGAAGTTTCAGATGCTCTATACTTCAAATACCTAGCTAAAACAGCACTATCTATTGCTGGAACAGTATTAGGCTGACAAACCACAGTTGTCACACCCCCAGCAGCTGCAGATTTACTACCTGTATATATAGTTTCTTTATGCTCTTGACCTGGTTCACGAAAATGCACATGAATATCAATAATACCAGGCATTAGGAGAAGTCCTTTACAGTCTACTATCTCGTCAATTCCACTTGGGACACTACTAGAAAGTAATGTTTCACTAAAATCAACAATCTTACTCCCTTGAGTTAGCAGTGAGCCTTTTATATCAAGTTTAGTCTCTGGGTCAACAATACGAGCATTTGTATATACCACTTTGTAGTTTTCTTTCTGCCCTATTTGCAATAAACTCCAAGTTTTAGCCATGAGTTCATACATTAATCATATACTAAATCTAAAGTTTTTTTTTTAGAATACAACTAAATTAAAATACAAGATAGGAAAGGTTTATTGTCACTTTTTAACTCTCTCTAAAAACAGACACCATAAAGTTGCTGTTTCTATGTATTATATGTGATATGCATAAAAATAGATCTTTATTGCCACCTTTTGACTTTTTTAAAAAATTAAGCCCAAGGATTGGTAAGGATTACTTTATCTGTGTTTATCCTTTTTTAAGATTGAAAGATTAGAATAGTAGGTAAATGTAAAAGTGGGGTTCGACTATGAAAGCAAATTCTCTAATAGAAGCTAATCTATGTCTTTCTAATTTATCTTAGTTATATAAAACATTTAGTTAATTTAAAAGTCCAGTTCAACTCTTTATTGTTAGTTCAGCAAAATAAGCTTCCTAGCAGATAAATAGCTTTAATATTGAGGGTTTATATGAGTATAGATATATTAACTACTAATATACATAAATTAAAAGTATGCACAGATAAGAATAAAAAGAGAGAGCAAGAAAAAAAGGATGAGAGATCCCGTATCTCTACAGAGAGAAACATAAAAAAAGTCAAGTATAAACATAAAAAACAAAAAGATCAAGACAAAACTATCAAGAAGTATAAAAAGTTAATCAATGAAAGTACCAGTTCTGGGATATTAAGCAATCTAGAAGAATCACTTATAGGAAAAGGGAGATATTATAGTCACTATATTCAACAATTCTTTCCAGGATTAAATGGAAAGATACTGAGCTATGTAAAAGAAAAGGAAATAAGGCAAGTAACTTCGGAAGCTACTCACATCAGAGAATATTTCTTGAATATTATTACTGACAAGCGAAGTAATTATAGGACCACCAAAGATATAAAACTAGAAAGTCGCTATAGCATGGGTTTTGAATATGATTGTAAAGTAAAAATAAATCCTAGAGTAGTAAACAATAGTATTCGGCTATTAGAAGCAATTGAAAGTCAAAATGACAGTAAATTTAGAAAATATCTAAAAAATAAGAAAGGCAAGGGCATTGTATGCTTTATTCCATTGCTAAAAATGGGACAGAAACCTAAATTTTTAAATGCTATAATTAAGACGATCATAAAGGAAAACTCAGTACAGATTGTGTTGAGAGCAAAAATCAGAAAAAGATCACTCTTCATTAGATAATTACCAATGGAATGGTAAAAAGTCGATTCTCGTACAGTCTAGAACAATGACAATATGTTTAAGTTTTTCTTAAAATTACCAAAGTATAAGATCAGTTCTAGCAACTTGGAATTATCTATAGATGAACTACAAGGAATAAGAGAAGAGCAAAAAGACTACTATGACCTCTTAGAAAAATTAATGGAGTTAGTAAAGCAATCCAGATTAGAGCAGAAAATCTGCATAGAAAAAGAAATTAAAGATGTCATGACGCATGCTCTAAATGCTTTAGACATTAACAATTACTTTATAATTAACAACTACAATAAAAAACTTTTTAAAGAGCTACTGCAAAAACAATTTGATATTAGACATGAAGTTGCAAACGGCAACAATGCTCTACACCTGATAGCTTTAAAACTAAAAAAAGAACAATTTATTAGTGCTATAAATAATAATAAGAATCGAGAAGGACAAACGCTTCTACACCAATTACTCTATTATATCCATGAAAGAAGTAAAAACCCTTCATCAATAAGCAAAATAAAAAACGTAGTAAGAAAAGAATTCAAGGACAAAAACAGGCATAAAATGCTAAAGTTCTTACTAGAAAATGGTGCCGATATTATCACTCAGGATAAAAAAGAGAATAACGCTTTGCATTATATCATCTCATTAAAAGGAAAACAAAAAATTGCATACTTGAAGTTAATTCTAGGTAAAAATGAATTTAGCAGTGCTTTAAATACTATTAATGAAAAAGGTGAAACACCTCTTCACAAGCTACTTCAGTATGTACAAAAAAAGAGCGAAAAATTTTCACTAGTAAGTTTTAAAAATACTAAAAGATATGAAGCATTAAAGCTTCTATTAAGAAATGGTGTTGATATCACCATCAAAGATGGGAATAAAAAAAATGTCCTGCACTATATTGCTTTACTCAAAGGAGAACAAAAAGTTGTATGTTTGGACCTAATAGTAAAGAACTGTAATACACCTAAAGATAAGCTAAGTATAGCTGTAAATGCTAAGGATAGCAAAGAACAAACACCACTACAAGTAGCATTGATTTCCAAGGTAGTAAAAGACAAATATAATTCTTTCAATTTCAAGAACAGCAATAACACAATCAAGTTTTGTGTAAAACTATTACAAAATGGCGCTGACATAAAACAGTTAGTGTTACCTGAATCGTTATGGAATAGAGAGTACTATCAAATTCTAAAAGGAATAGAAAAATCAATGGGGAAATTACTTATTCCAGACGATATTAGAGCTGAATTAAAACTTAACTTTGGCAAGAAATTTAAAGCACGTAATGTTGTGAAGCACGCTAAAAATATTGTCTACAAAGCGATAACAACATTTATATTTGCTACTTTAATCTGTACAGTAATATTCAGTGTTGCTTATGGAAGTATTACAATCACAACTGCATTATCTATTATATCAGCTACAGGAGTTTATTATCTCATATGTGTGAACTTAGACAATCTTTATGAAGGACTTAAAAAAACTAAAAGAAAACTTACTAAAGAAAAGCAAATTATACTTCATAATAATACCATAAAAAATGGTACACAACACAATGATTCTTCTCAAAGTATGGGAAACAAGCCTAACAGCTTAGAAAAACAAAGAACCCAAGAACTGGAAGAACAATTAAAATATACTAAAAGCCTTCCTAGCTTTAGGATAGATGGTATATCAATATACCAACTTACTAAGGAATTATTAAAGTTCAATAAACAAATTAATAAGTCCTCTTCTCTGGTGCTATGAAGTTAATTTCACTACTTAAGGTTTTTCCAGCAACTTTTTTATAGTCAATTTTTACATCAATTTTATCTTCTATCACTTCAAGCCATGCTATAGTATGCTTCATCCAGTTTTTATCATCACGCTCAGGAAAATCTTCACGAGCATGAGCACCTCTACTTTCTTTGCGATTAGCTGCACACTCTATAGTAATAACTGCTTGTGGAATCATGTTAGCTAATTCTAGTGCCTCAACTAAATCAGTGTTCCATATCATACTGCGGTCTTGAATTGCAAGATCAGACATCATTTTTGCCACCTTTCTTATAGCTTTTTTGCCTTCCTCTAAAACTTCAGCAACGCGAAATACCGATGCATATTTTTGCATAGTGTTCTGCATTTCACTGCGAATTTTTGCCACTCTGAGTTCTCCAGAAGCAAATCTCATTTTGTTAAATCTATCCACTATCCAGTCTGTACAATCTGAGTGCAATTTTTTATGTGGAGTATCAAGTTTTAATTTCTCCTTTGCCCTTAGCGCTGCAGCCCTACCAAAAACTACAAGATCAAGAAGCGAGTTAGAACCAAGTCGATTTGCACCATGCACAGAAATACATGCTGCCTCCCCAATTGCAAATAATCCTTCCACCACTTCTTCCTTGCCTTCTTTTAATGTGATTACCTCTCCATAATAATTTGTTGGAATGCCACCCATATTATAGTGTACAGTTGGAATAACCGGTATTGGATCTCTAGTAACATCGACTCCTGCAAAAGTTTTTGCAGTTTCACTAATCCCAGGAAGCCTAAGTTTTATTACTTCTGGATCAAGGTGTGCTATAGTTAAATATACATGATCTTTTCTTGGTCCAACTCCTTTCCCTTCCCTAATCTCAATTGTTATTGCACGACTCACTACGTCACGAGAAGCTAAGTCCTTTGCCTTAGGTGCATAGCGTTCCATGAATCTTTCACCATGAGAATTAATAAGGTACCCACCTTCCCCACGACATCCTTCCGTCATTAAGCACCCAGATCCGTATATTCCTGTTGGATGAAACTGTACAAATTCCATATCTTCAAGTGGCAATCCAACTCTTATTACCATACCATTGCCATCACCCGTACATGTGTGTGCACTTGTTGCAGAGAAGTAAACACGTCCATATCCACCAGTTGCTAACACTACTGAATGTGCACGAAATTTATGTAACGTACCATCACACAGTGACCAAGCAAGGACTCCACAGCAAGCTCCAGTTCTGTTATCCATAATCAAATCAATCACAAAGTATTCAACAAAAAATTCAGCATTGAACTTAAGGCACTGCTGATATAGAGTGTGAAGTATTGCGTGTCCAGTCTTATCAGCTGCTGCACAAGTACGCTGAGCTGACCCTCCTTTACCAAAGTGAGTTGTCATCCCTCCAAAGGAGCGCTGGTATATTTTACCCTCTCTTGTGCGAGAAAATGGTACACCGAAATTTTCAAGTTCAATAACAGCATTAGCAGCATTTTTACACATATATTCTATTGCATCTTGATCACCAAGCCAGTCTGATCCTTTTACTGTATCATATATATGCCAGCGCCAGTCATCCTCAGCAATATTACCTAAAGCTGCACTAATTCCACCTTGTGCTGCAACTGTATGACTGCGTGTAGGGAAAACCTTAGAGATACAAGCAACTGAAAAATTAGTAGAGGCCATTCCAAGTGTTGCCCTTAACCCTGCTCCACCTGCACCTACTACTACTACGTCATACTCATGTTCTATAATCTCATAGGCAGGCTTATTCATATTTGCTTGTTCATGACCACATAACTATAATATCACATTAGCAAAGAATCTACAGCAGTTTTCTAGTTTCTGCAAACAAATATTAAGGAAGAGAAGAAAAGAGCTATATTTTGTCTATAGACTAGGAAATCGATAAGAAGTGATTATGTTAATTTTAGAATCTAAAAGTGAGTCATTGAGATATCTCTAATTTATTACTATAAGAATAGTTTACATTAAGGTAAATGGGTTAGTGGATTCTTTTCCAAAATTTTTCTAATAAATTACTCAGCTTCTCTACATTAATTATATAAATGGGAGAAAATTTAGAATCAGTAACAACACTTTATATCATTTTAATTTGTTTAAATTCTAATAAAGAAATAATATATCGAACTTAACTGCTATTTCAATATTAAGAAAAACTTATTACAATACTAATAAATTATTACAACATAGATCTTACCTTTACCTGAGCTAAATTCAAAAAAAACACCTCTCTTCTCTTCTTTATGTTAAAGAATTCTGCTGCTTGCGTGCCACTACTTTGATGGCTTGCAAGTAAACACATTGCTATTTTCTTCTGAAAGATTAGATAAGTCTTAGTATATTTCTATTACACATTAAGTTACTTTTTATACAACATTTACCATTACTCCGAAAGCTTTATCAAATTCTACACCCTATAAAGAAGCATATTTATGTACCACAATCCCTTCAGGATCTCTGTGCTGTAAAACAATGAAAATATAGCACACATTCTTTACACATAATGCCTTTTATCATCAAGTGCATAATCGAAATCAGCAAACTCTATTTCATCATTATAAGTCAGGTTCACTAGAATAAATGCTTATTTTATTACAATTTGATAATTTTTACAGAAACTCAGAAACTTAATTGTATGATCATTTTTACTCTAAGCTATTAATAATCAATGATATAACAAGAAACAAGTTTTGTTAAAAAAAGAGTCCAATCAAAAAGGTTAACATAATTTATCAAAAACATGAACAATAACTGATTTTTGATTAGCATTTTTCAATGCTCCTCTAAAAAAAACTTATAGGATCAACATCTACTATAACTGTAATATTTGAATTAAAGTTACAATCTCTAATCCAAGATTTAAGCTTCTTTTGCATAGACAAACAATGTCTGTTATACATCTTTAGTAAGATCCTATATCGATATCTCTTATTTAGAAAGTTTATTATTGCTGGTGACGGACCAAAAATTTCAAATTCCTGCTTTCCAAGCTCAGTTTTCATATTCTGAAATGGCAACACAGAAGGGACAGTAGCCAAACATTGATTATATAAAAGGCTCGTTATTTTGCTTGCTGCTTCTTGTGTCGCAATTTGATTTATACCACAAATTATAAGTGCTATCAATCTGCTAAACGGTGGCATTTTTGCTCTTTGCCTCAATTTAAGTTCGATTTCATAAAATAAGTTTCTTTTTTGATACTGCAAAGTTTTTATTATCAAACTTTCAGGGTTATTTGTCTGCACTATCACAGTTCCTTTTTCATTGAACCTACCAGATCTTCCTGCAACTTGATGCAATAACTGATACGTTTTTTCTGCCGCCCTCAGATCAGGGTTATCAAGACTTAAATCTGCATTTATTACTCCAACCAAAGTTAATTTGGGGAAATTATGTCCTTTAGCAATTATTTGTGTGCCAATTATAACATTCACTTCTTCTTTCAACACTAAATCAATAATGTTAGACTTTTGATCACTACTTATGACCACAGTTTTCACATTTGGTATTAACTTTACTGTCTCCTCAAGCAATTTTTCAACACCTACACCGTAAAGAGACAATGGCTGTCCATTCTTGCAATTAGGACATTTTTCTGGAAAAATCAATTGATAAGAGCAATGATGACATAAAAGAATATTCTTTTTCCTGTGGTATGTAAGCCAAACAGAGCAATTTAGACAGGAAATTTTATATCCACATTTTTTACAAACTGCAAGCTGAGCATATCCTCGACGATTTAGGAAAAGCATAACTTGGCAATTTTTCACTATAGCCTGTCTTATGCCTTCAAAAAGCTCATTGGAGATCCACTGCCTGTTCTTTCTCATATCTATCACTTTAATGAGAGGCAACCCTGCACTACCAAATCTCCTATTTAATCTTATATAATTGTAATTTCCACTCTTAACATGGTAAATAGTTTCAAGCAAAGGAGTAGCTGACGATAGAATTATCGGAATATTTTCAACTTTAGCTAAAACTATTGCCATATCTCGAGCATTATATACAATTCCTTGTTCCTGTTTAAAAGACGAATCATGTTCTTCATCAATAATGATCAATTTTAGATTTTTATAAGGCAAAAAAAGTGCCGACCTTGCCCCTATAATTATCTGCACATTTCCATTTGTTATATTGAGCCAATTATTCCAGCGAGTTTTTGGAGTGAGCTCTGAATGCCACTGAGCTAAACTTCTTGATATTTGATCCTGAATACGATTCACTAATTGTGAAGTCAAAACAATTTCAGGCAATAGGATCAAAACTTGTACATTTTCTTCTCTAGAAGTTATTCCAATATCCCCTAGTGCTGTTTCAGCATCAAGCGATGGAACACAACCTTTATTAAGTAACTGTTTGTCATGTTCATTTATAATTAATTTTCTTTTGCTACAGTGTTTGGCTGTCTGAGCAATATCATCTTCAGCAGAAAGAGCCCTTATATTACAATGTTTACATAATTGAACACTTGATACTAACTTTTTTTTCTGTATCCTAGTACCTGTACATAGTGATGGCAAAGTCTGAGTATCATTCTGAACAGTATGAGAAGCATTGTAATTTCCAATCAAATGCTCAATTACAGAAAGGTAGACTTCAGTTTTACCAGATCCAGTTTCACCATCAAGCAATGTTACTGAATACTTATTTAAGTTCTTTAGTATTATATCACTAGCAGTTTGTTGTTCAATACTCAATCGGCATTTTTTCTTACTTACTCCATGCTTTTGTTCAGCGCAAACTGACCTGTATATTTGGTTTACCCTTAATACTCCACCCATTATTGCCTTAGCGAGCATACCAATAGGTATCAAGTTGTATCGTGCAACCCACTCTGCAAACGCAATCAATTTTGGTCTAACACTTGGTAAATTGATCTTTTGTTCAATAAGTTTCAATTTGCGACTGTTTTCCATACCATATTTCCAAACTATACCGATTAAACGTTTCTTACTAAATGGCACTACTACATAGTCTCCAACCGAAATTTCAGTATTTTCCCCGATTTCATAGGAAAATAATTGGTCAATTGGAAGTGGCAGTAGTACATCAACTATTTTCACCATAGCAACTTAAGTTTAATCCAATTTTGAGAGCTTTTACTCAACTCTTGTTAGCAGAATAATTTAATCTTTGTATGTAAGCTTGCTCGCTCAACACAATAAACATGTGAAAACTCATATAAAAGTCAATAAAATTCTCTTTACTTTAGAAAAACTTTATGCAGAACAGAAAACTAAGCAAACTGTAAAAGTAGCTATTTGGAATAAATAATGGATTTATAAAGAAAACACTATGCAATGGAATCAGATGTACAAATGTAACTAATAAAAGGATCTTCCTCAGTCCTCTATCTTGAATTTTTCAACATTGCTTTCGCAAATAGCTAATCACTGCTAAAAATGAAAATCATGGTAGTAAAAGGTTACAGTTGTAGTATTGTGACTTTGCAAAGGGCATCTTAGTTAAGAGTAAGTTTTAAATAAAGAAGCATAGAAAACATACAAGTAAGAAGGCTATCTGTTATTCCAGTAGTTGCTCTTCTAACACAGAATTAGAGCAACTCTTTAATTTTTTCAATTAGTTTGATGTATAAAAAGAAGAATAAAAATAAATAATGGAGTACTTACTGACATCAAAATTACTATCAAAAGTCATATTCAATCTTAGGAAAATAACTAAAGATGTAGCTATTATATTATATTTACTATCCATCTCAATCAGAATACAGTAATAGTAGCATACAGAAGCTTACATGCAGTGGCAACTTTACTACAATAATATTTATAAGTTCAACTGAGATAATAAATTAGAACGAAGAATCAAGCACTCATAAACTACCAGTAAACAATAAAACAAAAAGCAATTCCACACGCAGAAAAATCTTCAAGAATTTATATTATATTGGTAAATGTATAATAGAACTAAGATCATTACCAAATGTTGTAAATATCACACTGCCTACAATAGATCGTATCTAAAATACTGATATCATAATAATCACAACAATTGTGCTACAGGAACTGTAAGCAGCGTTAGATAATACAGTCCTGTAAGTACAGCAAGATATTGCCGATAATAAACGTATTAATTATAGGAACAGTGCCTTATAAGGAGGTTCATTAACAAGTTAGATTCCAGTTTTTTTAATAATTATGCACTACTACTTATATAGGTTTCCATTTTCAAAGTAAGAAATGATTTCTAAAAATTTAGAGACAAGTTTAAATAGTGAATTGATGATTGTATCTAATTTCAATTTTAAATATGCGCAAGTAGAACATCTATTACTAACTTTAATCAAAGATATCGATGTAGATTATCTTTTATCAAGGCGTAACATTAGAGCTGATGAAGTTATTAATATAGACAGTATTCTACCAAAGTGTAACGCTAAAACTAATAGATGTGATAATAAAATAAAAGGTCTTTTACAAGAGACTCCTGAAGTAACATTCAACGAAGTTAAGCCTAGCTCACTATTCCAGTATATAATACATAGAGTAATAACAAAGGCTCATAAATTAGAAAAAGAAGAAATAAGTGTAGTAAATGTTTTAGTGAAGATTTTATCTGAGCAAAATTTATATATTCAGTATCTATCCAAGAAACAAAATATGAAGGGTTCTAATTTAGTTTATCACATATCTAACATGAGATGCTCAAGTGATATAGATAAATATACTACTAATCACAAAGAAAAATTTATTAATAGAAAAAATGGCACCTTTTCTGTAGTAAATAAAAGTGAATCATCAAAAGATGAGGAAATTCTGCAAAATTATTGCAAAAATTTAAATGATTATGCAAAAAGTAAAAAAATAGACTACGTCATCGGTCGTGGCTATGAATTAAATCGTACTATAGAAATCTTATTAAGACGAAGAAAAAATAACCCTCTGTATGTTGGAAATCCAGGTGTTGGTAAAACAACTATAGTTGAAGGTTTGGTACTAAAGATTATTGAAGGCAGTGTTCCAAACTTATTGAGTTCCAGTATAATTTATGCCTTAGATTTAGGTTCACTCCTTGCAGGAACAAGGTATAGAGGAGATTTCGAAGAGAGAATAAAATCTGTAATAAAAGCAATTGAAGCAAAACCAGGTGCTATTCTTTTCATTGATGAAATACACACTCTTATTGGAGCTGGCTCAACAAATAGTAGCTTCCTAGATGCTGGCAATTTGCTAAAACCTGCACTTGCAAGAGATACATTACGTTGCATAGGTGCAACTACATACAGAGAATATAGCAATAGCTTTGAAAAGGACAAGGCATTAGCAAGAAGGTTTCAAAAGATTAACGTAAAAGAATCTTCTGTTAATGAGACAATAAATATACTAAATGGTATAAAACACTACTATGAAGAGTATCACGGAGTACATTATACAAAATATGCTATTAAATTCGCAGCCGAGCTTTCACATAAATATATCAGTGGTTATGCATTACCTGATAAAGCAATTGATGTTATAGATGAGGCAGGAGCATATTGCAAATTACAAAAATACAGACGAAAAATTATAAATAGCAAAGACATTAAAAACACTATTACTAGAATTACAAATATACCTTGCGGATCTGAATCTAATGATATACAGAAAATCGAATCTTTAAAAAGGAACCTCGAAAAGGTAATTTTTGGTCAGAGCGAAGCGATAGAATCTCTTATTAACTCTATCAAGATTGCTAAATCTGGACTTAGAAATCATAATAAACCTTTAGCAAACTATCTTTTTGCAGGACCAACTGGTGTTGGTAAGACTGAACTTACAAAACAATTAGCAAAAAGTATGAATATGAACCTTGTAAGCTTTGATATGTCTGAATATAAAGAATCCTATTCAATATCTAGAATGATTGGTTCCCCTCCTGGGTATATAGGTTACGATCAAGGTGGATTGCTTACAGAAGCTGTGTCTAATAACAAATATAGTATAGTACTTTTTGACGAAATTGAGAAGGCTCACAGCGATATTTATAATATATTACTCCAAATTATGGATCACGGTTATATTACAGATACCTACGGACGTAAAGTTGATTTTACTAGCGTAATTTTAATTATGACAACTAATATGCTTGCATCTGAGTGCAATAAAAATTCCATCGGATTCGAACATCAAGATTTTAATGTTGCAGATAGCAAAAAAGCAATAGAGCAAGCTTTCAGCCCTGAATTTCGCAATCGTCTTGATGCAATTATTTCTTTCTCTTACTTACATATGGATGTAATCCTGGATATTGTAGATAAATTCATTCAAGAACTTAAGATACAATTAGCACAAAAGTGTATAAATTGTTTGGTAGAAGAAGAAGTAAAGCCTTACCTTGCACAAATTGGTTATAGCAAGAAAATGGGAGCTCGTTCAATAGAGAGGCTGATTGAAAAAGAGATAAAAAGCTATTTAGCTGAAGAAATACTAAATCGTCGGCTAATTAAAGGAAAAAAATTAAGAATTTATATGGATAAACAAAAAAATAAGATTGCTTTTGATATCATTTAAAACTCTTGTATTGAGTTTAGTTTTTGTTATAATTAAGCTGTAACCTGAGTCATAGTAACAATGAATAATAAAGTAAGGCAAATCTTAAGTTACTACGAGAGTGAAAATCCTGGAGTAAAAGCAAACCTCACTCGTATTCTCATGCATGGTAAGCTTGGTGGAACTGGCAGGCTAGTAATTCTCCCGGTAGATCAAGGGTTTGAACATGGACCAATAAAAAGTTTTGAAGTTAACCCTGACGCTTACAATCCACATTATCATTTTCAGCTTGCAGTTGATTCAGGAGTAAGTGCATACGCTGCACCGCTTGGTATGATCGAGGCTGGTATTTCAACTTATATAGGAATGCTTCCGCTTATTTTGAAACTTAACAGCTCCAACTCTTTGCATTCTAGAAGTCTATCTCCTGATCAGGCAATTACCGCTTCTGTGAAGGATGCACTGCGTTTAGGCTGTACAGCTATTGGTTTCACCATATATCCTGGTTCTGCTAAATGTTTTAACATGATAGAAGAAGCACGTGAAATCATAGCTGAAGCCAAATCTTGCGGGCTTGCAGTAGTACTATGGTCTTATCCACGTGGTGAAGGCCTTTCTAAGGAAGGAGAAACAGCAGTTGATATTATTTCTTATGCTGCACACGTGGCAGCTTTGCTAGGTGCCAACATAATAAAAGTAAAACTTCCCACTATGCATTTAGAAAAAGAAAAAATAAAAACTCAGAACATTGAATCTTTATCCAAAAGAATTGAATACGTCAGAAAATCTTGTTTTGAAGGGAAAAGAATAGTGATTTTCTCCGGTGGAGAATCGAAGTCAGTGAGTGATATATGCAACGAAGCAAAAGAAATTAAACAAGGTGGTGGCAATGGCTCAATCATTGGACGTAACTCTTTTCAAAGAAAAAGAGAGGAGGCATTGTCTATGCTAAAAGATATAATGGATATCTACGCATAAAAATTGGCTGGGTGGCAGAATGGTTTAATGCGGAGGACTGCAAATCCTTTTACACCGGTTCAATTCCGGTCCCGGCCTTCTTCATTTTTTTTATATTTCACAAAAATGATTCAATAGGTTTTTAGTGAGTAACTTACCTTAACATACCCAAGCTTGCCAATGACTTTATCTTGGAACTATCATGAGCTACACCACTGTTCCAATTAAAAAATTGTTTGCATAAAAACTTTGCTAAGATTTTACTTTAATAGTTTCAGTACTTTTACTATTCTACAATCAGTAATAACCACTTTGTTAACATCAAGAAAACAATTATATCAACACTGTCGAAAAACAACTACACTTAATTCCTAAAAGGGAAATTACATCTTTACTTTAATATAAACAAAAATCTCTTATATTATATTAAGCATTAAGCTAATGTTCTAAAAATGGGAATCATAGCCTGTTAAATTCATAGACCTCAATGTAAGAAATATCATTACTATATAATTAGCAAAGTTGCATAAAACGCTGATAACTTAGACTAAGTTTTGTAAACCTCTTACTATTGAAATAGTAAACATATAAATCAAGTATAAGATACCCAGACACGCATACACACAAAAGCTTTTTTTGAGATCAATTACATTCGAATACTCTTTCTTTACTAACTTCGTAATGACTTTTCAGAAGACCAAACTTATTAATAGAGACAGCAACAACTACAAGTTTTATATCTCTTATCTTAACTTAAAGCTAAGTTTATCTAGCAGACTTTCTGTACATAACAAGAATCTTTTTAGCTAAAAAATTAAACTTACCCTTGTTCTATTTTTCTTGATTATATTCTCTAAATAATTCAATATAACTAACCTGCTTAGCAGTTATATAAAAGCAAGAACAGAATATCAGCAATATGAATTGCATAAAAAACTTACCTATATCTACAAGAAAAATCAATAAGAAAGTCTTCTTTTAAAGTTGCAATTATACTTTTGTAGTATTCTATGGTAGAAAGTAAGTTGAATGGTATCATACAAAATGACACTACATAATTTATTGTTCTTGCTTCCATCTGAGATCGCTCACTCCTTGTCAATTATAATTTTGAAAAAGATGCCTTATAAGAACCCTACAGAACAATTACCAGAATCTCTAACGGTAAACTTCTTTGGCAATAAGCTCAGGAGCCCTGTAGGCCTTGCTGCAGGTTTTGACAAGAATGCAGAAGTTATAAAGTCCATGCTATCATTTGGTTTTGGCTTTATTGAAGCAGGTACCGTAACCAAACACCCTCAATATGGGAACAAAAAACCAAGAATCTTCCGATTAGTTCAAGATGAAGGAATAATTAACAGATTGGGATTCAATAATAAAGGAATAGATTACTTTCTCAAACAAATAAACAAAATTAGGTTAGATAATTGCATCTTTGGCATCAATATAGGAAAAAACAGTACATCCAAGAGCCAGATTAGTGATTATGTTGACTTAATAAAGATGGTACATGGGAAAGGCAACTATACAGTGCTGAACATTTCATCTCCAAATACACCTAATTTGCGCAATTTGCACAACAAACAAGAATTGTCTGAATTGCTAAAATCCGTGATTTTAACTAAGGAATCAATTGATAGTTATAAATCTACACCTATAATGCTAAAAATCTCACCAGATATAGATCAAAAAACAAAAGAAAACATTGTTGAGCTCGCATTGGAACATAAAATTGATGGTTTAGTAATAAGCAACACTACAGTCAGTAGAAGCAATCTGCACTTTTATCATAATGAAAGTGGTGGACTGAGTGGTAAGCCATTATTCAAACTCTCAACTGAGCTATTGAGTGATATATATAAACTTACTAAAGGGAAAATGCTGTTGATAGGATGTGGAGGAATCTCAAGCGGTATTGATGCATACAAAAAAATAAAGGCTGGAGCATCACTGATACAATTATATACCGCTCTCATATACCATGGACCTCAGGTAGTGAATAAAATCAATCTAGAACTTGCAGAGCTAATAAGAAAAGACGGATTGAGTAACATCAGTGAGGCAGTTGGCTGTGACTATTAGTCTAAGCAACTTTATTTTAATAGATTAAAAATAATTTTTTGCTATAAAAATATGGCAGGAGGTGTTACCTTTTAAGGTGAAAAACATGCAAAATCTAAACGATACTATATCTCAAATTATCAATTATAGGTTCAAAAATGATGCTATATTAGAAGAAGCATTAACTCATCCAAGCTTAAATAAAAGAAATAGCAAAAATCAAATTGAAAACTATGAAAGGCTAGAATTTTTGGGTGATAGTATTTTAAACATGGTTGTATCCACTATACTGTTTAAGCTTTTTCCTGAAGAAAAAGAAGGAAGCTTAGCAAAAAGAAAAACTGATTTAGTTTGTGGCAGTACTATTGCTAACGTTGCTAAAGTAATAAAACTTGGTGACTTCATTATTATGAATAATAGTGAGCGCTGTAACGGAGGAAAGTGTAACTTAAAAAACTTAGAAAACGCACTTGAAGCACTGATAGGTGCTATTTATATTGACGGAGGATTTAAAAACGTTGAAAGGTTTGTTCTCCAATATTGGGAGAAATTAGCTAAATACATGCAAAATCCTCCTCAAGATCCTAAAACTTCACTACAAGAATGGACACAGAAGAATAAGTTGCCTTTACCAGAATATGAGCTTGCAAAGCAAGATGGACCTGCACACAGCCCTAAATTTACTATATCAGTTTGCATAGAAAACTATGGCAGAGTTTCTGCATGTGCTTCTAGCAAAAAGGTTGCTGAACAAAAGGCAGCTGAGTTAATGCTAGAAAAAGTCAACAACAGTAGTAAAATTACCCAAACTTATAAAGAAGTTAAAAACAAAAACTTTCCAACCAAAAAATAAGATATTTTGTTGCTTCAAATGAATACACATAGTTAGCTAAGTGTGACTCTTACGGGATTTGAACCCGTGTTACCACCGTGAAAGGGTGATGTCCTAACCACTAGACGAAAGAGTCAATATAAATTAACTAGGGTACATTGATTATTTGCACAAAGTCAATTCAATTATTTCATGGCAAAATTAGAAAGAGACTTCTTACGTAGCTCAAGTCGATTTTGTTATATAGCAAAGAAAGGCTACAGCTGAAGATTATAAGCAATCTATAAAAAATTTGTTCTTTTGTAATCAATTTTATCAAATTCAAGATAAGAAAAGTAAATTTTTATTTATATACATTACATACATTAGTAGATTTAATTTTATTAAAATAAAAACAGTTGATTATAAGTATCTAAATTTAGAAATAAACAATGTATTATCTAATTCTAGAACATTTAAAAACTATCATTATATTTATACTTAATTATCAAATTTTTATACTATTTTTCATTGAGAAAATAGCTTAAGCATACCGTTAACTTAATTACTTATTCATTTCGGTAATCTAGGTTATCTTGATTACATTTCTAACTGTAACTATAAACTTATAGACTATTTACCACACTGTTGTTATAATTAGTCCTCGCTAAAATTGAATATTAATGAACGAATTAAGAAAACTAAGCATCACAGAGATGCGTCATGGACTCAACAGAAAAGATTTTTCAGCTACTGAACTTGCAGAGGTACATATTAGTGCAGTTGAAGATGAAAAATTAAATGCATTTGTAACAAAAACTCCAGAAATAGCAATAAAAGCTGCTAAAGCAGCAGATGAATATTTCTCAAAACAAAAAGGTAACATGGTCCCACCACTCATGGGTATACCAGTTGGTGTAAAAGACTTATTTTGCACAAAAGGAATAAAAACAACAGCATGTTCAAAAATGCTAGAAAACTTCGTTCCAACTTATGAATCTACGGTATCAGAATTGCTTCTCAAAAGCGGGGCAGCATTGCTCGGTAAGCTTAACATGGATGAATTTGGTATGGGATCTGCAAATACCAATAGTTGGTTTGGTCCTGTCGAAAACGTTTGGACTAGGAAAAGTGATGGGGAAAAGGTTGTACCTGGTGGATCATCTGGTGGGTGTGCATCAGCAGTTGCTGGATTCTTGTGCGCTGGAGCACTTGGAAGTGACACAGGAGGATCTGTACGTCAACCAGCAGCCTACTGTGGGGTAGTTGGGATAAAACCAACTTACGGGAGATGTTCACGTTTTGGCATGATTGCGTTTGCAAGTTCTATGGATCAAGCAGGAGTCATTACGCGTTCTGTCTCTGATTCAGCATTAATGCTAGAAGTAATTTGTGGTTATGACAATAAAGACTCAACTTCAAGCGAAAGACTAGTACCAAAGTTTTCTAGCCTTATAAGTGGTAATATTAAAGGTAAGCGCATTGGTATACCAAAAGAGTATAGAATGGATGGAATTTCAGAAGAAATAGTTCATTATTGGGAAAAAGTTTCTTTAAATCTAAAAGAAATTGGTGCTGAAGTTGTTGATATTACTTTACCGCACACTAAATATACAATACCAGTCTACTATTTAATTTGCTTTGCAGAGGCTTCATCTAACCTTGCTCGTTATGATGGCGTACGTTATGGATTTAGGGCTGATGCTGATACTCTTGAAGAAATGTATTCATTAACAAGAGCAGAAGGCTTTGGAAAAGAAGTGAAAAGAAGGATCTTAATCGGTGCTTATGCACTTTCTTCAGATCATTATAATGAATGTTACGAGAAAGCGCAACGTATCAGGGCATTAATTAGGAATGATTTCATAAAAGCATTTAAGAAAGTAGACTACATACTTGTTCCATCCGCTCCGACAGAAGCTTTCGGCTTAAATGAAAAGCTAGATCCGCTAATTATGTGTATTAATGATGTCTTTACCGTGCCAGCAAGTCTAGCTGGCTTACCTGCTATCTCCATTCCTGTTGGACTTTCTAATGAGGGTTTACCACTCGCTTTACAGGTCATTGGAAATTATTATGATGAAGCTGGAATATTGAATGTAGCAAAAGTAATTGAGCAAAATTGTGGTAGAATAATTGAGCTACGCAGCTCAGTTTAATACAAACTTACTTATCAAGTAACAAATTATGTATACAATGTTACACTATAAGTTTTTAACTAAAAAGTGACAAGCTTGACAAAAAATAATGATATTATTAGTGGAACATAAAATAGTCCAACTGTGGTACTGATGAGAAGTAACAAAGTAGCTCTATCTGGCTGGTAATTTAAAATATTAGCAAGTATTACACTAGATCCAGAAACTGGAATGATAGCTAGTAACATCAATGCTTTATATATACTTTCATCGTATATACCTATAATATGTTTATCTATCAAAACAATCCCCAAAACAAACAATGGCCAGAATACATACTTTGCTGTAATAGTAGTTAAAGCAAGCTTCCAATCTATTTTAAAGTTTGTAATTTGTGCAATACTCACTCCAAGAAGAACCATTCCTAATGTAATGAATGTACTTCTAACATTCATCATAACATCCGTCAAAAAAGTAGGTATTTGTATATTACATATACTTAAAAAGAAACCTAAAACCATTGCATAAGATGAAGGAAGCCTAAATAATCTTAACATGCACTCTCTTGCTGTATATATACCATTTGCAGCTATATAAAATCCTAAGCTATTTTCAAACAGTGCCATTCCTATATAACAGACAACATATACAGATACTGAGTCCTCATCAAACAAAGTCATAGCAATCGGAAGCCCAAAATATCCCATACTTGTACTACCTGAGCTAAATGCTAATATGTTTTTCGTGTTATCCTTGAATAGAAAAGAAGAAAGATAATAAACCGACAAGGACATAGTGCTACCTATAAACCATATCAAAACTGGTAAAGAAATTACTTTTAAGTTAACCTCTGTATGAGATACTCCATACAAAATCACTATTGGATTAGCTATATAAAAAAGTATTTGAGATATAGTATTTTTATCAATCTTGAGGCATTTTCCTGCTAAACAACCAATAAGTATTGTAATATAAATAGGCAATATTTTGAGAAAAAGCGTAAAAAACATATTAGCCTAAACTACAATCCTTCTTGATATTTTTAACTGACAAAGTGACATTAGATCTTAAGATATTACAAAAGTAAATAAAATTTATTTTCCAGTTTACCTAGCTTAGAGTGAACTAAAAAATCTTCTTGCATACCTTTTTATAGCGATAGACTTACTAAAAAAGCAAAGTTTATTCCAACTTAACTTTGCTATGTACTTTCAATGATATAAGACAGAAAATTTATAAAAAGCAACTATTCTATAAAATAAAAAGAATTTATGCTTACACATTTTAGTAATAAACAATTTGATAAAAACTGTTATACTCGCCCAAAAATAAGAGATGCGTTAGTACCACCGAAGCCAAATGAATTAGAGAGAACATACTTAACTTTGTGTTCTTGAGCTTTAAACGGTACAAAATTCAAATCACATCCATCAGAAGGTTTATGCAAATTTAAAGTTGGGGGGATAATTCCATTATTTAATACAAGAATGCTAAATATTGCTTCAACACTCCCTGCAGCACCAAGTAAGTGTCCTATAGAAGACTTAGTAGAAGAAACCGGTACTTTATAAGCATGCTTGCCAAATAACTGTTTTATTGCCATTACCTCAACTTTATCTCCGAGCAGTGTTGAAGTGCCATGTGCATTGATATACCCAATTTTGGTTGGACTAATTTGTGCATTCTTTAAAGCAATTTGCATTGCCTGAAATGCCCCCCTTCCCTCTGAATGTGGAGCTGTAATATGATATGCATCACCTGTTAGACCATACCCAACTAGTTCAGCATATGCTTTTGCATTCCTTCTCTTTGCATGTTCATATTCTTCTAAAACTAATATTCCTGCTCCTTCACCCATAATGAATCCGTCACGTTCTTCATCCCATGGTCTTGAAGCTTCTTCAGGCTTGTCATTAAACTTAGTTGATAGTGCTCTCATAGATGCAAAACCAGCAACTCCAACCCTACAAAGGGCACTTTCTGATCCACCAGCAATCATCACATCTGCCTCACCAAGCTTTATAGTTCTTGCTGAGTTTACTATTGCATGCGCACCTGTTGCACATGCAGTTACTGCTGAATCATTTGGTCCCATAAACCCATACTTAATAGAAATATGACCAGATATCAAATTTATCAGACTTCCAGGAACAAAAAATGGACTAACACGTCTTGGTCCCTTTACATGCATAGTAAGCACGTTTTCTTGAATTGATGGAAGGCCTCCTATACCAGATCCAACAGCAACACCAATACGTTCCAGATTAACATTTTGATTCTCCAAAAGAAGTGAATCATCTACTGCCTGAATGGCAGCAGCAATACCATAATGAATAAAGCGATCCTTATTTTTTAAATCTTTTTTAGAAACATCATCCAGTGAACTGAAGCAATTTTCAATGTCATCGTACTGTAAAGGAACTTGCCCTGCAATTTTGCAAGCAAGATCAGAAACATCAAATCTGCTGATTCCTTTTATACCAGACTCACTACCTATTAACTTAATCCAAGTATTTTTAACATCTGTCGCTAGTGGAGTAATTAGGCCAATACCAGTAACTATTACTCTCCTATTCATTTATCATTAACTATTTGCTTTTTTACTATATACTCAACTATTTGCTTCATAGTTTCCATTTTTTGTGCATCTTCATCTGGAATTTCTATCCCAAACTCTTCTTCTGCTGCCATAATTATCTCAACTGCATCTAAACTATCTGCTCCGTGTTCTGAAAGCTTTGAAGAGCTGTTAAACTTTTCTACATCTTTACTAATGTGCTCCAACACAATCTTTTTTACTTTTTTTTCTATATCTTCTCTAGTACTTTTTGCTAATTCACTATCCATTTTCTATCAAAAAAACCTATTCTTTGATGTTATAAAAAATCTCTATGTTTGCAATACCTTTTATGGTTGATAAACTATCACAAAGCTTTTTACTCTTACAACTAAGATATACTTCACACTATACACTTTATTAACAAATTTAAAAATGTTATATAAAACAATAAAAAATTTGCTTATTGCAGAAATAAACAAAATTTTACCTGAAGACAGTCAAAATAAGCTCATATCAGCAATGCGCTATGTACTTTTCGCTCCTGCAAAATATATACGTTCATTTTTAATTATAGCATCATCACGAGTATTCGATGTAGAAGTAGAGAAAATAATATCAATTGCTGTGGCAGTTGAGTGTATTCACAACTACTCTCTAATCCATGATGATTTACCATGTATGGACAACAGTGATACTCGTAGAAACCAGCTAAGCTGTCATAAGAAATTTGATGAAGCAACAGCAGTACTTGCCGGGAATGCTCTTCTCACGCTTGCTTTCGAAATAATATCATCACTAGATGAGAACAGTGACAAACGCTGTGAAATTATAAAAGTACTCTCTCAGGCTATAGGAATCAAAGGAATGGTAGGAGGACAAGCTCTAGATATCGATAAAGACTTTGGCAAAGTAAAAAAAGTTCATTTAATGAAAACTGCAAAATTGCTTGCAGTTTCATGTGAAATAGGTGCTATAGTGGGGGGTGCAACAGATAAGCAACGTAGAGTATTATATAACTACGGAATAAATTTAGGGCTTATTTTCCAAGCTAAGGATGATATTGAAGACTATAAACAAGACAAGGCAAACAATTTAATGTCTTTACTTGATAAAAGAAAAGTAGAAGATTATATAGACCATCTCTTTAAGCAAGCTTTGAATAAGCTAAGTAAACTTTCAGGAGACACTAATTACTTATACGACTTATTAAATCAAGTAAAAAAATGATTAGAAAGATTATATTACAGTTACTTATTTCTGTAGTAATAATTTTCACTCTAACTTCCTCTTTTATATTTATAATAGTACACATAAATAAAGGTAATCCAGAAAAAAATATTAAGCTTTACGAAATAAATACTGCACACGATGGCTTAATACAAACAATAGCACACTACTTAATAAAACCAATCCTCGAATCAGCACTTGACAGTTATATTAAAAAACATGGGATAATAGAATATTTAGAAGAAGTAACACAGCAAAAAAGAGAGGAAAATATGATAAATTTTTATGAGATTACAGAAGGAAATGGTAATAAAGCCCTGTGTGGTCAAGAAGTTCTATTACAAGTGTATAAAATACCTAACAATTTAGGAA
Source organism: Wolbachia endosymbiont of Cruorifilaria tuberocauda (assembly GCF_013365475.1). Taxonomy (GTDB): domain Bacteria; phylum Pseudomonadota; class Alphaproteobacteria; order Rickettsiales; family Anaplasmataceae; genus Wolbachia. Next base: position 111,777 of record NZ_CP046579.1, read on the forward strand.
CACCGATTTTGAATCAAATTTATGATATCACTTTAAAAATAGGCCAAAACAACTGGAAAGAGTTAAGTTTGGGAGCAATAGGCATGAAGGAGGGTGGAGAACGTGTAGTTACTATAAATAGTACAACTAACAATAACGAAATGAGCTCTAGTTCTTATTATGTCAAACTACTTGAAGTAAAAGATAGATATCCAGATCCAGTAAATAATATGATGATTTTTGATGACTTAATTAATAAAACTGGAAAGCAAGTAAAGTGCGGTGATGAAATATCTATTAAATATAGTGTAATGGAATATAACGGTGAATATATAACTAAAAATCAAATAGTACAGTTCAAGGTTGGTGATAAAAAAGTACCACTTGCCATAGAGCTTGGGGTTCTAGGGATGAGGGTTGATAATAAAAGAACTATTATTTCTCCACCGGAACTTTTGAATATTACTGATAGCATGTTAGTCGAAGGTGTAAGTTTTAATAAAGAGTATGTGTCAATAATTAACTTAAGCCTAGATGCTAATCTAGCATAAATCAAAGTTCAAAAACAAGATACAGGTACCTTAGAACAGTGCTTGGTAACTAAAAAAAATAATTAGAGTACATATAGAAGTAATAACCGGTGGCAAAATTAGGGAAATAGGTACCCTCCTTTTAATAAAAAGACTTTTGGAAGGCTTTGAGAAAAAAGCATTGTAAATTATTGGCAAAAAGTACATAGCATTGAGTAAAGTGCTTGCAGTCAAAAGAAAAGTAACAAATACAGTGAGTAATATATCACTAGAGTTAAAAACAGATTGAAGGATGAGGAATTTACTCCAAAAGGTTGGAGCAGGTGGCACTCCTATCATAGATAATACACCTATAGCAAATGCTACCATAGCAATTGGCATACTTTGCCCTATACCATGAATCCTATCTACATATTTTTCACCTGTCTCCGTTGTTATGATACCTGCAACAAAAAACAAAGTGATTTTTGCAAACGCATGACAAACTAACTGGAAAATTGCAATCTTTACACTAATGTCACTAAGAATTGAAGCAGAAAGCGTAATATACGCTAATTGAGAAATGGTAGAGTATGCGAGCAATTTTTTTAACTCCTTTTGCTTGAGTGCGATCAGTGAAGCAACAATAATAGTGAACCCAGCAACATACGGTAGCCACCCTCCAGTAAACCAATTTCTCTGTATAAAGCATTGCAGATTATCAATACCAAAAATGCACAATATAGCTTTTATTATGATAAAAACTCCTGACTTTACAACAGCAACAGCATGTAACAGTGCACTTACAGGAGCAGGTGCAACCATTGCTTTAGGTAACCAAAAATGTATTGGCATTAATGCAGCTTTACCTACCCCATAAATCAGCATAGCAAAGCATATTGCAGTAAAAGTGATGAGTGATGTATCAAATCTAAATATTCCATCTCCTACAAAGTCTAAAGTGTGAAATTCACTGTATAATAAGCCAAGAACTGGGAAAAATAGCACTAAAGAAGAAAAAAATAGCACACCAAAATAATATCGTCCAGCTATTATTGAGTCATTTGTCATATCATATGTAATGAGAGGGTATGTGCTAATAGTTAGAAGTTCGTAGAAAATGAATGTAGTAAGTAAATCTCCAGAAAAAGCAATAAACATTGTACAGCTAATTGATACTGAAAGAAAACATAAGAAACTTGAGTGATTACTGCAAGAATAGTTCTTCTTCATATAAGATACTGCATACATGCTAGTTAATATCCATAAAAATGATATTAATAGACTAAATACTATTCCTGTAGAATCTAGTTTTAAACTAACATGCAAATTATTACCAAAATCTATAAGGATAAATTGGGAATGGTCACTACATGCCCAATATGAAGCACACAGACACGTATAGGTAAATAACAGCACAGAAGAAGAAACAGTAATGCTGTTGCTTACTCTAGGATATCTGGCAGTAAAGAATGTAATCACTCCACCAAGCAGAGGAATTAATGCAGTAATTAACAAATAATCTTCAGTAATAAAAAGTGGTAAGGAAAAAGGTATTAAAATATAGTCCACTAAATAGTTCATCTTTTTATTTAAGAAAAGCCTGAATTGTACTCAAATTGCAATGAAAGTGCCACTTTTTTAGTAAGTTAGTTTATGCATTACAACCGAGCACATGAGTTTTTCTAATTTGCTCACACATATAATGTGATACATGATTCGATTGAAATAATATACTACTAAACATCAACTTTCTTCAATAGCTTCTACTGCCTGTCTTAATTTTTCCATCCAGCTTTCAGCTACAATAGTAGACTTTTGTTTAATTTACATTTTATTATTATAAATAACTACTCAGCGACTTTGACATTTTCTTTTTCAGCAAAAGAAATGTCTCCCAAAACGTCTCCTCACTATAAGATCTTTGATTCCCCCGCAACAGCATATTTTACTTTTTGAGTGAGTATCTATTTGATTATTATATTAACTTTGAATAATAACCACACTTTCCTTATCACTTACACTACTATTTTTCCTTCCATCTTTTTAGCGTAATCCTCAAAAAGCTTTTGGTTATCATGAATCATACATCAATGAGAAAAGTGATGGGTACAGATGAATTTTTTGCTTAGTAATAATCTTTATGTGTGTGTTCTCTTGTTGAGAGAGAGCTCATTACATGATGTTTTGAAACATTAGTCTTGTCTTACGCTTTAAAAGATGATATATCCTTAATATCTTGTTTTTTATTCCCACCATAATAACATATACTATCACCTGACTTCCTTTCTTAGTAGGAAATATAGTAACAACTATTTTTCAGACAACGATCTGAAAGATTTTATTATATAAATGCTCATATCAAATTTATACTAATAAACTCTTATATCTCTTAAAATTAGGAAACTAGTATTCCTCACCATTTTAATACTCTATCCATAGTATTTACATCTTTAAACTTGATTTATTGCATCCTTTTTAACACACACTTAGCCTATTTTTTTAAGCCACTTCTTTCCCATACTTATTAACTTAAAAGTTCTGCTAATTCTTCTTATATATTATCGTTAACCAGCATAAAGATTCTTGACAACTGACTTTGATTGAGCAAATTTATTAACCTAGCTTTGTTATTTTCGATCCTTTTATATTATAGAGTACTGCAGTCTATTCTAAATTCTAAAATGCAGAAATACTGCTACTTGCTTTTAAAACAAAGCTAAGCAACTTTTTACTATTTCTACAGCACTTAGATATCCTATACTATAAATAATACAACGTTAACCTCCATTTCTACGGAAAGTACAAACTTTAGCATTTTTCTCCATCTTCCTAGCATTTATATCCTCGAAGCCTTGCTATACTACCTATTAATCACTACATTTTTTAAACTATGCCTTTATTTCATAACCTTCAGGAATCAAACATAAAGGATAGCATTAATGTTTAAACACTTACTATAATATTCTCAAAGCTGATAGAAAGAAAAACAGAAAACAGCACAGCTAAAGACTCAAGAAGAAATAAGTCCAGAAAATTACGTCATTTCACTAACCCAGTTACTTTTCTCATGGCTTAAAGTGTTATTCAATATTGCATGTCTTATCGATTTCATTAGTTCATTCATAAAGAAAACATTATGAATGGTGATAAGAGTGTAGGCTAGCAACTCTTTAACCTTTAACAAATGATGTATATAAGCCCTTGAATGCTTTCTACAGGTAAAACATAAACAGTCACTTTCAATTGGAGTGTTATCTAGTTTAAATTGCAGATTTCGCAAACTAATATATTCTTTACACCTCGAAGTAATAGAGTTTCTATTCTTCACTTTAATAAGTGCAGAACCATGTCTTGCTAAACGAGTCGGATATACACAGTCAAATGTATCAATTCCAAGCTCTACTGCACGAAAGATATCTACAATTCCACCAATGCCAAGCAAATGAGTGGGCCTTATTTTTTTTAAATACTCCATAGTAAAAGAGACTACATCATACATCTGATTTTTGTTCTGACCAAGCGATCCACCTATTGCTTGACCAAAAAATGGCAAATTATTGATAAAGTTGCAACTTTCCCTACGCAAATCCTGATATACCCCACCTTGGCTAATCCCATACATGACTTGTTTACCATTATCATTTTTCCAAAACTCATTCAGAGAGCGTTCAGCCCATCTCTGGCTCATAAGCATTGACTTTTGTGTATACTCCCTGCTGACATGAAATGGAGTACACTCATCTAAAACTAAGATTAAATCTGCACCTAACTTTCTCTGAACTTGTACAGATTTTTCAGGAGTGAGATAATAACTCTTGCCATTAATATAAGAGCGAAAAATTGCTCCATCCTCATTAATTTTGACTAGAGTTTTTTGTTTCTTTTTTATCCCTTTTATTTCCTCTGAAACTGAACCATGTCCCAAACTAAATATCTGGTATCCACCAGAATCAGTTAGCATTGGTCCATTCCACCCTATCATCTTGTGCAACCCACCAAGTTTTTCTACAGTATCTTCCCCCGGTTGGAGCATTAAGTGATAGGTATTAGAGAGTATTACTTGAGTGCCAGCTTCACTCACTCTCTCAATATCTGCAACTTTAATTGCAGCTTTTGTTGCGCAAAATATAAATGCCGGAGTTTCTATATTCCCATTTGGGGTTTCAATAGTGCCAACTCTCGCAGAACCAGACTGCTTAGTTATTTTAAATAAAAACTCTTTTCTCACCTTATATTTGTGAGCACCCCTATAATATCTGCTACCTTTTGAGGAGTAAGATTTTCGTAAAAATCATTATTGATCTGCACAACTGGAGCACTAATGCAGGCACCAAGACATTCAACTTCTTTTAAAGTAAACAAATTGTCTTCAGTAGTCTCATTTACATCAATTCCTAGTTTCCTCTTAAAAGTATTTAGAACCTCCTCACTACTGCATAACCAACAAGGAGTTGTTCTGCAAACTTGTACTAGATATTTACCAACAGGTTTTAGATTATACATAGTATAAAAGTTTGCTACCTCATACACGCGAATGTGTGGAATGCAAAGCATATCAGCAACGTAGCGCATTGCAGATTTAGAAATCCATCCGCATTGTTCTTGAACGAGGTATAGCAAAGACATAACAGCACTTCCTTCTCTACCTTTTGGATACATTTTTATAAATTTCCTTGCTTTCTTGAAATTCTCTGACGTAAAACTAAATTGATTTTCTTCTTCCTTCATTTATAGTGTTCAAATTCCATTAAATTATACTGGAACAGTCAACGATTGCAATTAGACTTCTTGTATAATTTGAAAAAAGTAGCTTTATTAAAATAGCAAAGTATTTCATAATATTATAATCTATCTAACACAGAATTACCTTAACCTCAAGTATATGAGGGTCCAACAAGCGGAAAATTCTGTGTGGATAGTCGTCTTTTATTCTCTAATTTGATTAAGTATTCTAGATCATCTTCACGTTCTACAAGCATATTTAAGATTTACAGATAAATATCTGCATAACTAGGCTAATGTAGCAGTGAAGAGGTTTGTTAAAAAATTTTCTAGCTATTTTAGCAGTACATAGCACCACGCACTCTACCTTTAAGTAGAGATAAAAGTACAATTATTACAAACAACATTCCACCAATAACTGATATAGCTCCACCAGCAATAAAGCAAGTACGTGCTAGTATTGATGAAATACTTGGCAGATTCGCAACTTTCCTTAGGGTATTGTACCCCCCAGCCAAACAAGGCCAGTGATATGAAGAAAATGCCCAAAGCTATAAGAATAAATTTGTAATCTTATCATAGAGCTTTTTACTTCTCTACAATCTAATTTTGGCAACAGCCAATAAACAAAGTTCATAAAAGCTATTGTAATGCCAATTACAGATCCGTGATAGTGAGCAGGAATAGTAACATTTCCTTCAATAGTCAGAACTCCAAGCACACATCCATAGATAAATAATACAAATGAGTATAGCAAGTAATTGTCCTTATCATTTAATAAGCTTTTTATACTAAGGAACACTAACATTGTTAAAAAACACGGTATAATTACCCCAACAATCCTCATATGCCAAGTAAAAAACTGTATCAACTCATCATTATTTACCGAATATATGAAATATATAAATGGTGCACATGCAACTAAGATCGTGTTTCCAAATAGTGGGAAAATAGTAATTTTGCTGCTTAGATTCCTGCTGGCACAGGAACTCAGCATTATTAGATAAACTAAAAACATTCCTTGAGCAAAAGCAAATTGTAGCAAATGTCCTCCTCCCCAAAAAATATATTCGTAAAATAAACTCTTATCTGAGTAATACATACTTTTAGGAATATTTTTGCAAGCTAGAATAAAGCAAAGGAATGACGATCCAAGTATAATAACTAGTCCAATTTGGCCAATAGAAAAATAAGAGACTTGTTGCTTATTTAATATACAAGCAAGGATTGCATTTATCAATACACTGATAATAAACAAACTAAGCCCAAACAAAAATAATTTGTTCTGTAATACAGGAATATAGTTGCTTTTGATAACTTCTGTGCCTGGAACAAACACTGATACAAACATTAGCATCATGGAAATGGTTGATAGAATCCACAAAAAATTTAGCCACTTATTAGTGTTTTTTATATTTATGACAAAGAGCAAAGATATTATAGAACACATCCACACCAAAATCGACAAATTAACATGTATCACTAATGCATTATCAAAAATATATTGTGTAGAGGAGATAAGAAAGGAAGCAAAAGTCAATCGTAGAAAAACGATAATTATCGAAAGCAGCCCAGAACAAGCAAGAGCGCATACTGACAAAAATATCCATTTCTTGCAAAGTAGAACATTATTTTGTATAAGCACAGCTGTCTCTCTTCTTATTACCGATTGATAAAATGTATTATATTAACTATTTCCCAATCAATTGTTCTATTGTTATAATTAAATAATTATCTTATCCAATAGAGATTTAAGTGCAATATGAATTACTACAACAAAGTTATGCATCTTTTTCTTTTTCAAAGATACAATTATTCCTATTCATACTAGCTATGAAAGCAGTCCATTAGCATTAATCTGAGCCTTCAATGTTTCTTACTTATACTTAGTGATAAATGTCATCATGGATTGTAACTCAATGTTAGATGCAATTTTTTTAATGTAGCAATTTCTGCTATGTTCTATGACTAACATTAATTCTGCTTGGTACTAGTAAATCACTAAATTAAAATTGCTTTTTAAACAAAAATGTTCCAATTTTTGGAAAAATACTATCAAGTCACTAAATCGAGTACCTTCATATCACCATCCATTAAGTTAAAATAACTTCTCCTACAGTTTTGCTAACATGGCAGTATTTGTAAACTATATTCTATATGCTATATAAATCATGTTATGGCTTTGTAAGCAACACATTGTGCTTGATTGGAGTTTATTTTATATGGTAAGCAAATATCAGTATTGCTCTATTAAAGTTAATTTGACCACATATATTTGTTCTGCTTTTCTAGCCTTACAAAAAAACAATGTATTTTACAGATAAATGTTTAGAGCTTATCTCAAGTGCCACTGACAAGATGGTAACCGAGTGCATTTCCAAACATCATACCTATAAGGTTGTTTCAAATGAATGTCAAGAAAATTATTCCATGAAACTGTCTATAGCAAAACTATTTGAAGCTGAATAAGATTCAGTGGTTATATGTACTTACTTTAGTTCTCATGACTTTCAATTTATAATTGATACAAATATTTGATTTGAAATTTCATTCATAATGATCGTAATAAAAAGAGAAATGATAAGTTACACTGAAATTTCGCTCTATCATGACTACTAGCATATCAACATCCAATTTTCCAGATAATAAACAAAAGGCTTATCCAAGTTTTGAGAACAAATATATTAGTTTCACTGAAATTTAAGATTACCCAAATACTATATAGATTTAACTATAAAAAATGGTTAAATCGCTTTTAATAAAGTCCATTCTTTTGAAAATACAGAACCAATACCCATATGAAAATATGCTTATGATAATTAAAACATGCTAAAAGCAGAACCTATTAGTTATCCGGACGTGATGAATCAATGTTCGTAAATTTGACACTCCTGCCTTATGCTACTAATTTTGGAAAATTTCAATTGACGGGAAAATATACCCAAAATTAAGAATTCTTTACATAAAGTACAAGAATAATTTTTTAAGACTCATCACTTTCTTATAATCTTCTAATGAAGAACACCCTCTCTAGAAAAATATTAGTAACAGTTAGGTTGCAAAGAATGCAGATCCATGTTTTTATGTATTCATTAAGAATTTCTCAAGATTATGAATCACCTGTTATGAAAAGGTGTAAATCGCTCGAGCTAGAAAAGACATTACAACTGCAAAAGCAATTCTTTTAATGAACCTATGTTGATTCTAAATTGGATTAGAATAATATCTCACTTAATTCTGTAATTGTGAAGTGACATTTAAAAATTCTAACAGAAGTGTCAATGCAAGATAAAATTACTATAGTCATAGCGGGTCTTTTGCATAAGCTTTTCATATGGAATATATTTCAGTACTTGATCATATGGTAAGATTACAGAGAAGTGCGCCATCAGAAATTTCCTGATAAAGATATAATATATAAAACTTTATAATATACTAAGTTGTTTGGTTTTATCAAATTATATAATGGATCCACTAAACAATTGAATAAAGTTACACTATCTATAATCTCAAGTACGTATGAAGAAGGCAATTTTTAGTCAATAAAATTAAAGGCTAAAAATTTAGATATAAAGCAACAAACATTTGTAAAAATGCCCCATCAAAAGGAAGAAGTCTTTTTTTGATATTCAGAACCATATTTTAACCCAACTAAGGGCCTTGCCTAAAAGAAAAATATAAGTGTTTAAGTGTTAAGAAAAATTAGTGTAAGGCATTAACTTGTATAACAATACAGAAGCATGCGCTGCTATTCCTTCACTTCTTCCAATAGAACCCAACTTTTCTGCAGTAGTCGTTTTGATATTTACAAGCTCATCATCAATTTCTAACACTTTTGATATAAAACCCCTCATTTCTGCTCTATAGGGAGATATTTTAGGCTCCTCACAAACTATAGTAATATCTAAATTAGATACACAATACCCTTTCTCTTTAGCTTTTGTAGCAGCAAAGCTCAGAAAGTAAGATGAGTTGCAATTTTTCCAATCAGCAGAACTTGAGGGGAAATGTTCCCCTATATCATCACATCCTAATGCTCCCAGTATGGCATCAACAGTTGCGTGTATTACTACATCACCATCGGAATGTGCTTCTATTGCCATGCTGTGCTCAATTTCTATACCACAAATTTTTATAAAATTCCTAGCTTTGTCTTGAGTTTTTATAAACTTATGTACATCATAACCAGTCCCAATGCGGTACTTAGGATCTTCAAGGAAGAAACTTGCTATACTAATATCTTCCTTTGTAGTTAACTTGAAATTGCTTTTTTCACCTCTAATAATTGCAACATATTTTTTGTACTCTAACATAAGCGATGAGTCATCAGTAAACTTTTTATTTGACTGGTGGCATAGTAGCAATTCTTCGAAATTAAAGATTTGAGGAGTTTGTATGGCCCTAAGTTTCTCCCTTGGAATTGCAGATTCAATAAAACTCCCATTCACCACCAACATAGTGTTTTCAACTTCTATTGTCGGTACTACTCCAGCACATTTCCCATCAACCATAAAATGAATCAAGTTATCTATTAGAGCATTTGACACAAAAGGCCTGCATGCATCATGTATAATAACAAAATCTGGTTTCATTTCTTGCAAACTTTCAAGTCCAAATTTAACCGAGTTTTGCCTAATCTCTCCACCATGTACTGGACTCAGCAATTTAGCATCTATAATCGATGACATAGCTTCCTCGTAGGAACTTTCATGATTCTTGTTAATAACTACTCTCACATAATCTACGTGCTGATTAGCCAAGAACTTCCTGACTGTATAAAATAAAACAGGCTTACCCGCTAACCTTATATACTGCTTAGAAATTTCATTATTGCACCTGCTACCTATCCCTGCTGCGACCACTAATGCTGCGATTTTATACTCCTTGAATCCGCTAGTATACATAAGACTTCTTAACAATCTACTTTTGAATCAGTAAATTTCTTCAACGTGTTTTACAATTCTATAAAAGTGGTCAAAATCCAGGCTTGCACTACCAACCAAAACTCCTGATAAACTTTTTGAGGCACCGAGCAAATCTTTCACATTTTCTGAATTAACTGAACCGCCATATATAACCTGTCTTTCACCAATACAGAATTTTATTACCTCTATCACTTCAATAATTACATCATTGCTTGGCACATATCCTGTACCTATTGACCACATTGGTTCGTATGCTACAGTATATTCACCATTCACAAGCAAACGGTTTCTGCACTGATATTCTATTACTTCTTTTGTTTTCCCGCATTCATAATCCTCCAGACTTTCACCTACACAAATAATTGGATGAAGACCAGATTCTATTGCTGTCTCTGATTTCAATTTCACTTCACTATCTGTTTCACTGATTCTTTCAGAATGCCCAAGTATTACATAAGTACACTCCAATTCTTTTAGCATCTTCGCACTAACCTCACCTGTGTAAGATCCACATTCTTTATGATGACAATTTTGCGCACCTATACTAATATTATCGCTTAGCTTTACAGCATCTGGTAAAGATGTAAAAGGTGGACAAATCACAAGCTTAGAGGTAATCTCATTACTCTTGTTGTTAAGCTTACCTATAAAGTCAATAAAAGAAGATCTTGTTCCATTCATCTTCCAGTTTGCTACAATCAAAAATGGCATCAATTTAATGTGTCAAACAATCGTGAACACTTATCATAGCATTAAAGTCAATCCTACACAAATAATTAATATATTGGAAAAGCTATGTAAAACTACTGAAGATAAATATCGCTGAATTCTTTCTAGAAAGATAATCCACAATCTTTTAAAAGATTATAAGCAAGACATTGATCGTTAGTTACGTTTCTATAGCAAAACAAAGAACCTGGTAGAGAAATATTGCTAAAAAATAAACAAGTGGAAACATCAAAATGAGTTCTGCCACTCAAATCTTAGAACGTGCTCCTAAGCAGCACTATTGAACAGTATATTTTATTTCATCTTTACTCCAATTGTAAACTGCCTGTAAATGATGAGCAATCGATTAACAAAAATTTAAACGTATAAAATGACTTAAGACTTTAATGGTTCATTGAAGTAAATTTAAATAGCTTATCCTTAATTTTTTTTAACCTTAAATAACATATTTTATAAAACTAAAATTAAATGACTTCTTAAAGGGACTTAATTTACCATTTGTTTTTAGTCTGCATAGTCCAACATATTTTGCCTTACTAGCTTTCAGTTCAACATTCTCTGAATTAATGTTATCCATACTATTCCTAAATACAAACTTTAAACCATTGATAATACTAACTCACTAAGTACTTAAGTTATTTTTATGATCTTATCCTGAGATAATCAAAGCACCTAACGCTACAAGTATTATGCTAACTTTGTGCTTATCTTTCAGCTTTTTCTCATAATTATAGACTTATCCCATAATGCATCTCCAGACACCTCCATATTATTGCCCAATATCTGTTTCATCACCTTATCATCTTGAATATATTTCAGTAAAAAGCTTCTTCTGTTTCACTGCTTTATACCTAATTATAACTCTTATTAAGATATTCGTCTAATTACTAGTAAGAGTCACCGACAAATTTATATGACATATATCTTCTCTTACTTTATTTGTGACATAGTTAAAGATTTTGCTTACTTTACAACTTATACCTCTTTATAACCTAGAGATTTATATTTCTTCTCACTTTGTTACTTTCAAAAACATTCTTGAATTTATAACGATGTTTTTTCAAAAAATTACTTAATCTTTAAAACTGACAGAAAGGCTTTTTTAAAGCGGTCAAAAAAAACTTTTCATTAAAAGCGATAAATGATAAATTATTAACAACAGATTATCGTTAACAAGGTTATGTGCTTTGGACTCCCACCAATAAATAAGGAAGGTTACCTGTTTATGGTAGTTTCTTTCATAGTAACATGTATAGCATTCTCCATATCATGGGGATTTGGTGTTACATGCCTATTTCCAACATTATTATTTACGTACTTTTTTCGTGATCCAGCAAGAGTTGTTCCAAATAGCAAAGATCTTATACTTAGCCCAGCCGACGGAGTAATTTCAAAGATCGAAGAAGTGATCTACCCTTTATCAGCGAAAAATAAAGAGGAAAAGAAATTCATATTTATTAGCATATTCTTGAGCATTTTGAATGTACATGTAAACCGCGTGCCAATATCTGGCACAGTAAAAGAGGTACACTACAAAAAAGGTAAGTTTGCACCTGCAATGAGCAGTAAATCTAGCAATATAAATGAAAAACAAGTTATCGTAATTGAGCATGAAAAGGAAAAAGAAATTATTGTAGAACAAATAGCTGGGCTAATTGCACGTCGCATCGTTTGTAATCTAAAAATTTCTCAAGAAGTAAAAGCAGGGGAAAGATTTGGAATTATAAAGTTTGGCAGTAGAGTAAATATTTACATTCCTTCTGATACAGAAATAAGAGTTTCAAAAGGACAGACTGTTATTGGGGGTGAAACAATTATAGCAAATTTAAATAAGGAAAACACTGGAGAAAAACTTACTTTTGATATTATATGAACATTAATGATACTAACAGTAGGTTTTTACCTATTGCTAAATTATTCCCAAATTTTATAACTTTATTAGGTCTATGCTCCGGTCTCACTTCACTTAAATTTACATTTAATGAACAGTGGGAGTTTGCAGTAATTTTCGTGATCATTGCAGCAATTATAGATGGAATGGATGGAAGAATAGCCAGGGTATTAAAATTAACCAGTAATTTTGGAGCACAACTTGATTCTTTTGCTGATTTCCTTAACTTTGGTGCAGCACCTGCATTCCTTTTATACTTTTGGAAATTAAAGGAAATTAAAGTTATAGGGTGGATACTGGTAATGATATACGTAATCTGCATCTCAATAAGACTTGCAAGGTTTAATTTATCATTAAATGTGGAACAATTTGACTGGAAAAAGTTTTTTTTTTCTGGAGTGCCAGCACCAATATGTGCTTTACTCTCTTTATTACCAATAATTGTAACTTTTCATTCTCAAGAGAACGAATATTTACTTTTTACAGAGCAGTTTTTCAATATAAGAAACACAGCTTTCTACTTCTTGACTATCTCATTTTTTTCAGTCAGTCATATTCCAACTTTTTCTGCAAAGTATATTTATATTCCAAGAAACTTATCTTATATATTTGTATCACTTTTTGGAGTATTTATTGTGTTTTTTGTTAGCAAACCTTGGGTTACTCTACCAATTTTAAGTATAGTATATACACTTACTATTCCAATAAGTGCTGGATTATATATATATTATACATATAAATCCCACTAACTATAAACATAAAAAAAGGCAGTGAGCAGTGTAATTGAACTGATTCTAGATATTAAGATATTAAATAATATATTTTAACCATTAAATATGGTGCAAGTCATTTAACCAAGCATTTCCAATAATTTCTCCCCTTATTTAGCAATAGAGTCCTTTTTGCTAATAATGTTTTCCTTTGCATTTCGATAATAATAACTTATTATTACTAATATGAAATTTTACTTGTTTGATAATAAGAAGTATTAGTACTACTTCAAGTTTTTTTACACTGGCTTCAGTGTATATCAAAAAACACAGAATTTATATCTTATCTATGCAATAATTTATTTATGTGCTTTGTTCCAAATACTATTTCGATATATTTACTAAGAAGAAAAATCATAAATACAATAGGTTCTTACTATAATTCTAAGAGGTATTAAACATGATTTGTAGGTTACTATACATGGTACTACTTTGCCTATCATTTCACGATGTACACGCTACTTTAGGCCTTTATGAAAGTTACGATGCTGTACTAGACAGGATAAATAACTTTATGTGTAAAGTACTTTTTTTTAAAGTTTTTCACGTGCCATTTGTAATTTGTCTAGTAGCCTTTGGTTATATCTTTCTAACGCTGCGTTTTAAATTTCTCAATATAAAAATGTTCAGGCATGCTTTTGCTATTCTATGTGGAAAATATGATACAGGTCACCACAACGGTCATATTACGCATTTTCAGGCATTTGTAACAGCACTCTCGAGTACCGTAGGACTTGGGACTGTTGCTGGTGTTGCAATTGCAACCTCAATAGGAGGACCAGGAGCAGTGCCTTGGATGATGATCACAGGCTTTTTCGGTATGTCAGCAAAGTTTGCTGAAGTGACTTTAGCATTTAGACATAGGACAGAAGGTCAGAAACAGTTATTTAGTGGACCATTCCAATATATTAGAAATGGACTAGAAGAATTCGGATTTAAGAAACTTGGCATTGTCTTAGCTGCAGTATATGCAATATTTTTTGTATTGTCTGGTCTTGGCGGGAGTGTAGCATTTCAAACTAACCAAATGGTTTCAATATTGTCTGGATATTCAAGTTGGGTAGACTGTCATCCTTGGTTACTGTCCTCTATAATCTCAGTATTACTTGCTTTGGTAATTATTGGTGGGATTAGAAGGATAGTCATAGTATCCTCCACACTAGTACCTATCATGTCACTTATATATATCTTCAGTTGTATTACAATTATAGCATTTAATATTAATAATTTTAGCAATGCATTTAAAACATTATTTCTCAACATGATAGATTTCAATGCTGCCGGTGGAGGAGTAGTAGGAGCATTTGTTGCAGGAATTCAAAGAGCAATTTTTGCTAGTGAGGCAGGTATTGGCTCTGCTTCAATTACACATGCAGTAGCTAAAGATAAGGAGCCAGTTAGAACTGGGCTAGTTGCAATGATAGAGCCATGTTTTGATACAATGTTAATTTGTTGTTTAACAGGAATAACAATAGTGATAACAGGTGCATACCAAACAGGTGCCGGTGAGGGGATATTAATCACTCAAAAAGCATTTGAAACAGTTTCTTCTTGGTTTCCTATACTTTTGACCATAGCTGCGCCTTTATTTGCGTTTTCCTCAGTAATTTCATTTGTATATTGTTGCGAAATGGGGTGGTTATATTTATTTGGTATAAAAAGCATAGTAATATACCGCACAGCAGTAATAATTGTGGCGTTCTTCTCTGGCCTTTCTAAAAATATAATGACTATTGCTAATATTGGTGGAACTTTATTCTCTTGCTTAGCCCTTATTAATATGACGGCACTTATACTATTCAGTAATCAAATTAACAACGAAGTTCAATGTTACCTAAAGAGATTAAAGAATAATAAGGTTAATTAGTTCTTTAATGCAATTATATAGACAAACATAAGCTAATGTTATTCAGTGTTTGACATTTGAATTTATGCTTATTTCTTCTGAAGAAAGTATTGCATTTCATGAAAGTGTTAAAGAAAGTATAATGGAGAAGTATATAGTTCTTATATTGTCATACGCGTTTGGTTCAATACCATTTAGCCTAATTGTTACAAGGATAAAAAGAATAAATTTAAGAGAAATAGGTTCTGGAAATATTGGTGCTACAAACGTTGTAAGAACAGGAAATAAAAAACTTGCTACTCTAGCACTATTTCTAGATTCCTTAAAAGGGTTTACTGCAGTTTACTTAGCTTACCAATTTTTCGATAGTGGAATATATGCATCTGCAATCCTAGCAGTTTTAGGGCATATGTTTCCTATTTGGCTAAAGTTTAGTGGAGGAAAGGGAGTTGCAACAACTTTAGGAATTTTGATAGCACTCAATTACTACTTGGCATTATTGTTTATATTTGCATGGCTAGCAGCGTTTTTCGCCTTTCGGTACTCTTCTCTTGCTTCCTTAATTTCTACCACAGTAGCTGTTATAGCAGCTTCCTTTTTCCAAAGAGAGTTATTTCCCATGCTGTTAATTTTGTCAATATTAATTTTCTTAAAACATCATAAAAACATTGCAAATCTTCTGCAAAGCAAAGAATACAAATTTTATAAATAGTAATACCAATTATATCTAACACAAAAAGCATTACCATGGTATCTTTTATTATCTGAATGCTATAAATAGGGTTATAGATACTTTAGGTCAACAACAGATATGCACGTTTCTTAATAGTAAATTCTACTACTAGCATAACTATAGGTCCAATTTCTCATCTTTGACATTATCAATGTACCTTGTCAGGTTTGCTTGCCTATTATGATATTTCCAACTTAAGTTATTTAAATAATTAAAGTATTTATATCTCAGTATCACTCAAAAAAAACTTTTGCCCTATTCAATCTTCCTACGAAAGTTTCATACTTTCATCTTTATTTCCATCATGGGTATAACCATCAATTGAATAAAGCACTTTAGTTGAAGAACATAGATTATATAAAACTGATTAATAATTCTCTTTACTTTTAAAGTTAAATTAAATCTTATTTATAGCACCTCCAAAAGGTGTGTCAGGCACAGTCAAGTGCAAGATAATCTAACCATATCTTCTTCAAGAAACACTAATCTTCTCATTAATTTTTATTACAAGTTCTTTCCCATCCCAATCTTGGCAAACATATTCTCTATAACAAATAAAAAAATAATACCACTCATAAATGCCTTATTATAATCCATTTAGTGCTCTAGAATATTGACTAAGCTTTGAAACTTCATTATTTTTAACTTTGATTTATCGTTTTAAAAACAGTGTGAAACGTCGCTTTAAGTAAAGTAAATAACCATTTACCAATCTTTTACACTACTCTTCTAGTAAATAATAAAAGAATGTAAGATAATTAACTGAGTTAAGCAAGAAACTACTTACAATACTAGGGGAGTGCCATTTAGCGCATAATGCAGTTTAGCTTTCAATTGCACAGTTCCACAATTTAGTTAAAATCAAGTTTTGCTTGATCTCAATATTAGGATTTTTCTGATCCTATAGACGCACTGAGATAACATCTCAAAGAACTAAGAGATAATTTATAGAGAAATTAATCTAACATAGAAGAGATATGAGTGACAAAGAAAAATGCTTGAATGGTAAAGTAAGAATGTAAATATCATGAGATCAACACTTGACCTAGTATTCAGAAGTTTTTAAACTAAACTCTCATATAGAGTCAAAAATGATAGGAAGTTTAAACGGGATAGTTGATGAAATTTACAGTGATCACATAATATTAAATGTAAACGATGTTGGATATGTAGTATATCTTTCAATTAAAACATTGAGTATATGCTCCATTGGAAGCAAAATAAAATTGTTTATCGAAACTTACTTAAATAGAGAAAGCATTACTCAACTATATGGCTTTATCAGCAAAGAAGAACAGCAGTGCTTACGTTTGCTAGTTAAAGTGAGTGGTGTTAGCTATAGGACTGCAATTTCAATTTTGAGTAAACTAACTCCGGATCAGCTGTTTTTAGCAGTCATCAGTGAAGATAAATCAGCTCTCAAAATGAGTGGTCTCGGCTTGAAACTCATAAATCGAATCATTACTGAATTAAGCGATAAAGTAGATAAATTAAGGATAAATAATAACAACTTACATACAATCAAAGAAGATGCTGTTTCAGCTCTAATCAATCTTGGATATAAAAAAATAAAAGCGTATGATGCAATAAAAAAAATACAAGATAAGTCACCAACCCTTGATACCAGTGATATTATTTGTATGGCCCTTAAGGAGCTCTCAACATTATGAAATTGATGTCATGCAATAAAGAGTACGCTGAAAACGCGCTTAATTTAAATATCAGACCTGAGAGGCTTGAAGATTTTACAGGACAAAAAGGCTTAATACAAAATTTAAGAGTGTTTATAAACGCTGCACAGACAAGAACTGAAGCCTTGGATCACATTCTATTGTATGGTCCCCCAGGACTTGGCAAAACAACCTTAGCACAGATCGTTTCCAAAGAATTAAGGGTCAGTTTTCGTGCAACCTCTGGTCCTTTACTCAACAAAGCTGGAGATTTAGCTGCAGTTCTTACTACTTTAAATGCAAAAGACATTCTATTTATAGACGAAATTCATAGATTAAACCACAGTGTTGAAGAAGTTTTATACGTCGCTATGGAAGATTTTTGTCTAGACGTATTAGTAGGAGAAGGTCCATCTACTCGCACTCTCAGGATAGATCTACCACCATTTACATTAATTGGGGCAACAACACGTCTTGGATTGCTTTCCACACCGCTTAGGGATCGCTTTGGCATTCCTTTGCACCTAGAGTTTTATCCTTCTGAAGAACTTGGTGATATCATAAAAAGAGGTGCAAGAGTTCTTTCTGTAGAAATTACAAACGATGCAATTCAAGAAATTGCTCACCGTGCACGTGGCACTCCAAGGATTGCTTTAAGATTACTCAGAAGAATAAGGGATTTTGTTGAAACAGAAGATGATAAAAAAATTACTTACGAAGTTGCTGATTCTGCGCTATCAAAATTAGGCATAGATAAAATGGGATTAAATAAATTGGATATAGATTACTTAAAATTTCTATTCAATACTTCAGGACCAGTTGGAATTGATACCATATCAATTGCATTATCTGAGTGTAGCGGTAATATCGAAGAGATAATAGAACCTTACCTGATAAAAATCAGTTTCGTAAAGCGCACAGCAAGAGGACGAGTTCTAACCAACCAAGCAGAAGAGTACTTAAGCCTCCAATCTAATACATGAGTATATGCCAGATAAGATTTAAGAACTCAAGAAAATGCACCTGCTCCAGAGTTAATAACAAAACTAAAGGTCTAGCAGTGCACTATAGTAAAAGAGCTTTCTTAGAAGGCAGTTTAAATTGATCAAAAAAGCATCTTTCCTTTTAGACAGTGAATAATGATAAACATCAATTACAATAAAGAAGTACTACTAACCAAAGTTAGTAACATCTTTAAAAAAATGATAGATATATAAAATATAAGAATATTAATCTATATCTCTCAAAGATGCATGTCCTATATTAACTAATAGGAAATAAAACAGTATAGTTACTTACAAATGTAAGTAACTATTTCATATAATGAATAATATAATGCCAAGAAATTTCTACGAGCAGCCTACCTTGATTATTGCTGGAGAGTTATTGGGGAAAGTATTAAAACTTGCTAGCTTTTATGGAGTAATCACTGAAGTTGAAGCCTATATAGGAATGGATGACCCAGCTTGTCATGCTGTAAAAGGCTATACTAATCGAACCTCAGTAATGTTTGGTCCCCCCTGGGTTTTCATATGTATATCTTATATATGGAATATATTACTGTTTAAATATCGTAACAGAAACGGAAGGATTTCCAGCTGCAGTGTTAATACGAGGATTGAAGCTTATCAAACCGCTTGAGGAAAATCTAAATGGGCCAGGAATATTATGTAAAAAATTAAAAATTACAAAAGAACACAATAAAAAAGATCTTACTATAAGCCATGAATTTTGTATCTACGAATCTCACTTAAAACCAAATTACGTTTGTACTCCAAGAATTGGGATTAGTAAAGGTAAAGAGAAATTTTGGAGATTTAAGAGTTTTTAACTTTGTTGTTAGTATTAATATCCATATTAATAATATAAAAATATCTCAATGGAACTTAATAAGCTTATCTATAGTTTTTGTAATAACTCTCGGAGTATCAGGAGAAACATCTAAGCTTAACCTACTCAGCTGCTCTACAACAAATTGACTATTTTCATTCTTTACAAAATTATACAAAATATTTTCTATACATTTAGTAAGGTTTTTATATTTCCTCAAAGGATGATCATGTGGATACTTATTTATAGTTTTTATGCTAAAATACTCAACAAAAGCTCGATCTTTAAAAGCAAGTTGTTCTAGCCTTTTTTTGAGTTTTACTTCTTCTCCTTGTGTTAGAAAGCAAGACTCTATCAGTAACCCTACAATAGAATTTATAACCAAATGCATTTCAGAGTGGGCTACTATATTAATAGTATTTTCTTTAACTATACAATCGTACATACCTTTTTCACTTTTTAATGATCTTATAAACATTTTGCTATTTTGTGAATTCAACTCCAAATTTTTTTCATTCATAGGAGTTATTATGAAGACGTTTTTATTTATTCTAATATTGAATTGTGGAAATCCTTCGAAAAGGGAAAATGCTATATCCTTAGCTTCAAGTTCGTTGTTATATGCAGAAAAGAGAGCACACGCTATAACACTGCCCGGTATTCTTACTCCATGTTTACTCAAATGATGCAGTATATTTTCAATATCATAATACATGAAACCTGAGCTTTTTAGCAAATTAACAACCTGTGTGCTGTCACGTTGACTATATTCAATCTTTACTTCTTCTGCAAAAAGCGTTTTTGCTGCTATATATTTATCAAGTACTGTGAAAATTTTGATGAAATTTTCTAAATCTCGTTTATTAACCAGCTCGATACTAATTAAATTCTTGTTAAGAATTGAAATATTTCTCATAGCTCTTGCCCACCAAAAACCCAATCTAATAATGAATTATATTTTCAACTCATTAAAAATAGCTTAAGCAAGCATACAAATTTTTTCACTTATGCAATAAGTAACAATAAAAGTGTAATAATATATTACATAAAATTATCGTCTGGCATAACAGACTCTTCATACTCATAATTGTCACCTGTATATGGTGTAGCATCAATATGATTTTTGCTATTATTTATCATATCATCTAACTTTCCTTCTTTCTCAAGATCTGCCAACTTATCATATCCAGCAATATGGTATATATAATTACCATTTTCATCGTTAATAAAGATCTGCGGAACTGTTTTAACATTGTATTTTGATTTTATACCATCAAACAGATCTAAATTTTCGAGCACATCAATTTCTTTATACTCTACTCCTTTTTTATCCAGCAGTTCTTTTGCTTTCTTGCAGAACTGGCAGTTCTGCTTCACATATATTACAACTTTTCTTTTAGGATCTTTCACAATTTATCTCCGTAGTTCATAAAATATAGCTATTATATAAGAAATATTTATAACATCAAGTTATATGAAAGTTATTTATAACTGTGACCAAGTGACAAAGAGTGATATAGCATTAACTTTTGGAAATTTTGATGGCATACATTTAGGACATGAGTTTGTAATTTCTTCTCTAAAAAAGATATCTCAGGAAAGAAAATTGCCATCCGCAATTTTAACTTTTGAACCTCATACATCAACTGTTTTACTTAACAAAAATAATTTCAGATTAATAAGTCAAGAATATAAAGAAGAACTAATCAGAAGCTACAGCATAGATTACTTATATATTATCGATTTTGATGAAGATTTCGCTCAAGTAAATTTTGATGACTTCATTAGTAAAATTTTGATAGATAGATATGGAGCAAAACATATAGTTGTTGGAGAGAACTGCACTTTCGGTTATAAAAGATTGGGCAATGCATTAACTTTAAGGAAATATTCTGAAATACATGGGTATTCTTTAACTAAACTAGCCCCATTAATGATTGATGGAGAACTATGTTCCTCTTCTTTAGTTAGGGAGTGCATACAAAGAGGTAAAATAGAATCTGCTAATAAGTTACTTGGCAGGGCCTATCAAATTTCTAGTGTTGTGACAAAAGGTGCATACAGAGGTAGGAAAATAGGGTTTCCAACCATAAATATTACAATAGAAGATTGTATGATTAAACCAAAGTTTGGTACATATTATGCTAAGGCAGCATTTTCTGACAATAACCCAAATTGGCTATATGGAGTTGTTAACATCGGCATGAGGCCTACATTTAACGACTTGAAAAAGCCTATAGCAGAAATGCACATATTCGACTTTAATGAGGATGTATATGATCATAAGGTGAATGTACAACTTTTAAAATTTATTAGGCCAGAAAAAAGATTCCATAGTATTGATGAATTAACAAAACAAATAAATCATGACATACTTGAGGCTTACCAGTTGAAGGCAAATTTATGAAAAAATTATGCTTAATTATCATATTAATTATGGTATCATCTGACCAGGTAAGCAAATTGTACATAAATTCATTAATTAACGAAGGAGAGGTAATTGAAGTTACTAGCTTTATGAAATTAGTTGAAATATGGAATTCTGGAATTAGTTTTGGAATGTTTAGTACTTTGCCGTATAGCGATTTCTTCTTTTCAATATTTTCAATATCAATAATTAGCATACTTACATATTTGATACATAAGTCCAACGATAAGTTAACCTATTTTAGCCTTTCCTTGATGGTTAGTGGAGCAATCGGGAATGTAGCAGACAGAATCTATTGGGGAGCTGTATATGACTTTATATGTTTTCATGTTGGCAATTGGTACTGGCCAACTTTTAATTTGGCTGACATATATATAACCTGTGGAATGTTTATATTGTTATATAGATGGTACCTACATGATAGGCTTATTTCCAAACAGAACAATATGTAAAATACTCTTATGTTCAATCTATTAGGTTTAGAATAATGCTTCACAAGATTTTTAGCTTATTTGTATTATCTATGTTTTTTTTCCACTACTCAGCCCCATTAAAGGCTTCAAATATAGAATACAGCCTAAAATATACTAAGCTAAGTAATGGATTAGATATCTATTTTGTACCTTATCATCGAACTCCAGCTGTATTACATGCAGTAATATATAAAGTTGGAGGGATTGATGATCCAATCGGTAAAGCAGGATTAGCACATTACTTTGAACATTTGATGTTTGAAACCACAGGAAAATTTAAAGATATAAAATCAATCATGAGCAGCATTGGAGCGCAATTTAATGCATTTACTACCAGGGAATACACATGTTACTATGAATTAGCTTTTAGAAAAGATTTACCATTAATAATGGAAGTTGAAGCAGATAGAATGGATAATTTTAACGTTACTC
The DNA here is from genome assembly GCF_013365475.1 of Wolbachia endosymbiont of Cruorifilaria tuberocauda. Taxonomy (GTDB): domain Bacteria; phylum Pseudomonadota; class Alphaproteobacteria; order Rickettsiales; family Anaplasmataceae; genus Wolbachia. Next base: position 134,717 of record NZ_CP046579.1, read on the forward strand.
AAGATAAAATAGATAGAGAAAAAAATATTGTATTAGAAGAAAGGAAAATGAGATTTGATAATCATCCTAACAACTTATTGTTGGAAGAAATGAACAGTGCATTTTACCGTGCCGGTTATGGTAAATCTATTATTGGATGGGAGAGTGATATAAAAACTTACAATAGAAACGACATACTAAGGTTTCACAACAATTATTACCACCCAAATAATGCAATACTGATGGTTGTTGGAGATGCAGAATTTGACGAAGTAGTTAGATTGGCAAAAGAAAAATATGGGAAAATTAAAGCTAAGCCTGTAATTAGATATTACCCAAATCAAGATCAAGTACATAGCGCAGATTTATCGGTAACTTTAGAAAGTACTGAAGTGAAAGAACCTATTTTGTACTTTCGCTATCATGTTCCCTTATTTAAGAAAATAGATGAAATTTTTACTGTTGATTTAGCAGTTAACATTCTAGGAGGAGGGAAGTCCAGTAAGCTATATGAAGATCTAGTTTTAAATAAAGGCATTGCAATTTCAGTAAATGCATACTATAATGGTTTAGTTTTCGGGGATGGTTACGTTGACATTGAAATAATTCCAAAAAATGGGATGAAGTTAGACCTCATCGAAAGAGAGCTAGCTAATGCTATTAGCAGTTTTATTTCTGAAGGTATAACAAATGAAGAACTACAAAGTGCAAAATTTAAATACAAATCAGCACAATTCGATAAGCTATCCGACTTAACTAATATAGCAATGTTTTACATACCACATCTAGCACTTGGCATTCCACTTAATGAAATAGACATCTCATGCAGCAAAATTAAAGATGTTGATTTAGACGACATAAATAGCAAAGTTCGGACTATTTTTTCTGGTAATAAACTAATTGGTCGTTTGCTCTCAAAAGAGGGTTATAATGAAAATAAGTAAATTTATATTTCTACTTTTTTTCTATCTAGGTTTTAATTTACAAGCAAGCGGTAGCATAAATATAGAAGAAGTTACTACTTATAAAGGACTTAAGTTTTTATTTGTCAAAAATTGTGATTTACCAAAGGTTTCGTTAAGTATATCATTTAAGGATGCAGGTTATGCATATGAGGATGCAGGAAAATATGGGCTAACTTGGTTCACTTCTCTCGTGATTCAAGAAGGAGCAGGGAAAAATGATTCTAAAGATTTCGCGAGAAAGCTTGAAAATAAAGGAATAAACTTAAGTTTTAGCACCAGCTTAGAAGCATTTAAAGTTTCGTTAAACACCTTATCTGAAAACTTAGAAGATGCAATTTCATTGCTCAGTGATGCTATAACGAACCCTAGAGTCGATCACGCAGGATTAAATAGAATTTTTGAGAAAGCTAAAATCAACTTCAACAATCTCGAAAAAAATCCTTACTTTATTGCTACTAAAAAACTGGATATGCTCTTATTTAAAAATCACCCTTATTCAAAAAGTGAATATGGAACTTTTAATACTATAATGAGTATTACTAGAGATGATATTTTAACATATACAAAGCATAACCTCACTAAAGATAACATAGTTATCAGTGTTGTTGGTTGTACAAAAAGAGAAGAAATTTGTGCATTACTTGATAAATATTTATCCAAGCTACCAACAAAAAGGCTGAAAGTTAAAAAGATACCTGTAAAAAGTGATTTCGATTCTACAGAAAGTGAGAACATTTTTATGGATATACCACAGAGTGTAATACTCTTTGCTCAAAAAGGGATAGCTTATGAAGATCCTGATTATTATAAAGCTGTCATCTTAATTAATGCTCTTGGTGGTATTGGGCTAAATTCAGTTATGATGAAAGAGTTAAGGCAAAACCTAGGTATTACATACAATGTTAATATGAGCATTGTGTCCAATAAACATGGAAATGTTATATCTGGGTTTATAAGCACTGATAGTTCTACTGCCAGTAAAGCTATATCAGTAGTGAAAGACATACTGAGCAGAACAAAAAAGCAAGGAATTGATAAACAGTTATTCGAGGATATAAAAGCTAGTCTAATAAACAACTTCGCTTTCCTCTTATCCAATAACACAAAGATATCTATACTGCTTGATAGCATGCAAATAAATGGTCGTAATATTAATTACATAAACAATTATGCAAATATCATTAATGAAGTTAAATTAGAAGAAGTAAATAAATTAGCAAGTTCTTTACTGGATCCTAAAAATTTGTTTTTTGTAAAAGTTGGGAGAAGTATTTAAGGTTAACAGTTCATGTTTTCTGCTACTAACCTTACCGCTTCCACGTAGCATTTATGCTCTTCAGCTAGGATGCGTCCCGAGAGGCTTACAACGTTATCATTTGGTAGCACTGGCACAGCAGTTTGAGCGATTATAGCTCCAGAATCAACCTCAGGAGTAACATAATGTACAGTACAACCTGTGATTTTAACACCTGCCTTCAGAGCTTGCTCTTGAGCATTTAAGCCCTTAAAAGATGGAAGCAAAGAAGGATGAATATTTATAACCTTGTTATACCATTTATTTAAGAAGTCAGGTTTTAAAATCCTCGTAAACCCAGCAAGGCAAATTAAATCAACTTTATGTTGTATAAGTATTTTATGAATTTTATCAATGTCAAGTGGTTTATTCTTAACAAGAAATGATGAGATTCCTACTTGCTTTGCTATTTTTAGGCCACCTGCACTATCGTTATTTGCAATAATACATACAACTTCTGCAGGAAAATTTCGATCTTGGCTTGCTCTTATTATGGCTTGCATATTAGATCCCCTACCGGAAATTAGTATTCCGAGTTTTATTTTTTTCATTATAATAAACTAGCTCAGCATTCATGTAATAACTAATATTAATAAGATAGCTAATATTATCAAACTTATTTTACATAAAACAGAACATATTGCTGTTACTTTTTAATAAAGCACACTACAATCTATTAGTGGGTCAAAATTAAAAGAATAAATTAACACATATATAACACAAAAATGAGCAAATCTCATGGTCCTTACTAAAAACGATGAAAAATACCGTGAAGGTAATAGCTTGTTCTTCAAGATAGCAACCTATTTCTATTATTAGAATAGCTCAACTGTAGGATTTTTATATAAGTAAAAAGCTTGAAATCAATACATCTTAATAAGAGTAAACGAATGAATGGAGATATATTTTTAAATAAGTCTGTTACTATTGAGATTATAGAAGATACACTCCATACAAATTTAATTAGTTAAGAAAAAAACAACATACTCATCTAGGCCTAAAAGGCCTATGTTATTTTAACAGGCTAATGCTCAAAAGAAAGCTTGAAAGCCTACTAAGAGAGTAGATTACCCTAAAATATTTTAGGATAATTGCTTAACTAAACAAGCACCTTTAAAACTTTATTTTCCATTTGAGAAACATCACTTTTAAGGCTTTCATCCATCCAACACATAGTACATATGTATATTTTTCGCCTTTTTATAACATCAATAGTTAAAGTACCAGGAGTTATTGTAACTGAATTTGCAAATAACGCAATGCTTTTATCATTATGCCCTTCATATTTTTTTATGATGACGATTGGCTTAAGCTCAAGTCTAGCCTGTAAAGCCTTTCTTGTTACATAAATGCTTGATAAGATAACTTGACATACTAGCCATGGTATATAATTTACTAATAATTTGTAAAATGATAACTTCCCCGTATCATTCAAAATCTTATTAAAGGTACTTTCAGCATTCATTAGTCGTTTAAAAATGAATAACACGGATATAGAAGAAAATACCCCATAAAGAATGGAAAAAGGTTCAGAGTAGCCAGATAACATAGCCCACAGAGAAAACAAAACTATAAATGACAGAGAAGAGAACTTGATTTCTTGCTTAAAATCCATAACTTGCAGTATAACTTAAATTATCTCTTCAAGGAAGACATAGCCTTTATAACTTACATATTATAAAAACCTAACTTAGGACATAGAAAGAAACTAAGACCTGCAATAAATCGTTATTGCACTCTAGCATACTAAAAATTAAAACAGCAGTAGCCTAGTGCAATGTAAACCTCCAACTGAAGTACTACCTCTCACTTCTCCAAGCAGAGGTCACTCAATTTTTACAAATTTACTGTAGATTAGGATAATTAGATCTGGAACGAAAATGTTAGATGAAGTTCAAACTTTACTAATACTTATATTGCTTGAAACTCTACTTAATGTAGATAATTTGATTTTCATTTCTCTATCTCTAGGCAATGTATCTAATGCGTTAAAAAAAAGAGTACGACTCATAAGTCTTGGACTAGCATTGTTAATGCGTTTTGTAGCACTATTTTCTACATCATACATATTATCAATGCAAAAACCTATACTTCATATTATGTCACTAAACATCTCGGTAAAAGATTTACTTATGATAGTAGGTGGATTATTTCTATTTGCTAAAAGTAGTATGGAGTTGTGGAACAACATTTCCTTATATAAGCAACCAGAAAAAAAAATAGATACCAAATCTCGACCGTCTCTGATCGTATTGCAAATTACATTAACAGACCTAATTTTCTCAGTTGATTCACTATTAACTGCCATAGCATTCACTCATAACACAGCTGTAATTGCTATAGCGTATATGTTTTCTATACTAGCAATAATATTTTTATCAAGCTACATTACTCAGATAACCAAATTTAGTTTTAGTTTAAAGACAATTGCAATTCTATTTATTTTACTTGCTAGTACCTATCTAATACTTGAAGGTCTCCATATAGAATTATCAAAGGGGCACTTATACTTCTCATTAATATTTGCATTGCTTGTAGAAGCTATAAGTAATATAAAGAAAAAAGTGCGTTATACAGAGAAGAGAAAATAGTTTTAGATCATTCCCACTCAATAGTTGCTGGTGGTTTAGAAGTTAAGTCATATACGACTCTATTGATACCAGCAACATTATTAACTATTATGCTGCTAACATCCTGCAAAAAGTTCAAAAATATTGATGAAAATTTACTCTTATTTCCAAATGGAAATGCATCAGCTGTCATACCATCAGAAGATGTTACAGCTCTTAAAGCGCAAACATACCCATACATACGACTATCACCCATAACACCTACAGTTCTTATCGGTAGCAGTACAGCAAAAGCTTGCCATATCTGATCATATAAACTATGACTTTTCATTGTATTAATGTATATTTCATCCACTTCTCGTAGAATTCGCACCTTTTCTTCATTGATTTCACCAACTATCCTTACTGCAAGCCCAGGTCCAGGAAATGGGTGTTGAAATATTATTTCATCTGAAAGGCCAATTTCTTTTCCAAGAATTCTTACCTCATCTTTAAATAGGTAGCGTAAAGGTTCTATTAACTTTAGATTCATTTTTTCTGGTAACCCACCAACATTATGATGAGATTTAATTACACTAGTATACCCTGAGGCATGTCCTGACTCAACTACATCAGAGTAGATAGTACCTTGCATCAAAAAACTCACATCACCTATTTTCTTTGCTTCTTCCTCGAATACTTTAATGAAAGTGTTACCAATAATCTTCCGCTTTTCTTCTGGATCAATTACTCCTCTCAACTTGCCTAAAAACAAGCTTGATCTATCAACGTAGTTTACTGGGATTTCCTTCAACAAAGTAATGATTTGACCTTTACGCAATAATCCAGTATCAATAAAAATACAGTTCAATTGCTTTCCTATAGCTTTATAGGTGAGAGCTGCTGCAACACTTGAATCAATCCCACCACTTACTGCAGCAATTACTTTTTTCCCTTTCACTAAACTCTCAATCTCTTTTTTTTGTTTTTCAATAATTGATTTTATCGTCCAATCCCTCTCACAATTTGCAATATCCAAGAAATTAGAGAGTAACTTATTACCATTTGCTGTAAGCTTAACCTCAGGATGGAATTGAGTACAGTATATTTTACGCTGTTCGTTAACAATTATTGCAATTGTCTGATTCACTACACCTGATGCAATAACAGTAAACCCTTGAGGTATAGTTTCAACACTGTCTATATGGTTCATCAGCACATACACTTCAGAATTAACACTCCATACCCCTTTTATAATGGGAGATTCTTTCAGTATTTTAATCTTAACTTTGCCAAATTCCTGATTGAATTTCCTTCTTACCTTTGCTCCAAAGTAATGACAAACAAGTTGTTGCCCGTAGCATATTCCAAGTATGGGAATATTTGTGACCTCATTAAATTTTATAATCTCATGTAATATTCTGCTTACCTTAGAATAAGTATCATCTACAGATTGAGGCCCTCCAGAAAAAATAAATCCATTATATTTTGTCAATGCTTTAAAATCGATATCGACTGGGAATATCTCACAATAGACACCCATTCCCCTGACTTGTTTTGCAATAAGTTGTGTAAATTGCGAACCAAAATCAATAACAGCAATTACCGACAATAAACCACCTCCATACTATTCATGACAATATTTAATACTAAAGAAAATGATAATGTAAGTAAACTAAGACCTTGTCAAAGGTTCAATGCATGGTGCATGCTGGTCTAGATTTATTTTAAATTAACAGAAATTTTACATATGTAATAGCTTATTTTCAGTACCAACTCTTGAAACTTGGCTTGCCTAAGTTATGTAAATAACTACCTATTATCACTGATACTATAAAGGTAAACATTTGATAATCTCCTTATTTATATTCCAGTATATTTATACTTAGCTGTACAAGATTTACATATGCAAGTTGATTATGCTCTTGATATAATTAGCAATTCATTATTTGTGATATTGCTTACTACCTTTACAGTATATATATTATAACTATGTCTTTAACCTCTTATCCATTCTTAGCTACATGTTCCTCTACTCCATTAGAGCATAAATCACCTTAATTTGCTACAAAGAAGCTTCATAAACCAATTTAGATACTTCCATAAATTCTTCAGTTCCACTTATTTCAAAATGATTCAAAACTCTTTACTTTAATATATAGGAATCTAATTCCCAATATCGTATCTAAAGAACCCACCTGGCCATTCTAGAAAATTTAACGCTGAATATACTTTACTTCTAGCCTCTTCTAAAGTATTTCCTTCACCTACTATATTTAATACTCTTCCACCATCAGAAATTAAGTTGCCACTTTCATCTAATTTGGTGCCAGCATGAAATACTAATATACCAGGAATACTTTCAATTTTATCCAATCCACTAATTGCTTCTCCTGTTCGATAATTACCTGGATAGCCTTTACTTGCAATGACTACACAAATTACAGCTTTGCTAGTTAATTTCACAGTTTTAGTACCCAATTTTCCTTCTGCAACTGATAACATTAGCTTCAATAAATCACAGCTTTTATCAAACCTAGGTAAAATAGATTGTATTTCTGGATCACCGAACCTAACATTATATTCAAGAAGTTTCGGATCACCTCTACAAATCATCAGACCAGCAAAGAGCACGCCACGATAAGGGGTTCCCATGTTAGTCATTGCCTGAACTGTTGGATATATTATCTTTTGGATAACTTTTTGCTCCATATCTTTACTTATAATAGAAGGTAACGAATATGACCCCATGCCTCCAGTATTCTGACTATCACTGTTTTCATCAGCTTTTTTATAATCCTTTGCACACCCGAAAGTTACTACTTTCAACCCATCAACAAGAGCAAAAAAACTTATTTCTTCTCCAACTAAAAACTCTTCTATAATTATTTCTTCACCTGACTCACCAAATTTCTTTTCTACTAACATTGAATCTATTGCTGCAAAAGCTTCATTTTCCGTATTGCATATTATTACACCTTTTCCTGCTGCAATCCCATTTGCTTTTATTACAAGTGGAAATTTTATTTTATTGCTGAGTACAAAGTTTTTAGCTAATCCTTCATCAACAAAACACTCGTATTTAGCAGTTGGCACACCATACTGTTTACATAGCTCCTTAGTAAAGGACTTTGATGCTTCAAGCTTTGCAGCAGCCTGACTTGGAGCAAAAACATTTATGCCCTCTGCAATCAAGTTATTAGCGAGACCATCAATTATTGGTTGTTCTGGACCAATGATAACTAACTTTATATTTTCTCTTTTGCAAAATAGTACAACATCGATTGGATTTCTTATATTAATACTCACAACGACCCCAAGATTTTTCATAGTTGAACGTCCAGGAGTAACATATAACTCAGTCAAGATTGAGGATTTTTTGAGAGCCCAAAGTAGAGCGTGCTCACGTCCACCAGAACCCACAACTAGAACATTCATCTTTAATTCCTTGTTCCCAATATATTAAAATTATCACATACTTATAACAGTATCATCACTCATGTACTTTCGCAACACGTTTGGTATTGTAATTGACCCGTTAAAATTTTGATAATTTTCCATTATGGCAATAATAGTCCTTCCTATAGCTAAAGCTGAACCATTTAAAGTGTGAACATATTTCTTTGCCTTTTTACTATCTTCTGAAGAGTATTTGGTATTCATTCTTCTTGCCTGAAATGTACCACAATTTGAACAACTCGATATTTCTTTGTATTTATTTTGCCCAGGTAACCATATCTCTATGTCATAAGTCTTGTGCACAGCAAAGCCCATATTGCCGCTGCACAGTAACATCACTCTATATGGTATCTCTAATCTCCTTAATACCTCTTCAGCAATACCTGTCATGCGATCAAGTTCATTATCTGATTGATTCTCAGTTGTAATACTTACCAACTCCACCTTACCAAATTGGTGTTGCCTTATCATACCTCTTGTATCACGTCCTGCATTACCAGCTTCCTTACGGAAACACTCTGAATATGCAGTAAAACGGATTGGCAATTCTTTTTCATGCACTATTTTATCAGCAACTAAATTTGTCAAAAAAACTTCACCTGTAGGGATCAACCTTAGTTCATCAGTAGTTAAATACGACTCATCAGAAAACTTTGGTAACTGACCAACATTATACATTGCCTCATTTTTTACTAAAACTGGGTGATATACTTCAGTATATCCAAATTCATTAACATGCATTTCAAGCATAAAATTTATCAATGCTCGCCCAAGTTTGGCTAATTGCCCTTTCAATATTGCAAATCTTGACCTAGAAATTTTCGCCACTTGTTTAAAATCTATCAAATTCAACTTTTCCCCAAGTTCATAATGAGGCTTTGCTGTAAAATCAAATTTCCTTTTTTCTCCATGCCTCCTCACCTCCAAGTTGGAATCATCATCTTTACCAATTGGCACACCTTGTGCAGGAACATTTGGCAAGTTAGATAAAATATTTACTAACCTGTCCTCTTCTGTTTGCTTCTTTAAACTAATCATCTCTACCTCACTTGCGATACTTTTTGATAGCTCTATCTGTTCCTCATAAGAGTTCTTACTCATCTTCAGCTCCCTTATTTCCTCTGTAATTTTATTAAGTTTCCTATTTAAATCTTGCAGCTTAGTGGTCAACAACCTCTTCTTATAATCAATTTCTAATATCTTACTTACAGGAAACTTATTAACCCCCCTGCTCTTCATCGCTTTCTCGAATTCTTCAGGATTTTTCCTAATATACCTTATATCATGCATAGATCGCACTATTACTAACATTGCCACTGTACTCCAAAAATTTCTAATACTCAACATTTTTGCTCATATTGTTAAAAAACTTCAATACTATCATAATTGACTTTTCTTCCAGAATCTTTTAAAACTTAACTAAAGCATTCATAAAATCAATATGTTAGGTATTACAGAGAAATACAATAAACTCAAAGGAAGCGCTTACTTCACTAAGTTCAAAGCTAGTAGAAGACTTTCTATCTATACCTTTAGCGTATACCTGGTAACTACATTTTCTCTTGGTTATTTAGGACTATTGATAGGATCTCCAGCATTAATCTTACCATTTATTACATCAATTTCTTATTTCACAATTTGGATCGTGATAGAAATTGTTCTTGCAGTAACACGAGATGCAACTATCAAGACCCTATATAACTCAACTAAAGGATTTCTTAGTAAGAAAGAATCAAATGGAGGTAGGCAAGAAATTCAAGGCAAAAATGGTAGTACTGTACTAGGCAGTGAATATAGTCTAGAAGACATTAGCCACATGGGTTTTATCACCTCAAATGATAACAGTTTAATTAGCAAAAAATTTCACGAAAATTTACCAACTCTTGTACATCAAACAAATAGAGAAAATTATACCTATTGGCTGCAGCAACATGATATTGCTCATATTGCAAGAGCTGTATACAACTACTCAGAAAGCCCGGATAACTATGTATCTTTTTGCATTCCTAGTAATCTTGAAACTTTAAATGAAAGGCTAATAGAATATAAAAATAAAGTAGAGCAAAAAAATCAAAAAGCAACATTTACTTCAGTGTTAAACTTAGAAAATCATCATTGGACTACACTAGTAGTCTCATATAACCTAAATAACAAAAAATTTATAGCCTACTACTGTGATTCTTTTATAGCTAAATTACCACGCTTTGGTAGCCAACGTAGCAACATAGAAAATGCAAATGAAATTAAAAATCAGTTGGTTACACCACTTAATAAACAAGCTAATGAGCTGAATGCACAAGGAAATGAAGAAATGAGCAAAGATATCAAAAAAACAGTGCAAATATGCAATAACAAAAAAAATGAATTAGTCAATGTTCCAATAAATGCTGACAGTATAGTAAGTGCACTGGAATCAGCTTTAAAAATAGAAAGCAATAATATAAGAAATTCCACGATTAAACAGCAAAGTGATGGTTATAATTGCGGAATATTCGCATTAGAAAATGCTAATAAGATTACACAAAAGCTCAGTGAAGGTAAATCATTTGATGAAATTGACAAAGAGCTATCAAGGTATAAATTTGACTTAAACAAGAAAAGGAAAGAATATACAGAAGTACTCATGAAAGATAAAAAATGGAAAGAAGATTTAGAAAGTGGGTTACTATGTAAGCTTCCATTAGGAACACAAATATCCTTTTCTTCTGCTCTAAAAAAGGAAAAGGTGAGTTTATGCAGCATTATGTGATTGATAAAAAATCATGCCTTTTCAAATAGGAAATTTGATAATCAATTCTCCGGTAATTTTAGCCCCAATGTCTGGAGTAACTGATTTCCCATTCAGAAGCATTGTAAAAAAACTTGGTGCAAGTTTGTTAATCTCAGAAATGATCGCAAGCAGGCCTATGATTATGCAAACTCGCCAGAGCATAAAAAAAGCAAAAGTTGACGAACTTACTGCTGTACAGCTTGCTGGATGTGAGCCAGACTTGATAGCAGAAGCAGCAAAACTGAATAGTGATATGGGTGTAAAGATCATAGACATAAATTTTGGCTGTCCAGTCAAAAAAGTTGTAAATGGTTATGCAGGATCAGCACTAATGCGCGATGAAAAAAAGGCTGCTAAAATAATTGAAGCTGTAGTTAAAGCAGTTAATGTGCCAGTTACTCTGAAAATGCGCACTGGGTGGGATGATGAAAGTCGTAATGCTCCACGTCTAGCAAAAATTGCAGAGGACTTAGGTATAAAAATGATAACCGTTCATGGAAGGACAAGAGCACAATTTTACAATGGCCAAGCAGATTGGAAATTTGTTAGAAATGTCAAAGAGCAAGTAAAAATTCCTGTTATAGTAAACGGCGACATCAAAAATTTCAGCGATATTCAGAAAGCTCTTAATGAGTCTAAGGCAGACGGAGTGATGATAGGTCGTGGCACTTATGGTAAACCTTGGCTGATTAATCAAGCAATAAATTTTATAAGTGGAAGCAAGATTTTTGAACTAACAGCCTCGGAAAAACTGAGTGTCATACTTGAACACTACGATAGTATTCTTGAATTTTATGGGAATGATGCAGGAATAAAAATGGCCCGTAAACACATAGGCTGGTATAGTAATGGACTTAAAAATTCATCTGAATTCCGCCTAAGGATAAACAACATGACAGACAGCATAGAAGTAAAGGAAAACATAGTCAGTTTTTTTAGTTAAAAACTTCTTTATAACTAAGCAAAAAAAGGATAAGAAAATATAAAAAATATACAAGCACTCATAAAGTCAGATATTGCATTAAATAAATTGTAAGCTAATTTCACATCTTAAGAAACTGAAGTACAGGTAAGATCAACGAAGATATGAGATCATATTATGAAATGAGCATAAGGCACTAATTATGAATATTTTAACTACTCATAAACATAAAATAGTTGATCTTGGAAAAAAAGCTTATGTAAGATATCAAAACTGTTTTTAACACAATAGATCTAAGAAAAACTATATAAAGCCTAGTATATGCCATAATAACATAATTAAAATTAAATGAGTTAATTATTTTTCTATCAATATTAATTGAACCTTCTTGATCTAAATTAGTTTTACATACATTAACTGTCAAAGCAGAATTTAACTGCAATATTTTTCAAGCTTCTTCCTAGTTTTCTTGACCAATTTCTGTGTTTACTATGCGATAGAAACATTTTCTTTTGTATCTCAATTTTTCCAAATTAATTTAATGAAAGATTAAATTCAATTTCACATTGTTTTAGAAGCAGCTTGTTTTCTAATTTATTCAGCTCAATCAAAAGATTTTCTATATCACTATTTTCGCATCTTCACTATTAAATAACCTTACCACTTACTTCTATTGTAACTTTAAGAAAAAGCAGAATAAGAGCAGCATATAGTAGGAGTAAAACTTAATCCAGAATTATGAACAATAAACATTGTGTTATATATTAATACAAGTATTAACGTATCTTCCATATGCAAAAAGCAAATACGAGTATCAACCTCATTTGCCCTTTTTTGCTTAGCAAAGCTCTTGTATTTATAGCTAAAGCAATCTGTAACACTACTTATTCTGGACTTGAGTAGAAGAAAGAAAATTTTAAAAAAATAAGCCCTCATGGGATTTATACAAATTTAGTATTTATGAAAATAAAACATTTTCATACACTTTCCAATAAGTGGAAAGTATAAGTAAATCTAACAGATCATTCCAAGCAAATAAGCAAAGATAATTTATGAAAAGCAATTCTAGATATGAAAAAAGATAAACTCCTTTCTTAAAGGAAGTAAGCTACCTGATGGCGCACTACAATATTTTTTCAATCAATTCTACAATTCTAGGACATGATACCACAATCTAGATCTTTAAACTAGATTTTGTTTCTTAATTACTCAATAAGAGTTACCCCCCTGGTTGGCTAGACTCTATATCACACAGTTGGATAACATGTTCTATTATACAAATCAAAATATCCATTTAGCTCTATACACGCTTGATGCTAGTAAGTAATATACTTTATTAAAGTTAATAAATAGGAAAATTACTACAAATTTTCTCAACTTCCTTTTTTACTTCTCTTTCAACATTCGAGCTATATCCATTAACTAGTCCATGAATTATCTTATTTATTAGGCTAGCTATCTCTTTGAAATTTTTTGCTTCAAGTCCACGTGTTGTTTCAGCAGCAGTGCCAAAACGTAGACCTGAAGCAATAGTTGGTTTTTCTGTATCAAATGGTATAGAGTTTTTATTACAGATTATACTGGCCCTCTCAAGACTATCTACAACACTTTTCCCAGTTAACTTCTTTGGTCTTAAGTCAATCAGCACTATGTGAGAATCAGTGTTACCAGTTATAATATTTAACCCATGCTCTTGCAGTGCTTGAGCTAGCACTTTAGCATTCTTAATAACACTTTTGCTATAAGTTTTGAATTCTGGCGCTAATGCTTCCTTGAATGCAACAGCTTTTGCAGCTATCACATGCATAAGTGGCCCGCCTTGTAATCCTGGAAAAACTGAAGACTGAATTTTTTTATACAATGCTTCATCATTTGTCATTATTACTCCACCACGAGGACCGCGTAAAGTTTTGTGAGTTGTAGAAGTTATAACATGTGCATATTCAGCAGGTGATGGGTACTCACCTGCAGCGATAAGCCCTGCATAGTGAGCAATATCAGCAAGCAAGTATGCACCAATCTCATCTGCAATCTCACGAAAGCGTTTAAAATCTATTCTTCTTGGATAGGCAGAAGCACCAGCTATAATTAACTTTGGCTTATGCTCTAGAGCCAATTTTTCTACTTCATCCATATCAAGTAAGTAAGTATCTCGGTTAACCGAGTACTGAATTGCTTTAAACCATTTACCAGAAAAGTTAGGTGTTGCACCATGAGTCAAATGACCACCACAACTTAGCGATAAGCCAAGTATTGTGTCTCCTGGAGCGAGTAGTGAAGCAAACACTGCTTGGTTTGCCTGAGAACCAGAGTGAGGCTGAACATTTGCAAATTTAACACCAAACAGCTTACAAAGTCTTCTTATAGCAAGATTCTCAACCTCATCGACATACTCACAGCCACAGTAGTATCTTTTTCCTGGATAACCTTCTGCATATTTATTAGTTAAAAAGGAACCCTGTGCCTCCATTACTGCTCTGCTTGCAAAGTTTTCCGATGCAATCAGTTGCAGTTGTGATCTTTGACGTTGTAATTCTTTTATTGAAGATTGATAAATTTCCCTATCAAAAAATTTTAAATCACTCTTAAAACTATAAATCCCTCTTGAAACACTTATCATAAATTAAACCTCACCCAATCTAATATACTAAAATGCACACTAGTTACAAGAAGAGATTTTAAGACTGTTTCCTTAACCACATAAATCCAAAAATAGCAAAAAGGAGACACACAGGAATAATTGACATTGCCTTTATTAGTAGTTCAGGACTATATACAGGATTTCCATGTATCATCGTTCCATCCCAGTAAAAATTTATTATTTTTGCAATTCCGACATGAGAAAAATAACCAAAAATCATAATTATCATATTTGAAACAGCTGTAGCTAAACCTACTAGATTAGTGGATACATAGCTTATTGCTTTGTAAACGGTAACTACCTGATACCCAGATGCAAAGCCAACAATGAAAAGTGTAGGAAGCACAATATATAAGCCACCAGACTGTGTAAAAAGCAAAAGAAAGCTCAAGATCATCGCAATAGAACATGCTATGATCACTTCATAGTGCCTACTTGGATATTTTTCTAGTAAGAAAGCTAAAAAAAATGCTCCAGCTCCAAAACCTATAAATATGAAAGAAGAAAGAGAAGATGCTAAATCTCCTGTGAACTGATACACTTCACACAAGAAAGGTCTTACCCAACCATCAGCAAAACCCTCTAATGGACTAATCATCAAACTACCAAAAAAGCTAATTAGAACAATATGTTTGTTACAAAGTACCGCCTTTAAGTCTTGAAGTATATTACCATTTACATCTTTTTGTGCATTATCACTTGGTATTGCAAAAAATAACAATAATGCGAGTAAACAACCAAATGCTGAGAAAGTATATATAACGCTATCCCAACCAAACTTATTAAGTAAGAAATCTAGAGGTAATCCACCATAAATAGCTCCTAATAACCCTATTATTATAGATAAACTTGTCATTTTTTCTGACTTCCCCTGAGGGAAATGCATGCTTGCAATTTTGAATATTGCAATTGCTGAAGCAGATGATCCAACCCCAACGATTATTCTACCAAGTATTGAGGGATACCACTCATCAAAACATACAAGTGGCAATGCACCAACAAATGTTAAAACAGTACATATAGGTAAAGTGAGCTTTGGTCCAGATCTATCAAGCAAAAGACCAACAGGTATATGTGCTAATGTATATCCCAAATAGTATATTCCACTAAATTGACCAATATCCATTACATTTACGTTAAACTTCGTCATTAACTCAGGTGCTATTATATTTGGAATTACACGCAATACATATTGGTATGCATAAAAGAGTGATGCTAACATCCATATCAAAAAAACTCTATGTGTCATAATCTTGTCTCAAACTTAGCATTGTAGATGGTCCGGCTATTAAAAGCAACATTCACATAAATATTTTTCCAACTTATTAAAGTATAGCAAAGTCAAATCCATAGTTATTACAACCAATAGAACATTTTTCAAAAAGGCTTTTCACTTTAATTTATGATCTTTTTTACTATCTATATAACTGGTCTGTGAATAAAATAATAAAGCCATACTATAGATAAGTAAAATATTCATAATTTCACCTAAAACTTTATTTTTTTATAAAACTCATTTTACCATGCTCTATATTTCATAATAAATTTGCCTTTAATAGTACAATCTAGTATCAGAGATATTATATTTGATTGATTATTAACTATCTTATATATAAAATAATGTAATGCTAAAACAAGTCAGATGACTAGGACGTTACAACACGCTGTAAAATCATATAAGAACATGCTAAGTAAAACTTCTCTAATTTGTATAAAAAGATATATCATATAAAACACATAACTTTAGTGGGTGAGATAATAGAACTATCATGAGCAAATCAAACAAAGGCTATAACTAAAGATACAGAAAGTGCATATAAAGATTCAATGTTTAATGAGATTTACTAGCTTTGTAGATATCAACACTGAACCTTTTAAACATTTACTAAAAAGTAAATTGTATTATAAAATGCAGTAGTAAACATCATCAATTAAAAAAAACTAAGAGAAGTAAAGACCACTGGATAAATTTTTAATATGAAAAACATATAATTCAACCTATCTCGATCAAATTTTTATATGACAGATTCCTAATCATTCACTAGTAAAAACTTTCAGACCTGTCAATGCTTAATTCTACCAAAATAAGTGAAAACTAACTGTATCATTAAAATAACTTTAATTTCAGTTAAGATACATAGATTATTGTATAGCTAAAATTATGTATAAATTATAAAAAAAAGATATGCTTTCTTGCTAATAAGAAAGAATAAAAATATATAAAAGCATAAAACAGAATGGATATCACGAGTATAATGTAGGCAAAGGCTACTATCATTTTAGAGTTGCAATTCTGTTATTTTCAGCAAAATAATCGATACCAAGTACACCTTATTACATATTAATTTCATTCTATTATTAAGAAATACAAAAAAATTAACTCAGCATTTCACATGCTTTTATAATATTGTTGCACCCAATTTCTAACTGATCCTGAGAGGTTACATAAGAAACTCTGATAAAATTTTTTAGACTGAATGCAACCCCTGGAACTACAGCAACTAAATGATCTTCCAACAAATACTCAGCGAAATCAAGGTCATTATTTATTATTTTACCACTTTTTGTACTCTTACCTAATAGATTTTTACATGAAATGAACAAATAGAATGCACCTTGTGGAGTAAACGTTGATAGTCCTGAAACAGAGCTCAACTTTTGAGCTACAAAATCTCTGCGACTTTTAAAAGTTTTCACTCTTTCTTTCAAGAAAGCATGATTACCGTTTAATGCTTCAACAGCTGCTGCTTGTGCTATTGAATTTGGGTTAGAAGTGCTTTGAGATTGCAGCACAGAAATAGCTTTTATTATATCACTTCTACCAGCAATATAGCCTATTCTCCAGCCCGTCATCGCATAAGCTTTTGATACTCCATTGACTACAAAAACCCTTTCATAAAGCTTTGGCTCAACTTGAGCAATAGTAAAAAACTTTTCATCGTACACTATATGCTCGTAAATATCATCTGTAATAATGTTCACATGTGGATGTTCAAGTAGTATCTGTGCTATTTCTTTTAATTCACCATATGTATACACAACACCTGCTGGATTATTTGGTGAATTAAGAACTAGCCATTTAGTCTTACTAGTTATCTTACTTCTTAACAACTTTGGTGTTAGCTTAAAATTTCCCATGCACTCCACAACAATTGGTAACCCACCAAAGAGACTTACCATGTCAACATATGAAACCCAACATGGAGCAGGAATTATAGCTTCATCTCCATGGTTAATCGTTGCCATAAACAAGTTAAACAGCACTTGCTTAGCACCAGCACCAACACAGATTTGGCTAAGTGTATATTCAAGATTATTATCTCTTTTTAACTTATTAATTATTGCTTCCTTAAGTTCATATGTCCCATCGACAGCAGTGTACTTGGTCTTACCATCATTTATTGCTTGGATAGCTGCTTTCTTTATATGGTAAGGAGTATCAAAATCTGGTTCTCCTGCAGATAAAATGCAGATCTTTTTGCCCTCATTTTTTAACCTGCTTACCTTATCAGTTACAGCAACTGTAGGTGATAATTTTATCAAGGACATTCTTTTTGCAAGTCTTAACATAATCTTACTAAAGTTAAATTAAGATAATAAACTATGTTCAGCAAAAAAGCGAGAAATTTTGTTATTGTATTAATAATTTTTCACAAAATTTACTAATGCAGCAATATTCTCAATTGGAGTATTGGGAAGAACTCCGTGTCCAAGATTAAATATAAAAGGTAGATCTTTCAAATAATCCATTATACGTCTTGCTTCTTTGATTGCCCCTGCTTTATCATAGGCTAGAAGACTAGGGTTCAGATTTCCCTGCAAAGGAAGTTTCAAGTTTTTCTTTGCCCATTCTATTGATACACTATAATCTATGCTTATTGCAGATATGCTTGTCTGCTCACAGTAATCTTTATAAAATCTTCCAGCAAATTTTGGAAAACCTATTATTGGAAACCCAGGGAACTTACTTTTTATTGCTAAAACAATCTTCCTTGTCGGTTCGATAACGTACTTTTTAAATGGTTTCCATGACGGAAGGATGCCAGCATTGCTATCAAACAATTTTATAACATCCGCCCCAGACTCTATCTGTCTAATCAAATAAATAATCGTTGCTTCTGTTATTTGTTCTATTACTTCTTCTAAACTTGAGTGGCAAATTAGCGCTTTAGAAAAATTTTTACTGCTTCTACCTTCTATAATGTACGAAGCTACTGTCCATGGACCTCCAGCAAATCCTATAAGAGATTTTTCTTCCGGTAATTTGTTTCTCACCATTTTTATTGCATTCAGAATTGGCAAAATCTTACCTTCAACTTCGTGTAAGCCTCTCAACTCTTTGGAGCTTTCTATAGGCTTTATTACTGGCCCTTCTCCAGGTATGAAGCTTACATTATAGCCTAAAGCATCAGCTATTACCAAAATGTCTGAAAAAATTATAGCTGCATCCATATCGAATCTTGTTATTGGTTGCAATGTTATCTCTGCAATCAAATCTGTATTGTAACATACTCTCATAAAGTTGCTTACACCTTTCATTATTTCCTGATATTCAGGAAGAGATCTACCGGCCTGCCGCATTAGCCAAATAGGTGTTCTGCAACCTTTTTTGCGCTCTCTAATAACTTTTGCTATTGTAGCTTTGCTGTTAGTCACTTCTGATAAAGTTACTTATTCCATTTGTATATAGAGATTATATATAATAATAAGTTTCTCAAGAACTTGTTGTTAATTTATAGTCTGACGAAATCTTTTCTACTTGATTTGTGGATAAACATGTTAATAACTTTTACATGTTGCTATTTTTATGCATAAGTGGAGTGTTTTGATTGTTAGTAATCTTTGCTTATGGAAAACCATCATTATTGGGCTCTGTTATATAGCTATGTATATGCTAGTGAAAAATTTGTTAAAAAATTGTTAATATCTTGTATTAACACATAATTCACAGGTTGATTGAACATTATCCACATACTTATTAAGTATTTGACAGTGTTTTTCTTAACAAATCTAATATAAAAATTTTCTGCTCCTTTCATGGAATTCTGTGTCTCAAAAAAATATATAATTGAGTGCTAATGACCTGTTATGTCTTATTATATTCAACAGTTTGCTGAAGTCTTGTAACTACAATGTAATTTAGTGTAATGGCCCTTATGTAGAAATTACACACTGAACATAGAGATATGTAAATATGGTAAATATGAAAATTGGAAGGCAAGAGGTATCATATCAACCAAAACAGTAGTCTATAAAAAACTCTGACAACGCAATTGCTTTTCTTACATAAAAAGTATTATTCTCAATAGAAACAAAGACTTTTGCCTAAGAAAACTTATATAAAATATTGCTTCCGACTTTCAATGGAAGATATTTGACCTATTTATAAAAAATAAAGTCAGCAAGCTGGATATTGTACTATGTCATTATAACAAGGCTTGATATCCTAATTTCAATAGTTAGTTTCATGTAAAAACTAATGCTAAACATCGACCACAAAAATCGAACTCTTATGGTATACCTATTTAAGTGTTGAAATAAGCTAGAATATCAACACGAATTCTCTCATCAAGGGTGTAAAAGAGAGTATGAAAATAAAATTAACCATGAAAAGTGACCCACTATACTTGGTAGTTTAGTTCTTTCAATTCGTAATAAGGGGCAAGCTCATGAAGAATTAGAACATTAGTTAGCTTGCCGTTAAAAACGCAGTAAACGATAGTCTAATAACATTAGATCTTAATGATTACAAAGTAGGTTAATGTTCTTAAAATGGTATCTTATTTTTAGATGAGAAACTTGAAATGCTAAAACTTATATAATATTAATGCGCATTAAATGAGGTGCTAAAATGAATGATATAATAAGTTTAATCTGAGGAACTTATAACTCATAGATGCTTCTTTCTTCTATGAAGCAAGTAAGGTTGTTTTAGGTTAAAACTAATCCTATTTCCAGCAAGTTATTCTCACAATAGCAGTGTATCTCAGTATTATAATACTCTAATAATAAAGAAGTCATGTAGACGTTAACATCTTTTGCATTTAAATTGATATTATCTTTTTTTGTTAATTTATTTGCTAGAGATTTGCTCATTGGTTTGTGCCTATTTAAAATTTTTATAGTTAGTAATGTTTTACCTTCTGTCTGGCTTAATAAAACAGAAACTAATTCAACTTCTGCTACTACACTAGCTATGGTTAACGCCATATTCGAAATTATTTTGTTTATTTTTTCAATCAAGTCTTCCCTACCCATTATAGGGTGCTCATCTATCTCCCAAGTAAACTTTACTTTTTTTTTAATAAATAATTCTCAATGTTGGATTTCGTCTGACAGAAGTTGTAATTATCTTCTGAAGAAGAATACGCTTGCTTCATAACTTTATGTTTATTTATCAAATCATTAGAACTCTCTCTAAGCAACAACAATGCCTCCTTATATGTGATATCATCCTTGTCACATTCTTCAAACTCTTCTAAGCTAAAAATTATTCCATTCATAGAATTTGCGAAGTCATGAAGCAATCTTCCTGACAGTAACTCTGCTATCAATAATACATTTTTGATGTTTTTATTCATTAGGCAATTGTAAATAATTTAAATTACCCTATATTGTTAGTGCATTGATAGTCAATTGAGAGAGAATTTCATTGTGCTTTTTGTGGTGGTTTATTAATATAGTGTTAATAACTGTAAAATTTCCAAAATAATCATGAATACCTATTCTAAATCAGGAGTAGATCTTGAACTGTATAATAAGTTGATGAAAGAAGTCAAATTCATTGTTGAAAAAAACAAAAAAGAAGAGGTGATTAGTGAGATAGGTTCATTTTCTGCCATGTTTGATTTTGCCAAGTTAATCAAAAAATATGATCACCCTGTGCTAGTTTCCTCAACTGATGGGGTAGGCACAAAGCTACTAATAGCTCAAGAAGTAGGTAGACATGATACTGTAGGTATAGACCTAGTTGCGATGTGTGTAAATGACTTGCTCGCGCAAGGGGCGACACCTTTGTTCTTTCTTGATTATTTTGCAATAGGTATTCTGGGTAAAGATGTTTTGCTTTCTGTAGTTCAAGGTATTGTAGAGGGATGCAGGCAAGCTAAAATAGCATTAATTGGTGGGGAAACTGCAGAAATGCCTGGAATGTATGGCAATAGTCATTATGACCTTGCAGGGTTTGTAGTTGGGGTAGTTAATAAAAATAAAATTCTTCCAAATCTTAGTGCAATGAAAGCAGGAGATTATATAGTTGGATTAGAATCAAGTGGGATTCATTCAAATGGATTTTCTTTAGTACGTTGTATTTTAAAAAATTTAGGTATAAACTATAATGATTTATCTCCATGGAATAACCAGATTTGGGGAGAGGTATTGCTTAAGCCCACAAAAATATATGTTGATTCTTTGTTATCTATTATGCCCCAAATAAAAGGTATTGCACACATCACAGGTGGTAGCTTTATAGATAATATTCCACGAATTCTTCCGAAAGATTTGTTTGCAAATATAGATACTAATTCTTGGAAGTGGCCGGATATATTTTTATGGATGATAGAAGAAGGTAAGATAGGAAAGCAAGAAATGCTAAAAACATTCAATTGTGGTATTGGTGTGGTATTAATTATAGGATCTGAAAACATACAAAGTGTAAAAGATTACTTTCAAAAGTGTGGAGAAGAGATTAAAGTTATTGGGAAACTTGATGATGCATATGATTATTCATTTGAGAGGGTAGTATTTAGTTAAATTAACTTTAGTGATAACCTTTTTGCAATTTCTAAGTATGCCTCCTTTAGGTCTCCTAAGCTTAAACGAAAAACATCCTTATCTAATTTCTTATGTGTATCTATGTCCCATAGCCTACAATTGTCTGGACTGATTTCATCAGCTAAGATGAGTTTTGTACTATTACTCATTAATCTGCCAAATTCCAGTTTAATATCAATCAAGTCTATTACTACGTTAAAAAATAGGTCTATTAGGAATTTATTGATCTCTAAAGATATAATCTTAATTTCCTCTATTTCTTGGCAGGATAGCCATCCAAAATATGTTACATGATTTTCATTTACCATAGGGTCAGATAAATTGTCATCTTTATAAAAGAGCTCTATTATGGGAGGTACAAGTCTCTTACCTTCTTTTATGTTAAAGCGCTTACAAAAACTTCCTGCTGCAACATTTCTTACTACTATTTCAAGGGGTATAATTTTTAATTTTTTTACTAATTGCTCCCTCTTATTTAAGGTTTTTATAAAGTGTGTGGCAATTCCCATTTTTTTGAGTTTTCTCATGATAAAAGCACTAATAAGGTTATTTATTATTCCTTTGCCTTCAATAATTTCATGCTTTTTTTTATTAAGTGCTGTGACGTCATCTTTAAAATACTGTATAACAATTAATGGATTTTTTGTTTCAATAATGGACTTAGTTTTGCCTTCATATACTATTTGACCTGGTAGCATAAATGATTCAGCTATATTATAAACTTTATATCAATTTTTATTTAAGTTTATCATAAATTTAAAAATGCTCAATGTTACAGTATTTACTATATTTCCAGACATGTTTCCTGGATTTTTGAACTATTCTCTTGCTGGAAAGGCGTTAAAAAAGAAAATATGGAACCTTGAGATAGTAAATATACGTTTTTTTGCTGAAAATAAGCATTCAACAGTAGATGATACTCCATATGGAGGTGGAGCAGGAATGATTATGCGTCCTGATGTAATTGGCAGTGCAGTTGATAGTGTTCTTTCCGTTCATAAAGACACTAAGTTTATTTATATGACCCCTTCTGGTACAAAATTTAATCAGGGTATTGCGAAAGAATTAATAAGGTTCTCTCATATAACAATATTGTGCGGTCGATTTGAGGGTATTGACCAAAGGGTAGTAGATGAATATACTCCTTATGAATTAAGTATTGGGGATTATATACTTTCAGGTGGTGAGCCAGCAGCAATGGTGCTTCTTGATGTATGCATAAGGCTACTTCCTGGTGTAGTGAATAATTTTGATAGTCTTGCTGAGGAGAGTTTTAGCTATGCTGGCGGTATACTTGAATATCCTCAATATACTAGACCTAGGCAATGGAGGAAGCATAAGGTGCCTGAAGTTCTATTATCTGGCAATCATAAAAAGATATGTGATTGGAGAAAAAAACAGTCTCAAGTTGTAACAAAAAGATGCAGACCTGAATTATTAGATGGAGGAATAAATGAAAAATTTACTTGAATATTTCAATAAGAAACAAATGGAAATGTTAGTTAAGGAGATACCAAAATTTCGTCCTGGTGATGATTTGAAAGTTACTTTTAAAATGGCCGATAGTACAGGCGAGCGTATACAAATATTTGAGGGTGTATGTTTGTCAGAAAAGAGCCGTGGGTTACATTCTTCTTTTATAGTTAGAAAAGTGAGTCACGGAGAAAGTATAGTATCCCAATTTTTTGTTTATTCTCCTGCATTAGTTTCTGTACAAGTAACCAGGAGTGGAAAGGCTCGCAGAGCAAAACTATATTACTTATGTAAATTATTTGGAAAAGCTGCGAGGGTAAAGGGGCGTACTACTTACAATAGCAATAGGTCTAAGTAGGTATCATAGAAGTTTCAGTGTTAAACGATATATATTTAATAATGTTAATGTTGTCACTGAGATAGCAAAAAAATGTGGGTATTTAGTACAAGTAAGAGAACCTTGTTTAGGCTAGCTATAAAATGAGCATAAAGACAAAATTCCTCAAGATACTTCAATCTAGGCGTGTACATGCTCGTATAAGAAGAAAAAATAAAAGAAATAGAACACTATATTTTTGTTCTTTCGTAACACTAGTTATTTCTCTTAGCTGTCCTATATGTATATTGTTGAGTATATTAATTAACTCTTATAGTGCATTAACAATAACAAAAATTTTGTTGCCAATAGAAATAGACTCTGATTTTTCTTTAGTAGGTAATCCTAGTGATTTGAGGTATAAATCTATAAAATTACTCAATGATTCCTTACATAAAATATTTGAAGGAACTGATTTTAAAAGTAATGACGAGATTTTAAGTCGTAATTCTTACAAAGAATTAGAAACCTTTTTTCGTAGGAAAGTAAAATACAGTGGGCGGTATGAAATTTGGTTTACTGCGTCAAGTGTGATCAATTCAATAAATAAGGATAAATATTTTAATGATCATTATGCTAGATTGCTCTTTTCTCTAAAAGAGAAGAACAGGGTGGGAAAGTTCTTTAATAAGTCTTTATTTCTTAAGTCTGATTCTCGTGAACCTGAAAATGCAGGAATTTTAGGTGCATTTGTTGGCTCCTTGATGACAATTATAGTGTGCTTAGCCTTAGCATTGCCAATAGGAATTATGTCAGGTATATGCCTTCATGAATTCATGTCAAAGAATAGTATGATGACTAGCATTATAGAAGTTAGTATAAATAATCTTGCTGCAGTGCCTTCAATAATATTTGGTGTAGCAGGCTTAACTCTCTACCTTGGTATGTTTAAACTGCCACGTTCTTCACCTCTTGTTAGTGGAATGACTCTTTCATTTATGATGTTACCTAGTATCGTAATTGCAACAAAAAATGCCTTTGCAAACGTTCCCATTGCAATAAAAGATGCAGCTTTTGCTCTTGGGGCATCTCATATTAAGGTAATGTTAGATCACTCTTTGCCTATTGCACTACCAAGGGTAATACACGGTACTATGCTTGCAGTTGCAAGAGTTTTGGGTGAATCTTCCCCTTTACTTATGGTAGGTACAGTAGCGTTTATTGCTGATACACCAACATCATTTTCTGATCCAGCAACTGTTTTACCTGTACAAATATATATATGGTCAAGTAGTCCTGAAATTGCATTCATTGAACTTGCTGCTATTGCAATTATAGCTCTGTTAATAATGTTATTTGCCTTGAATTTAGTAGCAAATTTTGTAAAGAAGAAATTCGAGTTTTTTAGTTTTTGATCATGAAAGTTATTGTCTTATTTGGTTATGGGTTAAATTGTGAAAAAGAAACTGCATTTGCATTTGAAGAGTGCAGCAGAAAACTTGGTATCAGTAATGTAAAAGTAAAAATTGTTCATATTAATGAAGTCATATATAGTCCAGATGAATTGCAATCTAGTAATATACTCGCAATTCCAGGGGGTTTTTCCTATGGCGATGACACTGGGGCTGGTAATGCTTTTGCTCTACGTATTAAGAATAACTTGTTAAGTGAATTTCAGGATTTCTTATCCCAGGACAAACTTATTATTGGAATATGTAACGGTTGTCAAATACTAGTGAAGTTAATTCCAGAATTCTCTAATATTGCTTTAACATGTAATGATGTAGGTAATTATCAATGCCGTTGGATTAGAGTTAAAGTTAATCCTTATAGTAATTCTATTTGGATACGTGGTCTAGATGAATTGTATCTTCCTGTTGCTCATGGAGAGGGCAAGTTTTTCATGAGCAAGTATATTTTAGATCAGTTGGTTAAAAATGACTCTATTGCACTGCGCTACGTTGATGAAAATGGTAACTACGCTAACTTGCAGTTTCCTTTTAATCCAAATGGCTCTGTATATGATCTTGCTGCTTTGTCAGATAAAAGTGGCAAGGTATTGGCTTTGATGCCTCATCCAGAGAGAGGAATATTTTTTACTCAGCAGGATAACTGGCCGCTTAAAAAAGAAAAGTGTAAACGGTTAAAATCAGATGTACCAAAGTATGGTGACGGAATGCTTATATTTGAAAATGCATTGAAGTATTTTTATTGATTAGTTTATGAATGTCTATTAGCTGGCAATTTTAAGACTTATGCTTTACATGTTCATAAAAATGAATCTTTTCTCTTACCTTGAATGCTATAGTAGCCTGAGTTCTAGAAAATAAATGACAATTTATATGACACGGTTTGCACCTTTCATTATTATTGTAAACGTGTGGAAGTTAATATTTCTTACGGTTCTTGCAATTTTAGCAAGACTACTATTGTCTGAGTTCATAAAATTAAAGTTTGTACTTCTTTAGGTGCGACTTGTTCAAAGTGATCTGCATTATACTTCAGTGACCACTTGGAAAATTTATATATCTTCAAATATAGAGCTTTGCTTATATTCATAAACAAAGTGGTTTACTAATATTTTAGCATGATAGAAAAAAGGAATTGCTAACCACATTTGATTTATAGATAAACGTCAAAATAATTCTACTAATTACAGATTATAGGAACTATTTATATTAAACTTACTTTAATACACTAAGTTGTTTATCCACTACCAGTGGTATGCTGTCAAATCTTTTGCTCTAAGTCCATCATAGTGATGAATAAAGATAATTGTTGCTAATATATAATTTTTCAATCAATATAAAAATTAAAATCTAAAGTTTTTACTATGCTCCTTCATAAGTTATAAAGTATGACTCCTCTCTCTTGTAAGAGAGAGGAATAATATCAACTTGATTGCAAGGTAAAATTAGTACAATATAGTATAAGTAAATACTAATGAAACATATTAGAATACCTTGTAAAATTCTTTTTTTAATATGTCATCTAATTCATCCAATAAAACTTCAACTCCTAATTCTTTCATTGATGTAACACCGTAATCTTTCAGTCCACATGGAATAATACCATTGTAGTGAGAAAGATCCGGAGAAACGTTGAGTGCTACACCATGGTAGGTTACCCATTTTTTTAAACGAATGCCAAAAGCTGCTATTTTTTTTTCTACTCCATTATCGTTCACCCAAATACCTATTTTGTCTTCTTTAAATTTTCCTAATATATTAAAGTGTCTTAGAACATTTATAATCCAATTACTTAGCTCTCTAATATAGAGCCTTATGTTGCATTTATCTCTTTTTTTAAGGTTTAACATTAAGTATATAATGCGCTGTCCTGGTCCATGATATGTATACTTACCACCTCTGCTTGTTTTGTATACTGGAAACAATTCTTCAACAATTTCGTCATCTTTTGCGCTAATTCCTGCCGTGTATAATGAAGGATGCTGAATTAGCCATACCAGCTCGTCAGATAAATTGTTATAAATTTCTTGAATTTTTACTTCCATGAACTTTACAGCATATTTGTAATCAATGATGCGATCAGGTATTAACCACTCTACCATTTGATTTTTTTATTTTCTAGCTCTATATATTAATCTATCACAATTTTAATCTTTCACCAATTTTTTTTGAAAAGAATGCAAATATATGCCCCAATGTTTTCAGAAAGTGAAATATGATTATTCTTTCAACTTATAGTGAAGCTATAAAAATAGTGGCAGCTTTTTTGACGAAAAAACAGAATTGAGAAGAAAATAATGACAGAGTTACTGCTTTGTGTTTATCTGATGAGTATTCTAAAAATAGGTAATATAACCTTTGCTTTACAATGAAACGAATATTAATATAAGAAAACAGATTTTGTTGAACTAATGGAATAGTCAACCTTATATAAAACAAAAAACTGAAAACTTGCACATCTAAGTAAAATGGAGGAAATGCTACTTGCGTGGCTATAGGAAAGTCATTTGATCCTTTGCTATAACCAGTATGCTCTATGATAATAAGTTTAAATAGAATAAGAATTTTCTAAAGAAAAATATGTAAGGCTTAGTCCACTCTCTCTAAAGAAGTAATTGTGTAGCTATTTTGATAATTAAAAACAGTGTGATAAGTAGGAATCCTAATAGCTTAAGCACTAAACTTTATACTTGTAATTACTAGTAATGTATAATAAATATTCAAGATAGCAAACACAAAGTAAGCATCTACTAAACAAATTTCGGTAAGGAGGTACTTAGTATTTTCTTAATTCACTTTTTCCAAATTTCATTTATAAAGCTAAGCTTCACCAGTTACTTATCACGCAACTGATCTATGGATATAATGCTGCCATTTAATAATTTTCTAGTATATCTTTCACTATTGTATTCTTTATTGGGATCAATATTGATTTTATCAAATACTAAAACGTCTCCTAAGGTTCTATCATGGAATTCACTAATAGCAAAAAATGATACAGTGATTTGCTCTTGTTTCCCGTGAAAGCTTAACATAACGCTAAATCTGTCCTCGAAAACTTTTAAACTATAGAATTGATGTTGTAATATAATAACCATTTGAGTAGGGTACAACTTTTTTAAATAATCTGGTAGGATAACACCATTAAAACATGTAGAAAATAGTATTTCTAAATGAGGAGTAAAATCGTTACCTGATATAGTATATAAAGCCTTTTTGACAACTTGAAGCTTTGTGTAATTGAGTAATTTTTTATAATCCGCTTTATCCATATAATTTTTATACGTACAAAACTCCTGCTTTGAGGGAACTTTCTGTTACCCGGCGTTCCCTAAACCGTGCTTATGGTAATGAGATTACAGTGCTTAGTTAAGCAGCTAGTGATGTAACATTACCCTCAGCAGCAAAATTATCGTTTGCGTTTAAATTATGAACTCTTAACGGTGGTATCTAACCGAGCAAAGCTACCATCTTTACTATGCATGTCGATCCTTATTCGCCCCCATGTGAATTAAAGTATAGTGGAGGCGCCGAGTACTGCCCTCGGGTCCAATACATCTATTACAAAGTAATTTTATTGCTATAGTGTATAAAACACACTTACATTATTTAGCAACATCAAATAAATGTCAAGATATTTGACTTCGATCTGTGTTATAATCAAAATAAAATTAAGGTTTTTCGATAGAATTACTGCTTTTGTTTATTAGCGCTATCTGATTATAATAAAAATATTTCTCAAAATTTATCTTTATTTGAAGATTTTTCTGTAGATTTTAATAAAAATTCTATCCTTTTAGGTATAATGGTACATATACATGTTAAATCTCTATCGCATCTGTTTTTCACTTTTTTTGAATCTTTAACTATAGGGAAATTTTATATCTAGTATTCAAGGTTCTTGATGAGAAGAAGCTGCTCAAAATGTAGGAGACTTAACTATACTGTATACCTATATGACTGTTGAGGAGGAAAATTCATATTTTGAAAGGGTTATATGTATCAATTTCTTTGGAATCGCTCTTTTTTAATTTTTCGCTTAATAGTTTTAAAATTGGCTGTAAATCACTATTGCTTGATAAGCATAGTATTTCTTTATTGAGGTGATTAGCCAAGTAATTTTTCTTTTTTATAACTTCTTCTTCTTGTAAAAGATCACATTTATTTAATAGTATGATTTCTTCCTTCTTGATAAGATTACTACTATAAATCCTCAACTCATTGTGTACACAATTATAAGCTGAAATGACATCTTCATGAATTACATCAATTAAATGTAGCAAAATTTTACACCTTTCTATATGTTTTAAAAACTTGTGGCCAAGTCCAGTTCCAAGATGAGCATTAGAAATGATTCCAGGAATATCTGCTATCACAATTCTTCTATCATTCACCTCTGCTACACCTAAACTAGGACTAATAGTGGTGAATGGATAATCTTCTACTCTTGTATCTTTATTTGAACAACGAGTTAAAAATTTTGACTTACCTGCATTTGGCATGCCAATGATACCAACATCTGATAAAACTTTTAGCTTTAATATTACATTTCTTTTTTCACCAAGTTGTCCGTAGGTAAAATGTCTTGGTGCTTTATTAATAGAAGATTTGAAATTAGCATTTCCAAGTCCACCCTTCCCACCTTGTACTATCTTGAATTTCATATCAGGTTTATTGAAATCTACTATCACCTCCTTACTTTCTTCATCGATTACTTGTGTGCCAATTGGGACTTTAAGTATAACATCCTTTCCTGCTATGCCAGATCTGTTTTTGCCTGTACCTCTTTTCCCATCATCTGCTTTAATGTGTTTCATATAACAGAAATTAAACAATGTGCTTAGATTTGTATCACTAACAAAAATTATGTTTCCTCCTTTCCCTCCATTGCCTCCGTTTGGACCGCCAAATTCAATAAATTTCTCTCGACGAAAACTTGCACACCCATCACCACCATCTCCTGCTTTTAAATATAACTTAACTTCATCTATAAAATTCATGCTAGCCTACAATAATATTTAGCGTTTTCTCCTAATAGCCCCTCTATTCTCATTAGTTCATTGTATTTTGCAAGTCTATCAGAACGTGATAATGAGCCGGCTTTTATTTGTCCACAATTTGATGCAACTGCTATGTGAGATATTGTTGTATCTTCTGTTTCACCTGATCGATGAGAAATAATAGCTTTATAACCATTTGATTTTGCCATTTCAATGGCAGCTAATGTTTCTGTTAATGTTCCTATCTGGTTTGGCTTGATTAATACAGCATTTGCCATTTTCCCCTCTATCCCTTTACGTATTAGCTGACAGTTTGTAGCAAATAGATCATCTCCAACTAATTGGATTTTATTTCCTAGCTTTGCAGTAAGTAGTTTCCAACCTTCATGGTCGTCTTCACTCATTGCATCTTCTATAGAAATTAGAGGGTATTTTTTTATAAGGTTAAAATAATACCCAGCTAATTCACCTGAAGTAAGCTCTCTGTTTTTAAGTCTGTAAATTTTATTTCTATAAAAAGTAGATGAAGCAACATCAAGACCCAGTGTAAAGTGGTTGTGAGTTGAATAACCAGAAGATTCTATAGCGTATATGATTAAGTCAATTGCTTCCTCAGTGTCTTTAATGTTTGGAGCAAAACCACCTTCATCTCCTACATTTATGTTGTATCCATTTTTCTTAAGGAGATTGCGTAGGTTATAAAACACTTCTGCAGATATTCTGATTGCTTCACTGAAAGTATCGGCTCCGATAGGAAGAATCATGAATTCTTGAAAATCAAGATTGTTGTCTGCATGTACTCCACCATTAATTATGTTAATGAGTGGACAAGGCATAACATTTGCCTGTTCTCCTCCCAAATACCTATATAACGGTATTTTAAAGCTATTTGCTACTGCCTTTGCAACTGCAATAGATACACCTAAAGTTGTATTTGCTCCAAGTTTAGATTTGTTTTCTGTTCCATCTAGTTCAATTAAGATTTTATCAATTACACTCTGGTTTATTGCATCCAGACCAATAATTTTATTTGCTATTATTCCATTTACAGTTTGAACAGCTTTCAAAACTCCTTTACCACAATATCTTTTTTTATCTTGATCTCTCAGTTCTAAAGCTTCTAATTTGCCAATTGAAGCTCCAGAAGGTACAGATGCTATACCTGTTGCTCCATCGTAGAGTTCAATTTCTACCTCAATGGTTGGATGACCTCTACTATCTAGAATTTCCCTTGCAAATACACTATTGATTATTTTTTTCATTATATTAAACCTATACTTCTGACATAAGTGTTGCAGTTTCCCTTGCTAGTTTAGCTATATTACTGCCAGCACCAATAAATAATACTACGTCGCCTGAATTTGTCGAATTATTGATAAAGTGTGAAATGACCAAAGCATTATCTACGGTCTTTACATTGTTAAAACCATTATTCAATAGAGCACTCTGTATATTATCAATCCTGCAGCCATGGATTGGGTTATCCTCTGGAGGAGAAATAGGAGTGAGAATGATATAGTCAAACATCATGAAAGTTTGTATAAACTCATCGAAAAAATTACAGATGCGAACGTAGCGAAATATTTCTATGATTCCTATCACCTTTTCTTTAGCAATTGAACGTGCTGCTATTAAAGTTGCATGTATTTCATTTGGGTGGTGAGCGTAATCCTCAATTAACTTAACACCTTTGATACTGGCAATTAAGGAAAATCTTCTTTCTACTCCTTTAAACTCTAAAAGACCTTTTTTAATTTCTTTGTCTCTAATCCCTAGTTTTATTGCAACTGATATTGCAGCCATGGCATTACTGATTTTGTGTATTCCTATTGCATTTGATAATACCAAATTTTTTATTCTACGTTTGTTATCAACCAATACATCAAATTCAATGCTACTGACATGCTGCTTAATGTTGATGGCTCTAATGTTACCACATTCAAGCCCAAACGTCATGTGGTTGCTTGCATGATTAATGTTTACGGAATCAGGAAGAATTGCAAAGTCTGCTTTGTTTACAAATTGGGAGAACGCATTCTTAAGATTTTCAAGTGTTCCATAATAGTCTATGTGGTCGTTGTTGATACTAGTTATGACAGAAATGTTTGCAGGGATTTTTAGCATAGTTCCGTCAGATTCATCAGCTTCGATCAAAAAAATCTCACTTTCCCCGAGTTTTGAGTTACTCTGATATGAGTTTAATACTCCTCCTGCAATTACTGTTGCATCAATTCCTATGTTAGAATTACTATGGACCGTGAAATTAGAATACAAGTCCTTTTTTCTGGCTTTAGTACTATTAGGCACTCGAGCAATAGAAAGTGGTCCACTAGAGTAGTCCAAAATAGAAGCAATTATAGCAGTTGTTGTTGTTTTCCCGCTTGAGCCTGAAACTGCTATTACATATTTATTTTTCATGATTTTAGCAAGCATATCTGACCTGTGCAAAATGGTTCTGTTACTGTCTCTTGCCATAACTAGTTCTACGTTGTTAGGTTTTATTGCAGAAGAATATATGACTACTTTGGCTTGTCTGATATTATTAGCATTGTGACCAATATAGATTTCTATGCCTAACCTTCGTAATCTATCTACATTAGCATTTGATTGTACATCACTTCCCTGGACTTTATAATTAGACTTGTGAAGGATTTCTGCTATTGCACTCATTCCAGTTCCACCTATACCAATCATATATATTGCTTCTTTTTCAGTAACATTCATATTTAACGTAAGGATTTACTTATTTCTAAATCTACATATAGTTTAATTTACAGTACTTATGATGTTAAGATCTTTCATTAAATACAATGATGAAAAACCTGCTCTTACTGTGCTCGGTGTTTTTTTTGGTAAGTAGTTGTAGTTTTTACAGTAAGTATAGTAATGTTACAGGTCACTACAAAATCGGTAATAGCTATACAATAAATGGTATAACTTATCATCCAAAGCACTGTAACCATTACGAGGAAGTGGGGATAGCATCATGGTATGGAATAGAAGGTCATGATACAATTACAGCAAATGGTGAAATGTTTAACCGTCACTTAATTTCTGCAGCACATAGGACTCTGCCTCTTCCATGTTTTGTTCTTGTTACTAACTTAGAAAATGGGAAAAAACTTGTTGTGAGGGTGAATGATAGAGGACCATTTGTTGAAGGTAGGTTAATAGATTTGTCAGAAAAGGCAGCGAAAATTTTGGGATTTCATAAATCTGGACTAACGAGAGTAAAAGTTCAGTATTTAAGAAAAATGTCAGAACGATTAGTACAAAAGACACCTCATTATAAAAAACAGTATGAGAAAGAAATGCAAAAACGTCATCCGAAGCAAGAGAATGTGGAAAGTAAATGGTATATCGCGTTCTTTAAGAGTACCCAATCTGCTAAGTTAGCTGCATCAAAGCTTCGTAATCAAGGAATGGAAAATGTTAAGTTCTTTTTTAAGGATGGTAAATATTGTGTAAAAGTGAGTTATAAGTAACAGTTGCAGTAGAATTTATGATGCATAAATAGTGCGGCAGTGCCTAAGAGATAATGTTGTGAGACAAGTCTATATTTTTCATCTTATGTTTCCTCACTTATTAGAAAGTGAGCCATGGTTGAGTTGAAACAGGTATTAAAAAAAAGATGCTGGCCTTTTTGTGGCAGTTAATGTATAATATCTTATTAGGAAAATGTTATTTCAAGGTTTATTAGACATTTGAGTAGAATTAACTATTTATAGGCTTCCCTAAGCATATGCTACCTAGCTATATTTTGCAAGATTAGTAAATTGCTAAATGGTATATAGCTGGTGATTTTTTGTTGTATCTAGGGATGTCTATTATTTAAGTAGTGCTGATGTTTTGTGAAATTTTCAAGTAAATTTGAAAGATTCAATTTTTTATAACTATAAAAATGTCAAAATCCTTTCACAGAAGGTGGACTTTTATTTAATGGGTTTTTTGAGATCAAGTCTCCTCAAGTTTATTTATGCAAGTCAGCCTTTTTGAGTAAATAATTAGATCTTTTTAGTTATAAGAGCGTAGCATTTGATCGTCTACATAAGTTCTAGTTTCTTGATTTCTCTTGCAGAGAATATAATCTGAATATGAAAATGTATGCTGATTCATGGTTGTAAGATTCCAAATTTAAGGATGATCCTCTTAAGTTTTACTAAATATATAAAAAAAAGATCTAGTGAAATTGATCGTAATGCTACTTACAATTACTAGTATTTTTACTGTAAAGCCTTAATTATATAGCCTTAGTTTAAGATTTTGCAATTAAAAAGAACACACATAATATCGTGGAATTGATGAGATAATAGACAAAAATCTATTTTTTAGAGAGAGAAAATTATTAAATATCAGATTTGTTATGTTAGTTCAGACCAAATTTTTATAAAAAGAGAGAATTGGATATTCGGTGGCCAAGAGGTTATGTTAAGAATGAATGATAGATAAACTAAAGTGTCTAGAAGACTTTCTTATATTTCCCATCCTTATTTTATTAATAGCATAAGTGTGGTTACATTCTGAATAGTGTTCTATTTTCTCAGACATAACAATTTCAGTAAAATGTTAGTTTAAAGTTAAAGTAATTTTATTACGCTTCTTTAACTTTGAATTATTGAGTGTGCAAAATACAGTGCCAGGGCTTTTATGATATTTTTCTTAGTCTTTTTATTAGGAATGTTTATAAAGCTTTGAGAATAGCTCTATTTTTTTGAAAGCGCTATATTGCTGCGTAATACATGATTTCATACATCGCTTACTAATCACTTAGTTGTTATATTAGTTTAAGTGATATAGAGCATAACAGGTAATATATGAGTAATTAGTTAAAGGTGGGTTTCATACTAGGTATGAACATAGGTTCTTACATAAAGTTTTTATAGTAAGGGGTAGTATAGTTAAAGTGAAATAGTTGCTGAATATTGAGATGTTCAGTGCTATAGCCAATGATGAAAGTGAAAATTCACTATATTATCCTGTTTGTTTAAGTGCAAAAAACTCCAATTTTTATTAGTATTTAGTAATTAATTCAAGAGATAGAATAGGTTCACTACTATAACTTGCTGGCTTGCATAGCGATAATAAGTTAACAAGTTTACTAATTACAGAGGCGCAGAAATTGACTAAGGAGATGTTAAAGGGGGTAGTGTGATTCATTCAATGGCTTCATATAAGGTCCTAAAAAAGAATGCAGCCTTAAATGTAGAGAAGAGATAATAGTTTTTGCATTCCTTTATTTTTAACTACTATCAACTACTTCCAATTGTAGGGG
Organism: Wolbachia endosymbiont of Cruorifilaria tuberocauda; assembly: GCF_013365475.1. Lineage (GTDB taxonomy): Bacteria > Pseudomonadota > Alphaproteobacteria > Rickettsiales > Anaplasmataceae > Wolbachia. Next base: position 170,599 of record NZ_CP046579.1, read on the forward strand.
CAAAGCTGGAATTATATGATATCCGAGAAGAGAAGTATAAGTATGAAAGCAAAAAATACAAAAGATAACATAAAAGCATTTTATAGTGGGTGTAATGATAAGTGAAGATAGGTGAAATTTATTGTAGGAATGGGGTAGGAAAGAGCTTCTTTAAAAGAATTTGTCTATATATAAGATAAGCATGATTATGGTGTATTGGATTGTTATTGAGATACACGAGGTTTTCATAACAATCTTTGTATACCTCTTAGTTTTGCTGAGCGTGCGCGCGGATTTGTACTTATTTCTTCTGAACTTGCCTTGATTACTCTTCTATTTAGAAGAGAAAACTTTCTACAATTTGTAAATCTTGTATTACATAAATTCTTAAAAAAGTTTTTGACTATACGGTCTTCTAAAGAATGAAAAGTGATGACGATCAGCTTACCATCCTTATTTAAAATTTCTGATGCAGCTTTAATGCCATTCTCAAGTTCTTTAAGCTCGTCGTTTACCCATATCCTAATTGCTTGGAATGTCCTGGTTGCAGGGTCAATTTTGCTTTTTCTACGAAGCACAACAGAACGTACGATGTCTGCAAGCTGAAATGTAGTGCTGATAGCTTTTTTCTTACGTGCATTTACTATTGCTCTTGCGATCTTGCGAGAATAACGTTCACCTCCGTAGCTGTATATAGTATTTGCAATTTCTTCTTCATGTAAATCATTAACAAATACTGAGGCGTTAACATTGGAAGAGTAGTCCATGCGCATATCAAGCGGTCCATTATGTAAAAATGAAAATCCTCTGTTTCCTTCATCAATCTGCATAGATGATGCTCCTACATCAAATACGACTCCATCTACAGTATTGTTTGATATTATTCTTGTGTTGTTTGACCATAGATTTTTTTTTGGGATTAGCACTGAAGTAGTAGAAGATAGCTGCGGAACTACAGAAGATTCTGCAAAGTGCTTGAGGTTATTACTATTTAACACAGTTTGAATGTTGCTAAACTTTTCAAGAAATAACTTTATTTTTCCAGGGTATTTAGCATTTAAACTGTGGTAAAATTTTGCAACTGTTTCATCCCTATCAATTGCGTACACTTTACAATCAGCTGACTCTAATATTGCTCTGCTATATCCCCCAGCTCCAAATGTAGCATCAACATATACACCACCATTTTGTGGTGAAAGTTGTAAGAGCATTTCTTTCAGCAAAACTGGAATGTGTGCCATAATATTCTATACTTAAGCATACAAAAATATATGATATAGAAATACTTAGATTTGATAAGATATTATTTAGCATAGTTTGATCTAAAATGCAAAGTATTTTAATACTAAATAAGTTATAGGAAGCTGTCACAGCAAATAACAAAAATAATATTTTAAAGTTTAACTTATGCAACTTTGCTTTGGTGTGACCAAATGCTTTTAAGTTACTTCTTAAGCATAAGAAACAAGTGCATTCCCCATTTAAATAATCAGTTAGTTAGCGTGCTAAGAGTTTTTGGAATACCAACAGCAGGGTTTCAATTGAGGTTGATAGTAAATCTGATGTATTTTCTATGTTGATGATAAACGTAGAAGAAAGGTTGTTATTGTTTTCAACATGATTTCAATTTTATTGATAACGTTTTTGCCTTTTATTTTTGGTTAACAGTGTAATCTATCATCATAGATAAGATATATACTTGAGGGGATTTATATGAGAAATAGAAGTCTATCTCAATTACCATTAAGATGGTTGTTAAACGTCTATAATAAACCTTTCCTAATATCAACAATAGTTATATTTCTAGAGAATGTATCTCTTTGAATATACCTAGTATTTTTCAACGTGTGCCTACATTAACAAACGTGGGAGTATAGGTCAGATTGACTATATTGTTTGCAGTGCTTTTTGATAATGTAGAGAAAGGTTATGAAATTTACCTCATGTCTTTTATAAAAGTGAGTTATCCAATTTTTAAATGGTATTAGTGATATTAATTTTATTCCAATAATACGGTATATTATTTATCCTCACGTCTGCATTACTTATTCTATTGGTACACTTATGCATAAATTTCTTCTAGAAAAGGTCAATATAAGTGGATTTAGTTTATCAAAAAATATATCTGCTGGATTTCTTTTGCAATCTTTTATTGTTAGCATCAATCATTAAAGTTACAGGACAAGAAACTTTGACAAGCTTTTACATGGTTTTCTGTGTATTGATTTGATTATTATAATTAAGTGATATAAATAAACTTCATCTTAAGCTTACTACTAAATATTTGTTATTGTTATCTGTAAGGACTAATCTCATAAAATCTGTCAGAGTTGTTATGAGAGTTTGTTTTTGGTATTATCAGGGGATTTTCTATTATATAGTTACATTATCAATAGAATAATTTTATATGCATTTTAAATCAGTTGTCTTATGTATATTAGATGGATGGGGAAATGGAATAGAGTGTAGCAATCACAATGCCATTAGCAGTGCTAATCCACCATATTGGCAATATATCAGTTCTAATTACCCAAAATGCAATTTGTCTGCCTGTGGCACTGATGTTGGATTACCAGATGGTCAAATAGGTAATTCAGAGGTTGGCCATATTAACATTGGTGGTGGGAGGATGGAGGTGCAAAGCCTACAGCGTATTAATCAGGAAATTGGAGCAATAGAAAGTAATAGAAGTTTGCAGAACTTTATTAGTAATCTAAAGGATAAGAATGGTACATGTCATATAATGGGACTAGTATCGGATGGTGGGGTGCATTCACATCAGAAACACATTTCAACTTTAGCAAATAAAATATCACAATATGGGATCAAAGTGGCGATACATGCATTTCTAGATGGGAGGGACACTTTGCCAAATTCAGGAAAGAAATGCATTCAAGAATTCGAAGAAAGTGTAAAGGATAGTGATGTGGAAATTGCTACTATCTCTGGACGTTATTATGCTATGGACCGTGATAATAGATGGGAGAGAACAATTAAAGCTTATGATGCTATAGCTTTTGCAAAAGCACCATGTCATGATAATGTAATTTCGTTGATTGATAATAATTACCAAAGCAGTATAACTGATGAATTTATTAGACCTACAGTGATAGGTAATTATCAAGGTATCAAGCAGGAGGATGGAGTATTATTGGCTAACTTTCGTGCTGATCGAATGATACAGTTAACTAGTATTTTGCTTGGTAAAGCAAACTACAGAAAAGTAGCAAAATTCTCTTCTATTTTAAGTATGATGGAATATAAAGAAGATTTTCAGATTCATTGCCTTTTCCCTACTATACCTTTTGCTGAAACTTTAGGTCAGGTAGTAGAAGATAATGGATTACGACAATTGCGTATTGCTGAAACTGAAAAATATGCACATGTAACTTTCTTTTTTAATTGTAGGAAAGAAGGACCTTTTTCTGGTGAAGAAAGAATTCTTATTCCTTCACCAAAAGTTAAAACTTATGATTTACAGCCAGAAATGTCAGCTTTCGAGCTTACAGAAAAACTTGTAGAAAAAATTCATTCTCAAGAGTTTTCACTAATAGTTGTGAATTATGCTAATCCTGATATGATTGGACATACAGGCAATATGAAAGCAGCTGAAAAGGCTGTGCTCGTTGTAGACAATTGCATTGCAAAAGTGCTCAATGCTGTAAAAAAGGTAGGTAACTCTGTGCTTATTATTACATCAGATCACGGGAATATTGAGTATGTGTTTGACGAAAAAAATAATATACCTCATACAGCACATACCCTGAATAAAGTTCCGTTTATTATATGTTCTGATTCTTGCGGCAACTTAAAGTTAAGGGATGGAAAGTTATCTGATATTGCACCTACTATTTTACAATTACTTGGAATTAGAAAATCTGGTAAAATGACTGGTAATTCATTAATTATATAGTCATGTTTTTGCCTGTACCTAATTATGCTAATATTAGCTAAAACTAATTCTTAAAGTTTTCTCTGTTAACACTAATGACTTATTAAAAAAATTATTAATATCACTAATACTGCTTACGTTAATACTGCTTACGTTTTTTATACTGATGGATTTATCAATTCTTTTTACCAGGTTAGATAAAACTTTATTAGGCCCAATTTCAATAAATTTATTGGTTCCGCGTTTTAACATATACAAGATCATCTCTTTCCATCTAACTTTACTTATGATTTGCTTGGCAAGTAAAGCTTTTATGACTTTGGGATTACTTTCCTCTTTAGCTGTAACATTTGATACAAAAGGAATTAAAGGACGAGTTATCTTAATATTTTCTAAGAATTTTAAGAATTCTTCATCAGCAGGTTTCATAAGAGATGAGTGAAAAGGACCACTAACTTGCAACTTAATTAATTTTTTCACACTTGTATTTTTGAGCAAATTAGGTAGCATTTCAAGAGCTTCTACAGTACCGCTAACTACTACTTGCCCACCACCATTATCATTTGCAATTTCACAAATTGAATCAATTTGAGCTGATTCCAATATATCTTCTACTTCGCTGATTTCTGCACCTAATAATGCAACCATTCCTCCTTTACATTTCAATGATGCATCATGCATTGCTTTGCTGCGAACCCTCAGCAGCTTGATTGCAGATTCAAGAGTCAATGCGCCTGCAGCACATAGTGCTGTATACTCACCAACTGAATGCCCACAAACATATTTAGCGTTTTGATCAGAGAAAATATGTCTACCAAGCACATACTCCATAGCACGTAGTATTGCAATTGATACTGCCATTATAGCAGGTTGAGCATTTTCTGTAATGGTAAGTTCTTCAATAGAACCATCAAAAATTAAATTAGATAACTTTCTATCTAGTATGTTATCAACTTCATTGAATACCTGCCTTGCAACTAAAAACTCACTATATAAGCTTTTTCCCATTCCTATAAATTGGGAGCCCTGACCAGGAAAAGCAAAAATCATAAAATTACTTTTTCTTTTTATATTAAGAAGACTACATTATTTGGTTTTTGTCAATATTTGGAATACTAATTGACTTAGTGAATTCAATTCACTATTATGTTAATAAACCAATGATTTGTAAGAGGCAATGATAAAAGTTGATTACCATAAAATTACTATAATTATGACAAACGGTCAAGAATTTGAGACTTATTCTACTTATGGAAAGGAAGGTGATAAGATAAGACTTGATAGAGATCCTCTAACTCATCCTGCATGGACTGGAAGTTTAACTGGTGAATCTGCAAGTAGAACTAGCAAATTAGCTAAATTTAATGATAGATATGGTAATATTTTCTAATCTCCCTTCTTATTTTTGAGAACTGACTGAAGCATGTATAAATACAAAAATATAGGCTATGTTGCTTCTCTATCACCGAAATCGCAAAAGGTGTCTAAGCTATTACAGAAGCTTAATTTTGTCAATATAACAGAAGAGAGTAAGCTTGAGTTTGATTTATTAATAGTTGTTGGTGGTGATGGTTTCATGCTACGTACTTTACATAATTACGTTATAGAAAATAAAAGCATGCATGTGTATGGAACAAATACTGGCAATGTAGGTTTCTTAATGAACAAATGTTTTAGTTGTAGTGAGGATTTGATTAACCATATAGAGTATGCAACTTCAGCTCAGTTAACTTTGTTAAAAATGGAAGCTATAAGTACAAGCGGCAAAAGATATCATTACATAGCAGTAAATGAGGTATATGTCTTTAGAAAAACAAACCAAATAGTAGAGATGAATATTATTATAAATGATAAGCTAAAGATGAAAAGATTTAGAGGTGATGGAATAATATTGTCTACTCCCATAGGGAGCACTGCATATAACTTCTCTGCTGGCGGTTCGATCTTGCCGCTAAACTCGAACTTACTTGCGCTAACTTCCATCAATAGTTACTACCCAAGATGTTGGAATGGAGCATTAATTTCAAATGATACAATAGTGCAAATTGACATTAATGACGTAGAAAATCGCCCTGCACTTGTAGTATCAGATTATAAAGAGTTTCATGATATATCGCAAATAAAAATACAGAAAGACCATGAAAACACAGTTACTCTACTTTTTGACAAAGATTATTCATTGGATGAAAGGATCTTTGATAGACAGTTCTTATACTGAATTTTATATTTATCTTTAAGTTAGTATTTACTAGCCATAAATAGCTACAGTGTCCCTAACATATCAGTAACTGTTATAAAGGTCTGTATGCAAAAAAACAAGGTGATGCTAACTTTTTAAGCTAGCAAGTTAAAATAATGAGGTGATATAATGAGCTATGCCAGTATCTAGACAAGCATTTCCAAAAATGTGATGCAGTTAAAATTCACAATTTACAAATCTATTCAACAAATCAGGCCATGAAATGGAGTGAGTGAGGTAAAAACTCCAAGATTCATTATCTATAAGAATAATTGGTCATAGCTTGGGAAAATCAGTGCTTCAAAAAGCAATATTACTTCCCTTTGTGGAAAGGGTAATAGCATTGAAAATAGTTAATCATACCTAATAACTTCTTTAATCAATTCAGATAAAAGAAAAAAAGACCTTGCTAAGTGAAATGTATCGTGCAGTGGAAGGGATTTCTTACTTCAATCATTTTATTTGCTTCTCACTTGCACTAGCCTGGTATTTTTGGCAATAAAAAATAATTTAGAAACACCGAAGAATATTAACTTTAAAAAAATTCGGATGAAAGTTTTTGCTAAGATGTGAGATATCAGATAATGGTGAGGCTATGAAATCTGTGATAAAATACAGCAATGAAGCTCATTCAAATTTTTAGTTTAACATTTGGAGTGGTAAAACAGAATTTGTTGACATCAACAAAACGAAGCAATTGCAAAACTAAAAAAATTATCCTCAATATAGTCTAGTATTTACTGTATTGTTAATTGATGTAGCGATATGGTTGCTACAAATATAGTGCTTTTTTTAGAATTGCTTACAATAAGTGATGTCAATAACATGAAAAGATCTGATTAAAGTCTTCTGAATTAGAATATAGGTTTGTTGTTGCTGTAGGCTAAGCTATACTTATATTAATCACGTACCTTAGCCATATATTACTATAAAGAAGAAAATTGTACTATTCTTAATATCTTTTCAAGAGAGATTACCATGAGAATGGTATGTGAGTCTTTATCAAGGTTAAATAAAAAATATAAAGTGCTTACGGATACTACAGTAAATGAGCCAAAGCAGAATTTGAAGCTTGAGCAAATCATAGTTCCAACCTTATACTTGTCAAAGTACTGTATAGGGAGTAGATTTCCTGTGCAATGTTAATGCTCATAGTTAATTTAAAAATCATCAAAATTTTTGTTGTTAAATAAATTTCACTCTTGCTATAGTTTTACTATTTAGGTGCTTTTAACTCCAGAGAGCATTGCATTCAGTTATGAAAAATTTAATATTAATATCCATGGTAGTAATTGTATTAATGATTATTGCTTTTTATACAAAAGTGATGGAACTGGTTGTTCTCATCTACTTTCATCTATAGAAAATGTTGGTAAGGCGCTGACTTACTTTTAGCTGTAAACGTAGCAAGTTCAATTTTTTAAAGAAGAAAGTTATCCACTACCGAAAGTGGATTCAGAGGTTAAAAAATGCTATATCAGTAAAATTTAGAGATAATAGTAATTGTTGGTTTGATTTTACAAAAAGAACTGGAATATTAGTTTCCAATGAAGTTTTAATAGATGCTAAGGAGTTGAACACTTATGAAAATTTAGCAAATGAAATGAAATGGAAGGGAGACATTAGTACACTCTTTTATAGGTCCATATAACCTATTATTGATTATTTTTTATGATTGCGAAAGATGATTTTGAGGAAATAAAGGAATATTTTAGCAAAATTACAGAAAATGTGGCAAGAAAAATAAGCGGTAGTGGTGCTGTTAGATTTATGCTGTAGAGTTCCCTGTAGTAAAGGGGGTGTTGCAGTAGTAAGTAGATGTTACTTTGCAAGAATTTTTCATATAAAAATGGACATGGAAATGATGATGCAGATAAGCTAAGAATTTTGGCATAATCAATAATAATGGTATTATGGTAAATATTATTGTGAAACAGCATAAAAGAAGGAAAGGATAGAGAAAATACTGTGGCTTTATTGGAGTTTTTTGTAAGCAGGAAAGCTAAGGAATTTTGCCTAAAATCAGGAATAATTATATTATTGAAGGTGTTGGAACTTGTAGTGTATTTATAGAATTTTGAGGCTTTGTTTGCAAAGCGACTACTTCCTGTAAATCTTGAAATACTGCTTGAAAGTGTCATGAAGGCTGATGAATGTAAATAAAAATAGTTCGCCTAGGCAGGTTTTTTGTTATCTTGTTCTTTGTCAACTAGGGCTTTTGTGTGTAAGCCTTGTTTGCAAGAAAAATTTATCATTATCTTAGCTTACCTTAGAATGCAAAAATAATTACGCAGATAAAAACAAGTTGCAACACTAAAGTTCTCTTTGCAAAGTAACCAACTTGGGTTGGGATGTTTTTTAATAATCTTCTACACTTTTTTTTACTTACCGTTGTAAGGAAAGTACATCAGATTCATTATTAGTAGAATTTTGTCGCTTTTCCGTTGATATTCTATAATTACTTGTACTGGAGGTTAGCTATACTAGAGATCAATAGCTAGGTAGAACCATAAGTAACGCAACTGTAAGTGCCATTCTTCGCAGAATAAAACTCTGAATCTTGTTTTCAAACTGACTTCATTATCTTTTTCAGTTTTGCTTTTATTGTTAATCTACTTATTCCAATAAAATTGGAACGCTAATTGTCAGTTAATACAAGTTTTTCGATATAATGAATAGAATTGATCCATAATTTTTATGAATGGGCTATCAAAGGTAGGTAATAAGAAAGTTGAATAAATTCAATTACAACTTTATCTTAAGAAGATATGAGCAATAGAAAGAACTTATTAAGAATACGAGATCTTACGATTGATGATGTAGAAAATATAATAAAACTAGCTAGTCAATATCTGAAAGATAAAGTTGCAAATTGCCATGTTTTAAAAAATAAGACAGTGATAAATTTATTCTTTGAAAACTCAACACGCACACTCGTGTCCTTTGAAATAGCAGCAAAAAGCCTTGGAGCAAATGTTGTGACCTTACCAATGAATTCTTCTTCTATTAATAAGGGAGAAGGATTGAAGGATATGATTAGAACGTTAAATGCGATGAGTCCTGATTACATGGTGATTAGGCAAAAAGATAGCGATATCCTTGATGTGTTAGCTCAATATATTAACTGTTCACTAATTAATGCAGGTACTGGTAGTAGTGAACATCCTACTCAGGCTCTTACCGATTATTTTGTTATCAGAAATCATAAAAATCAAATAAAGAACTTAAAAATTGCAATATGTGGAGATATTCTGCACAGCAGAGTTGCAAGGTCAAATATAAGATTACTAAAAATGCTTGGAGCAAAAATATGCTTGATTGCACCACCGACTTTGATTTGCAGACATTTTTATGAAGTAGATTCAATTTATTATTCATTGGTTGAAGGCATAAAAGGTGCTGATGTAATTATGCTTTTGAGGTTGCAGAAAGAGCGCATGAATAATGGATGCTTTATTTCTTCAGAGAGAGAATATTTTCATTTGTATGGTCTTGATTCACAGAAGTTGTCATATGCAAAACCAGATGTGATTGTTATGCATCCAGGACCAATGAATAGAGGAGTTGAAATTAGCAGCGATATAGCAGATTGTGTTATTTTACAACAGATTGAGTTTGGATTGGCAATACGCAAAGCTGTGCTACATTATTATAATTCTTGCTAATACCAAAAAAATGTGTAACCCTATAAAGCTTATACTTGGTTAGTATGACCTCCACACACGAGGAGTTACCGCATTTAAGCAGTAGCTCTTTGTGTGTTTGTTAGATGCAATTCTACTTATGGTAGATTAAGCGCTTCTGTAATTGAGTACTTTGTGTTAAGTTTTTCTTTAAATATGAGTTATATTCTTGGTATTGCTTCTCAATTTTCGTTAGTTATAGCGGCGAATCTATAGCTATTAGCACTTTGTTACCTCAATGAAGGCTGCATCTTCATGTAGTATTGAAAGCTTTTTTGCATCACAGTCATAAATTATGAATTTACTGTTTCTTTTAATAGAATTTATCTTTCTGCAAGGTACTAACTTTATAATTTAGTGCATGTAGCTTGGCTAAAACTTTAATAAGGAAATTGCTTCTCTATTCTTCAGTATTGTTGAACGAGGCTTTTATGTTACTATAAAGTGTAGTAATGTTTACCTATGCTTTTTCCTTAAAGCTTGGTCATAGTAGAGCTCTTTTCTGTTCTTATGTTATTCCTTTTAACTAACACAGTTTTCTGCTCTTAATTTATTAAAGTATTTCTTTTTTTAAGATGTTTCTAGACTCCGAAACAGATTAATAGAATAAACTTTAGATATATCTTCAAGTTCTTCTTTTGAAATGCCAAGTTGTAATTTGTCTCCTTTATCAACTACTGTTTATTGTTCAGCTTGAGTGGTAAAACCTAATGTTCTTATCTTCAGCACTTGAAGTTGGTCCTTACCAAATTAGAAAATAGCCTTCCTTTTTGAATTGTCTTTGCTTCACCTTAGATAGGGCGTTCTCATCAGATCCTTAAAATAAAGGAAACCATTCAGAGTTTTTCTATATTCTGTTCTGCATAAGCAAGCTATCAAAAAATTTGGATAAGTTTATTCAAATATGTGTGATATATTGTACCTGTTCAATAAGGATTATTGACTTCTTTAATTATCATTCTAGGGAGGCAAGGCTCTCTTATACCTATCACAAACTAATTTTGCAAAATTATAAATTGTTTTCTTTCTGTTAATTATGTAATATCCTCTGCTAAACCTTTTATAAAAACCTGCAAGATCCGACTTAAAAGTTAAATGAAATATTAATGTATAACAAATTCATGCTTAATAATATAATTATAATTGCTGATATAATTATTGTTTGAAGGCAGTATAACACCACATGGTATATGAGTATTGCAGCTACTATTTGAACATTTTTGATATCTTTTCTTTTCTCAAGTAAGAATGATCTGAAGTTAGAAACGTTCCATATGGTAAAAGTAGATTATTACCACCTTTCTTCATTCCAAGGATTCTATCAGAGGGTTTTAAAGTGCTTTCTAAAGTCTTAAGAAGACTTTCATTTGATGGTGACATCATCGTTTTTGTTAGTGAGATCTATAAATTTTTGTTCTGAAATAAATCATGTGAAAGTCAAATTCATTGTTAGCATTTAAAGTTATTTTACTATAAAATGGTAAATCTGTTTCTTACTCATAGGACTTGATTAATTTTGTTTCTTCCTAAGATTTTCCTCATTGTCTTTCAAGTTCACTCTTTGTTGGGTGTTATGTCATATTTATTATACATTTTTAATTTGATTACTAATACTAGTGAGTACAAGTTACTCAGAGACTTTCATGTATAAAATATTATATTTTTCATCTGCTATATTCTTTATTTTCTAGATCTCTAAGATACTCTATACATGCTTTATTGATAATCTTCTTCTGAGAATTCCTTAGCTCCTCCACATTATCACTCAGACTTTTTCTTGTATGTTCTTCAATTTTTCCTTTCAAGCAATTGAAGAGCATCCAACATAATAAGCTTCTTGCACATGAATCTATAAATGCATTATAGTTTAACTAGTCTTGATAATTTGATAGTTGATTAAGTTTGCTTTTATACATGAAACTATAACATTGACTTTATCAGCATATATTTATAGATACAGTTTCTTGATAAGTTCATTTTATAATTTAAAACGTTTTGTCTCTCTATATAAGAATAGTAGCTAATCTGTTACGAACAAATGTATGCTATTTTTTCTAAAAGGTCGTTTATCCCAAATGAGGAAGGATTGTTTTTTCAAATTAGTTCGTAATATGCATGATCATTATAGTCTTGCATTCTCAATAAGTTGAAATTGTTTACTATACTTTTGCTTATTGCTTGTAATTTATCTTTATATAGCTTAGTGCTGCTATTTCGTTTTAATATATGACTACTTATGTTTTGTGTTCTGTTTTGTATTTAGTTTTCAAATATATGTTTCAACTTTAACATGATCTCACAAAGGAAACACAAATTTCTATTTTAGCAAGAAGATGTAAATAGTTGATCTATGTAAACTCATAGAGTTTAGCTAAAGTTCTACATCTAGATTGCTAAATTATATTAGATAGGATAACATATATAATACTTGAAAAGTAAATTGACTTTCATTATGCTAAAGAACTATACTAAAATAACAATGGGTAACTAGCTCAGTTGGTGGAGCACTTGCTTGACGTGCAAAAGGTCACTGGTTCGAGCCCAGTGTTACCCACTTTTATCCATGAAAAGGTTTTATATGATATCAGTGCACAATGGCAAACATTCAGCAGCAGAGTCTGAGCGCTTAATTCGTTCTATAATAATAGTTGCAATAACAATGTTTATGGAAATAGTTGGCGGAATAATTTCACATTCACTTGCTCTATTATCAGACGCAGGGCATATGCTTATTGATCTCTTTGCTTTAGTTTTGAGTTGGATAGCGCATAAATTTTCATCCAAAAAGTCTGATCTGCAAAGATCATATGGGTATCACAGGCTACAGATAATTGCAGCATTTGTCAATGGCTTAACTTTATTCTTCATTTCACTGATTATTATAATAGAGTCAATAAAGAGATTTGTTTTTCCAGTCAATATCGAATGGAAAATAATGTTAATTATTGCTACACTTGGACTGATTGCCAATGTCGTAGTTTTTTTTATATTGCATAGTAAGTGTGAAAGCAATATAAACATAAAAAGTGCTGTATTACACGTTATAGGTGATATTTTGGGCTCTGTGGCTGCTATACTTGCATCAATAATTATTATGCTAACCGAGTGGCAAATAGTAGATCCTATTTTATCAGTATTTGTTAGTGTAGTGATTCTAAGCAGTGGCTATAAGATTCTTAAAAATTCTTGTCATATTCTTCTTGAGGGTACTCCTGAAGGAGTGTCAGCCGAAGGGATAAAAAGCGAGATTGTATCTAGGCTACCTGAAGTTATTGACGTGCACCACATACATGCATGGTCATTGTCTGATAATTATTTTATAATTACCATGCATGCTAAGGTAAGACAAGATGCACAACACACTGATATTTTATATGAGATAAAAAAAATGCTATTAAATAAGTTTGAAATTGCGCATTCCACAGTTGAGATTGAATATGATGAATGTGCGGATGATAAGATATTGAAGATATAGCTCAATGTAATGTTGTCATCAGTATATGGACTTAAATCGGGAGAGGCTTGGGTACCTACCCTAAAAAGGGTTTCCAAGTGCTGAAAACGAGATTCAGTAGTCAAGTTATCTAAAATTTATCTAGAGCTCCTTGTCCCTACCATGCATAAAATAGTTGTTTTGAGTATTTAATGTTCCTTTTTGTTGATTATATAAGCAAATCTATTAATGAGGCATGTAAAAACATCTCTTCTAGAGAATGACAAATAAAAAGTGCTAGTAATTATATTTTTATCAATGAAGGTTTCTGGTCTTCAGAAGATAGAAGAGTTTGCTAATTATAATAGGAAATTTTCTTACATTGACTTGAACATAACCCATGAAATATTGAAAAATATTATTTTCAAGCTAAATGATAAAGATATAGATAAAGTAACTAGAAATGTAGAATTATTACATAAACTTTATTAATATTCAATACTGTGTTCTGAGTATCTTTATTAGTAATAGCAAAAACAATACTAGTGATAATTACAGTAGTGTTATGATATCTCAATATAATAATGATTTATAATTGCTTGTTGTTCAATAAGAAACAGGTCCTATTGTTTTGGATGATGGAAAAGTATCTGCAAAAGCTGTTGAGGTACCTCAACAGTAGTTGGTGCCTCTCTTAGAGTAAGATAAGTAATAGAAATAAAAGGCTGAAAGAGTTATGTGGCTTGTGGGTACAACAAATACCTTTCTAGTACTAGAGCACTTGTATAATGTAGTAAACTTATTAATGTAATAGATATGTAATCATATGGTTTAGTTTTCAACTATGGTCTTAAGTTTAGGTACATGTTATAAATAATTAGTAAGTGATAGTTTATTTTACCTCTGATACATATAAAGCAATAAAAATTCCAATTACATCTAATTAACAAAATGAACAGTATGACGGTGAGTATTGAGTTATAATTTACCTAACCGATCTGATGCAGGCAAAGTATTTATGGATATATAACTTTATTAGGAATTACTATACTAAAGTTCCAAGTATGGAATGCATAGCACATTATAGTAAGATAAAGTTAGGCAGACGCTTCAATTATTAAAATCAAACAAGTAAATTTCTGTTAAAAGAGATAAGGTATGATGATTAGTAGCTTTATAAAGCATTAAAAAATAAGTAAAACCTTAAAGGTCTGTTTCATTGTAGTTTTAGAAAACTAGCTAATAATGTGATGCAATATGGGATGTGTTACCTTTTGGAAATATGAGTTATGTAATTGTTGTTTTTCTGATACAAAAAAGACAATAGTCTATCATTAATCTCTGCTAGAAGTTAAATGCCAAGCCTACCCCAATACTGTGGGTAGATATATCATCTGCGATAGGTATTGGAGTGCTAAAGTAACGGTAACCAAAGAAGGATTTGACTTCTGAGGTTATTGAGTAATCAAAACCAAGCTTTACTTGATAAGCAAACCAAGGAATATTCAGTGGCATTAAATTCTGTGATGATCCATTAACTTTCCTTAGTCTAAAAATCTCTGGTCCTATGCCAAGACTAATGTATGGTGCAATTTTTACACATTGAATACTAGGGGTATAATAAATATTTAATAAAAATGCAAATATACCAGCTGAGCTGTCAAGCATTGTAGTAGAATTGCCGTTTTTAATATTAAACTTAGAATATATAACTTCAAAATCAACTTGGCCGTTTCTTCCAGCATAGTAACCTAGAGATATGCTGTTAAGCCACTGAAAATTAATTTCACCATCAAATTTTTTTACACTTTCAATTTCATCCGCAACTATATTTTTTATTATAGCATCATAACGCCTTTCAACTAGGGTAAATACCCTCTCTCCAATTGCTTTTATGCCATTTACAAATGGCTTTGAGTTATCAGAGTATATCTTACCACTATTAATGCTGATATAAAAATCAAGTTTCATGTCTTTAACTGGTACAATCTTTTTTTTATGAGATTTCCCATATTCAGGACATAAAGATTCTTCTGTATGGATTGAGTTTTTTACACATTGTTTATTGCCTGAGCAACTTTCATTAGTATGAGCAGAAAAAATAGTGCATAAAGTTAACAATACGTAGAAAACAATGGATTTTCTAGTCATGAATAAATTTGAAATTTGTGATGTTACTATACACTATTCTTAATATTAAAAAATCAAGAAAGAATAGTTCCAATTAAATAATCTTTTTCCATTCCTATGATATTAACATTCACAATACTTTTAGCTTCAGCTTTTGATAGAATCTTCACTAGTGCAAAGTTCTCTGCTCTGCCAATATTATTCTGTTCAACCAAAACACTTTGTTTAGTCCCTATCAAAGATTGATAAAAGTTACACATTATTTCTTTATTTACTTCTATCAAGTTTTTTGTCCGTTCTTTACGCACATTCCCCGGTACCTGCGGCATTAGTGCTGCAGGTGTGTTCTTTCGCCTTGAGTATGGAAAAGCATGTAGATAAACTATGTTTGCTTCCTTTAGGAGATTGATTGTGTCCTGAAACATTTCATCTGTTTCTGTTGGGAATCCTGCAATAATATCAGCACCAAATGCTATATCAGGCCTTAGACTTTTTACTTTGTGACAAAATTCTATCGCTTGCTCTCTGCTATGACGACGTTTCATTCTTTTTAAAATTAAATTATTACCAGATTGTAAACTTAGGTGCAAATGCGGTGTAAATCTTGATTCATTGCCTATTAAGTCCATCAATTCTTCGTCGATTTCAGCAATATCAATAGAGGAAAGCCTAAGCCTCTTTAATTCTGGAATATCCTTTAAGACTCTTCTGATCATTGAACCAAGTGAAGGTTTGCCAAATAGATCTTTACCAAAATCAGTAATATCAACTCCTGTAAACACTACTTCCTGATAATTATTTGCTATAAGAGCCTTAATTTGCTCAATAATGCTACTTATTGGTATAGATCTATTGTTCCCTCTTGCCTTGGTAATTGAACAAAATGTGCAGCTATGATTACAGCCATTTTGGATTTCGATAAATGCTCTTGACTTATCCTTGAATTTATTAACTAGGAGAGTACCTTCTTTGTTATTACTGGCTAATATCTCATCATCACCTAGCAAATAACTTGCAGCTTTTAGCTTATTCTGATTGTCCAATACTTTACTTACACCTGGAATACTGCTATATGATTTAGGGTCTAATTGAACTGCACAGCCAACTACAATAATCTCTTTACTTGGGTCATTTTTATGAATATTACGTATTTTTTGCTTCACCTGACGTTCTGCTTCATTTGTCACTGCACAACTATGTACTACAATTACATTTTTTCTCTTTGCTTTTCTTAGTGCTTCCTTAATTAATTCACTTTCATAGAAATTTAGACGACAACCAAATGTTACTACTTCATTCATACTAAAATTTAATAGGTTTTATGACTTTATTACACTAAATACTGAGTGAGTTACTGGATTATCAACTACAATAAATAACCACTGTTTTATCACTAACTTATACCCTTGTGGTTCAACTAGATTTGAATATCAACATGTTGAATCATTTGATACTTATCATGAATAACTAATGTTGGGCTCATTTTAGTTATTTACAACCTTTGGAACTACAAAATATCCATGCTCAGATTTTGTATTGGATAGTATTTCTTCTTTAGTACTTTGAGGATTAACAATATCATTGTGTACATGGATATTCTTTTCTATAGCACCATAACGTACAGGAGAAATATTCTCAGTATTCACTTGTAACAAAGTATCATATATCCAATCAAGCATGGTTAACTCCTTAGAGTAGTGCTCAGTTTCATCATTTGATAACTTAATTCTCACAAGTTTTGCAACTTTAAGCATCTCTTTCTTGGTAATTGTTACTTTTCTCTTGTTGACAAATTCTATTAGTGAAGTAATTACATCTTCTGTTGACCTAACTGTCACCTTTACCTCCTATGATGAAATGAGTCAAAATACATGCAATTGAAATAACTTCTATTTTACTAGTTTTTTCTAATTTGTGAAGTATGGTATCTGTAATTATTAATTTATCTAGAAAGGAAGAAGATATTTTTTCAATTGCATTTCCTGAAAATACACTATGTGTTATACATGAAATTACAGACCTTGCTCCTTGACTTTTTAAAGCAGAAGCTGCATTACATAATGTTCCACCAGAGTCAACTATATCATCAACAATAACACAATTTTTATTTGTTACCTCCCCAACTATGTTCATTACCTGAGATGTACCTGCTTTCTCTCTGTGTTTGTCTATTATAATAATCTCACTGTTCAATTTTATCTTATGTTCTTTTTCTAAAGTATTTGCAAAAGCACGTGCTCTGCCTACTGCTCCAATATCAGGTGCAACTATTGCTAAATTCTCTATATGTGGAATAGATTCAGAAAATACTTTAGAGCAACTCAAATTAGTTACAGGTACATCAAAAAATCCCTCAATTTGGTTTGAATGCAAATCAATAACTGCAACTCCATTTGTACCTGCAGCTTGAATAAGATTTGCGACTAATTTAGCACTAAAAGCGGATTGCATATTATTATTTTTAATAATCCTATCTTGTCTACTATAACCATAGTAAGGAATAATTGTTATTATGTTTTTAGCTCCTAATCTTTTTACTGCATCAATTGTAAGTAGAAGCTCTATTAGATTATCGTTTGCAGGAGGAGAAATTGACTGTATTATATATACATTTTGATTGTGGATATCTTCTTCCACATACACGCTCGTCTCACTATCTGTAAACCTTGATACCTGAACATGTGATGGTTGAATATTTAAATTACTAACTATTGATTTCCCTAACTCTTTACTGGCACTGCCTATTATTATTTTCATAATCTTGTAGCTAAACTTGTAGATTGTAAGATAATAGAAATACGAATTAAATTCAAAAGCTATTTAATAAAATTTTTACTGAGCTCCATTTTTATGGGATATTTCATTTGTCTTTGACTTGTACTGGTTTTAAGTGAAGTAGCTATTACTTAGTGCTGAGATCTATCTTTATTAAATAGCTATTGATTGGATTAAATTCTCTAGATTCAAGCATCATTTAGCATAGGAAATTACTTAAAAATACTGTTAAAATGACATTAAATCTCAGTACTACTCGAACCGCGTTATGTGGATTGTTTTCATTATAGAAGTAATAAAGAAACAAGTGTTAGTGCTTATTATATTTCATGGTATACTATCAGTATCCATATAGTCGTGGTTCTTGGCATGAAGTGCACTTATACTAAAAGTAGTATACAACTTAGATCTAAGGATTATCTTTAGAATTCAATATAAAATTTCCCACTACAGATTATTTCCCATTCTTTTTTAAATTTTTCTAGGTGTACCTTTTTCTCACATTCTAAAAGCAACCCTTCTACACTCTTGTTGTAACTTTCAGTAGTAATTCTTCCTTGGTGGTGCATAAATCGTAAGTAGATCAGGTAAGTATTAACTACATCTGTTTCACAATAATTTTGAACTTCTTGTATCTTCCCGCTGTCATATAGTTCCATAACTTGTGACCCGTTAACTCCAATTTTACCAGGAAGATTAAATGCTGCGCAAACTTCATTCATTTTTACTCTCACAGAAGCTCCGAAATCAGAGAGGTATTCAAGTAAATCACAGTGCCAATCACTACTATATCTTTGGTTGTAGCCGTTCCATTTATCACCAGCTTTGTGAAAATACTCTGCTTGAATGCCATGAACCATAGCACGGTATTTTAATACTGGAATGTCAAAAGTACGTCCGTTGAATGAGACTAATCTTGGTCTTTTTTCAGACATATAATTGAAAAACTCCTTTACTAGTTCTTTCTCACTGAAATTTAATGTACTTCTAGACCTAATTTCTTGTAATGTGAACACTTCATAACCATCCTTGTAGCTTATATTGCATGATAGAAGACTGATGACTATAACATGATGTAGAGGATGGCGAACAAAAGGATTTTGTCCATTTGTCAGTTCAAGGTGGTACTTCATCAATGCATCTCTTCTATCCTTTACATTACTATTGTCACTAATGTTAAGTAAGTTTTTGCCAGAATTTACATCTGGTATAGTCTCAATATCAAACACCAATAAAGAGTTAAGCATTACTTATATACTCTTCAGGGAAATTAGTCCAGAGCCGTACTTTTACAAATAAAAATAGATGGACTTTACGTGCAAATAGCTTCTCCAATTCATCACGTGCTTCAATGCTAATTTTTTTAATACAACTGCCATTTTTTCCTAGTACTATTTTTTTATGACTGTCTTTTAGCACAAATATGATCTGTTTTATGATTAGACTCTTATCTTTTTTTTCTTGAAATTGTTCAGTCCTGATAGCTGTAGAATATGGTAATTCCTTGTGCAAATTTAAGGATAGTTTTTCCCTTGTAGTTTCTGCCGACAAAAACTTTACTGAAGAATCAGTCACTTTATTTTTCCTATAAAACCAAGGACCAGCTGGTGCGATTTCAGATAAGTAGTTCATCAAATCAGAAAGTCCATTTCTCTTAAGTGCTGATATTACGAAAATCCTCTCAAACCTGTAAAGTAAATTCAGGTACTCGTAAGCTATCTTTATCTCGGACTTTTTTGCTAGGTCAATCTTATTAATAATCAAAATGCATTTTGCTTTTATGTACCGCAATCGTGCAAATATAGCCTTGATTCTCTCTAAGTTTTTAAAGTAACTACTTGCATCAACAAGCAACAGGGTAATATCGTTACCCTTAATCGCTGACCATGCAGATCTAACTAAGGCTTTTTCAAGCTTTGTAACTGCTGAAAAAATTCCAGGAGAGTCAATAAAGATGATTTGTGTTTCATTATATACTCTAATGCCCTTTATTTGTGTCCTTGTTGTTTGTACTTTTGGAGTAACGATTGAAATCTTCCTGCCTATAATGCTATTAACCAGTGTAGACTTTCCAGAATTTGGCAGACCAGCTACAGTAACGAATAAGCACTTTTGTTCCTTCACAAAGTAGATTGTAAAAAAAACTAAGGCTTAGTGTCAAGCATATAACTGCGCAAATTCGCTGTAAGAGCTAATACGCTGAATCAATAAGTGCCAATCAACCTAATAAGGCGTTACTCATTGCTTATGAGCTTTCTACTGTTTAGAGATCCAATTCTTGGAGTAGTTTTCTTACAACTGGGCTAATTTAGCTAGTACGAGAAAAAGTGTTATATTACAGTTAACACTGTATAGGCTATTCAACAGTAACAGACTTAGCTAAATTTCTCGGGTAATCAGCATCTAATCCTTTTTTTATTGCAGTAGAGTAAGCAAGGAATTGCATAGCTATGCTATAGATTATTGGAGAGATAAAACTATCAGTATCAGGAAGTTGAACAACATCTATACAAACTTCTCTCAAGAATGGCACTCCTTGCCTGTCGCTAAAAGCGATCACTTTGCCTTTTCTTGCAATAATTTCTTGTATATTGGACAATGTTTTAAAAAATAAATTATCGTATGGGATAATCGCTATAACAAGTACTGATGAATCTATTAATGCAATTGAACCATGTTTCATCTCTCCTGCTGCAATGCCTGTGGTGTTAATGTATGAAAGCTCTTTTATCTTCAATGCTCCTTCCATTGCAATTCCATATGAGCTCCCTCTACCGATTAAAATAGTGCTTCTGTGCTCTAATATACTTCCTGATACATGTTGTACCTTTACTTTATTCAAAACATGTTCTACATATTTTGGGATAGAGTTAATGGCATCACTCATCTGCTTTATTCTCCTTTTACTCAATGTGCCTTTCATTTTTGCAAGCTCTAAGGCAAAGCATGCTAAAACTGCTAATTGTGCAGAAAATGTCTTCGTTGAAGCAACACCAATTTCTGGTCCAGCAAGAGTATGTAACACAATGTCTGAAACTCTTTCAATGCTACTGTTCAATGTATTAGTTATACTAATGATTGTTTGCTTCTGTGATTTTCCATAGCGTAGTGCTTCCATAGTATCTGCAGTCTCACCTGACTGAGATATAAATAACCCAAAACTTCCCTTTTCTAGTCTTATGTTACTATACCTAAACTCTGATGAAATTTCTAAGTAAACCCGAACTTGAGCAATACTCTCTAACCAGTACTTCGCTATTAGTCCTGCAAAATATGATGATCCACATCCGACTATGGTAATATGACTTATCTTGGAGAATAGTTTTTTGTTGTCAGATATCACTTCCATATGCTTTTTATAGAATTGATTTATTGTTTTATTTAATGTACAAGGCTGCTCAAAAATCTCCTTTAACATAAAGCTTGGGTGACCATTTTTGCTAATTAAAAAATTGTTCAAACTATTACTTTCTATATTGCGTTCAACTCGTACACCATTATTATATATAGTAACTCCGCTTGACCTTATTGCTCCGATATCACCATCTTCTAGGTGTGATATTCTTTCTACTAGAGAGCTTAAAGTATTAGAATCAGACATAGCAAGTGAGGTATTGTAATTATAGCCTATTGACAAAGGCAAATTCCTTTTTGCTACGAATAAAGCATCTGGGTATTCTGCAAATAATAAGGCTAAAGCAAATGAACCATGCAAATTTCTTAAGCACTTAGATAAAGAATCAATTGGTGAAGACCCTTCATTAAGATATATGGCTAGCATATTTGGTATAACTTCTGTGTCAGTATCAGTATGAAATTGTATTCCCATTTTTTCTAAGTTTTTTTTTAGCAAATTGTAATTCTCAATTATACCGTTATGAGCGACAACAATGTTGTTTGTATAAATAGGATGAGCATTTTTGAGGCTTGGAGCTCCATGTGTAGCCCATCGGGTATGTGCTATACCAACTGTGCTATTTGACATTTTGCTATTGTCAATAACTTCACATAGCCTCTCAACTCTTCCTTCTGATTTTCTCACTTCTATCTTGCCTTCATTGTTTATGATTGCAATTCCCGAAGAATCGTATCCTCTATGTTCCAATCTCCGCAATCCAGTTAGTAAAGTTGGTATTACCGAATCGCTATCACTTACTACACCAAATATTCCACACACAACCAAGTTTTAAAGTTATAAAGCACTTTTATTGTTATCTTATTCCTTTTTACTTTTATATAATCGAGTTTTATTTTTTTTATCTTCTTTCTTAATTTTGCACTTTTCAGTCGGTTTGAATGCTATTTTTTGAGCTTCTTTATTTAAAACTTCAGATATAGCGGATTTTAGAACTTTTATTTCGACTTTTGGTGCTATTTCTATTACAAACTGTGCATTTGCCTCGTCAAGCTTATTGACTTCACCTATTATCCCACCGGAAGTAATAACAATGTCACCACGCTTGATCTGATCTATCATCTTTCTGAGTTCTTTTAATTTTTTGTGATGTGGACGGATGATAAAAAAGTAAAATACCACAACTATTAATGCTAATGGGATAAGATTAAAAAAAGATGCACCAATGTTTGATGTGTTATTAGCTATATCTGCTGCGAAAATTTCAGAGGTAAACATGTTTAACCATAGTTATTAAATCCTATTTAAATAGGCATACTTAAATGTTAACTATAATACTACTTCATGTCAAGTTTTGGAAGAAAAAGTGGTATTGCAAAGGTTATGCAAATTATTTACTGTGAATATAAATTGCAACTATAATATGGTATCTAGAATAATAAGTGCTATACAAAATAACTTATTAGTCTGTTTCCCCACAGAAACTGTTTATGCTCTTGCTTGTAACGCATTAGATAGTGAAGCTATAAGAAAAATATGCCAAGTGAAGAAGCGTTCTAAAAATAAACCACTGTCTGTATTTGTTGCTGATATTTGTGGCTTAATGGGAATAGCAAAGCTAGATAAAAAATATACTCATTTAATAAATCAGTTTTCTCCTGGCCCAATTACTTATATTTTACCTCTTAAAGGTAAGAATATATTGCCAAATGAATTCTTCAAGGGCAGTGTAGGTATAAGGATTCCTGATCATCCTATTGCAATTTCAATATTGAACAAACTAAAAACTCCAGTAGTTGCAACTAGCGTAAATATTTCAGGGGAACAAAGCATATATAAGGCTGAAGACATACCTAAGCCTATCAAACAACATCTATCAGCAATTGTTGAGGATGACAAATTAGTCTCTGGTGTAGAATCGACTATTATTGACTTAACTCAAGATGAGATCAAGATTATTAGGGAGGGTGTAGTCTCACTTCAAATGGTATGTAATATCCTTTCATACATAGGTTCATAGAATAAAGAATGGGAAAGATAATAGGGCATGATCAGGCTAAAAAGAAGTTGATGAATAACTTAGCTATTCAATCTTGGCTAATCTGCGGTAGAAAAGGTATAGGAAAAGCAACACTCGCAAAGTATTTTTCTAATTGGTTTCTTATAAGGAGCCATAACGAAATGGCATTAGATTTATATGTTGTTGATGATGATCCAATAGGAGTGGAAGTAGTAAGAGAAATGAAGAATTTTCTGTACTTGAGTCCAATTCAATCAGAATGTAAGGTTGTTATAATAGATAGTCTAGAAGCAATGACAAGTAATGCTAGGAATGCAGTATTAAAAATACTAGAGGAACCACCAAAAAACTCCAAGATATTTATAATTAGCCATAAACCATATAATATACAAGATACTATTAAATGCAGGTGCTTTCAGATAAATTTGCTGCCACTGACTTACTCTGAAACAAAGCAAATTGTTTCATCTCAGTGTGAGTTTGATGATCAAATATTTGATGAAGTAGTTACTTTATTTCCTGGAGCACCTGGAATGGTAATAAATGCAATAAATAGTAGCACTTATGAGTCATATAGATGCTTTTATGAATTCCTTTCTAATTTAAATAATTCTGAAGCGATTAAAAAGATAATCAATAGTGAAATTGATCTAGAATTAGCATCGTATATAATACAAACTTTCATTTTAGAAAGTATAAAGGGTGGTGTAAGCAATGTTGAAGTTCTGCTTAATCAGTGGAAAAAAGTAAATGAGCTTTTTGCTTCTGCTAAGCAATTTCACCTAGATAGGAGGCATGTTCTAGCTAATGCAGTTAATATCATGTTGCCGGTTTATGAAATATAATATTTTTGACGTGAGTTTAGGGTTAACTTATTGATTTAATCTTTGAAATATGTGATAGCCTGAGAATGGATTAATACTATATACAATTAGTAGAAGTTCAACATAGTTATCTTTGCAGATGTATAAAACTACCTAAGATACATTAAGGGTTAAGGTGAGATGATTCTAAAAAGCAAAAATATTGTTAAATGCAACTCTTATAAGGTAAGTTTTAAGCTAATAAACTTAGTAATATCCGTCACTAAAAGTTGTTTACTATGTATGATCCTGTTGTGAGAGAAGATTAGTAGGAATTTCTAGAGATTTTAATTATCTTGGTATTAAGTTGAATTAATTATCAATTGATGTTTTACTATATCATAAGTAGTAAGTTTTGATGATATAAATAAAAGTTTAAATTCAGAATTAATTGACCTGTTATCTTCTAAGTTCTACATAGAAGTATATATCAGGCCTATGTTACAAAAGTATAAGATTAATCTACTTGGTAGATTACTAAAAGTAGATTAGATAGAAAAGTAAAACCAGACGATGAATTTGATTATTTTTGTCGAAATGAATACCTTATTATGGTAGCCATAGAGGATGCAAGACAATACCTATAATTCTGGAAGCCTTGACGTAAAAGTGATAAATGTAAACATAAAAATCAGTAAATTTTACATACCGTGAAACAAGATAATACCATCATTCATCTATTAAAAAATGTTATAATCTAAGGATAATGGTTTGAAGTTTATTATAATCATTGAGCTTATTTCTCTATTATTATGGAAGATAGATTGCTTAAGTCAGTAAAAAACAAAAGTTATTTTAGTAAAGCAGTTGAGTGGTACTGTCATAGATATCTATTTTGTGTAGTAGAAAGGTCTTGGATGGTAGTTATAGTATCATTTCTTCTAATGTGCTTATGTTTATTGCTGTTGAATATATATCTTTTATTTCCTGTTAAAAAAAGTTTGAACTTTATTAGGTATACGGATCATGCGGAAGATGAATTTTCTGTAATGCGTAAGCTGGATTCTGATAGAAAGAGAGATGAATACATTCCTATAGCTAAGTATCTACTAATTAAGTATATTAAAGCATATGAATCTAATAAAGTTGTTGAACCAGAGTACAGAAAAAATTTTATAAAAAACAATTCCACCCCTAGGGTTTATCAAGATTTTCAAGAAAAAGTAAACAATGAGACTGCAGATTTACTTTTCTCTGAAAGAGAAGTTAATAATATAAGTGTAGTGAAGTTATCTATTGATCGATCAGTTAAGGAACTAGTTTCCTTTCCTGGGAGGGCAACAGTGATTTTTGTAATCGAGCAAAATAAGAATGTAAAAAATCAGACTGTTGATATCAGCTTTACTTTTTCTAATATAAAGGCTACAATAGATAGTGTAATACCATTTAAGTTTATTGTTGATAGTTATAAATACAGATAACTACATATTGGGTTGCGTAGTTTTAAAATCGGTGCAAAGCTTTTTCTATGGTGTTCTGTAATGCCATAAAGACCTATAGCTTCTATATGTTCTTTTGTTGCATATCCTTTATTTTTGTACCAATTATACTCTGGGTACTGATGATGTAATTTTTGCATTAATTGATCCCTTGTGACTTTTGCAATGACTGAAGCTGCTGAGATTGATATACTCAAGCTATCACCTTTTATTATAGACCTTACTTGCCATTTTGTTTCAGGTGTCTGGTTGCCATCAACTAGCACATAGTCTAATTCTAATCCTAAGTTTATCAATGCACGCTGCATTGAAAGTTTTGTTGCTTGCAAAATATTATGTGAGTTTATTTCCTGTACACTTGCTATTCCTATAGCAAATTTTGCAACAGACTTTATTTTTTCATATAGGACTTGCCTATTTTTAGCAGTCAGTTTTTTTGAGTCGTTGATTCCTGTAATGGTTGTAGTTTTATTGGTAAACACTACTGCTGCAGATATTACTGGACCTGCTAGTGGTCCTCTCCCAGCTTCATCCACTCCAGCTACTATTCCTGGTAACTTATTTTCTAATGCAAAGTTTGGATATATCATGGTTTCTATAGCAGGAAAGCAATAGTAAAGATTGAACAAGTAATAGAAATTATCCAAAATTTCGTAACTATTTCATTTTCTGACCATCCTTTCTTTTCAAAATGGTGGTGTACCGGTGTCATAAGAAAGACTTTTCTTCCACTCCCATGCTTAAATTTTGTATATCTAAAATATGATATCTGAACAATGACAGATAAGGTTTCCATTACTGGGATAGTTCCGATAATAGCTAAGAGCACTTCTTTTTTGATTAAGACGCTAGTCAGTCCTAAAGCTGCACCGATTGATAAGCTACCAACGTCACCCATAAATATTTTGGCAGGGTTTGTGTTAAACCACAAGAAACTTAGAATTGCTCCTGTAAATGCAATGCAGAATAAAACAATGCTCATGCTTGATTGAGTTAAGTATGCAATTAGTCCCAAAGAAACAAAGGAAGTGATAGATTGAGTTGCAGCAAGGCCATCAAGACCATCTGTAAGATTTACAGCGTTAGCGGAACCAACAATTACAAATGTAGCAAATGGAACATACATATAGCTAAAATCAATCATTATTTCTCTAAATAAAAACGTTTTTGTAGAACCTTCAACAAGATGTGTCTTATATATAAACATAACAACGAAGGTAAATATGAGTTGTATAAGTATTTTAGTTTCTGCACTCAAACCTTCATGATTGTCTACTTTTAATTTTAAATAATCATCAATAAATCCGACTAAAGCAAAAAATAGAGTTATAGATATTAGCAACATAGTTTCCAACGTTAGCTGTGTCCAGAGTAAAATTGGCAGTAAAGTAGAGATCAGTATTATTATTCCACCTGTAGTAGGAGTGTTTCTTTTTGTAACTAGATGACTTTTTGGTCCGCATGATCTGATCGGTTGTACACTTTTGCTAACTTTCTTTAGAAATTTTAGAAAGCAAGGGTAGAGAACAAACCCAAAAATGAGTGAGTTAAAAAACACTTTTGCAGATAGATTCATTATATCTTGTTTACTAAATTAAATACTATATCAAATATTTGTTAAGTATCGTAATGCTGATAATTTGGGGTTATTACTCCAATATTTCTCTTTTTCCTGAGTGATTTGGGGCACTAACAATACCTTCCTTTTCCATTCTTTCAATAATGTTTGCAGCTCTATTGTATCCTATTCTCAGCTGTCTCTGAATGTAACTAGTTGAAACTTTTCGATCCCTTTGTATGATAATTACTGCTTGTTTATATAAACTATCTTCTTCATTATCTGCTTCATTGCTAGATTTTATAGAAAAATTTTCATCTTCTTTTGTAACTTCTTCTATGTAATTTGGTTCCCCTTGTGCTTTCAAGTGATTAACTATATTCTGCACCTCATTATCACTTACGAATGGGCCGTGAACTCGAATAATTTTACCACCAGGGGCCATATAGAGCATATCACCCATGCCAAGTAATTGTTCAGCACCTTGTTCACCGAGTATCGTACGACTATCTATTTTAGAAGTAACAGCAAAGCTTATCCTTGTAGGAAAATTTGCTTTTATCACACCTGTTATAATATCTACAGATGGACGTTGAGTTGCCATTATGATATGTATTCCTGCAGCACGAGCCATCTGAGCCAAGCGTTGAATAGAACGCTCTATGTCTTTACCAGCAATAAGCATCAAATCTGCCATTTCATCTACGATTACTACAATGTACGGAAATGTTTCCATTTCAATGGACATTTTTTCAAATAGAGGTTTGCCTGTTGTTGAGTTAAATCCAATTTGTACAACACGCTCAAGTTCCTTCCCACTGCTTATTGCTTCTGTAATCTTTTTATTATAGCTTATTACATTTCGTACACTTAAATATGACATCATGCGGTAGCGGTTTTCCATCTCCTTTATTGTCCACTTAAGGGCAATCAAGGCTTTCTTTGGCTCTGTTACTACTGGTGTTATTAAATGTGGTATTTTATCATATATTGAAAGTTCAAGCATTTTTGGATCAATCATTATCATCTTACATTCACTAGGACTTAATCGATAAATAAGTGAAAGAGTCATAGTATTAATCGCAACTGATTTGCCAGATCCTGTAGTCCCAGCAATAAGCAAGTGTGGCATTTTAGCTAAATCAGCGATGATAGGGTTTCCGCTTATTTCTTTTCCTAGTGCGATTGGAAGATTTAAGTTTGCATTTTGGTACTCTTGAGATTCGAACAAATCACGTAACATAACAATCTCTCGTTCTTTATTTGGTAATTCTATTCCTATAGCATTTTGCCCACGGATTATTGAAATTCTTGCAGAGACTGCACTTACTGAACGTGCAATGTCATCTGCAAGACTGATCACTCTTGCAGATTTTGTGCCAGCTTGTGGTTCAAATTTGTATAAAGTTACAACCGGTCCATAACACACGTTGATAATTTTTCCTTGCACGCCAAAATCATTGAGAACCTGTTCTAATAGGGACAAGTTTTTATTACTTTCCATTCCATTCAGCTGATTTTTATGTAAAGATTTTTCTACTTTAGAAAGTAAGTGAACGCTTGGAAATTCAAATTTACTAAAGGTTGTAGAAACCTTCTTAGTATTTTTTTTCTGTCTTCCTTTTAGCTCTTGCTTAACAGCAATTTGAACGCTTTGTTCTTCTACTACTAACGGTGCAACTAGATTTAGATATTTAACGATTTTATTTGACATAGAAAATGGAAGATTTGAAGAAAGGTAAGCTACTTTTTTGCATAGAAGGAATAAAGATTGAATCGTTCTCTTCCATCCAATCAATCCTAATATTCCTACTAAAAATGCTATTATAAATGTGTAAAATGGGTAGTGGCTAATTAAAATATTTCCTACTATTCCACTGTGCATGTACCTTGCAGTAGTACTAAGTGGGAATTTAGCCAATATAGCACATATTCCTAGGTTAATCAATGTTAGGTAGCTAATTTTTAGCAGCCTTTTTGGTGGCCTAAAAATCAAGAAGTAAACTACAGTCGTAACTATTGTAATGCTATTTAATCCAAAAAATTGGACTAATATATCAGCTGAATATGAACCAACTACTCCACCCCAGTTTGTTACTCTTTCATTTGTAACTGTATTTAAGGATGGGTCTTTATAGTTGTAACTGAAAACTGATATATATATATATATTAGTGCCAATAGGTATATTATTGGCTTCAGATATTTTTTTATCATCTACTTGAAGTAGTAATTCATTGTGTATTTCACAAAGTGAATTGTTATTAGTAGTATCATTATAGATAAATCTAATCCATTGACCGATCCTATGTATCTTCTAATAACCTTTAATGGTGGGTGGATGAGCTTGGTTAAAGTTTGCATTACGCTGCTCACAGCTTCATTATACATGTTAGCTATATTAATTTTAATCAACCAATCCAGAATAACCCAACATATTAGAATGAAGCTGTAAAGATCAAGTATTAGGTTAAGTAAATATATGATTGGGTGCATATATGTCTATCATATGAAAATTACATATAAAGATAAATGCCTATTTCCCCTAAATCAATCCCCTTTCTAAACTTAAAGTTTTTCATTGTTTTATCTTTTACCTCACAACCTGTCATTAGTGTAGGACCTAGCTATAATGCTATGCATAGAAGCTTCCATAAATGTTCATTTTTTGAAATGACCTTCTCCAACTGAACTAGCAATAGAGTTCCTGT
This sequence comes from Wolbachia endosymbiont of Cruorifilaria tuberocauda, assembly GCF_013365475.1. Taxonomy (GTDB): domain Bacteria; phylum Pseudomonadota; class Alphaproteobacteria; order Rickettsiales; family Anaplasmataceae; genus Wolbachia. Next base: position 200,674 of record NZ_CP046579.1, read on the forward strand.
TTGTAGGATTGTTGTAAGTCTTAAATAGCGCTTTACTTTAAGTAGAATGTGAATATCATTTAGAATATATTTTTGAGATCTGTATGTCAGAGGTTGCAAGTGTAAATGTAAAAACTAAAGAGCAAAGTTATGTATGTGGCCAGGTAAGTTTTAGCGTAGGACGTGCAAATCTTCTAAGTACGTTATCTAAAATAAGCGGAGTAGTTGAAAGACGTCATGCGATAGATGCTTTAGCGTGTATAAATATCATGGCACAACATAGTAGCATAAAATTAAAAGCAACTGATCTTGATATTTCAATATTTGCCTCACTTGCTGCAGATGTATTAATGGAAGGAGAAATAAAAATCCCAGCTCATACTTTACATAGTATCATAAAAAAACTACCAGCTGATTTAGATGTTCACTTTGAAATGAATGATCAGGAGAAACTGTTGATATCTTGTGGAAATGCAAGCTTTTCTTTACCAAATGTAATTTCAAATAACTTTCCTCTTCTTGAAGAAGGAGATTATAAACATGGTTTTACTCTACTAAATACGGATCTAATAGATCTATTAACTAAGACAAAGTTTGCAGTATCGTTGGATGATACAAGGTACAATTTAAATGGAATATACCTAAGTTTAGATGAGCAGTTTCTATATTGTATTGCAACTGATGGACATCGATTAGCATGTGTAAAGAGACTAAAACCCCAAAACATCAATGTGGAACTTGGTGTAATTATCCCACGCAAGACTGTCATGGAGCTACTGAAAGTGTTAGATAGTTGTGAAAAAGTTGACATAAGACTTTCAGATAGAAAAATCAAATTCACATGTAGTGGGTACACGATGATATCAAAGTTGATAGATGGCACCTTTCCTGATTACAAGACTGTTATCCCTACATACCGGGATAAGCAAATGATCGTTGAAAGCAGTAAGTTAGCTAACGTTATAGATCGAGTTTCTGTTGTAGTATCTGATAAGATAAAGTCTGTAAAATTCTTTTTACAAAAGAAACTATTAACTCTACACTCAAGCTCTCAAGAATGTAACGATGCAACTGAGTCTATAGAGGTAGATTATAATGGAACAAATGTAGAAATAGGGTTTAATTCGCGTTATTTACTTGATGCATTATCTTGTATAAGAAACAAATGCAAGTTTAGTTTTACTGATGCTAGTAGTGCTATAATTATCACTGACGAGGATGATCCGAATGCATTATATATAGTGATGCCAATGAGAATATAAGTTAATAATCTACCTTCACCAAGTATAAACCGCAAGGTGGTGCAGTCATTCCAGAAGATTTTCTTTTGCGTTGATTTAATATATTTATCATTTCTTGTGGATCAGTTTTGTTTTTCCCAAATTCAACTAAAGTGCCGACAATGATTCTTACCTGATTATGTAAAAAGGAAATAGCAGATATTTTAATGTATATATGATTTCCATTCTGGACTATCTCAATATCATCAATTGTTCTTATTAAATTTTTAGCTTGGCAGCTTTTTGAACAGAAACTTGAAAGGTCATGTTTCCCGATCAAGTGTTTAGCAGCCTTACGCATAGTGTTTACGTCAAGTGGAGCAAATATCTGCCATACATAACCAGCTTCGAGAGCTATAGGGGCATAGCGATTAATTATTCTATACTCGTAATGCCTTTTTTTTGCTGAGAATCGTGAGTGAAATGCATTATCTACAATTTCTACGTTGAGTACAACCACTGGAATAGATTTAAGATGGTAATTTATTGCAGCTCTTATTTTATGAAGATTGAATTCTCTTTCCATATCAAAATGAGCAACTTGCCCTAAAGCATGAACTCCTGCATCAGTTCTTCCAGCACAATGTAAAGTAATTTGCTCTCCACTAAAATTAAATATCGCATTTTCTATGGTTTCCTGGATTGAGTTAGCAGAATGCTGCTGTTTTTGCCAACCTGAGAAACTGCTACCATTGTATTCTGCTGTTATTTTATATCTCACTGCAAGTTTGTCTGATTTTCTATTTATAATATAATTCAAGTCAGGTCATTTATCTATGACAATGTTATTCTTTAAGTTAAAAATTCTTGGCAGACTATTTACATTTAGTTAACATGAAAATTATGCAAGTTGATAAGTGATCTATGATGAGTGATATAGAGGAAAGTAATGATGATAAACAAAAAGCACTAGGAAATGCAATAAGTCAGATTGAAAAAGCTTTTGGTAAGGGTGCAATAATGAAATTAAAGCAAAACCCTATAGAGAAGATAGATACAGTATCTACAGGATCGATTGGACTTGACTCAGCTCTTGGCATTGGTGGATTACCAAAAGGACGCATAATTGAGATATTCGGTCCTGAGAGCTCTGGTAAAACTACTCTTGCTTTGCATGTAGTTGCTGAAGCCCAAAAGAAAGGTGGATTGTGTGCTTTTATTGATGCAGAGCATGCATTAGATATCATATATACCCGTAAGATTGGGGTGAACACTGACGATCTGGTAGTTTCACAGCCAGATACTGGAGAGCAAGCTTTACATATTGTTGAGTATTTAGTATGTTCTGGTGCGATTAATGTGGTTGTTGTTGATTCAGTTGCAGCATTAACCCCAAGAGCTGAAATTGAAGGAAATATTGGTGATCAGCATATAGGACTACATGCAAGACTTCTAAGTCATGGGCTTCGAAAGCTTACCTCAGCAGTTTCAAGAGCAAACTGTGTATTAATATTTATTAATCAAATTCGTATGAGAATAGGGGTAATGTATGGAAGTCCTGAAACTACTACAGGTGGAAACGCATTGAAATTTTATTCTTCTGTAAGACTTGACATAAGAAAAGTTGGTACAATAAAGGATAAGGAGAACATTATAGGTAATGAAACGAGAGTTAAAGTTGTAAAGAATAAAGTTGCTCCTCCATTTAGGGAGGCAAAATTTGACATAATATACAATGAGGGCATATCAAAACTTGGAGAAATAATAGATATAGGAACAAGGCTTGGTATACTTGGGAAAGCTGGCACTTATTATTCATATAACAACACTCGCCTTGGACAAGGGAAATGGAATGTAAAAAATTATCTAAAGACAAACAAAGGAGTTGCAACTGAAATAGAAATCAAAATCAGAGATTTATTTAAAAATCTAGATAATCATATCCCTCACGAAGATGAGGGTGAGCAACTTTTAGAAGAGTCAATATTGTAATCTTTCATTCATGGAATAATGGATTTCTAAGTAGAAAAGAGGTATAGATAGAGGTAAAAGGAACTAAATATAGTGGTCTATCAAGAAGGCTTTTTTCTTCTATTCTAAGTACTCCTTCCTAGATATCCAAGTCTACGTTTATACTTGTGATATTTTCCCTTATCTAGTTGAGTAAGGTTTAGTTGCTTTAAATAGCACAACTGCTAATTCAATAGTAGGATTACTATTGACAACAGTAGTATACAGTGTTGGTTATCATTTTAGTAGATTATTTAAAAATTTTTTATTCTTTGTTTCTATGTGAACTTGTTTTTTTATTTACTTCTGCAAGATTATCGTTTTCTTACGTTGACCATAGAATTTATCTTCTATTAATTTTGCATTACATCTATTTGCTTGATCTGAATTATCCTGATGGTAGTTCAGTGTTACCTTGTGACCTTGTTTATTAGTCTGTTGTTTTCTTGAAGTTTGCTTAATTCTTTCCTGAGTTGTAATATTATGGTTCTAACTTTTCAAATAACCATGGATTTCTTCACTTTCTTATTTTATGACAGCTTTTCTTGATTTCTTACTTCTACTGTCTATGATCTTTTTATTTATCTTACCAGAATATGATGTATTTTTAGAACTAGTATAGTAGTGACATCATATCACTGTTGCCAATCTATAAGGTCAATAGCGTATCATTTATATTTTTATATATTATATCTTGCTTCTGCTTAAGTCATTTTAAGCACTTATTATCTGTAATATTTCTGGCAATTGTTTATGTTATTGGTTTTTCCTAACTATTTATTTTTTAAAGTCATAGAAAAGTACTTACTTTTTAAAATAGCATTAAAAATAGCAAATTATAGGAGTAATACTTTTAAAGTAATAGTTAAAATAGAAGGATATACAGCGGATTAAAATAACACACCACTAGAGTTTTTATAAAGGAGAGGCAGCAAAACACTTCTGATGATCCCGGCGCGAATCGAACGCGCGACCTACTGATTAAAAGTCAGTTGCTCTACCAGCTGAGCTACGGGATCACTGAATTTATTGGGTATATGATATATCTTTTACACATTTTAATCAAACTAAAGTTTTTATATATGCAGAATATATATCATAATTAAGCTTCTTGACAGCAGCTTAACACTTCTTGTATTCTAGTCTAGTCAATTTACTCTACGACAACTGGGGGCATAGCTCAATTGGTAGAGCATCTGTTTTGCACGCAGAAGGTCAGCGGTTCGACTCCGCTTGCTTCCACCAGTATTTTTAATATGTTGTAAGTTACTGTAATATTTTATTTTAACTAGCTATACTTACATATAGCTCAGATAACTCTTAAAGATAAATTAATGGGTTAGCAAAAAAGCTTCTTGTGATAAGTTATTAATATTGTATATTATATTATTTTTAATAAAATTTGAATTAAAATATATGAATAGTGATGATCCGTCTGTAAATCCTTCAGTTAATATCAAAAAACTGTTGTCAAACAGATTCATAGAAGAGGTGCATCAAGGTCAGTTCGAAGGTCGAGATGACATTTTATTCCAAGATTCTTTCGTCAAGAAAATTAAAGAAGGTGATGTAGTAGAAGGCGTAATTACAAGGATAAATTCTAATGATATTGTAGTTGATGTTGGCTTAAAGTCTGATGGAAGAATTCCAATTAAAGAACTAGGCTATAGTGATAGAATTGCTGTTGGTTCTAAAATTAGAGTGTATGTAGAAAGAATCGAGGATTATCATGGTAACGTATCTCTTAGCCGCGAGAAAGCAATTAGAGATGAAAAATGGCATAGATTGGAAGAGAGTGCAGCTACTCAAACTGAGGTGAGCGGAGTTATTAAACGTTCAATTAAATGCGGTTTCGTTGTTGATCTTGGAGATGGAATAAGTGCTTTTTTACCTCTAAGTCATGTAGATTTGAAGCAAGTAAGGGATACTAAGCACCTTATTGATACTGAACAAAAATTCATTGTACTTAAAGTGGATAAGAAACAAGGCAACATTGTAGTATCAAGAAAGCTAGTGTTAGAAAAATTACATGCTGGGGAAAAAATTAAGTTTTTAGAATCTTTAAGTGAAGGTGATGTAATAGAGGGAAGAATAAAAAGCATTACTCATTACGGGGTATTTGTTGGCATTCATGAGTCAGATGCAGTAGGGATTGTCGATGGCTTATTGCATATTACAGATATCTCTTGGAGTAGAGTAAGCCATCCATCTGCAATTTTTACTTGTGGCCAAAGCATAAAAGTCAAAGTTATAAAAATAGATAAAGAAAATGCAAAAGTCTCTCTAGGAATGAAGCAGCTAGAGGATAACCCTTGGTATGATATAGAGTCAAAATATCCAGTTGATGGTGTGCATAAAGGTCATGTAACGAGCATAGAAGATTATGGAGTGTTTGTTGAACTTAAACCTGGAATTGAAGGGTTGGTACACTCATCAGAGATAACTTGGGTTAAGAATAATTTGCCAGTTAGTAATTTTGTGGCTAGAGGGCAGGAAGTATCTGTTAAGATACTTAGTGTTGACACTGTTAAAAATAGGATGAGTTTGAGCATGAAAAGATGTGTAGATAATCCTTGGCAAATATTTACTAATAAATATCCTCCTGGCTCTATTGTCTCTGGTAGGGTTAAGAGCAATACTGGATTATATATGTCCATTGTTTTTGATGATTGTGAAATAGATGAGAATGTGGAGGGGGTAATTTATGCACAAGATATAAGCTGGTCTAGGAATGGCTTAGAACAAATAAAGAAATATAATATTAATGATATAATAAAGGCAAAGGTAATAAGGGTTAACGTAAGTCGAGCGAGAATTTATCTCGGTATAAAGCAAATAGAGTATGACCCTCTTGTAGAGCTAATAAAGAAAGTGAAAATAGGTGATAGAATGAAGGCCATTGTCAGTAAGAAAGAAGATAATGGGTTAATTGTTGAAATTGAAAATAATGTAGCTCTCTCAGTAAGTCAAGAGCATCTATCAGAAAATAGGAGGTTTTCTATATCAGAAAAAGTAGAAGTAGAAGTTTTGGGTATTGAAGCATATAATATAATACTCTCGGCAGAGTAATTATGGCTTTAGAGCTTCATATAGATGTTAATAAAATCTAGTCTAGTAACAAAGGTGGCAAAGAAGCATCCCCTTCTTGGATAAGAAAGTCATGGAGGGCTATCGTTAATAGGCTTTTTGAAGCACTTTCAAATGCATTGAAATGCTTCAATAGAATTGAAATTAAGAAATTTGGTTCTTTTTCTATTAGGAGCTATAAATTAAAGAAAAAAAAGCACTTAGTGGCACGAAAGTTTACAAGAGTTCAATACTTTAGAACTTATTTTTGTAGCAGTAAAAAATTATCTGATTTAATAAATGAGTAAGGGCTTATATTCTACAAGATAAAAGTTTTTTAAGTTAGTGCTAAAGTTTTTAGCATTATTGTATTAAATAATGGAGATGATATAATCATAATTATTGCCAGACCTTGAAGGAGATTCTTAATTTTTAAATTAACAAGAAGTTAAATGAAGTAAACTGAAGGTACAAGGGATATAGAGATAAGAATATGACATTGAAGTTAAACATGGTGAGTAAGGTTATTGGTGGGTAATTAAAGAGTTAGTTTTAATAAAACAAATAATCAAGTTCATTATTTTACTATTTATATTGAGAGGGGGGTCTACTTTGCAAGTTATATAACAATATAATTCATAATCATCAAGGTTAACTATTTTTTCATACTCAGTTAGTTCTTCTAGAGAGAACTTATCTAGATACTTTAGTGCAAAATGCCCCAGAAGTATATCAGTCTCTTTGCATCCTCTATGTAAGCTTCTATACATCAATTTTCTTCTTAATAAAGAGGTATTCACCATTTTTGTTAAACCAATTCTTAATATATGGATCAAATTAAACGCTTGTCAAGCAAGGTGTGTTTTAATACAATTAATATTTTATTCAAGACCTTAGATAGAAGTGGAGCTGATTTCTAGTCTTATCCATCAATTTAGCAATGGAATATATTATTTTATCTCATTTTCCTTGATTATCTCTATTATAATATTTGTACATGAATATGGCCACTATATTATAGCTAAAGCATGCAAAGTAAGGGTTGAGTCTTTTTCTATAGGCTTTGGTCCTGAAGTTTTTGGTTTCTATGATGAATCTGGAACGAGATGGAAATTAAGTGCTATTCCACTTGGTGGTTATGTTAAAATGCTAGGAGATAATAGCACAGTAAATGCTTCAGCTAACCAACAGGAGCTTACTGAAGTAGAAAAGTTGTATTCACTTCATACAAAACCGAAGTATAAGAAAACAGCAATAATTTTTGCAGGGCCATTTGCTAATGTAGTATTAGCTGTTGTAGCTTTTACGTTATTTTTTAGTATAACAGGCTACCATCGTCCTCCACCGGTAATTGGGAGTGTAATCAACGGTAGCGTAGCAGACCAAGCTGGTTTATTGCCAGGTGATATCATTACACAGGTTAATGAATGTGAGATAAAATATTTTGAAGACATTTCACGTGTTATGATGTCAAGCCCTGAGACTAAAATAGAAATCAGGTATATTCGAAATAATGAAAATTATAAAACTACCATGACTCCATTAATAGTTGAGGATAAAGATCTTTTTGGTGATGAGATAAAAAGAAAGACTATAGGGATTACTTCAGTTAATGTACCTGTAGTAAAACAATCATCTTTCCTTGAAGCTATTAATCTATCCGTAAGTGAAACTTATCGTGTTATGCGCTTAACAATTAAAGCTCTCTTCCAAATTCTTATTGGCAAGCGAAGTATAAATGAAATAGGTGGACCAATAAAAATTGCAAAATACTCTGGACAATCAACTAAAAAGGGGTTTGTTATGGTTTTGTATTTTATAGGGGTTCTTTCGGCCACTTTATCTGCAGTTAATTTATTACCAATCCCACTACTAGATGGTGGACACTTATTTAACTATGTCATAGAGGTAATTATACGTAGAGATTTAAGTCCTAGTTATCACAAATATGCAGCTACTTTTGGTGCTACTATATTATTTTTGATGATGGCAATTGCAATCTTGAATGATATAAAACATCTCTTTTAAGATGAATATGAAGAGGATATTTTATATACTAATATTGGTTTTTATTTGTGTTCCTGATTTGCTTCTTGCTTTCGAAAACGATAATAAAATCCAGATAAATAACATTGAGTGTGTTGGTAATGAACGGATCAGTGATCAAACGATAAGATTTTATACAAAGTTAGAACCTGGTAATTATGTAAATGATGATGACATAGATTCAATTACAAAGGGTTTATATAAAACAAAATTGTTTGCTAGTGTTAGCGTTTATATTAACGATATAAAAAATCTAGTGGTAAAAGTTCAAGAAAATCCAATAATCAATAGGATAATATTAAAGGGTAATAAGCTGTTCAAAAATAAAGAGCTATTGAACAATGTAATTGGATCAAAACCTCTAACCATTTTTACTGAAATAAAGCTGCAGAATGACTTATTAAACTTAGCTTCAACTTATAGAAATAATGGCAAAGTTAGTGCTAAAATTAAATATGAGCTAGGTAAACTTGATGGCAATAGAGTGGATTTAGTCTTCAAAATAAAGGAGGGCAAAACATCTAGAGTTAAGGATGTAAGGTTTATAGGTAATAAGAACTTTTCTGAAGACGAATTAGAGCAAGCTATTGAAGTGAAAAGTAATAATATATTTAGTAGGTTATTTATGATCTTCTTTAAGGATATAGATCATTATTTCCCACGGTGTTTGTTAACTAGCAAAGAATTGCTTGATCGTTTTTATTCTTCTAAGGGCTATATTAAGAATAATGTTGAAGCAATTGCTGAAGTTGATAGTGACAATCAAGTTATTCTAACTTTTTTGATTGATGAAGGCAAACAGTACTTGTTTGGAAATAGCAAGGTTAATATTGAAACTAAAATTCAGGATTCACTAGAGGAGGAAATATTAGGTCTAGTAACTGAAGAAGATGGTAAAGTATTTGATAAGTTTAAAGTTAGTAGTGTAGCAGAGAAAATAGGCAAATATTTAAGTGAGAGAGGATATCTATTCGCAAAGGTTGAACCAGAATATAAACAGCATGATAATATTGTGGATGTAGCTTATAAAATACTGCCTGGTAATAGGATTTATATAAATCGAATTACGATTGACGGTAATGACCGTACTTTAGATAAGGTGATTAGAGGTAAGCTAAGCGTAGTAGAAGGTGATTTATATAATATATCTGAAATTCAGATGTCACATAAAAAATTAGTTAGCAGTGATTTTTTTGAAGCAGTAAAGATAAATAGCTACGCAGTTAACGACAATACAGTAAATCTTGACTTGAATATTAAAGAAAAAAATACTACTTCATTATACTTAGGAGGAGGAGTATCCCTTCCAGGAGGGTTATTTTTAAAAACTGACTTTAAAGACCGCAATTTGTTTGGTAGTGGAAAAGAGCTTTCCTTTGCTTTTGAGAAAAACCAATATACATTCTCAACTGGTTTGGAAGCTATTGAGAATAACTTTAATGACTCTGATACATCCCTAGGTGTAGGTGCGTTTTATGAAAAGCAAGATAAACCAAATACTGCTTTCAGTAGTCGTGACGTGGGGCTCTTTATAAAATTATCACATAGAATTACAGAAAATTTAGCTAATCTCTTTCGCTACTATTATAAATACAACTATATATACTCAGGTAATAATAGTGGGAAAGTTGGCAATATCTCTAAAATGGTACTAGATCAAGAAGGTGAGCATCACATTTCATCATTAGGGTACACACTATCATATAGTAAACTAGATAATCTCTATGTTCCAAGGCAGGGATATTTATTAAGCTTGAGCCAGGATATCTCAGGACTGGGAGGAAATGTAAATTTTCTTAAGTCTGAATTTTCGTCCTTTTATGCACACCCTATATTAAGGACCATAGATGATGATACAATATTACGCTTTAAAATGTCTGCAGGTCATATTTTTTCCTATACTGATAAGGATCTAAGTATTAGCGAACACTTTTTTAAAGGTGGGAATGAGATTAGAGGATTTGACCTCTCTGGTATTGGACCAAGGACAAAGGGGAAAGGAGAGAGCTTGGGTGGTAAGACTTATTTTAATCTAACACAGCAAGTAGATTTCCCGCTACCAAAGTTGTATGATTACCTTGTTGTGAAGGGTTCATTGTTTATTGACTATGCAATGCTTTTTGGCATAGATGATAAAAATAGGAAATATGTATGTGGGAAAGGCTATTATGATAGTAAACTTGTGAGAGTATCTCCTGGATTTGGTTTTTCAATGCCTTCTCCTTTTGGGGGTAGGGTTAGATTAGATTTTGGTTTTCCTCTAGTCAAAGAGCCTTATGATGTAATACCATCATCAAATATTAAGTTTTCTATTGAAACTGGAGCAAAATGAAGTACACACAATTTTTTATATCAGTTATTGCTTTAATTATTTCTCTGTTTGCAGCTCATAAGGCTATAAAACAACATCCTCCTCAGGGAGCGTTCAATGCAAAAGTTGCAATCATTGATAGTGATCGAGTTATCAATGAATCTCTTGCAATACAAGGTATACAACGACAAATAAAAGAGCAAAGCTCTAGGCTGCAGAGAGAGTTTGAGAGTGAGCTAGAAAAATTTAAATCTTCAAAAGAAGAGTTTGAACTTCTATCAGAGGAAGCAAAAAAAGAAAAAACAGAACAGTTTAATAAGCATGCTGTGAACGCTAGAGATAACTATGCTAAAAAAATGTCGTATTTGGAAGAGGGATATAAGTATGCAATAGATGATATTTTTAGTCAAATAAAAGAAATTGCTAAGAGAGCTGCAGAAAAAAATAGTATAGATTTGGTGCTCTTTCTTCCAAAGAAGAACCAAATTTTATACTCTATTGCTAAAGTTGATTTATCGGATGTATTATTAGAAAACATAAACAAAGAAATACGTGAGTTTACTTTGAAAACCATTAACTAGACAGGTTAAGATAACATGCATCTCAATATCAGTGATATTGTAAAGATACTACCACATTCTTACCCATTTCTTTTAGTAGATAGGGTGATAGAGTGTAACCCTGGTAAAGATATAAGAGCAGTCAAAAATGTAACTTTCAATGAGCCATTTTTTGTTGGTCATTTTCCTGGTTATCCAGTAATGCCTGGGGTCTTAATAATTGAATCTTTAGCTCAGGTATCTACAATATGCATTTTGTGTAAGGGAAGTCAAAACATAGCAAAAAATAAAGTTGTTTACTTTATGTCCATTGAAAGAGCAAAATTCAGGAAGCCAGTCGCTCCTGGAGATACACTGATTCTTCAAGCTAAAGTTAAAAGTACACGTTTAGGTGCGTGTAAGTTTGAGTGTGTTGCATATGTTAGTGAAGAAAGGGTTGCAGAAGCAATAATTTTAGCTATGTTGCAGAGCATATGAAATTTTCATCTAAAAAACAGTAGATGCCCTGTGTGATTTAGTAATGCAACTGAATTTTAATATCTCATTTTCGGATTTATATACCAGAAATGGATTAATAAGACTAGATAGGATATTTTTAGATTATATCAAATCATGCGATGGAAATTTATTTTCTTTATTAGTTGAAGCAAGAAAAAAAGCAGCTTCTTTCTTGGTATCATTTAAGCTAGCTTCAGCTAATTCTACGGAATTATCCAAGTGTTTAGGATTAGAATCTAGTAAGCAATCAATATCAAATGTCCAAATGATGATGGATAGCCAACTAATTGTGGATCTTTCTTACTTGCTTGATAAATTTATCGCAAAGCTTTTTAACATTGAAAAAGAAGTAGAGGAGCTGAGAGAGGAGTGCAATGATTTTGCTCTAATATATAAATGCAAGAGATTATTTGTTCATCGCTATGCATTGAAGAAATATGCTGACATAGCAAATATTGATATTAATTATATTACTAGAGAACTAAACCGTTTTCTCCCTCTGCCAGTAACAGAAAAAAAATTTGCTAAGCAAGTAATTTACTGGTTAGAGAATAAAGAAAATCATAAAAGCGAGATAGAGCTTGCAGCGCAGTATGCAGCGTGGAGAGTAAGGAATAAACAAAGTGTACTCTTCAGTATTCATAAGAAAACTTACTATGAAAACCTTGTATCATTCTCTAGAAAAAAAGTAGATGGAGTTGAAGTTCTGTATTCAAAAGAAGTAGAAAGGCGATATGGTTTTGATTTGACAAGTGAAAAGATAAGCTTGAGTAAAGAATTAGATAATGTTCATTATTGCATATTTTGTCATAAGCAAAATAAGGATAGCTGCTCAAAAGGATTAATCAACAATGATAAGACTTTTCAAATTTCTCCGCTCAAAGTCGAGCTGCACGGCTGCCCTCTAGAGCAGAAAATATCAGAAATGAATCTAGTAAAAAGTAAGGGATACAGCATAGCCAGTCTTGCGATTGTGATGATAGACAATCCACTATGTGCAGCTACTGGATACAGAATATGCAATGACTGCACAAGTTCGTGTATATATCAAAAACAAGAACCAGTAAATGTGCCAATGGTTGAAACAAAGATTTTAGATGATGTGCTGGGCTTAGCATACGGCTTTGAGGTATATTCCCTACTTAGTCGTTGGAATCCTCTGAATTTTCAACGGCCACTGCCAAGAAAAAATACTGGCAAAAACATCTTGGTTGCAGGCATTGGCCCTGCTGGATTTAATTTAGCTTATCATTTGCTAAACGATGGACATAACGTTATTGCTATTGATGGACTGAAAATTGAACCTTTGAAAGATAATTTTCAACCAATTAAAGACTTTAAACATGAAAAATTGAGTCAACGTTTAGCTGATGGGTTTGGTGGGGTAGCAGAATATGGGATTACTGCTAGGTGGAATAAGAATTATTTAAAGGTTATCAGATTATTACTGGAAAGGCATAAGAACTTTGCACTTTACGGAGGTGTTCGCTTTGGTGGTACAGTAACTGTTGATGATGCATTCAATCTAGGATTTGATCATATTGCATTAGCGCTTGGCTCTGGTAAGCCGCGAATGATTGATGTTAAAAATATGCTAGTTCGCGGAGTGCGCATGGCATCGGATTTTTTAATGTCATTACAGCTCACAGGTGCTCTAAGGTTTGATTCAATAGCAAATTTGCAAGTTCGTATGCCTATAGTTGTTATAGGTGCAGGACTTACTGCAATTGATACTGCAACTGAGGCTTTGGCGTACTACCCAGTCCAAATAGAAAAATTTCTTCTTCGCTATGAAGTGTTAGTTAGTAAATATGGTAAAAACTACATCGAAAAAGATTGGACAGAAGAAGAACATGGAATTGCAGATGAGTTTATATCGCATGCACGACTGATTCGTGAAGAGTATGATCTAGCAAAAAAAGAGAATAGAGAAGCAAGAGTATTGGAGTTAATGCAGAGTCTTGGTGGAGTAAAGGTTGTATACAGAAGGTGTTTAAAAGATTCTCCAAGTTATCGGTTAAATAGCAAAGAAGTACAGAATGCTTTATTGGAAGGAATTTACTTTGTCGAAAATCTAGAGCTGATTGAAGTTATAACAGATAAGTATAATCATGCTGAATCGATAAAACTAAAAGACATAAAATCTGGAGAGACCAAATATATAAAAGCGCGTTCTATTCTTATAGCAGTAGGTACTGAACCAAATACAGTGATTGCGACAGAAGATGAGAAAACTTTTAGATTAAGCAATGGATATTTTTCTCACCTAGACTCATCAGGAAGAGAAGTAGGTCAAATATTCTCTCCTAAGATGCAAGATAAAGATAGAATATTAGTGTATAAGCAAGGTAGCAAGACGATTAGTTTTTTTGGTGATCTTCACCCTTCATATAGAGGTAGCGTTGTAAAAGCTATTGCTAGTGTTAAAAACGGTTACCCTATTATTTCTCGCCTTTTAAGTGAAGTTAGTTCTACTTCAGCTCATGCTTTAGAATTACACCACCAACTGTATGAATGTTTTAATATAGGAGAAATTTCTTCCAAAAAGAGCTCTACTCAAGCGGTAGATACTGAAATCCAAAAAGAGTCTCAAGAACGTAATGATAAAAAATTTTTTAGCAGAATTAAAAAACAGTTTACTGCGAGGGTTGTGAAAGTTCAATATTTAACTGATAATGTGATAGAAATAGTGGTAAGAGCACCACTTGCTGCAAAAAACTTCCAACCTGGACAATTTTTTAGGTTGCAAAACTTTCAAAAAAATAGCAGAAAAACTAGCCTTGCTATGGAAGGTATAGCTGTAACTGGTACTGAAGTGGATAGAAAAAGAGGAATTATTTCCACAATTGTGATTGAAATTGGTGGCTCTACTAGTTTATGTAAGCATCTTCAAAAAGGTGAGCAAATAGTTCTTATGGGCCCAACTGGCTGTCCTACTAAGATTTATTAGATTTGTTCCACTTTAATTATGTTACAATGAAAATTATATTGGGAAAGCATTATAACATATCGCTCAGTACTTATCTCCCAAAGGGAACAATATTACATAAAGTAAGATGTAATAACCTTTTGATGAAAACTGAAGGAGTCAATAGATTTATCCTAACTGAGGAGTAATAGAAGGAAAGCTTTCTTTTCATAAAGAAAAAGATTATAAAATATAAGTTTATACAAAATATGTGTCAAACTTCCTGACATAATGGTGCTGATATAAATGTTATTATAAAAAGTGATATAGTAGGAATATTTGTAAAGTTGGAATTATCAAGTGTACTATATGATACAGTATTGATTAATCAAGTTGTGTTGCTAGAGTAGGTATAGGGAAACGTTAATGCTGTATCAGCTTGTTAATGAATAAATGAGCGTTGACATAAAAATATCAATATACTGACTAGTTTTTTGAAGGATATTGCAATAATTTTTGTTATTTAATTCTCTTTAGGAGCTTTTTGTTTAGTTAGTGCTGAAGTGATGTAACTAATTAGGTTGGTGTTATTTCAATGCTTTGCCTATTATTCTATGACAATATTGTTAGCCTTATATTGTAATAAGATACTATGATATATGTACTATAAAGTTAGTAATAGTTAGCTTTTTTCTGGTTATAAAAACGATGCCGATATTTATTTCAAAAAATAAATAATTTACTAATACTCTTGTGTAAATTTTAAATAAATTAAACACAAATCTAGCATTATGGAATGAACATGGTATAGTGATTCTTACCTCACTATTAAAGCTATCGGTCAGGTTAAATTTAATCTGACCGATTTTCCTTTTGCTTTGTGATATAAATATTATAGCTAGTTATTAGTAATTAGAAATCAATTGCATAGGGGATTGTTTTTATTTATTAACTTTAATATAATGAGCTATGTTAGCTTAAATGAGCGTGAAGTTTTATAAATTCCAACTATTGCTTCTGCTAGCTATATTAATAGCTATAGTACTAGTACTACCTGAGGGCTTTGGCACACCATTAAACTGGTCTTACCCAATTCTGAATTTTGATTTATCTTTTCGTATCATATTAACATCTTTTTTATCGTCTGCATTCCTAATCATTCTATCCGCAGAAAACTTTAGCTTTCCAGAGATGTTATTTTCTTTTGCTTACACTATTAATGTATTGTGTGTGATATTATCTAATCAGGTAATACTAGTTATAGTATTCTGTGAACTAATGGCTATTAGTTCATCTTTTATTATTGCAGACAGCAGGAATGCTGAGCCTGCATTGAGGTATGCTTGTATACACTTTTTCGCTGGAACTATACTGACAGCAGGACTGGCAACTCAAATCTCTGAACTAATAATCGTAGGACTGCTAATAAACTGTGCTTGTTTTCCTTTTTCGTTTTGGGTTGTTGATGCATATCCTGCTGCATCATTACATGGTACTGCGTATCTCTCTTTATTTACTACTAAAGTTTCTTTTTTAGTTATGCTTTTACACACTTGCAGTACACACATCAAAGTTTTAGCTTTCTTTGGTTCTATTACTGTAGTTTATAGCATCGTATTTGCTTCTCTTGAGCAAGATATTCGCAGATTCTTATGTTACTACGTTGTAGGTCAAATGGGCTTACTCATTATTGCAGGGAGCTTACTCAGCTTTTCAAAAAGAGCAGTGCCAATTTTAACATTGCACATAGTTTTCTCCCTGTTTTACCAATCACTGTTGTTTGTAGTTGCTAATTCAATAATTTCAAAAACAAAAATAATTAGTTTCAGTAGGGCTAGTAGGCTCATATCAACTGAGGGTATATGTGCTGTAATAGCAGTACTTACAATGGCCGGATTTCCTGGAACAGCTGGATTTATCAGTAAATCGTGCATTATGGCTGAAATTGAAATGAATGGTGCTGATTTAGAGTTATACAAAGATTTATACAAAGCTCTAAGTTTGCTGCTTTATTTAAGTGTGGGTCCTAAGTTTATCTATTATATATTTATTATCAAAAGTAAGTTAAACCCTTTAAGAGAAAAAAATAGTAGAATAACAATGATTATTTTAGCACTTATATGTATAGTTGCTGGTAATCCTTACTTACCTATTTATAATAAATCCTTAATTTTCAGTCTTATATATAACATAAACAATGTCTGGTCTCAATTTAACTTACTATTACTTGCCACTTTGTTATTTATTCCTTTGCGTAGATTCTTTTTGCCGAGAGTAAATTTTAAAATGGATATTGATTGGATTTTTAGATTTCTTATACCAAATATTGTTTTGTTACTTAGTAAGTTAGCTTTTAAGATAAAAAAAATATCTGCTAGCATATTGCAAAACTTAGCTGACTCATTTACTAATTTGTGTTGTAATAGTACTAATAAACTCAAAGAAGTTCTGGACTATAATTCAGTGAGTTTTGTTTCAGCTTCTTCTCTTTTTTTAGTTGGTATTCTATTAGCGTTATTATGTTTAAATCTTTAACTGAAAATTTGAATTTTATATTCAATAAGCTCAAGGGAAAATCAATTATTTGTGAAGATGACTTCAGCCTTGCTATGCGTGAAATACGTATAGCCCTGATTGAAGCTGATGTCTCCCTTGAAGTTATAAAGAAATTTATTAACGATATTAAGGAAAAAGTAGTAGGGGAGCAAGTTATAAAAAGTGTTTCTCCAACGCAAATGATAGTTAAAATTGTGCAAGATAGTTTAGTTGCAATTCTTGGGTCAGAAAAAAGTGAATTGAATTTAGCAGTCAGGCCTCCAGCTGTAATCATGATGATAGGATTACAAGGTGCTGGGAAAACAACTACCTCAGGCAAGCTTGCTTTGAAACTCAGAAAACAAAAGAGAAAGGTAATGCTTGCATCCTTGGACGTTTATAGGCCAGCTGCTCAGAAGCAACTTGAAATACTTGGAAAACAAATAGATATACAAACCTTACCTACAATAACAGGTGAGGAGGAACCTATTTTAATTGCAAGAAGAGCATTGGAGGTAGCAAAAGATGGTAGTTATGATGTATTAATACTAGACACTGCAGGTAGGATTCATATAGACAATAATATGATGGATGAGTTAAAGGCTATAAAGAAAGTAACTTTACCTGTGGAAGTTATTTTAGTAGCTGACGCAATGATGGGGCAAGATGCAGCAAATGTAGCTAAGTCATTTAATGAAACAATAGGTGTAACTGGTATTATTCTAACTCGTATTGAAGGTGATGCACGCGGTGGTGCTGCCCTTTCTATGAAATTAACAACTAATTGCCCGATTAAATTTATTGCTTGCGGTGAAAAATTAAGTGACCTTGATGATTTTTATCCTGATAGAGTTGCGAAAAGGATTCTTGGTATGGGTGATGTTGTTTCATTGGTTGAAAGAGCTGCAGAGATAGTTGGTCGAGAAGAAATTGATAAGATACAAAAAAAAATGAAAAAAGGCAAATTTGACTTAAACGATTTGGTAAAGATGCTAAAAACTCTAAAAAAAATGGATGGTATTAGCAGTATAATGAAATTCATTCCTAGCTCATTCACAAAAAAGCTAAGTAGTGGGGTGCCAGATGATAGCAAAGTGAAAAAATATATAGCTATCATAAGTTCGATGACTAAGGAAGAGAAGAGAGATCCTGGCATTTTAAATGGCAAGAGAAGACTCAGAATTGCTAAAGGTTCTGGGACGAGAGTATCAGATATTAATCTTTTAATTAAGCAATATATTCAAATGAGTGCAATGGTTAATAAATTCAGTAAAATTGATCACAGTAAACTCAAAGAATCTGATTTAGTAGACATATTAAGTAGGAAATAAAACTGCTCTTTGTGTTAGAAATTTATTAACTTCTGAACAGAATTATTTAAGGCTTATATTTTTATATCTTCTGTTTTCTCAAAATTTGGACTACTTGCTTGATAACTTTGGTGAATTTTTTAATTTTTTCTTTGTCTTTTTTTATGCTCTAGTCTTAAAGAATTTCTTATTTTTATCATCGATTAGTAAATTAATTATCTTACGCTTACTCTGAGTTTCTTCCAGAAGTTTTTCATTGCTCCTTTTCAACTTTCATTTCCTTGAATAAGTTCGACTAAACTATAATAAGATTTTCATTGTTGTAGCATCTTTAGTATGCTTGATTATATATAATATTTGATAAGTTTGAGTTACATCATAATTGATATAAAATAATTGTCTCTTCCCAAATATAGAATTTATATTACAATACCTAGATTATATGAAATGAGGTACTTTATGAGTGAGAAAAAATTAAAAGCTGCTGTCGTTTTATCAGGATGTGGGCATCTTGATGGCACTGAAGTAAGAGAAGGTGTACTGAGTCTACTTGTTCTTGATCAGCAAGAAGTTGAGGCTAAATGTTTTGCGCCTGATATTGATATTACACAGGTTATAGATCATAGATCAAAGGGGAAAATGAAAGAAAAAAGAAATGTACTTGTAGAAGCAGCAAGAATTGCAAGAGGTGAAATATGTGACATTAAAGAAGCAAAATCTGAAGGTTTTGACATGTTAGTGATACCAGGTGGGTATGGGGTTGTGAGAAATTTATCTGATTTAGCTGAAAATAAAGACACAATAACAGTATTGCCTGAATTCGAAAAGTTAGTTTCTGAGTTTTTCATTGCAAAAAAACCGATAGGTGCAATATGTATATCACCAGCAATAGTCGCTTTTATTTTAAGTAGCAGAATTGGGAAAGAAAAGAATAGAGTTAAGGTAACAATAGGGGATGATAAAGAGAAGTTAATAGAAAGACTAGGTGGTGAACATATAAAGTGTGATACAGAGTTATCAATAGAAGACGAAGAGCATAATGTGTTTTCCTGCTCTGCTTATATACGTAGTGATGAAGGCATGTGCTCTGTATATCAAGGAATAAAACACATGATTGACAGCATGGTAAGAAGGATTAATAAAAGAAGCTAGTCTCTACTTAGACTCATTATATAACTAACTGTTGAATTTTGTGTTTTTAGTTATATTATAGTTAAGTGTACTTGGTGTATACATAGTTTTTTAAATAGTAATGTAAAGGTACTCTGTATGTCAGGTGATTTGTGGGGGTTTTTTATGGATGTTCCTACTGAAGGTTATCTAATTGAAAGTTCATATTGTGCTGGTGGTGAGTGTAGTTATTATACAGGGAATATTGATCCAAATAACATTTGGGAGCTTAATCTAGCCTCTCTAGATGGAAAGATAGTAAAGAGGATTGGGGTTGATGTAATTAACTTTTCTGAGCCAAGAGTACGTTTTAGTATGGATGAAAATGGTGAAAAGGTCAATTTAGATATTTCTCCTGAGAATTGTGCAGTAACAGAGGACGGATTTCTTTGTATCAATAAAGACAAACAAAATTATAGACTTAAGTTCTTGATAAAGAAAATGTAATTTATATCTTGGTCTTGTATGTAATGTTCAACATAGTTGCTATTTTAGCTATAGTATATCGCTCTTCTCTTCTATGGTGTAGTGCATTGCTAATACATGGTTAGTGGTTATGTTTGCTTTTCTCTTCCCATTTCATCTGCTGGGTATAGCATGTGGCAATTTATTTATCTTCAAATGCATTTTTTATAACAGTTTATTATTCAATAGTGCTTATCTTTATTGAATGCTAAAGTTTTACTGTGAAGTGCCTAATTTTATAGAGTTACAAATGTTCTATACTGAAGCCATCGTAAGAATCTAAGTGTTTAACGTCTTCTTACTAAGATAAATAACATGATTAAACTTGTGTACTCTATGTATTGTTCTGAGTCATTTCTTCATATATTATACTTTTTTTTGCCGGTGGTTTTCTTAAAATAGCTAAACGTACTCTCGCCAATGTTATCAAAGTGTATGGTGGCCCTTAGTGTAAGAGGATACTACTTTGTTTGTTATATGATACAACTCTGATAGTGTTTTTATCATCGATTTTACTTGACAAAGCAAATGTAAGCAAATTATTGTAGGTAATATATAAGTTTTGTATCGTCATAAAAATTTGTTTTATATATAATGATATTTTGTCAATAGTTCCTTGGGAGTTCCTTCTTATGAGGAAGTTTCTCTTTCGAGTAAATATTTCATATAATCCTTTGTATTTAAGCAAATTTAAGATGGAACGGAGCTATGCTGCTATATTTTCTGAATTACTTGACTTTTATTAAATCTATACATGATGATATTGTATGTGCATTTATTGTTATTGCGCCACTTCTATCGAAAATGAATGTTGCCTTATGCTAAAATGTTCTTTTTTGAGTTTTCTGTAGTACTAGATAGTTAAGTCTCTACAAAAAATTTATTATTATAGATATAAACAATGGTACTATAGAAATATAATGAGCACGGTTTATTTTTGAGGAATACTTGTATAAGGTCTGATTTAGAAAAATGGAAATTATTTTAGCTGAACCACGTGGGTTCTGTGCAGGGGTCAAGAGAGCCATAGACATGTTAGCTATTACTTTAGAAAAGTATAAGGGTAAGCGGCAGGTCTATGTGCTACATGAGATTGTTCATAACAAATATATAGTAGAGGATTTTAAGGAACAAGGAGTGGTTTTTGTGAGTAGTATTGAGGATGTTAAGGATAATAATGGAATACTAATTTTTAGTGCACACGGAGTATCAAAAAATATAGAAGAGGAAGCAAAAAGGAATGGTATTCAAGTGATTGATGCAACATGTCCATTAGTTGGTAAGGTGCACAAAGAAGCAAAAAGACATAAAGATAATGGTAGAGAATTAATTCTAATTGGGCATGAAGCCCACCCAGAGGTTATTGGAATTAGAGGAAGAGTAGATAATCTTATCACTTTAGTGGGGACTATGGAAGATGTACATAATTTGAAAGTTAAAAATCCAGATAATTTGTCCTATGTCACACAGACTACTTTAAGTGTTGACGATACTAAAGAAATTATTGCTGCTCTGAAGCTCAGGTTTCCAAAAATTACAGGTCCTGATTTAAGAAACATATGCTATGCAACACAAAATAGACAGAGTGCTGTAAAAAAATTAGTTGACCTTGTAGACATAGTACTAATTATAGGAAGTAAAAATAGCTCAAACTCGAATCGTTTATTAGATCTGTGTATTACAAAAGGAAGAAGGGCTTATTTAGTTGATAACTACAGCTGTGTGAACAAGAACTGGCTGCAAGGTATAAAAAAAGTAGGCATTACTGCAGGTGCCTCTGCTCCCAATATATTGGTTGATGAACTAATAGATTACCTAAAAATAAGTATGAGCGCAAAGATTTCAGTTATGTCAGGTGGTATTACTGAGAATGTTAAGTTTAGAATAACGGATTTAGTATGAGGTACATTTTATTTACTTAAGTATCTATAATAGTTTTGATAGGCTTCCTGTATGAAAAAACTAAGAAAAGGTATATTGGCGGGTAAAATGAGATAAAACGTGTACCTTCATTTAAAAATACATGACTCTATTCTTAGCAGAAAACCTGTGTGGTAGACTCTATTAGTATTTCTACTGTAGTAAAATAAGGGTTTTTGACATGGAAAATAGTTTTTTAGTTAAAGTGAAAGGGATTGTTACCGGATGGTACGAGAATACATCAATGGTGGAGAACTTTTGTATTATAAAGACAGATTTTTGATCTTTCTTTCAGGGAAGATATTACGTTAAGTAAATTTAAGCTATCAGTGAGCCAAATTAGCTCCGGAATTCAATACTTTCAATTGACTTGATGCATACAAAGTTTTTAAAAACTGATAGCTTCTCCTCTTACATTCATGTAAGATATATTTTTAGTTCTTCCAAAAACTCTTTATAGATTTAGGGTAGAGCTTGTGGCTTAGTTCAATAGCTATAACAGTTACACAAGTGTTAGTTACTAGTACTAATAAACAAGATGATAACTCTTTCTAGAGCTTGTAGTTTATTGACTCAATTATCTAAATTGATGCACTGCTTGCAAATGTACAGTAGCTTTTTTTGATAAGTAAGAATGACTTTATCATGAACGAGTAAGAAGTATCGAGGAGTTTTACAATATTGCAGATTCTTACTCGCTCTACGTTTCTCGCTAGAAGCAATGGTTTCAATGATAAGCAACTTTGATAATTGAGGATCTGCGATTTTATTTTCATCTATCTATTTAGCATCTAATTTTGCCTTTCTTGGGTTGCTGTATAAAAAATATGTTCGATCTCTGATTGTAGGTATGTAAATTTCTCACTACATTATTAATATTAAATCTATTTTGATTAAGTAAGGCAACTTCTTATCTCTAGAACTGTAAGTCCATGAGATCATATTACTTAAAGCTTATCTTAAAAACATAATCTTTTATTTGTTGAGATTAATGGTTAAGTTATACTGCTATCCTGTATTGATAGAGTCAATTAGTATTGTGCAAAATAAAATAGGATTCTTAACTGTTTTTGCTTTAGTTATCAGTAGTCAGATTGGATCTGGTATTTTTATACTTCCTATCAGTATTGCACCATATGGTATTTATAGCCTTATAAGTTTAGTAATATCAGGAGCTGGTGCTGTATCTATTGCTTTAGTGTTTGCTACACTATGTACGAAATTTCCAGAGACTGGAGGACCTCATATCTATGCAAAATATGCTTTTGGTTCAACAGTAGCTTTCTTTGTAGGTTGGACTTATTGGGTAATCTCCTGGGTTAGCACAACAGCTTTAGTGGTTGTTGGTGTTGGATATCTTACACCACTTTTTTGTGAAAATATCCAAAATATGAGTTTGATTTTAGAGTTACTATTACTCGTTATTATTACGCTAGTAAATTTAAAAGAAATATCTACTGCTGGATATGTTGAACTTCTGATTGTGGTTGTAAAAGTTTTTGTGTTAGTTGTAATACCAATAGCTGCATTGTTTCTTTTCGATAAGAACAACTTTATTATAAGTGAAGAAATCTCAAGTCTTACAATAAAGGAAATCCTTGCACGTTCTACACTGCTGACTTTATGGTGTTTTATTGGAGTTGAATTAGCAACATCACCTGCAGGGTCAGTAGATAATCCAAACAAAATCATACCAAAAGCTGTAGTACTTGGTACAATCTGTGTTGCTATTATATACTTTATTAATAGTTTTGCAATTATGGGATTAATCAACGGTAACGATTTAGTAAATTCAAGGGCACCGTATGTTGATGCAATAAAAATTATGTCTTCTGGTAATTGGAATTTGGTCATTTCTATAATCGCATTTATCTTCTGTATTGGAAGCTTAAATGCGTGGGTTTTGTCTAGTGGACAAGTTGCTTTTGGTCTTGCAAAAGATAAACTCATACCACAATTCTTTGCCAAGAAGAATAGGTATGGATCTCCTTTTTTTGGAGTAATAACAAGCTCGATTGGAACTGCGATTTTGCTTATTTTTACATCAAACAAAAATTTTACTAGGCAGATTACATCAATTATAGATTTTTCTGTAATTTCATTCTTATTTGTATATCTTATATGCAGTCTTGCTTTTTTAAAAATTACCATAAAGGAAAGAAACTATTACAAGCTTTTAATTGGCATTATATCAACAACCTTTTGTTGCTGGGTAATACGTGAAACTTCTGTAGATAACTTGCTAGTTTCAAGCTTATTTACAGTAAGTGGTATACCTCTTTACTTATTTTGGTACCGCAAATCTTCTTAATAATCTGATATTAAAGTCTTAATAGTTGACGTTTACGGACCAAGATTCTTCTCCTCTTTATCCACCTGCTCAATATTGCTCCTCTTGAGCTTACTACATACTTTTTCTATATGCTTATCATTTATATGATCCTCATTTTTTGTCTCCCTAGAGCGGATTGTTTGTAATCTCAGTTTTTTATGTATTCCCTTTTCAGATGTGAAAATCTTTGCTAGAAGGCCTCCTATCACTGGTATCGATTTTAGGAAATCTCTTGCCTTTGAAGGATGTTGTTCTGTTTTTGCAAACTGTGTTTTTATGATTTTTACTGCATACTTTTTATCATCAAAATTTATCTTATATTTTTTTTGTAAAAGAACATTTTGAACTCTTAAATTTTCAATCTTCTCAGTTTCTTGAGTCATATCTGGTACAGGTTTTACTTTGCTCTGATTGTATTCATTACTCATCTTTTGATTATCGCGTAATATTACTAATATTGTGCGATAATAACTAAATTGCAATTAATTTCAAAGTAAAAATGTTAAAACAATTGTAAGTTTATCAGCAAGAGTCTAATATATACTTAGATTTAGAGGTTTTATCTATGGGACATAGGATTGCTGTGATTGGAGCAACTGGAAGAGTAGGGCGCGAGATGCTAAGTATACTAGCTGAATTTCAAGGTGAAGGAAAATTTTCAATAGATTTTATTATTGCATTTGGATCCAGAAAATCAGAGGGCAAAAAGGTGAGCTTTTGCAATGAGGAATTAACTGTATCATGCCTTGAAGGTTATGACTTTGTTGGAGTTAATATAGCTATTTTTTGTGCCGGATATTATATTTCTGAGAAATATGTGCCGATTGCCACGAAAGCAGGATGCATCGTAATAGACAATAGCTCCTATTTTAGAATGAAAAGAGGTGTACCACTGATCATTCCTGAGGTTAATAAGGAAGAGATTATAGGGTATAAGAATTATAACATAATATCCAATCCAAATTGTACTGTAACACAGATGCTGTTAGCACTACACCTATTGCATAAAGAAGCGAAGATAAAAAGGGTTATTGCTTCAACTTATCAATCAACTTCTGGCGCAGGTAAAGCAGCAATGGATGAGCTTTATGACCAAACAAAAAAAGTCTTTATGAACGAGACTAAAAACCCTGAGGTATTCCCTAAGCAGATAGCGTTTAATTGTATTCCTCACATAGGAGAGTTTATGGAGGATGGCTCTACAGAAGAGGAATGGAAAATGCAAGAAGAAACAAAAAAAATTTTAGGGGAAGATATAAAATTAACTGCAACTTGTGTCAGAGTTCCTGTTTTTATTGGTCATGCTGTAGCAGTAAATATTGAGTTCGATCAGTGTATAACTGACGAACAAGCTCGTGAAATACTTGGTAAATCTGAAGATAATGGAATTTTGATATGTGATAGACGAAAAAATGGTGGTGAATATGCAACTCAAATTGATGTTGTACAGGAAGATGCAGTGTACATATCTCGTATTAGGAGAGATAATACAGTCAAACATGGATTAAACATGTGGATAGTAGCTGACAATTTGCGCAAAGGTGCAGCACTAAATATAGCACAGATCCTTGAGGTTTTGACTAAGGAATATTTGTAAATTAATAACTTAAATCTATGTTAACATGTCCCATTTTACGCTTATCCCTAATCTCTTTTTTCCCATATATTGTTAAGCTAGCTTTTTTATCGCTTAAATATCTATAGGAATCGTATATGCTATTACCTATTATATTCTTTGTCATACAAGGAAAGCGCAATACTACTTCTTGCATGGGTAATCCACATATTACTCTGACTAACTGTTCAAACTGGCTAATGTTGCATGCATCTAGACTCCAGTGGCAAGAATTATGAGGTCTTGGAGCAAGTTCATTGACTAACAGATCATTGTTTTTAGTAATGAAGAATTCAATTGCTAGGATCCCTATTATGTTAAGGGCACATGCCATTTTCTTCGCAATTTGCTGTACCTCTTGAATTAGCTTGCTTTCTATTTTAGCTGGTACAACTGAAGTATCAAGTATCCCATCAATATGGGAATTTTCAGCTATTGGGAAGAAAACCACTTTACCATTTCTGTCTCTTGCAATAACTATTGAAATCTCTTTTGCTAGGTCAATGCCTGCTTCAAGAATACGTTGTATATTCCAGTCGAAAGAAGCAAATTGCTCTGCTTCAGAAGCATTCCCAATTACATATTGTCCTTTACCATCATAACCCATTTCTGTTGTTTTTATTCTTAATGGATAGCCAAAAGTTCTGCTACTTTCTAGTAGATCATCATAACTTTGTATGCTTTTATAAGCAGCAGTTTTGATACCTAAATCTCTGATAAAGTCTTTTTCCCTAAGTCTATTTTGTAAAATATGTAGTGCTTTTTTACTAGGATAAAAGTCTACATATTGCGATATGATATCAACTGCATTACATGGAACATTTTCAGATTCAATAGTAACTAAATTCACACTACGTGCAAAGGATTCAAGTGACTTTTCATCAGATAGATCTGCTATTGTTAAGTTGTCAGTAACAGAGCAAGCAGGGTCATCTTTAGCGTTGGCAAAAACATGTGTTCTCTGCCCAAGCTTTGCTGCTGCAATAGCAATCATTTTACCTAACTGTCCACTACCTATTATGCCTATCATTATTTTATCAAGTTATGTTCATTTATCACTGATAATTAGAATACGACAATATACTTGAATAGTCCATAAGAATGGTATACAACTAAAGTGTTGTTTTCCTGTTTGCCATGATGACTCTAGAATATACACTCACTACTAACTCTGTTGAAGTAACAGTTCTACCAGTTTATATTGAAGAACAATCTATTCCTTATGAAAATTGCTATGTATGGGTGTATAATGTTAAGATAAAAAATAAAGGCTCATCGACTATTCAATTACTAAGTCGCCATTGGCAAATAATAGATTACAAGGGAAAGATAAATGAAATTGCAGGTATTGGAGTTATTGGCGAGCAACCTGTAATTAAGCCTGGAGAGGTATTTAAGTACACGAGCGGAACGTACTTAAATGCTCCATCTGGAGTAATGCAAGGCAAGTATGAGTTCTTAAACGAGGAAAACACGAAAACTTTTGAAGTTATGATACCACCTTTTTCTTTGGACAGCCCGTATACAAATATTAGGCCACATTAAGGCTAACAATTTTCTTAAAAGTATTTATTTTTACTTTCATCATCAAACTTAAACAAAACAGTTTTGGAAATTGAGCCTTCCTTCATTAAGGAAAATAGGACAGCTTCTATATAATGCTCATCTCTTATGAAGTAAGTGAGCAAAGATTTTGGTTATGCTATTTTTGATGAGAAGGACATGAATATTTAAGCATATGAAAATAGACTCGTAACCTACAGCGTGTGAGGTGTCCAGTCAATTTCATCTGATATTTTCTTATTCCTGATTTTATTGACTGAAAGGCATAACAAACAAAAGTGGAATAAGTACGAATGAATTAAAGTACAAATGTTTCCACTAAGCTGGTTTCTTTGGTGTATTTCTCTTGCTTTTATATTGTTTCATCAATAGTTATCAATGATATAATAAAAAGTAATTTTGTGGTACCCAAAATAGGCTGAGTATTTATTGTAGAAAAAATTGAAGGATAATACACTATGATTGATGCTCCTATAAATGTTATTATAACGAAAAACTTACTTTTTTGTGAGAAAATTTCAAGTCTTGATGTTGCAATGACTAGGTTGCTAACATTTTGACTGAGTGTACTAGTGTATAACTGTATGGTATAAGGTCAAAATCCTATCATCTAACTCGATGTTTTTTCATGTAAACCAGTAATTACTTTATTCCAATTAAAAGATTTTTCTTAAAAAACTTTATATTAGGTTTAAAGAATTCTAATCTATTGAAGTAAAAAAGCTATACTATGTATCTAGGAATTGATGTCATGAAAAAGTAAAGCAGACTTAAAAATTCTGTTTTCAAGAATAGAAAAAAACTTGGTTATCTAAGTCTACATTATTCAAAACATAAAAGATATGCTACCAGCCTATATCATCAAAACTAGTGTATTTGATATATTTTTATGTAGAAGTGTACTTTATATAGGTAAAGATTTAAATATGATTAAAAGAAAACACAATTTTTTAAGAAGAACAAACTTCCCACTTCCTAAATAGGGATGGGAATAACGTTATTACCTAGTAAAAATAGCATATAGAATAGTACAACATTAAAGAATATCTATAAATACCCTAAATTCTAGTGAGAACGGAAAAAGAAAATAATGCACATATCCATGCCATAGAAAATAGGTAATACAAGGTGCATATGGAGTACTCTAATAAATGTTATGTATAATTAGATATTGCTAGATAATAAAAAAAGAAGAATTTATGGTAATAAACTCCCTTAAATTGATTGAGTGATTTAGAAGATGATCTTAACCATGCTCTACAATGTCTAAATAATAGCACCACTGTTAACAGTAAAGATAGCAAGCACACTCACACCATTATAATTCTTTATCTCCTTTAGCAGAGAAACATTAATGAAGCTTCTTCAAAGTAAAGATGTTTTAATAAGATCAAAGAAAATAGAGAAGAAATCATGTCACACAATTTCTCCTCGCAGAGGAGCTAAAACTAATATAAAAAAATGATAATAAAAGACCTTTGTTAAGAAGAATGAAATAACTGGCTAGTTTAAAAATCTAACACTTAAGGGTTTTCTAATGTTAGAACCGTCTTCTTCTAAAACTCTTGCAGGAGTTTTTGATAGGTTTACAACTGAAGTTCTGTATCATTTTAGTATCAAGTAATATTGTTTATGAAAAATGCATTCTTCTTTTTGGAGCGCACTTACCATGACTTGAAGTTTGCTAAAAGAGATATAGAAAACATATCACTAATAGCACAGTTTTTTTTCCAATTTCTGAAGTTTACAATCAGAACAAACTACTTGACCACGTGAGACTAATTCCAGCTTGCTCATTGGAACTCGATTCGAGCAGGATATACACTCTATTTTGTCACTAGGAGTAAGTAGATTATTAACAGCAATTCTGTCATCAAAAACAAAACATTCGCCTTCCCAATTACCACTCCTATTATTGGTCTTCTCAAGATAAGAAAGAATACCACCCTTAAGATGGTACACATCGTTAAATCCAATACTTTTTACATAGGCTGTAGATTTTTCACATCTAACTCCGCCAGTACAATACATAGCTATTTTAAAGTCCTTATTATTTTTAAGGAAAGACTTTGCCCATTGAGGAAATTCACGAAAATATTGAGTGTTTGGGTTGATTGCATTCTTAAACTTACCTAGTTTTATTTCGTATTCATTCCGTATATCTATCACTAAAACATCAGGTTGAGAGATAAAATTATCCCAATGTTCCGGGTCAATATATTTACCTCGAAACGAAATATCAAGATCTCTTATTCCTAAGTTTACAATTTCTCTTTTTAATCTTACTTTCATCTTACTAAATGGCTGAAATCTTGCTGTGCTTTCTTTCCATACAAGATCTTTTAATCTGTAATCGGAACGTAAAAAGTCAAATACTCTATCAATCGCACCTCTCGCACCAGATACAGTCGCATTGATACCTTCTTCTGCAAGGAGCACAGTGCCTTTCAACTTAACATTATTGCAGACAGCTCCTATTGCATCTTTCATGTCATAGTAATTAGAGAGTTCTACAAATTGATAAAAGGTTGCAATTACAAAACTCATAACTATTAAACTATTAACTTAAAATATAATATACAAGATTACAAAAGTATTCAATAATATGATCCAGATATCTTCACCTTTTCATATAGTATTTTAATATTAAGCGTATACTAAACTCAACATCTCTAATGATGTTTAAAATATATTCTTATTCCTAAATAAGGACATTATTTATATGTCCTATGTTGTCATTAATATCAATTCTGCTTACAGAATCAGCAAATTCTAGTGTAGTAAAACAGTCATAGTCTACTGCCAGTACTGTTATTAAGATATTCTTTTAAGAGTGTATATAGGTTATAATATAACCTCTGATATTATTTAACATAACTTGCCCTAACGTGCTAATAATTAATGATTATTTCTTAATTATAAACCTAGATATATTGATATATTTTATTTATAAAAAACTATGATCTTATATTTTCTAAATATTCATTTTTCATTCCTAATGAAGTCTAAAGCCTTCTTCAGGTCTATATCCTAAATATCTGCATTCTGAATTAGAACTTCTCTCCCTTTTTCATTAAGTCAAAGAAATTTTTGGTTCTTTTTTTGGATTATTTTCGATAATTTGAACAGCTTCATTTAACTTAATTTCTAATACTTCTTTAAGTCTCTTTTTGAGAGGTAAATATTTACTATCATGGAAAATATAGTATCCAAATCTTCCAAGACCTATCTTTACTTTCTTTCCAGTCTTTGGGTGTTCTCCAATTACTTTTGGCAAAGAAAGTAACTGTACAGCAGTAATCAGATCAATATCATTGATATTCATGTCTTTTGGTATAGACCCTGTTTTTTTCTTTTCTGATTCGCTATTAAATTCTAAATAAAACCCAAAAGGACCTTTTTTGATCACTACTTCTTGTCCTGTTACATCATCTATACCCAAGCTTTTTGGATATTCTGATTTATCACTATTGCCAGTAACTCCTTTTGTATAATTGCATGCAGGATAATTAGAACATCCAAGAAATACACTTGCTTTTCCAAAGTTCAGCTTCAATATGCCTCCAGAACAATTAGGACATTTTTTACCTATTTCATTTTTCCTTTTTCCCGAACAAAACCAATCAACTGCAAAATCGTGAATACCATTGAAAATTTCATCATGCGTCATTTGTTTGACAGAGTTTACAAGATTGAAAAACGGCACCCAAAAATAGCTTAGCTCTTTTTTCCAATCTGCATGCCCGTTTGAGATCAGATCAAGCTTCTCTTCCATCTGAGCTGTAAAATCATATTCTATATAACGACGAAAGAAAGTTTCCAAAAATATGGTAACAATCTTACCACGACTGCTTGGAATAAATCTTTTATTGTTCAGTGTGACATACTCACGATTCTGCAATACTGAAATAATTATTGCATAAGTTGATGGACGTCCTATTCCTATTTCTTCCATTTTCTTTACTATACTTGCTTCACTATAACGTAGTGGAGGTTGAGTAAAATGTTGTTTTTGGTCAACAGAAATGATCTTGCATATCTCACCCTCTTTCATGGTAGGAAGAAGGATTTCATCCTTATTACCTGTATTATCTTGATAAACTTTATAGAAACCATCAAAAAATATACTC
The DNA here is from genome assembly GCF_013365475.1 of Wolbachia endosymbiont of Cruorifilaria tuberocauda. Taxonomy (GTDB): domain Bacteria; phylum Pseudomonadota; class Alphaproteobacteria; order Rickettsiales; family Anaplasmataceae; genus Wolbachia. The sequence goes on from NZ_CP046579.1 coordinate 232,312, forward strand.
GAGCCACTTGCTCGTAGAATTATCTTCTGATCAATAGAGCTAATCTCAACTGCTACCTGGTCAAGTATAACTGATTCCATCTGACTTGTGATGGTTCTTTTCCATATTAAATCGTACAATTTAAATTGATCTGGCGTTAGGTAGCTCTTAATGCTATCTGGAGTCCTATTTATATCAGTTGGACGGATTGCTTCATGTGCTTCCTGAGCATTTTTGACTTTTTTTACATATTGACGGGGAAGTTTTGGTAAATATTTATCACCATGCAGTGATTTAATCAGCTTTCTGATTGAATTTATAGCCTCGCTTTCAATATGGAATCCATCCGTACGCATATAAGTTATTAGTCCAACAGTCTCACCACCAATATCAATGCCTTCATATAAGTTTTGCGCTATGCGCATAACATTTTTCACATTAAAATGCAACTTATTTACTGCATCTTGCTGAAGACTTGAAGTAATAAACGGAGGAAGTGGATTTCTCTTAACTTGCTTCCGCTCTACTGTACTTATGACATATTGTCTTGACTCAACCTCCTTCGCTAAGTTTTCTGCTTTTTCTTGATTCTTAATATCAAATTTTTCTAATTTCTTATTGTTATAGTAGCTTAGCACAGCAAAGAACTTCTTATTTTTACTGTTTTGTATTTCTGCTGTTATGTCCCAGTACTCTTGTGATATAAATTTGTTGATTTCATCTTCACGTTCGCATATAAGCTTGAGCGCAACTGATTGTACTCTCCCTGCAGATTTACTTCCAGATAGTTTCTTCCACAGTAGTGGTGATAAATTAAATCCAACCAGATAATCTAAGGCTCTACGTGCCTGCTGTGCACACACTAAGTCCATATTTATTTTACGTGGATTCTTGATTGCCTCTTGTACTGCTTTTTTTGTTATCTCATTGAGGATTAATCTATGAATGTTGCTTTTATCATTAATTGCTTTCCTTTCCTTTAGTACTTCTACCACATTCCAAGCTATTGCTTCTCCTTCTCTATCTGGATCTGTTACAAGGTATATATCAGATGTCTTACTCGCTTTTTTGACTAATTCTTTTACATGTTTTTCTGCTTTTTTAATAATCTCATACTTTATAGTGAAATTGTTATCTGGGTCTACAGAACCGTTCTTCACTGGCAGATCTCTTACATGTCCAAATGATGCAGCTACTTCAAACTCTTTACTCAGGTACTTACCTATCGTTTTTGCTTTTGCAGGTGACTCGACTATTAATAATGCCATACTATTTACATTAGTATCCTTTAGTATTTAAAGATAATATGTTGAGAAATATGTGGTGAAAAGTAAAAAGTATTTAATTTTTATTCTGAATTCACATAGTAAGTTGTTAACTGTTACTAAAATCTTGAATATTTTGGCTTTCAAATATCTTTAAAAGCTCATTGCAATAATGCTTACCTTGAGGCAAGTGAAAAATTTATTTCAACTTTCTGTTATAGCTGCTAACATTTCTAGGAAGCCTTTATGCATATTTATTTAACTAAAAATTGTGTCATTATTATTAATCTAGTCATAGAGAATCTTTTCCCTGACATTTTGCAAGTAAAACCTTCGCTTATAGGAATATAAGCCATTAAGATCTAAAATATCTAAATGAAATCTAGTAACTAGATCACTTAGGTATTTAAGGTTTGCTAATCTGACATAGCTAAAACTTCTAATTTTTATTACTAGCATGCCTTCTGACAAATTGGAAAGGAGATTCGTTTTAGTGTAGTAAAGTTAATTTCTATGCTGATTAGATAATATATTTACTGACAGTCAAGTTTTTAGTACAAGTATTAGCTAATTCATGGTACTACTTTTCACTCAATTTGAAAGTTATTTCAGCAGTTCTTTTAAAGAATTTAATAAATAAAAGTGGAAAAAACACAAATAACGTTTGTTTTCAACCATGGTATCAGGGCTACCTGAAATACTACTCAAGTATATTTAGCTTATAGTTGTGTAAAAAACCTAGAATTCTACGAATGATAAGATGCTAGTTACGTAATACCTTTATCATTATCATTTGACATGCATAATTGAAGCAGACTAAATGCATTACCATTGATGCTTAAATAGCAGTACAGCTAATTCTGAGATTTATCTAATTATAAAATAAAATAATAGAAGAGTTATAGGAACTTCACTCATCCGTGTCACCACTAATATCTTTTATCATACTATAATTACCTTTCCTAAACCTACTTTTTAAAGATGCAACTCCACTTTCACTAATTCCACTTAAGCTCAATGCTGCACCACCTAATTGCAGTCCCATTTCAGATGTTTCAGGGATAATTTTACTAGCTCCTAAGTCTCTATAAACTTCTACATTACTCAAATCTGGTAAGCGTATTATAATACTTACGTGTGAGAAGTTTGTTGCAACTAAAGAGATTATTTTCTTTATGGTTACTTCGTTCTTTATTGAGATTACAAGAGCCTGAGCTCTTTCTATTCCTACTGACTTTAAAATTTCATACCTTGTGGCATCACCAAGGTATATAGGAAAGCTATCGCTTTTTCCTTCTTTAACTATTTTTGATTGAATATCTACAACAACATAGCTTAAGTGTTCTGCAGTAAGCATTTTTGTTACCATGTATCCTACTCTGCCAAATCCGACAACTATTACATGGTTATAAAGGTCTTGTGTATCCGTTTCAACTGCTTCATCATCTAGTATTAATTTTTCAGTGCTAAATAAATTTGCTATCCACTCTCCAAGCCCTGACAAAAGAGGGGTAAAGGCCATAGTTACTGTAGTTACCATCATGAGTACCTGCGCAACTTCACTTGGTAGCACACCTAGCTCATCTGCTAAGCGGAATAAAATAAATGCAAATTCACTTCCTTGTGCAAGCAATAAGCCAGCTTGTATGGCAGGTGCACTCCTGAATCTAAAGAACCGACACAGTACGTATATTATAGATGTTTTTGAAATAATGAGTGTAACTGACAGCAAAGTGATCAGTGGTAATTTGCTAAGTAAAAGATCAATGTTGATAGACATACCGACAGTCATAAAAAATAAGCCAAGAAATAGGTCTTTAAATGGTAGCACTGCATGTTCTACTGAGTGTCTATGTTCTGTTTCTGCAACTAACAACCCAGCAACAAATGCGCCAAGTGCCATTGATAAGTGAAATTGCTCAGTAATAAATGCTGCTCCTAGTATTATTAAGAGTGTTGTCGATATGAAGACTTCGTTGCTTTCCATTTTAGCAATAATTGAAAATAACGGTCTGAGCAATAACCTACCAGTGATAAATATCAGTACTAACGCAATAGCTGCTTGTATTAGTGAATCTACTAGGGAATTTATCAAGCTATTTCCAGAATTATTAGTAAGTAATGGCACTAATACTATCAGTGGCACTACTGCGAAATCTTGCATTAGTAGTACTGCTATTGATAACCTGCCGACTTGGCTTGCTTGAGAACCTTTTTCCTGTAGAACCTGTAACACTATCGCTGTTGAGGATAATGCAAGCCCACCACCAATAACTGCTGCCATGTTTGTATTTACCCCAAAAGCAAGAGCAATGCACCATATTGTTACCATAGTCACTATGACTTGCAGAGATCCAAATCCAAATACATGAATACGCATAGCAATGAGACGTTCGAATGTCAATTCCAGGCCTATGATGAATAGTAAAAAAACTACACCAAATTCTGCAAAATTATCCATTGCCTTAGCTGAATGTATTAGATTGAATCCATGTGAACCAATCAACGCACCTGCAACAAAATAACCAAGTACTGGGCTGATATTCATTTTCCAAAATGCTGTGACTATAAATACAGCAGCAGAAAGTAGAATTATAATATCAAATAAATACTGAGAATTGCCATGCATGGGATTTTAACTAATAGGATTGAACCATTTAATTGAACACCCAATACTTGATTTTTGGTTATCTGGAGATTTGCCAGTTTCTGCAATAAATTTCATAGCTTTGAATAAATCACTACTCCCTATTTTATAGTTTTGAGATTTTTCTTTTTTTACATCGTAAAAACGTCCTCGATAGCAAAGATTTAAATCAGCATTAAAACCAAAGAAATCAGGAGTACAAATAGCTTCATACTCCCTTGCTACTTTTTGTGTACTGTCAATCAAGTATGGAAATGAAAATTTGTTTTTCTTAGCAAAATTAATCATGTTTTTAAAAGAGTCCTCTGGATATTGACTTACATCATTTGGCATCACTGCAACTGTGTTAACTTGGTAATCTTTTTCCAATAAATCAATATCGCTTACTAGGTTGCTAATAATCGATTTAACGTAAGGGCAGTGGTTACATATAAACATTACAATAAGACCATTTTTCCCGCGACAATCATTTAACGTGTAGTATTTGTTATTTACTCCCAAAAGATTAAAATCCTTTGCAGTAAAGCCTAAATTTACCTTAGGGGTATTCAGTGCAATCATGGCCTAAAAAGAGGAATATATCATATATAGTTTATGATTCTGTTGCTTAAATGTCAAATGATTCATATACATGATGACTGCAATATTTTTTATTATTTCAATTTTAGAACTCATGTTTATAACATTTGAAGGAGTGGATGGTTCTGGTAAAACGACTCAGTCTAAGTTGCTTGCAAATCATCTTAAGAAAATTCACGGTGAAAATTATGTTATATTAACAAGAGAGCCAGGTGGGACTGACTGTGCAGAAAAGGTAAGAATGATCCTTTTAAAGGATAACATTGATCCTATCTCTGAACTTCTGCTATTTGTTTCAATGAGGCATGAGCATATGAAAAAAATAATATTGCCAGCTATAAGAGAAGGGAAAATAGTGATTTGTGACCGGTTTATTGACTCAACAGTTGCTTATCAAGGGTATGGACTAGGCATTGACTTAAAACTGATAGAAGATCTTCATGAATTGGCAAAAATTAAATACCCGGATATCACTTTTATTTTAGATATTGATGTAAAAGTAGGATTAGGCAGAGCAAAAGGGAAAAATAAATATGAAGAGATGGGGATCTGTTTCTATAATAAAGTTAGAAAAGGGTTTCAGGAAATAGCATTAAAAAAACTTAGTAGGTGTCATATCATCACTCAAATTGAAGACAAAGATACTTATCAAGTATATAGCGAAGTCTATAATAAAGTCATTATTTCAGGAATTAGCTTTTTTAAAAGCAGAGCCTAATTTTTATAAGTGAGCAAAGCTATATGCGGACGGAATGGGATTTGAACCCATGGTATGCTCTTATTACATACGTCAGTTTTCAAGACTGGTGCCTTAAACCACTCGGCCATCCGTCCACCTTTTTTTTACCACATTGTTCGATTTTAAGCAATCTATAAAAATTTTACTTACCTACGCAAAAGTTATTAAATATATTGCTCAATATTTCTTCAGTATTAATAGTTCCTGTTATTTCGCTAAGTTCTGATGCAGCGAGTCTTAAATCTTCAGATATCATCTCAATTGGGTTATCTATACTGAAGCGTTGCAAATGTTCCATAGCTCTCTGCATGCAATTTCTATGTCTTTGTCTTGTAATTACAGGCATATCTCTATCGTAGCCAAATTTTTTCTCTACTTTTTCTTTAATTACAGAAATAAGCCTCTCTGTACCTGTTCTTTTAAAAATGGAAATAGGTAAAAAATCTATATCGTTGATCCTTATATCAGAATCATCTACAATATTGTCAGCTTTGCTTAGTACATAAATAGTATCTTGACTTTGTTCCATAAGTGAAATTGATTCTGAAATATGTTTTTTAGTTTTAGTTTGTGTAATAGCAGAACTATATGAGAATAGCTCTATTTTTAGATCTGCTTCACAAGACCTTTTTTTTGCTCGAATTATACTTTCCAATTCTATTGGATCTGAACTTTCACGAACTCCAGCAGTATCAGAAAGGATGATCGGGTATCCACCAATGTCAATATGGGCTTCAAGTACATCTCTTGTTGTGCCTGCATATTTAGAAACAATAGCAATGTCGCGTTTGGCAAGGAAGTTAAATAACGTTGATTTTCCAACATTTGGTTTGCCAGTTATTACAATATGTAACCCTTCTCGCAATCTTTCGCCACGCCTGTTATCATTTAAATGCAATTGTATTGACTGCATAAGAGCCTGCACCTCATTATTGACTTTTTCTAGTTCATTACTTTCTATTATAATATCTTCTGGAAAGTTTATATATGCTTCGATTTTGGATTGCATAATTATTAATCTCTGCTTCCAACTATTAGAAAGCTTTTCTAATTCTCCTGAAACCTGCCTAATTGCTTGTCTAGCTTGTGTTTTTGTTTCAGCATTAATTAGATCTGCGATTCCTTCTGTTTTAGTTAAATCAAACTTGTGATTTAGAAAAGCTCTAAGTGAAAACTCTCCAGGTTTCGCCATAACAAAAATTTTTGATAACTCTTCTAAGATGATTTTTATAATTGCTTTGCTTCCATGTACTTGTAACTCTATGATATCCTCACCAGTGAAGCTGCTTGGGGCCGGAAAATGAATGATTATTCCATTGTCAATCAATTGGCCTGAATCATCATATAGATCAACTAAAGTAGCGAATCTTGGCTTGATATTTTTCTTAATATGAAAATGGCTTAAAGCTTTAAGTGCATGGTTACCTGAAATTCTGATTACTGCAATACCTGACTTACCAAACACTGTTGATAAAGCGAAAATGGTTTCGTTTCTGCTTGTCATATATAAGTTAGTTCATTTTTATGAATATTATACATGAGAAATACAAATGCTTAATTTTGGAATACTTGAAATTCTTTGCTTGTTAATTTGTACTAATGTAACTTTGTGAAATTAATAAACTGGAATATTTATGAATTATTATAAAAATTAAGAATTACCACTGGCTGGTAGTAACTCAATATTTATTGTAGAATTTGTTGTTAACTGGATAATATCTCTTAATGCATAAAATATTAATCTTATTATTGATAATATTACCAATTAGTTTGCCTGCAGTTGAGATTGAAATTATTGCAGATGTAAATGGTGAGCCGATTTCAAGCTTGGATATTGAAAAACGTGTTAACTTAATAAATTCATTGTTTGGTGTTATGGATGGGAGAGAGTTAAGGATTCAAATTCTTAGACAGTTAATGGATGAAATTATCATTGTGGATGAGGCGCAAAGGTTAAATATAAAATTGAATAGTGAAGAGTTAAATAACGCTACCATATTGTTTTTAACTCAAAGCTTAAAAATTGAAAATGATGAAGTCGAGCAATACGTAAGGAAATACAATATAGATCTTGTTCTTTTAAAGAGACAGTTAGAGTGTCAACTATTGTGGAACAAAATTATTGAAACAAGAGTCATACCGTTTATCAATATATGCAACAAAGAAGTAAGAGATGTGAAGGAGCAAATGGAAAAACCTAATTATCTTATTATATTCCAAGAATTTACAATCCCTATCCGGAAAGATGAGAATTTTTATGATACTGCTAAAGATTTAGTGGAGAAGTTACGCAACGGTGATGTCAATTTTATTCTAGAGTCTCCGATAAAAATGCGTAAAATGACAGTTAATTTAAATCAGCTAAAAAGCAATCTCAGAAGCATTCTAGAAAGATTAGAAATTAATGATATAACAGGTCCAGTCAATATAAGTGAAGGCTATTATTCTGTTATAAAAGTGATAGATAAAATAAAACTTGATTATGCACTATTGGAAAGTACTTTAGAAGTAAAACATATTATGGTTAGAGATTCAGAAAGTTTGTTGGATAATCTTAAGAAACAAAAGGTAAACTGTTTAAATTTTGATAAATTAGCAGATAGTCTTAATCTGCCAAATTCAAAGCAATTTGAAGTGAAAATGCGTAGTTTAAATCCTGATTTACAGGCTTTATTTAGTAAAACTGATATAGGTAGAATAGTGCGGTTTAGAGAAAACGGTACTACAAGGTTAATGATGTTATGTGGTATTAGAAATAATGTTGTAGATATAGAAAAAGTCAAACAACAGGTATATCAAAAGAAAGTTATGGCACAAGGCAACTTGTTGCTAGAGACTATTCGTAAAAATGCAGCTATCAGTTACAGATATGGATAGTAGAATAGAAATTTCAAAGGTTGAAGTATAAATTTGCTGTTGGCATATGAGCTAAGCCTTCTTACCAATTACTACAACATTTTCACTTGGAAAGAAATAATTTGGTATAGCCATGTTTTTTGGTGCAGGTCCTCCAATCACTCGTCCTGATGTGTCATAGTATGAACCATGGCAAGGACAGAACCAGCCATTGCCATCTTTTGTAGGGTGATTGATTGGTACACATCCAAGATGAGTGCATATCCCTATCATGATTAACCATTCGTTTTTCCCCTTGTGTACCCTTTGCTCATCTGACTCAGGGTCTCTTAGATTTTCTATATCTACGGCTCTTGCAGCTTCAATCTCCTGCTTTGTACGTCTACGAATGAATATTGGTTTACCTTGCCATTTTACTTTCTTTTCTTGACCTTCTTGAATATCAGATAGATTAACTTCAACTGCATAGGTTGCTAAAACTTCAGCGGAAGGGCTCATAGACTTAATAAGTGGCCAAAATCCACTTATAGCTCCTATGCTTGCCATAGCGCATGTGGTTAATGTTATGAAATCTCTTCTGCTCTTATTTTTAGCAGAGTCTTTAACAGAAAGTATTTTTTTGCTTTCCTTACTTACTTGTAATTTTTTACTTTTAGTTAGTTTCTTATCCATCAATCTGTACTTAACTACATGTTTACATTTTAATCTAAATACCATAGATCAATCAATAAAAAGTTGTACTTTTGCTTTTAGCTATACTGTATCTAAGAAAAAATAGAACCTTCAATCTCGGAAATACTATTTTCAGTAGAGCTGTGATCTTCAATTTTTGCTACTGATACTACCTTTTCTTTGTTCTCTGTTTTAAATAGAGTAACTCCCTTGGTGCTACGTCCTGCAACTCTAATTTCATTCACTGAAATACGAATTAATTTCCCTTTGTCTGTGATAAGCATTATATTATCATCATGCTCAACTGGGAAGCTAGCAATAACATTACCGTTTCTGTTAGTAGTAAGAATATCAGTAATACCAAAACCTCCTCTGTTGGTTACTCTATACTCATACGCTGATGTTCTTTTGCCAAAACCATTTTCTGTAATAGTTAGTATGAACTCTTCATTAGTTGCTAACTTTAAGAATAATTCATTGCCTATTTCTAAGTCTTTCAGAGTTTTTTCTAATTTGGAACTAATAGAGTTACTGATCGCAGCTTCTAGCCTTTTTGTGAGTGGAACTTTTAAATAAAGTTCTTTTGTTTCTGTTGCTATTTCTATACCATTTAGTATGGTCATGGATATCACACTGTCATGTTTTGCAAGTTTTATGCCTCTTACACCATCTGAGTTTCTACCTTTAAATTGACGTACATCACTTATAACGAATCTAATACCTTTTCCAAACATTGTTGAAAGTAAAACATGATCAGTTTCATTACATACTTTGACCGATATTAATTTATCTCCTTCATCCAGCTTTATTGCTATTTTCCCATTACTAGGAATGTAGTGAAAATCTGCTAAAGAGTTACGCCTTATATTTCCATGAGCAGTAGCAAAAACTATATTCTGATTTTCATCACTCTCGCCTGGCAGCGGCATTATATTTGTTATTGTTTCACTATTAGTGAGAGGGAATATATTAACAAGTGCCCTTCCACGTGCAGTTGGCTCTGCAAGTGGTAATTTATAAACTTTTAGCCTATAAACCCTACCAATATTAGAAAAAAATAAAAGGCTGGTATGGGTATTTCCAACAAATAATTTTGTAGTTACATCCTCTTCTTTTAATCCTTGTCCTACTTTCCCTTTCCCACCGCGGCGCTGAGTTTTGTAGTGAGAGAGCTTTACACGCTTGATGTAACCATTCATAGTTACAGTTACTACCATGTCCTCTTGTGGAATAAGATCTTCAGCTTCAATATCTGAACCTGATTCTTCTATTGAAGTTTTTCGTGACACTGCAAATCTATTCTTTATCTCTTGTAGATTATCTTTTATCTCTTTCATCAATTTTTCTTCTGATCCAAGGAAAGCAACGTATTCCTTCATCAAATTTACCATTGAATTTAACTCAGTTTTTAATTTATTTCTCTCAAGGCCTGTCAAACGTTGCAATTTCATATCAAGGATAGCTTTTACCTGTAGCAAAGTTAGTCTATATACTCCATTTTTTAAAAATCTTATGCTATCTGAAATTATCTCAATAATTGAGCTTACTTCAGCTGAAGTTTTCCATTCCTTATTCGAAAGCTCTTCACTTGCTTCTTCAGGATTTTTTGTACTGCGAATAATTTTTATTACTTCATCTATGTTCAAGGATGCAATATAGAGTCCTATGTGTATATGAGCTTTTTCTCTAATTTTTCTTAGGCGGAATTCTGTTCTCCTAGTTAATGCTTCTTTTCTAAAATCAATAAAAGCTGCTATGATTTCTTTTAATGACATTAAAGTAGGTCTATTGTTATTGAGGACTAGTGTGTTAACACTAAAGCTGCTTCTTAGAGGAGTAAGACCAAATACTTGATTTAGTACAAAGTCTACTATAGTATTTTTCTTCAGATCAATTACTACTCTTATGCCAGTTTTATCAGACTCATCCCTGATTCCTATTATACCATCGATTTTCTTTTCTTTTACAAGCTCATCTATTTTCTCAATTAGTTTTACTTTATTTACTTGATAAGGTATTTCATCAATAACTATTGCTTGTCTATCTTGCTGTAGATCTTCTATATGTGTTTTGCCTTGTACTGCAATTGATCCACGACCTGTGGCAAATGCTGACCTTATTCCAGATTTTCCAAGAATTGTTCCTCCAGTTGGGAAATCTGGCCCTGGTATTACTTCAAGCAGATCATCTAGAGTGATTTTAGGATTATCTATATATAACATACATGCATCAATTACTTCGCCAAGATTGTGAGAAGGAATGTTAGTTGCCATGCCAACTGCAACTCCACTAGCACCGTTTACCAAAAGGTTGGGAAACTCTGCAGGCAGTACAACAGGCTCTGTTTCACTTCCATCATAATTTAGTCTAAAGTCAACTATATCCTCATCAATATCATTTAATAGGAAATGTGATATTTTATGAAGTCTTACTTCTGTATATCGCATCGAAGCTGGTGGATCCCCGTCCACCGAGCCAAAGTTACCTTGTCCATCAATAAGTGGTAAAAGTAAAGAAAAATCTTGAGCCATTCTGACTAAAGAGTCATAAATAGCCATATCACCATGTGGGTGGTATTTTCCCATTACATCTCCAACTATACGAGCGGCTTTCTTATATGGTTTACCAGAGTCGTATCCAGCTCTTGACATTGCATATAATATGCGCCTATGGACTGGTTTAAAACCATCACGCACGTCAGGTATAGCCCTGCTTATAATCACACTCATTGCATAGGAGAGATAAGAATTTTCTAGCTCTTTTGCTATTGAAACTGGTACTATATTGTTTTGCATTTTTTGTATTTTAATTAGAGTAGTCTTAAATATTAACATCTAGTTAAACAAATGGTCAACTAGATAGGCTATGTTTGATTCTACTTTTTGTTTACAATAGAAGTATTGAGATATAAAATGTTGTTTAAAAGCACTTTAATATTGTTGAAGGGGCAATTAGCTCAGCTGGTAGAGCAGCTCGTTTACACCGAGGAGGTCGGCAGTTCAAGTCTGTCATTGCCCACTAGCACTAACTTTAGTAGCTAAAGTGCCAATACCGAATAATAACTATAGCTAACTGTATACGCTTAACTTTACCAACGTTCTATACTATAATATTAAGTTACCTGTCAGATGAGAGGTATAAATTCTTAGTACTGTAGCATAGTTTATTGTGCAAATTTTGACAAAGTAGCTGTTTACACAGTTGTGTATTTCATACTGAAATGAAAATTATAGCTATAATACCTAAATATAAACTGAGTATACAAAAAACCTTAATTTTGCTATATTTTTATAGTATTCATTATACTTTATGAGTTGTGCAATTTTCAGAGAATACTGATAGTTGAAGGCATTGAAAGTATGCTCGTTTTGAACTTTGAGATAGTAAAAGGTATCATGTAGGTTGATATTGTTTTTCTGCGTATGAAAAACTTGTGAACGAAAGCTCAAATCTTTTTTAATTTGATAAGCCTCTTAGCAAGCAGGTTTAAATTTGATAACTTAGGTGTCTACCTTAATCTTAATTACGAGTTTCTGCATCTGTTATAATGGATATAGTGGATTTTATAGCAGAGTAGCTGATGTTAAATATTGATTTGTAGGTGACTAATTTCTAATCTTCTCACAATAATTACTGATACTTAATGGACTTACCTTTTGATAAAAGAGCTATAAACTATGGATTTTATCATCGATATGAAATCTGTAATCCTTATTTCTAATAAGAAGTAATAGAAAAAGTTTAATAACAGAGGTGAATCATTACTGATTACGATGAATATGTTAAATAATTTTTGAGTAACAAAAACAGATTAACAATACAAAATATATTTTTGCATAGATAAAATTGCTACAATGAGAAGTAAGTTAGTGAAAGAGATAATAGAAAAAAGAGAATTAGACTGGATGAGAAACTATTGCTATGTAATAGACATCTTTCAGCAGTTTTGCAGTTCAATAAGAGGGCAATAAATAGCTCTTTAACAAGTAAACATTATATATTAAAGGATGGAAGCAATGAATATCTATATCGTATTAGCTATAGTTATAAAATACTGCTAGTTAAGTAGATTTATTTTTCTTCTTAATAGAAGACCTTATTATGAACTTGAAAGCTGTTTTTTTAGTATGTGATTCCATCTTAATGGATATGCTAAGTATTAGGAAATGAACTATACTTAGTGATAATAGATTGTTAAGAAATTATCTGACTAGTTCGAAGGAAGGAAAATGTGGAAGAAATTATTGAACAAGTATTATATGTAATGTAAGGATGATATAGAGAAGGAATTAATTTGCTCTTTAAAGATAAAAGTAGCTCTATTAGGATAGAAAGTATGAAGCAATTCTGTAAACTTCAGGCTTGGTAACGGTGATTTTATCAAAACTTAGGTAATAAGTGTATCACTGAAAAATACAATTATGATCAAACATAAGAGTTTATTGTATATTTTAACTTGATGAAGACAATCATTCTTTCTGGAAATATATTGTGAAACAGATTTTTATAAAATCAGTGTGTTGGACGAGCATGAAGAAAAATAGGAATCAGATAATGGAGAAAATTTGTGCATAGATTCAAGAATGTCTGTAAAGTATGTACATTAGCTCATCCCATTCTCTTTTACTAATACCACTTTCTTCTCTAGTGACATTTTTCCCTTTTATTAGTCTTCGAATTACTTCTAAGCTAGCTCTTGAAATGTGGGCTGATTCTAGGCAATACTCAACAAAAGCGCTATGAGCTAGTGGAACCCATCCCTTTATTATATCCAGCATAATTTCTGCATAGACCCTAATTTCATATTGAGCATGTTTATCAATTCTAAGCTTCAAAAAATGAAAAAGGTTATGCAGGTCTGCCTTCCAATAAAACTGTGTATAGTAGTTAAGCATTAGATTAGTTCTAGCAATTTCCCTTGCAAGTCCTTTTTTAATAAATTTCTCATAATGAGAATATGTTAGATTAGAGTCATTTTTTAAAGAATTTATTATTTCTTTTGAGATATTTACATCAAAAGTATTACCTCTTCCTTGTTTGTTTTTATCTGATTGTTTTGCGATCTGTTCTAATTTAGGTATGTAAAATTCATGATCAAGTATTGAATATCTTGCAGAATATTCATTAATATTTGCAGTTCTATGTCTTATCCACTGCCTTGCAACAAAAATAGGAAGTTTTACATGGAACTTAATTTCACACATTTCGAACGGGGTTGTGTGATGTTGCCTCATCAAATACTTTATAAGTGCTTCATCTTGACTTATCTGTTTCGTTCCTTTTCCATAAGAAACACGAGCAGCTTGTAATATAGCACTGTCAGATCCCATATAATCTATTACTCGGATAAATCCGTGATCTAATACTTTATGTTTTTTGTATAGTATTTTATCTATTTCTTTTACTGTAGTTCGCTTAGTTAAGTAGTGTTTCTCACTCATAACGCATTCTCAGATAAGATAGAGATATCGGCCCCACATGAATTTAGTTTTTCGTGCATTACTTCGTATCCCCTCCATAAATGATGCGAATTGCTTATCATAGTCTCTCCACTAGCTACCAAAGAAGCAAGTACCAAAGCTGCTGTTGATCTTAGATCATTGGCATATAGATTAGCTCCGTATAAATTCTTTATGCCACTTATAATGGCTTTGTTTTTATTTATACTTATATTAGCACCTAATTTTCTCAACTCACTTGTATTTGTGAATCTATTCTCAAAGATGTTTTCTTCAATAACCGATATCCCATCAGCGATACACATTGCAGACATAAATTGTGGTTGCATATCACTTGGGAAGTTAGGATATGGATCTGTCGCAATGTTAATAGACTTAATAAAACAATTTTTTCTAGAAACGATAATACCTTGATCTAATGGTTCAACCTTTGCTCCTATGCTCTCTAACTCAGTTGCGATACATCTTATATCAGATAGGTTTATTCCTTCTAACATTAACTCGCCACCAGTTACTACAGCAGCTAGTGCATACGTACCAGCTTCTATGCGATCTGATATTACTTTATGGACACACCCATTCAATGCTTCAACTCCTGTTATTGTAACTTTTTTATTACTAACTTTAATATCTGCTCCCATTTTTTTTAGAAAATCTATTAAATCCAAAACTTCTGGTTCTATTGCAGCATTGTTTATTGTTGTCACTCCTTCTGCAAGTGCTGCTGCCATTATTACATTTTCTGTTGCACCAACACTTACTTGATCAAAAGTAATCTCCTTTCCTTTTAACTTTCCTTTCACTGCTACAATTATGTTATAGCCATCAATTTCAATTTCTGCTCCCATTTCTTCTAATGCTTTGATATGCATATCAACTAGGCGTTTACCAATATTACATCCACCAGGGAAGATAGTTGTAATCTTGCCAAATCTACTGAGAGTAGGACCTAACATTAAAAAAGATGCTCGTAGCTTACTCGCAATTTCACGTGAAACTGCATAATTGTTTATGCTTCTGCAATCAATTTCAAAAATATGATTTGCTTTGTAGGCCTTATTATATATAAAGTTCACTTTCGCTCCAAGATTTTTAAGTAGCCTAGACATCATGTGCACGTCAATTAGGTCTGGTACATTATGTAGAATTACTGAAGAACTGCTCAATAGACTTGCAGCCATTACTGGCAAAATAGCATTCTTTGAACCATTGATCTTGATTTTCCCAACTAATGGCTTGCCGTTACTCTTTACTAGTATTTTATACATTTAGATATGCTAAATCTTGCTGAAATAAGTATAGTAAATTTATAGTAAAAGACAAACCTTAGCTATAGCTACAGATTATAACAAATGCAGTAGCATAGTCTTCATCATCACTTAGAGAAAGATGCAACATGTAGTCTTTGAAAATGAAATCCTTGCTAATAGCAAGGTATGGCTTTCCTCTTATATCACTGTATGTTTCTATATCTTTCATTGTAATGTCATAAATGGACCTATTACCTAGTGCTTTAATAAAAGCCTCCTTTGCTGCAAAGCGCTTAGCAAGATATCTTGCCAGTATTTCTTGATTATTATACTTTCTGCTTACTTCTATCTCCTGTTTAGTGTAAATCTTGTTAAGAAATTTTTCCCCATACTTTTTTAGTGTCTTGAATATTCTTGGTATATATACTATATCAATACCAATACCACGTATCATTTTTTCCTGAAGCGATTTATAGTTTCTTCAACTTGTGTTTCCTCTACATTTCCAGTTACTCTATTTTTTATTTCAATTATGTTTGCATTTGCTGCTTTCTTCCCAATAATTATCTGCCATGGCAAGCCTATCAAATTCATTCTAGCAAGTTTTACCCCTACACTTTCTTCTGTATCATCATAAAGTACTTCGCCGCTTTTCAAAGCTTTATATATTTTATTTGAAACCTCTACACATTTATTATTTTTCATTTGTAAGTTGATTAAACCAATTTTAAAGGGAGCTACTGCTTCTGGCCAGATGATGCCTTTATCATCATGAAAAGCTTCTATTATCGCACCAACAAGCCTTGAAACTCCAATGCCATATGAGCCCATATGTATATGGAAGTTTTCTCCGTTTTGTACAGTAACTTTTGCATTCATTGGCTTCGAGTATTTATCCCCAAAGTAGAAAATATGCCCTATTTCAATGCCATTGCTAATGCTTAGCTGTTCTTGTGGTATAGGACAAGTTTTAGGATGATACATATCATCTGCAACTGCATATATGCTTTTTAGACTCTCAACATCCTTCCCTTCTGATAATTCAGGTGTATTGTTGTTATAATATAAGGTGCTCTCACCTATACTTGCCAATATGTGAAATTCGTGGCTTAAGTTTCCTCCGATTACCCCGGTATCTGCCCGAACTACGGTTGGAGTTAATCCAATGCGCTTAAAGATTTTTATATAGGTTTTATACATTGAATTATATGAATTCAGTGCATTTTTGTGATCTATGTCGAAACTATACGCATCCTTCATCAAAAATTCTCTACCTCTCATAACACCATAACGTGGTCTTATTTCATCGCGAAACTTCCACTGAATTTGGTATAAACAGAGCGGTAAACTCTTGTAACTTTTTACCATGCCCCTAATTAAATCAGTTGCCACTTCCTCATGAGTTGGAGCAAAAAGCATATCACTCTCATACCTATCCTTAATACGTAACATCTCTTTGCCGTAATTGTCATAACGCTTTGACTCTTGCCAAAGATTTGCTGGCTGTACACAAGGCATTAATACTTCAATAGCACCAGACTTGTTCATTTCGTCCCTAATGATGCTTTCAATATTTTTAAGCACTAGAAGACCAAGCGGCAGCCAAGAATAAATGCCAGATGATGTTTGCTTTATTAAGCCTGCACGCAACGAATATTGGTGGGAAATAATTTCAGCACCAGTAGGATTTTCTTTTAAAGTTGGTAGGTAATATTTAGACAAACGCACTTAGTAAACATAATTGTATTAAGTAATCTTAACACAATTAGACATATAAGTAAAATTATTTTAAGGATCGAAAATATGTTATGCTTTTACTTCTGATTTCTAAATCGGCTCATACGTTCCTTAAAAGGAAGGGTAGATGGATCTTGTACCTCACTACTTACTTGGCCTATACTGGTCTTTTCCTTTAGAGGAGAGATTTTAGGTCTCATTTGCAAATTGAATGGCTTTGGTAACACATGAGGCTTATTTGTTTTTAGTGCAAAGTGTAGTAACGGTGCAAGTTCAGGCTTAATGTTATTATCATCAGACCTATAACCGCTTTCAGGTGTTCTATTCCCTTTTTCATTATCTGATGAGAGAATTTGAGATGTAAATTTATCTCTGTATTTTGTTAGCCTCTTTTTTTTTTGTCTTTCTTCATCTGTACTCCAACCTGAGCTATTATCAGAACTAGAGTGCTCACTTTCACTATCCGAAGATTTGATTGCTATTCTTCTCTGTGCGAGTGCAATATTGAGAATCAAAACCATATCTTGATTTTGATCAATATCAGATTCCTTTTGCTGCATATTTGTATTTTTAGTGTGTCTTAACTTAACACCATTCTTTATCTGTTCGAGTAAAATATCCTTACTATTTTTTTGATTAACATCACTACTAACTCTAGCTTCAAGCATGTTAGGACTATTAGCCCTTTTTAAGGATGGAAACCCACTTGGACTTTGGGTAAGAGAAAACGGAAGGCCAGCACTATGTGGTAATTTTTCAGTATTAATTTGCGGGAAGACTTTACCATGTGTTAATAAAGGCTGTGTAGAAGTATGTGTGCTTGGCTTATCCTTTGAATCAATATCGCTATTGATTTCCATCTGTGTTACACTGTCTTGCTTCTTGATTGTCTTATTAAATTTTGCTCTAATTATCCCACTTTCAAATAATGATTTTTTTATCATTTTCTTTGTTTGCTGTTCATTGTTGAGTACCTCTTTACTAAAACCTGTTTCTGTTTTATTACCAATCCCAATGGAAACGCTAAGCTTTAAAAGATATGTTACTAAAACTAGTGCAAAAATTGCAGAAACAGTAAAAATTGCCAAAGGAACTACTGTAGTGATACCGGAGCCAGAAATCGCTGCAGTAACATAAGAAAGGTATTGACCAGCTGTAAAACTCAATATAGCTGATGCTAAAATAGCAATTAACGGTTGAAATATAGCTAACTTAGTTTTGATAAACCTCAAGTTATTTACGCTACCTTCCGAGAGCATAGCAGTGAATATGTACATTTTTTCTTACTATTAATGCAATATCAATAATAGTAAAACTATCAGATGATTGTCAATGATTTTAGATAGTTTTCTCTTTGATGAGAGTCACTTTTCAAACATATATTTCAGTATCATGTTAGCTATTGCAACATCCTGGCGTGGAGCCTTGCCATGCTCTATAAATACAGAGATTGCATAGCGTGGATTATGATAAGGGCCATAAGCAATGAATAACTTGTGGCTTTCGCCCTTGAAGTTTGTCTCTGGTGTACCTGTTTTGCCTGCGATTTGTATACCGCTTGTATATACACCTCTTCTATAGGTTTCAGCTTTAGAATTTATCACATCAAACATAGCCTTTCGAATTGTATCAAGATGTTCATAATCTACGTTAATATTGGGAAAATCTTGTATTGTTTTGCTTGATTGAATATGTGGAATTATTTCTTTCCCTGTTGCAATTCTTGCTGCAAGAACTGTAAGCTGAATTGGTGTTGTTAGCAAATATCCTTGCCCTATGACCAAATTTATAGTATCACCTAAATACCATTTTAAATGTGTCCTCTGTGCACGCCAATCTCTGTCCGGCAATAACCCTGGAGCTTCTTCTTTGAATATTCCAATTAATGGTCCGCTACCAACACCAAATTTTCTTGCCATTTCTACTAAGGAATCCACACTTATTTTTTTTCCTATACTATAAAAATAAGTGTTACATGAAAGAGCCATCGCTTCATTTAAAGACACATGTCCATGAGCTTTGCCTTGTAAGCAACGAAATCTCCTCTCTCCTATTTTCATATAGCCTCTGCATGAAAATTTTTCTTCTGGAGTGATTATTCTGTCCTTTAAACCTGCAAGTGCGACTATTATTTTGAATATTGAACCAGGTGGAATCTGATATGATAATGCACGATTTATAAGTGGTAATGGAGGAGAATTTAAACTTTCCAGAGTTTCTTTTGATAACCTACTAGTAAAAAGATTATTGTCATAAGAAGGTGAGTTGTATAATGCTAAAATTTCTCCGTTATTTACATCTACTACGACTATAGAGCCCTTGTGATTTTTAAACACATCTGCGATTTTCTTTTGCAGATCAATATCAATTGTTAACTGCACATCTTGACCATCTTGCTGTGGTATGCTTAATAACTCTCTTGTAACTCTCTTCTTAGAATTGACTTCCTCTTTAGACTTTCCTGGCTTGCCTTTTAACGTATTATCATGTATGTATTCAATACCACTCACTCCAGTTTCTGCTATTTCTCGCTGTTTCTTTGTATATCCAATTATGTGAGAACATACTGAACCGAATGGGTAGTAACGTTTATAAAGAGCAGTTATTTCTGTTTCTGGTGACCTTGCTATCTTGGATTCAATTTTTGGTAATGTTTGTAGATCAACCTCCTTACCATTGGTCTTTTTTCCATTAAATGAAATAATGTAAGAGATTTTGTTTGCTGCAAGCTCTATGCCATTCCTGTCTAAAATCCTTCCACGCCTAGGTACAATAGTAGCAGTTCTTACCCTATTATTGTTAGATAACGCTTCGTATTTTTTTTTATTCAGTATCTGTAAATTATATAGTCTGCAACTAAAAATCACGGAAATGGTAAATTGAATACCACCTAATATAAATGCCCTGCGGTTAAAGACTTTATTTTTTGTTTGCATAGAATCTCCTTAAGCAGAGCTTCATGGTATGAATATAAAAGGTAGAAAACTTTGATACATAGCTGTATGGATTATAAAGATAGTGCATAAAATGCAATGAGTTGTGATTATTAAACGTTAAAAGTATAAAAGACGCAAATGCTTTAAGTAGATATCAGACATGATATCTTTTGCTTTTAGCTTGTTTTGATAGTCATTTTTAATGCTTGTAGCTAAAACAATTTAAAATTAATGAAGGATGTCATTTCATGAGCATGATCTGGATCTTTTATTTGATTCTTAAAAACCAAATAAAAGAAGAATATTATATTTTATATATTAAATCTGACATTATCATGATATCTCATTTAATGAACCTAAGCATATTTTTAATATACATTTTAGTTTTTACTATACTATAAATCCTTTTTTATCATTATACTTAGGATAGTAGATTTAAAATTAAATTTATCAATGTTTAATTTGAATAACCTAAAGTAAGAGGCACAGTTATTTGATTTATTATTGTGCAATATAGCAATGCTATCCTCATATTATGTAGGTTGTTTGCTGTCCAATAACTGAAATTCATGATTTATTATCCTGTTTAGAAAATTATCTACCAATAATACTAAATAAGTATCAAATTAATTAATCAGTGTTTTTAATTAAATTATTGTTTGTTCCTTATTGGTAGACATTGATATCTTATATTCTTCTTTTTATTCTCTTGCTACTTTAAATGTTTTTATTCATCCTTCCTCAAGGGAAGAAATGTTGTTTCCCTTATAGCTCTTTAATATATTGATAACATCTACTTCTGTTAGACAACCTGTTATCAGGTGTCAGTACAATAAATTTGTCACTGATGATTAGCGGTTTTTTGTTTGCTTATATTGTTATATATTGAACCTAGACTATAACTAAATTCGTAATGCGGTAAATTGAGCTCATAATTGCTATAAGAAATTTTGCTTTAGTGTATGAAAGGAGAATTAGTTGTTAACTATATTTTCAGCTTTATCTTTACTTGATCACACTACTTCAGCTATGAAATTGAGTCTCTGAGATCAGAAGCATCAATTCCCTTCTGTAGGCAAGCAGCGATAACAGTATTTACCATTAAAAATGCAACGGTCATTGGGCCAACTCCTCCTGGTACTGGAGTAATAGCTTTGACTTTTTCTTTTACTCCATCGAAATCAACGTCTCCTATGAGTTTCAGTTTACCTCCTGTGTCTATACTGTTTATACCAACATCAATTACTATTGCGTTTTTTTTTATCCAATCTTTCCGAACAAAGCTTGGCTTTCCAACTGCTGCAACTACTATGTCTGCCTTGGAACAGTACTCAGCTAAATTTCTACTCTGCGAATGTAGGATAGTAACAGTGCAGTTTTCTTGCAGCAATAGGTGAAACATTGGCTTTCCAACGATATTTGATCTCCCAATTACAACTGCATTTTTGCTAGAAAGTTTTTTTTCAATTGATTTAATCAAATATAGAGAACCCTTAGGAGTACAAGGTATAAGGCAATTTTTTTCACCTTTAACTAGCCTTCCTACATTTTCATCATGAAACCCATCTACATCTTTTTTGACACTTACTATATTAATTACCCTTCTTGCATTAAGATGTTTTGGTAAAGGTAATTGTACTAAAATACCATGAACAGACGGATCTTCATTTAATTCGTTAATTTTCATAATTAGTTTATCTTCTGAAATATTATCAGGAAAAACAATAGTTTCAGAGCATATTCCTATTGATTCCGCCTTTTTTTGTTTGTTGTAAACGTAAACTTTACTTTCTGGGTTTTCCCCAACAAGGATTACTTTAAGGCAAGGAAAAATATTGTGCTTTCTTTTTAGAAAGTCAATTTTTTGTGATAACTTCTTGTAAAGATCATTTGCAATTTTTTTTCCATCAATAATAATTGTCACTTGCTATACTCCTTGCCATTCTTTGAAGTCAGGTAATTTAATATTAAATAAATCCAGTACCTTGCTAATAGAGTGATTGATAATATTTTCTAAAGATTTTGGTCTAATGTAAAAAGCTGGCACTGGTGGAGCAATGATTGCTCCCATCTCTGTTAATCTTAGCATATTTTGTAAATGACCGAGGTGCAACGGTGATTCTCTTACCATAAGAACTAGTTTTCTTCTTTCTTTTAATGTTACATCTGCAGCTCTTGTTAACAGATTTGAAGTAACTCCTGATGCAATTTCAGACATTGTCTTTATAGAACATGGAGCGATAACCATTCCTAGAGTTTTAAATGAGCTACTTGCTATCTTTTCTCCTATTTTCTCTTCAGAATAGTAAAAATCTGCAAGTGATATAATATCTTCAAGTCTTTCTGTAATTTCATGGGCTATAGTTATTTTTCCAGAGCGACTTATTACTAAATGAGTTTCATAGCTTGTTTTGACATCATCCCGGCGTGTGGTACTGGAATCTATTGTGGTGAATTCAAAAGATTTGCTAATTTTTCTCAATGTTTCTAGAATACGTACACCATAAATAGAACCAGAAGCTCCGCTTATTCCAATTACAATCCTATTGCTCACTTAGTTTTCTTCGCAACTCATTCCCAATGTACACTTACAGGTGTTTAGCAACACTTCTTGTTCTTCCCTATCATCATTCATTTTTCTTAGCCTAATAACTTTTGTTTCATAACTTCTATATTCCAACCTTCATCTGTAGCTTTTGTATATATATCACGAATGTGATCTTGTATATCCTTCTTTTTTTGTTCAAGCTTTTCAATTCCCTCTATGTAACTTTTTAACTCATCAGCTGTTATTCTTGATTCCACTTCCATAAAACATAACTAGTTAATTGCTTTCAGTATCAGTTCTTACTCATACTTCAATAATAGTAGTATTTTTATCTTTTTTCAAAATCTTGAAGTAAAAACCATATAGAAAGCTTTCACCCTCATCAGCAAGACATTCTATTTCATTGGCAAATCCTGCCTATAAAGGTAATAGACTATCATCAGGAAAGCTTTAGAACATTATAAGGTATTTTTTTTTATGAAATTTTCTGTGATCAGATCATGCTCATCAGAGATTTCTCCAACTATTTCTTCCAGAATGTTCTCAAGAGTTATGATTCCTTGTAATGCTCCATACTTATCAACAACAAATGCAAGGTGCCTCCTATTTTTGCGGAAATTATGTAGTTGTATACTAAGTGGTGTACTGTCTAGTATAAACCAAGGCTTTGATATGACTTGGGCGATGTTAACTTCTTCTGCTCTATTGCCTTTTTCACGTAAGGCACTTATTAGGGTTTTTACATGAACTACTCCTATAATATTATCTTGGCATTTTTGCCACAAAGGTACCTTACTGTAACTGCCGGTTAAAATTTTGCTTACTAATTCCTTTTTATTTTGATCTATGTCAAGAGAAAATAAATCTCTCTTATGGGTCATAATTTCTGATACTTCTGTATCAGCTAAATCAAGTATGCTGCTCAGCATATCTAAATCTTGTTGTAGCATTGTGCCCTCACTACGGTGAAGAACAATCATATTACGCATTGCATCTGCTGCAGATATTACCTCCGTGTTCTTATAAGGGCTATACAACTTGAGAATAAGATTGACAATAAACTGGATTCCTAATGTCAGTGGAGAAAAGATCTTAACAAAAAACAGCACGAGATAAGCAGAGAATGATGTAAATTTTTCAGGATTTTGCATAGCGTAGGTTTTTGGTAATACCTCACAGAATAGTAAAATACAAAATGTCATAATGAGTGTCAGTAAAAAAACACCTTCATTTCCAAAAAAATTTATGACTATTGCTGTAAGTAGGGCAGAACAGGTGATGTTGATAATTGTATTTCCAAGCAATATTGTGCCTATTGTTAATTCCTTTTTGCTCAACAAATGGTCAATCACCTTAGCTCTTTTGTTACCATCTAGCTTTAATTTATTAACTCTAGAACGACTGATTGAAGTTAACCCTATTTCTGCACCTGAAAATAAAAACGATAAAATTAGCAAGATAAAAATTATTGATAATACTGAAACAAGTAACCAATCCATTAAAGGGTAATATTACTGTAACAAAAAGCAAAGTTAATTTTGTATACCATGAGAAGCATTTGTAAATTTAAAGTTATGTTTTGCTGAGTTGCATATACTTGGAGTATTTATATATTTTCAACCTCAAAAAATAAACTGTAGAGTATATCGCATGCTGCATCGATATGTTTATCTTCAGCAATCAGTGGAGGGGTTATTCT
This sequence comes from Wolbachia endosymbiont of Cruorifilaria tuberocauda, assembly GCF_013365475.1. Lineage (GTDB taxonomy): Bacteria > Pseudomonadota > Alphaproteobacteria > Rickettsiales > Anaplasmataceae > Wolbachia. Next base: position 256,678 of record NZ_CP046579.1, read on the forward strand.
TATTACTCTATTATTTAAGACTGTAGTCATTATTAAACCTTTGTCAAGAGATCGACTAATAATTTTATCGGCGAAAGGTATTTTGAGCTCTACTCCTATTAATAAACCTTCTCCACGAATTTCTGAGATTACCTTTGGGAATTCTTTTGCTAAAGGCAATAACTTTTCTTTCAGGTATTTACTAACTTTCCTTACATGATCAAGGAAATTTTCTTTTAGCATTATATCAAGTACTGCATTACCAACAGTCATAGCAAGAGGATTGCCTCCATAAGTTGATCCGTGAGTTCCTGGAGTGATAGCTTCTGCTATGTAATTTTTTACTAAACATGCAGCTAAAGGGAATCCGTTGCCCATTGCCTTTGCACAAGTTAACATGTCAGGCTCAATTTCTATATTCTGGTAATGGAATAAAGAGCCGATACGGCCATATCCACATTGCACTTCATCAAAACACAAAATTATTTCTTGGTCTTTTGTTATCTCTCTCACCTTTTGAAGGTACTTCATGTCTAGTGAATACACTCCCCCCTCACTTTGTATAGGTTCTAGAAACACAGCAGCTGTTTCACTGCTAATCTTTTCTTCTAGTGCTTTGATATCATTTCTTGGTACTTTATCAAACCCAGGAAGAAGAGGAGCAAAACCTTCACGTGATTTCTCACTTCCACCAGCAGAAATTGCAGCAATACTACGTCCATGAAACCCTCCTTCAATTGTAATAATGCGGTAACGTTCTTCTTGACCTTTTAAATAAAAATAGCGACGAATAAATTTGATTGTTGCTTCTGTTGCTTCAAGCCCACTTGAACAAAAAAAAACTCTATCTGCGAAAGTGAGTGCTGTTAGGCGCTCTGCGAGCCTCTCTTGCTCAAGGATAGTGAAAATATTAGAGCAGTGCCATAATAAACCAAGTTGTTCTTTCAATTTACTTATAATGTATGGATGACAGTGCCCTAGAGAAGTTGTAGAAATACCTGCAGCAAAATCTAAATACTTTTTACCATCTTCATCAAAAAGGTATACTCCTTTCCCTCTGACTATAGGGATGTTAAATCTATTATATGCATTAATAGTGCAGCTCATTTTAAATGATGTAATATCACTCACAAACTTGGAACTATACTTGTGTATTATTATCAACTAATAATTGATATTTGTAAATTGATTACATCCAAGATATAGCCCATGAGGAGGTAAAAGTAAGTTTTAATTTAGAGTTAGGAGATATTGCTGTAGGTATGGTGCGTGTAACTAAATTCTATGTTAGTAGAACATCTTTCCACTGATTTCTGTGCTATTAATCTTTCATTATTAGATACCTAAGGTAATGATGGTTCTCTGAATTAGATTCAAGTAAAAAGTAGCACCAAAATGGGCAGTAAAGGATGCTCTATATTATATGTAAAGAGGATGACAAAACTTTCTACTATGTAGATTAAGAAAAATGACAATGTGCGCTTGGCTTGTCTATTAGCTATAGTAGCAAATAAAATAAATTAATAATTTAAAGTTGAAGAAGATATTCTCATAGAACAGGAAGCTATCTGATGTAAACAAGAAGTAATGTTATCAAGACGATTAAACCAGATGGAATAATGCAAACTTTCTCTAATAGACTATCTATGTTCTGTATCAGATACTATTCTGAAGTATTAATTGACGTGTAAGATATACAAAGTAGTAAAATCTATTACATAAAAATCATCACTATTGGTGTTGGAATGATGGAAAATAGAGGTGATTATATTCTATAATAGAAGGTAGTAATAGGTTTTTCTAAGAACACCTAACACATGTTAGGCGAATAGAAGTCCTCTTCCAACAGGATATGCTGACCATTAGCATGCGTGAAATACATGCAAGGTAAAATAATAGTGAGCATTTGGTAAGTCTAGCAATGCAAAACACAAGTTTACTTTCTTAAGACAATTGATCATACGTTATTAATAAAGAGAAGATAATTTTCCAGAGGGTTTACCAAAAATTCATTGAGTTCAATAATAGTTATTGACTAACTTTTTCTAGCCTTGATATGAAAATGTAATATACAATATTCAAATGTTTCGATAAATTGATAAATATAGATTAGTAATTCCAAGTTATAAGTTATGTGCAAATTAAAGAGCAAAATTCGGAATTTCTGTGGTTGCTTACTTGCTAATATCATCTTTATTTAAAACTAGACCTGTCGAGCGTGCTTGCTAGGTAGCTATTAGCATGTTTCGTTTAAATTGGTGAGATATAGAGAAGTAAATCAATTGTTGATTAGAAAGCTTTATTATCTTGATCAGAATGACCTGTTATATATCAGTTGCTATAAAGAGCAAAGTGCAGAGCTTATAATTTTCCAAGATTAAGGGATATATGTGTAGGTGATTAGATCATGTCACCTACAGAATAATACAATATATCTGCTTATGCTAGAATTATTTAGTAATAGTAATGGATGTCCTTTCTTGATAATCTGATATGTTTAACCGTTCGTGAGAACAAAGTATGCATATAATGTAATATGAATATGAAAAAATAAAAGTAGGAACATATGTATAAAACACTACTTTAAGTAAAGTACTGATCCACAAGTTATAAACTCACATAATAACAAGTGTGATTCCCCATACCAGTGCTAGAGTTAGCGGTGTAGGTATGTCTAAATGTATCTGAAGTAATGAACAATTTGAAATGGCTTTTGGTTACAAATTGAAATAAGATGTGATGTCATGTTTGTGCACTTAATTATTAAGGAATAGGAATGTTTTCAAAATTATGATGCTTGCTGAAAAGCTTATTTTTATGACATAGAGCTTCAGCTCATTATGTAGTAAAAACATAATTTTGCTTTTAATGATTAAAAAATCATGACTTTGTAAAGTATGGTGACAGTGCTAATTTTGGCTAGTCAATAACATAAGATTAAAGAATTTAAAGTAAATTAATCTCTGTTACTTATGCACGTGCTATATATGATAAGTTTTAATTTCTTGCTTAGTGTAGAAAACATGTCTATAAGATAAGTTTTAGTAAATCTAATATAAATTAAATTGCTTGGGAAATGACGATATTTTAGTGTTTAATAATCTGCAAAAAGTTTTGTATACATATTTTATTTGGAGCTTGCCTAGTTTTTAGCTTCAGTGGAAGGAAAGAAATAAGTAAAATATTTGTGAGTAGAATATAAATTATCTGTAGCTCAGCCATCTATAGGCATTTTTACATTGTAGTTAAGGTTCTATATGTGTTTTTCGTTTTTTTTGCTAATTTCAGTGAAATTTTTCAATATTGGAATCTACCAGTGTATATCTATTGCAACAGTAGCTAATTCCTACAAAAGGACTACTACGCCTAAACTAGGATAGTTAAGGTATCACAGGCAGTTATAATAAACAACTTGCTCCTTTTTTCTGGATGAAGATTTATATTATTTTAAGCACGCTTAGCATTCGATATGATAATATTATTAAATCTTCTGTAAAGTTGCAATGATATTGTTATTCCACAAAGCTCTGTAGCACATTTGTTTTTAATCTACTAATCCCTTTAATATCCATTTATGACTTCTGGTAATTGAAACTTAGTGTGATCTTTAGCTTACTGAATAAATCAATTGAATTTCTTTATTAAGCAGAATTTATAGACCTTAGTTTTTATTAGTCTCAAATATTTCTATTCAAAAGAGTAATAAAAATTTTACATGTGTAAGTGGCAAGCTAACTCTATAACTAGATTTAGTATATGAAGACAATATATCTACAAGTAAAGTTTTACTTTGTCACCTTTATATGTTATAATGAGCTTAACTAAGAAAACAGAGTTAAGAAAGTTGGAGGAATTAAAGAAAAGCTGGTTAGTGAGAATAGGAAGGTTTTTATCTTCATTATTTTTTTTACTTCTAGTAGCACTATCAATACGTAGTTTTCTATTTGAGCCATTTCATATCCCTTCTGGATCAATGAAAAGTACTTTGCTTGAGGGAGATTATATTTTTACTAGTAAATATTCGTATGGTTACAGCAAATATTCCTTTCCATTTTCTCCAAATGTTTTTGACGGAAGAATCTTTTATACCCCTCCAAAACGTGGTGATATAATAGTTTTTAAGCCTGTAAGGAATAATAGCATCAGGTTCATCAAGCGGGTAATAGGAGTGCCAGGTGATAAAGTTCAAATGATAGAAGGAGAATTATATCTCAATAATCAGAAAGTAGAGCGAAAGCAAATTGTAGATTTCTTTGATTATGAATCAAACCGCAGAATACCAAGGTATATAGAAACTCTCCCAGATAAGAAAGAATACGAGATCCTGTTAGATGACATCTATAACAAACTATCATATAATAGTCCAACTTATTATGTACCTAACAATCAATTTTTTGTTTTGGGAGATAATAGAAACAATTCCTTTGATAGCAGGTTTCCTGAAATTGGTTTTATACCAATGGAAAACATAATTGGACGTGTAAACATAGTTGGTTTATCATTTAAGTTAAAAAGAGTTGATTGGTTACCGTTTAATTTTAGAATACCTGTCGCACTTCGGTTGGATAGAGTATTACACAATGTCATGTAAAATTTTATCTGTTTGTTAGCTTGTATAGCTCTAGAGAGAGGTTTTCTAATTCAGTAATGGCATTATTGATTTTGTTTATGTCATTTCCCTGTAAGGCGTTTTTTGCATTTTGTAACAGATCTTTCAACTTCTTGTCATCAAAAAGGTCATTATTGCTCTCAATCAAGTATATAAACTTGCTCCCATTAATTTTTGCTTCTGCAAGAGAACGAGCTTTCATATCCTTATCGAAGTTATCTATTGATTGGTTTACCATATCTTGGATGTCTACTTCACTTAATCCAAAACTTGAGTTTATTTTAACTGTTTGTTCAATACCAGTGCTTTTTTCTCTTGCAGTAACATCTAGTACACCATCGGCATTTACTGTGAATTCTATTTCAATCTTTGCAGAACCTGCGGGTAGTGGTGGTATACCATTTAACTCAAACTGTGCTAAAGACTTATTATCTTCTATCATTTCACGTTCGCCTTGGCAGACATGAATTTTCATTGCTGTTTGTCCATGAGAATAAGTTGTGAACTCTTTTGTTTCTGAAACTGGTAATGGTGTATTTCTTGGTATGATTTTTTCGACTATTCCTCCCATAGTTTCTACACCAAGTGATAATGGCAGAACATCGAGAAGGATATTCTTTTCTTTCGAACTAGAAGTCAAAAAATGAGCCTGCAAAGCCGCTCCAATAACAACTGCTTTATCTGGATCCACATTGCTTAATATTTTACTTCCAAAGAGTGTAATTAGTGAATTTTGCACTAGTGGTACTCTAGTTGCCCCCCAACTAAAATTACTCCTTCTATATTATCAGTTTTGAGATTTATGTCTCGTATAGTACGAGTAACTATACTGATAGTCTTATTAACTAAAGGAGCAATTGCCTGTTCAAATTCTTCCTTGATAATTTTGCATTTAAATAATTCACCATTGATGTTAAAGCTAAAAATTCCTGATGTGTTTTTACTTAGGTATTCTTTTGCAATGCGTGTGTTGTGAATTCCAATGTTACATATTGGAGTGATATCGTAATGTTCTTTGCTTAAACCTGACCTTTCTCTATACTTAGATAGCACAATTGAACTTAGTGAGTGATCAAAATCATCACCACCAAGTTCAGTATCACCACCAACCGCAAGGACTTGAAATACTCCTTGATGCAATTTTAATATTGAGATATCAAATGTCCCACCCCCGAGATCATAAACTGCATATATTCCACTGTTATTATTCTTTTCAATCGAATAAGAAAGAGCAGCAGCAGTTGGTTCATTAATAAGGCGAAGAACCTCTATGCCAGCAAGTTTTGCTGCATATTTAGTTGCATTACGTGCTGAATCATCAAAGTAAGCTGGCACAGTAATTACTGCTTTCTTTACCTGCATTCCTATAGATTTTTTTGTTCTTTCACATAAAGCTTTTAGTATCTCAGCAGAAATCTCAATAGGAGTAAGGTACTTATCCTCTGCACATTTTACCCTAATAACTTTTTCACTCTCATCATCTATTTCAAAATTGATGTATTCCCTATTCAAGTCTTTAATGCTTTTACCCATTAAACGTTTTATGGAGTATATTGCACCTGAGCCAACATCATAGCCTGTCTTCAATATGTTGTTTTCATATGAAATAACAGAGGGCAGTAGTTCTCTTCCTTGCTCATCTTTAAATATTTCTACATTGCCAGCTTTATTGACTGCTGCGATTAGAGAATTAGTAGTACCAAGGTCTATACCGAAAACTACTTCGCTTAAATTTGGTTCAGAAATTTGAATTGATCTCACTTTCTTTTACCTTCTCAAGTGACTTATGTAAGTACTTCAATCTTAAAACCTGCGTTGCAGCTTCAGCAAAATTTTTTGCAGCAAAAGCATTAGTTAAATTTTTAGTGCAATCTTTTATTCTTTCATCAATCATACTGCTTACAAGTTGCAGATCATTGCAATCTAGTAAATACTCTCTTATTTCCATTGATTCATTTAATATCTCAGGACTTGTGTAATTCTCTTGGCTTTTTATGCCAAAAAGATAAAGCAAGTGCTCAGCCCGTTTTAGCGGGGACTTAAGCACTTGGTAAGCTTTGTTTATGTTTTTCATGTTTTTGGACTCTCTTTCATTTATATCAACCCTGCTTAATTCAATATATTTTTTTTCCAGCTCATCAAAGTTGATATTGAAAGCTTGATCGATTTTAAGTGTTGTAAAATAGTTGCTAAACATAAAAACTCTTTCCACAACCACATTTCCCTTTTTCATTAGGGTTTTTAAAAATAAAACCAGACGAGAATTTCCCCTCTACATAATCCATTTCAGAGCCAAGGATAAACATTACAGATTTCGGATCGATCAGTACCTTGATTTTTTGACCGTTATTGCAGACTTCTTCAATTATTGATTCCAAAGGGCGGACATCATATGCATATTCAATATCATACTTTAAACCAGAACATCCTTTTTGCTTAATTAGTACCCTTATCCCTATCGCTTCCTTTGATTTTTTAAAGTTATCATGTTGTTTTTGATCCAATAAATACCTTATCTTCTCCGTTGCATTTTTAGTGATGGTTATTGCTTTTTTATTTTTTTCTACAGTACTTACTTTTTGATACTCACCCATAACTTCTTAGCTATTATTTTTACTTTGTTTACTTTGATAATCATGGATAGCAGCTTTTATAGCATCTTCAGCAAGTACAGAACAGTGTATCTTTACTGGGGGTAAAGATAATTCTTCTACTATTTTGGTATTCTTTATCTGTGTTACACTTTCAATAGTTTTCCCTTTTATCATCTCTGTAAGTAGAGAGCTTGAAGCAATAGCAGAACCACAACCAAAAGTTTTAAATTTCGCATCTTCAATAACACCTTTGTCATTCACCTTTATTTGTAACTTCATAACATCGCCGCATGATGGTGCCCCTACTAAACCAGTACCAACATTGGGATCATTCTTATCTAGAGAACCAACATTCCTTGGATTTTCATAATGATCTAGAATTTTTTCATTATAACTCATAAGATTACGCATAAACCATTATTTTATAGTCTAACACACTTAATTTAGAAACTAAAGAAAAAACACTCATAAATAGTGCGTTTTACTAAAAAAAATACATATAAGCAAATGCATTGACTTTACAATACATGTAGTACATGTAATCCTTTACATTAAATTTAAATTTTAAGGGGATATTTGCTTGAATTTGTTCAATAATCTTTATAAGGGCTTGTTGAAAACTTCTTCTCACTTTAGCAGTAGAATGAAGAGCATTTTTCCTGGCAAGAAAAAGCTAGACCAGTTGCTTCTAGATGAGCTAGAGGAGCTGTTAATTAGCATGGATATTGGTTATAAAACTTCTAAGCTAATTATTGATAGGCTTGCAAGCATCAAATTTAATAAAGAAGTTGAACATAAAGTTGTGACTCAGCAACTAATGAATGAAATAGAAAATATATTAAATCCTGTTGTGCAACCATTAATTTTGAGCAGGAAACCACATATAATTATGGTGTGTGGAGTGAATGGTAATGGTAAAACCACAACTATAGGCAAACTTGCGCATAAGTATAAAAGAATGGGGAAATCTGTCGTGCTGGTCGCATGTGATACATTTAGAGCTGCTGCTAGTGAACAATTAGGCATTTGGGCTGAACGTTCTGGTTGCTCTATTCTCACTGGAGAATATGGCAGCGATTCTGCAAGCATAGCATATAGAGCTGTGAGTCAAGCTATAGAAAACAAAGCTGATATCGTTCTAATTGACACAGCAGGCAGGTTACAGAATAATGTAAATCTTATGGAAGAATTATCAAAAATACATAGAACAGTAAAAAAATTAGATTATACTGCCCCTCATGATATTATTTTAATTCTTGATGCGACTACTGGCCAAAATGCTTATAGTCAACTGGAGATATTTAATAAGATGATAAATGTGACAGGGATAATCATGACAAAGCTAGATGGTACTGCTAAGGGTGGAGTAGTGATTGGGCTTGCAGAAATTTATAAAGTAAAGTTGCATGCAATAGGGGTTGGCGAAAGTGTAGAAGATTTAAGGGAATTTACTAGTAAGGAATTTGTCAAGGCTTTATTTGATTATAATTGAGATTTTCTCAACTTTTTATAGCATAGCAAAGTGCGATCATTTTGGTGTGTAAAGTGTTTTTTACAGTAGATTCTTGAAAAAGAGGAGACCTCAAAAATCACCTGATGGTTCCTGTATCCTGTTCTATGGAAGGCTCAAGTGTGCTCCTTTTTATGTTTTTGCAAAAAAATATCTTTCAAATGAGTATTTAATAATGTAACGATAATAATCAATATTTATTGAATCACTGCTCTTTTAGTTTTTCTATATTATTTACTTTGACTATCTAACGCTTTGATTTCTATCAGAATCAGTATGTAATTCTCGGTTCCTGACAAATGCAACATCATTATAATGATGACCTTATTATCAAACGTTGATAGAACATTTTAGGCAACATTGAAAAACAGTAACTAGTTCTTATCCAACCCTCAAAAGGTACAGTATTCATCATGTATTCCAAATTTTGGACTTAGCTTAGTTTTTGCACTTTTAGTTGCGTCGTTAACTATTTAAAGAGAAAATATCATGCTATTTTTCAAAAACGACCAATTCATGATTGGAGTCTGCAAGCTTATATTACAACTTAATACCTAAGTAATTTTATTATTGCACATTATTTATTATATGGACTATATATACCAGTGATTAGAGTTTTTATTTTTCTAAATTTTACTACTATATCAAATAAAGATACTCTGTGGATAAAGCTTAATTTAAGTTCTCCTATCTTGGCTTTCCTTTTATGGTTCCTGTACTGACGCATGTAGTCATTAAAAGAAGGATCAACATTGTGATTTTCAGAAAGTGTAGATTATGTAAATTTAAGTTTTTGCAAATTTTAATGATTGTATCTTGAACATATCCAACAAAACTAATCTGATTCTTTCCATTTCCATCGGAAATAATCTACAATTAAAAGTTTCACCACCTAATAATAACTTCATTAGATGAAGTAGAGATTGTTCTGCTTTTCCCTATCTTTACCGATATTTTTTAGTGACTGTGTTGCAATCATTAATATGAACACATCTTTCTGATACCTGGTAGTACTATTACCGGGGAACTAACATGTACAAGTCTTATGGAAATTAGGACTGCTTTTCATTATTATAATGGAAATAGCTGTATTAGGCAAAGTGAGTTTGGATGGCACACTTAAAAACCTTATAACATTTAAGATAATCTTCGTAAATTGAGGCTATGCATTCAGATATTTTATAATGTGCATTTATGGTGTAGAAATTTCATAATCTATTTGACTTAGACTATTTGTTGTATAGAGTTATAAATAATAATATGAGTAAAGGTTAACATGGCAGTCAAGATAAGGTTAGCAAGGATTGGTAAAAAAAAACGTCCTTTTTATAGGATAATTGTAGCTGATTCTCGTGCACCAAGAAATGGACGTTTTATTGAAAGAATAGGGCAGTATGACCCAATGTTAGCAAAAGACGATAGAAATCGTGTTATGATAAAAGCTGATAGATTAGAGTATTGGCTAGATGTAGGTGCACAAGCAACTGAAAGAGTGTTATGGCTTATTAAAAATGGCTTTCTGGATTTAGAAGCAAAAAAAAAGGTAGAGCTAAAGGGAACAGAAAAAAACAAGAGGCATAAATCTCTTTAATGCTATCAGTAAATAATGATGTATTAGATAATATTTTATCTTCTGATTTGTCAGCTATGAAAGATTTTATCTTTAGTAGTGTTGACAATGAAGATATTAAGCTTGCTACCGACATTATATCTCACCTTGTTAAATCAGGTGGAAAGAAAATCAGGCCTAAGCTTGTTTTTGTCATATGCAAAATGCTAGGCTATTCCGGAAAGGATAGGATTAAAATTGCTGCGTCAGTAGAATTTATACATAATGCCACTTTGCTACATGATGATGTACTAGACAGAAGTGAAGTACGACATGGAGTTAGGGCAGCAAATAAGATTTGGGGAGACAAATCAAGCATTTTAGTAGGTGATTTATTATTAACTCTAGCGTTTAGATGGCTCATAGAATGCAGAGATCTAAATATCCTTTCTATTCTCTCTAAAGCGTCACGCTTACTTGTGAGTGGTGAAATAAAGCAGATGACAACGTGCTTTGACCCTTATTCTATTAGAGAAAGTTATTTCGATATTATTGGGAAAAAGACAGCATCTTTGTTTTCCGCGTGTTGTGAAGCCGCATCTGTAATATCTGATGCTACAAATGAGGAAACAGAAAGCCTAAAAAATTTTGGATTTAACTTTGGTATAGCATTTCAAATAATTGATGATATGCTTGATTATACTGCTAATCAAAATACTTCTGGAAAACAAATCGGAAAAGATTTTTTTGAGGGCAAAGTCACTTTGCCTGTTATCATAGCATATGAGAAAAGCAGCCTAGAAGAGCAAAAATTTTGGGAAAAATGTTTTTCTTCATCTAAGCGTGATTTCGATCAAGCATTATACTATATTAATCAACACGATGCCATTGAGCTTTCTATAGAAGAAGCAAAACATTATATCAACATAGCACTTGATAATATCAGTATTTTCCCCGATTCTCCTTGCAAAACTGCTTTAATTAATCTCTTAAATGTTAGTACTAGCATAAAGAGACGGACTAGTCTAGTTCTTGATATTTTTAGATTAGTTGCTATATATTTATTAGGTTCTTGAGAATATTGATATGTCAGATAGTAATAAGGAAAAAAGGAAGAAGTTTACTGATATGGTAAATGAGCAGAAAAGCGAAGATAAGAGAGATGACAATAACCAAGTTGTTAGTCTAGAAGAAAGCTTCCTCGTCTTAAAGGAACGAGCAGCTCAACTTGAGGATCATTTACGCCGTGCTGTTGCGGACAATGAGAACATTAAGCGCATAATGCAAAAGCAAATCAGCGATGCAAGTGATTATGCAGTTACTCAGTTTGCACGTGATATAATAGATTTGTGTGACAATTTAAAAAGAGTAATGGAAAACCTGAAAGGTGGTGATCCTGTTCATGAAGGAATTAAAGTGGCTCATCAAAAAATTATGAGTGATCTTAAAAAACACGGGATAAAGGAAATGGATCCAATTGGAGAACTCTTTGATAGTAATTTACATCAAGCTGTTGTGGAGAGAGAGGATAATGAAAAAGAGGTTGGTACTATTGTTGAGGTTTTACAAACAGGGTTTACTATTAAAACTAGATTGCTTCGTCCTGCAATGGTTGTTATTTCCAAGAAGTCGTCTGCTAGTTGTAAAAAACAATTAGCAAAACAAAACAATGTGTAGTATTGTTTTTTCAGGTGTTCAACCAAGTGGTATACTGCACTTGGGTAATTATCTTGGTGCACTTAAGCAGTGGATAGGTTTGCAGGATAAATATAAATCTCTCTTTTGTATTGTTGATATGCATGCAATCACAGCCAGTAAACTTTCTGCGAATGAATTAAAAAGTAATATTTTAAAAACGGCAGCAGTTTATATCGCGTGTGGAATAGACCCAGAGAAGTCCATTATTTTTAGTCAGTCTACAGTTAGTAGCCATACTAAGCTAGGTTGGTTGCTTGGGTGCTATACACCGGTTAATTGGCTTAATCGTATGACTCAATTCAAAGAGAAAGTTGGTATTGATAAACGAAAAGCCTCTTTGGGATTATATAGTTACCCAGTACTTATGGCTGCAGATATACTACTATATCGAACCAGATATGTTCCTGTTGGTGATGATCAGAAACAACATTTAGAGCTTGCACGTAATATTGCGTTAGCTTTTAATAATCACTATAAGTTCAATTATTTTGTTATGCCGGAAGTCCTAACTTCAAATCAAACATCGAGGATAATGAGCTTAAGAGATGGTACAAATAAGATGAGTAAATCTGACCCTTCGGAATATTCTTGCATTAACCTTGATGATACAGATGATTTAATTATTAAAAAAATAGAAAAAGCAAAAACAGATTCAATACTAGGCTTTGATTTTGCTACTTTAAAATATCGTCCAGAGGTAAACAATTTGTTAAATATTTATTCAACACTCAGCAATTTTGATATAAATGAAGTATGTGAAGAGATGAGTAAGCATGATATGAAGTATTTTAAAAAAGAGTTAGCTGATTTAATCATTAGTGTTGTATCGCCAATGCGTGAGAGAATTGATGATCTTTTAAAAGACCAATCTTATTTGTATGAAGTATTAAAGAGTGGTACAGAAAAAGCAGAAGAGATTGCGAACTATAGCATAAAAGAAATTAAAGATATTATAGGGTTCATTCAATAGGTTATAAATATAAAAAAGGCAAGTACAAACTTATGTGTATTGTTTTTCTTCTGTTTTTTTATATTCATTAATGCTTGAGGTAACTATAAATAAAGTTTAGAGTACTTAGTATGGCATTTCTTTTATCTTAAAATTGAAGTAAAGATTCAGAAGATGTGAAGCACGTATATAATAGCTGTGTATATCTGTATATAAAAATATACTAATATTTTATTAAATTTAGCTGCTTGCTAAAGAGGTATGTAAACAAAAGTAGGTTTTGAGTTCTTCAAATATATCTACTCTCAGCAGAGTGTGATTTTAGTATGATAGAGTAATTTTTCGCTGCTTACTAAAACAAGACTAAGTGGAACTTACTTCTTTCTTTACATAGGTTTTAATGTTACCATTTTATAATCTGTTCTTGATTTATAGGATGAACATTAACATAAGAAATTTAATCTATGCTTTTTCTAAATTGCCGAGTTTGGGGCCTGCATCATCACGCAGGTTAGTTACATATTTACTTCAAAATAGAGAAAATGTTATGCTTCCACTTGCCTCATCAATTAAAGATCTAGCAAATCTTATAGTAAAATGTAAAATCTGTGGAAATTTAGATAGTAAATCACCATGTTCTATTTGTACTGATCCAAAACGTGACAATAAGTTAATGTGTGTAGTGGAGGAGTTAGGTGATCTATGGGCTTTTGAGAAAGGGAATATATATTGTGGTATGTATCATGTTCTAGGTGGTAAATTATCTGCAATAAATGGTATTGGACCAAAAGAACTTAGCCTAAATACTATCCATAAAAGAGTCTTAGAATCCAAGATTGGAGAGGTTATCATTGCAATAAATCCAACATTGGATGGTCAGATTACGGTGCAATATATAATTAAATTATTGAAAAATTTAGATGTGAAAATATCACATCTTGCTTGTGGGATACCAATAGGTGGAGAAATTGACTATCTAGACGAGGGAACACTGAAAGCAGCACTCACTTCAAGAAAAGAATATGAGTTAAATTAAGGGTGAGGATGTGCTTAGGAAAGCTTATATCACTAATAACCTTAAGAAAAAAAGAATTAGTGCAGGTCCAACCACTTAAGGTGGCAGCTTGGGAAAATGACCTCTTAAACTATAGGGAATTTTCAAGCAAATTCAACACTATAATTAAAACAATTAATCAGTCTTTTACAATAATATCTCTAGAAGGGTACAGTGGATGGGGCAAGACATTTTTTTTAAAAGAATGGGTCAAAGAGTTGAAGCAGCAAGATGAAATAGCGGCTTATTATAGTGCATGGGATATCAATGCATTAGACCAACCACTATCTTCTTTTTTAAATTTCTTATTTGAGGATTTGTTTGCATCTTACGAAGTAAAAAGAAGTGTTATACAACGACTCAAGAACATAAATCAAGAGCTATTCTCTTTGAACACACTGGGAAAGTTGATTAATAAGTCTCCGCTTGCTATGCTTTCTATACTGCTTGATGCTACAAAAGAGGCCGATAAAAATGATATTGGCACTGTGCTAAGAGAGTTGAGTATTCTGCAAAAAAGCAAAGAAAATACCAAGGATTTTAAAACACAGTTAATGAAGGTGGTTAGCAGAATCAAAAAAGGTAAAAGCATTTATATAATGGTAGATGACCTTGATATATGTCGTCCTAAGTTTATTGTTGACTTTTTAGAATCTATAAAATATCTTCTTAATATAGAAGGTCTTATTTTTATTATTTCTGTTAGTAGGGATAGGAGTAATGTATATAGAGCTATCAAAGCAGTACTTGGGCAAAATTTTGACCTTAGCTCTTTTGCTGATCTATCCTTTCATTTGTCAAAACAACCGATAAAAAAATTTACACAAGAATTATTTAAAAGTATAAAGTTATCGAAGAAGCTAAAACAGCTTGTCATAAACAGTTTTGTATTTTATGCAGAAAGTTTATCCCTCTCGTTAGGGATGATAGAGCACTGTGTAAAAAAAATGGAACTATGTCTTCTGAACTATACAAAGAAAGAATTGCTTGCGCCTAACTTACTTTCATTTTTACTGATACTACAATCGGTAGATTGTAGCACATATGAGGAGCTAGATTTTTCATATCAGAAAGCATCGGAGAAAATTAGAAATGAATATAAGCCTATATTTTTGAGCCGTATGAATGGTAAAGAAGAGTGGGAAAAACTTGAAATTTTCCTTGAGGCAGCTTCTTTTGCAGAAGAAGGGTCAAAGGCAAGCAAAGCTGTAAGACAGATAAGAGATATATTGTTTTGAAAACACCTTTTGACCTTTTAGGTATCTTGCTTCTTGAGTAAGAATTGATGGGTTTTTCTTGCTTAGTGTTTAAGAAATTTTAGGTCCTAATTCATTTTTTAGAGCTGTTAACACTTCACTTTTTTGTAATTTTATGCATGAATAAGGTTCATCTACCTAATAATATACATTTTGTAATGCGAATTAGTATGTTCTATACACTGATACAGTTTCTATCAGAATCCTAGGAAAGTTTGATTTTTATTTCTCTTCCCTTTTATGATTATAACCTGTACTCAAATTAAAGAGTAAGAGGTGTTCTTTGAAATTATTTAGAATAATATAACACTAATTCGAAAGCAGTTTTTTGCAATATCATGCATAAAATAGAGGTTAGCCTTTTCCTTTATATTTGAATTTCTTGTTAAAAAAGTACTTTTTTGTAACGTAACATAAAAACTTGAGCCTTACGATAGATAGGGCTGTATTTCGCTAGGTTTTTGTATCATCATATTTACCTCTAAGTCTAACGAATATAATCAAGCTAATGAAAATTAATTTCATTACAATACTCTAACAGAGTAAATACCTATGCAGCTTCAATGAGCATTACTAATGGGTTCTCCACATAATCTTTAAAGGTATTTAAAAATTTTGCTCCCATTGCTCCATCGACTATTCTGTGATCAGCAGAAAGTGTCACTGTCATTATTTCTGCAATTTCTATTTTTTCATTTATAATAACAGGTTGCTTTTTAGATGTGCCGAAAGCCATGATGCAAGCCTGAGGTGGATTAATGATAGCACTAAAGGATTTTATATTAAACATACCTAAATTAGAAATAGTGAGTCCTTTACCTTGAAATTCATCAGGCTTTAATTTTCCAGATCTTGCTCTATTTACTAAGTTTTTCACTTCTTTTGATATGGATAGAATACCTTTTTTATCAGCATTTTTTACTATAGGAGTAATGAGCCCATCTTCAAGTGCTACAGCGATTGAGATATCTACATTTGAATATTTTACTATCTTGCTGTCTATCCACGAAGAGTTTATGTTAGGAAATTTTTTTATGCTAAAAGCTGCAGCTTTAATGATTAAATCATTGATTGTTACCTTATTGTTTTTATCTACTGAGTTAATTTCATTTTTGAGTGATATGAGATTATCAACTTGACAGTCTACAGTTAAATAAAAATGTGGAATATTCTGCTTAGATTCAATCATACGTTGTGCTATCACCTTACGTATATTACTTACTTCGATTACAATATCTTCTGGTCTTTTGTATGTTTCAACTTGTGTACTTTTACATAAGAATTCTAGTATATCAGCTTTAATAATCCTTCCATGGGGACCTGTACCTTTTAATTGTGTTATGTCAATACCTTCACTTTGAGCTATTTTTTTAGCCAATGGACTTATTTTTACTCTATCTCCTGATACTACTTTGGTATCTTCTTCTTTTTTAGAGTTAAGTGTTGAGCACTCTGAAATTGAAAGATTGATTTCAATTCCCTTCTTAGCTTTAATATTGTTAGCATAAGCTGAAATATAGTTATCAAGTGCATTCCCATCTTCTCCTTCTTCCAGCATTACAGCTATTGGTTGGTTTACAGGTACGCTACTTACTCCTTCTGACACTAAAATTTTTGCTAAGACTCCCTCATCTGCAGATTCAAGCTCCATTATGGCTTTGTCAGTCTCTATTTCAGCAATTACATCACCTACTTCTATTTTGTCTTGCTCTTTCTTATGCCATTTTACGATTTTTCCTCCAGTTTTACTCATCGTTGGTGAGAGAGCAGGCATTAATATTTCTATGGTCATTAACTTTATATTTAAAAACCTATTTAATATCTAATTTATTCTTCATTTTATGTCAATTTAATCTTGAGTTATTGTAAGTAAAAACCTATTATATGTTATAGTAATGTTGTCCAATTTACAGCGTATCTTAATTCAAAAAGATAGATCTGCTACTAGCATATGGTTTTTATTCTCTATTTCTAGCTTATTTATTAATAATTCTGTTTCAATAAAATTGAACAGAACCAATATGAAAACAAGATCAGGATTTTATTAGCATGTATGAATTTATCTTTTCGAGCACCTAATACTTAAAGTTATAAAATAGTTTAAATTGGGAAAACTCTATGTTATTCATTCAGTGATTAGTTGATCTTAGAAACTAACTCAGAAAAACCGACTGCTTTCTTCATCTTCACTTCCTGTTTTACTTTCTATGCCTCTAATATTACTTTCATTAATTTTCTCTCTTGTTATGTTTAATAAATTCACATGTTTTAGTATTTGATACTCAGTTGCTACTGTAAGTAGCACAAGACCAATTAAAATCAGGTACTTATATGATTGTAAGCCAGTAATTTTAACATTTAGCTACTACTAATTGATTAGTAGTTTTTCTTTTTGAAATATGGAATGCTCTCTTACAAACTACATCTTCTTTAATTGGAAAACAGCAGTTAAACTTAAATGTCATATTTATAAATAATTTATTTTAATTAATTATTGAAACGGTAAATGAAAGCATAAATTTTATTTATGATAATTGATGGTTAAAATTTATGGTCTTATCAGTTCTTTTCTAGCCTTTTCTACATCAATTTTTTTTAACATATTTATGTTAAGCACTCTAACGAAAAATCGTTTGTAACTCTGAAGCTATAGTTGTTTGTTGACTTTCCAAGACACTGTTTGCTTTCTCTTTATCGAATTTTTAATGATGTGGTTAATCTTTATATACTAAAACATTTGTTAAAATCCATTTGATTTTCTCATTGCATCTCGCATGCACTAGCACTGCTTCTAAAGCTAGTAATATAGTTTATCGTTTTGTACTTAATTCTATCATTTTCTATTGTTAGTGTTATTCTTTCTCATAATCTTAAACTCTTTTCATGCATTGTCATTTTCTTTAATTTGTATTTTTAGGACTCATAGGCTATATATTTTATATTTCCTTCTCTTGTGAGGGTAGTTAATTTCTCACATTCTCCGTTTACCTCAGCTACATTTTTACTATGAGAATAATCCCACCACATTTTGATGTGATTTTTGTTATTGCTTCTTCTCTTCAGTTCTGATCTGAACTAGGTGATCATGATCAGCTTTAGTCTCCTTAACGTAATTTCCTAGTACTCTTCCTCACACTTCTTTATTTAAATATTGTATTGAATAACTACAGCTACCGTCTGTAATCTTTTCATCCATACTTTTCACTTACTCATTTATAAGCCACTTTCTAGTCATTTATCAGATAAAGTACCTTTCTATTTCAATTTACACAGTAGCTACATTCTCCCACTTCTTTTTCTGATTTTTACTAAAAAATAAAACATGCAGTTTTCTTTTAAATGTTATTCTATCTAACTTTATCTTAAAGTTCTATAGAAAGTTGAATACTTTTTTTTTGATTAGAAAGTAATAGAGTTGATTTCATTCTTTTGACTTTGAAGGAATAGCATCATATTTAGTATACCTTAACTACAGCTCCATTAGCTTTAATAGTACCATCTTATTTCTTTTCTAAAGAATATACTCGCCTAGCTTTTGCTTCTAGCTGGAAGGGTAGAGGATTTACTTTTTATATTATATATTATTTCTTTATTTTTTATAGGTAGATTATCTAATTTGCAACTTCTTTCTTCTACATCACACCCTTCATGTTTTTTCTAGTATCGAAAACGTGGCCATATTTCCTAAGAACTTTGAATTTTTCAAGATTACTTTCTAATGTACCTCCTACAGTTTATAATAGTTAATACTGATTATTACTACCGATTGTTTTTGTTGCTATTTGCTAGCTTTTGATTCTGTTAAAAGTAAATGGCTCTGTTTGTAGCCAGATTATTATTAGTATCAAGAATACAGAACCATCTCCTTATTTTTATCACTTGCTTCGTGTAATTTTCTTGGCATCTTCAATACCATTCTGTTTTCTTAGTACGTTACTTTATGTGCTATCTCTACTACCTCACGCTCTGTTCTAGTGATGACGTGAACTGATTTGCAAAAATTTTTACCTGCACTAAGCCCATATATCAGTACAGAGATATTGCCTTTTCTCTATGCGTTAAAAGTAGTTTGTGGTCCATTTTTGGATAAAACAGAATACTTCTTGACTACATCTGTAGTAGAAATCTACTAAGCCTTGTAAGTGTAACAGTAACTTTTTTCATCAAAACATATACTCTAATTTCTGGATAGGTAACCATATCTAATCTTTCATTGTTATTACCTAAAATTTCTTTTACTAATTACCAACATATATTACTTCAAACCGAGTGTTCTTCTTTATGAAGGATAAAAAATGGTGTCTATAAGAAGTTAAGTCTTGCACTTTTCATAAAACGCCGGTAGCCATTTGTTGACTTCATCACCTTTTTCACTTATAGCTTCGTACATGTACCTTATAGTTTCTTTATTAGCTGAGAGCACATACGTTTCTTGCATGTTCTTCAAATCTAGATTTAATGTCACTAACCCTTTATGTTGTTTTATTAAGAATAAGCCTTCCTGTGTTGGGGTTTGCAAAATTGTGTTCAATTCTTCTTTTGATAAAGAAAATACTTTCATGTATAGTCTATTTGCATTAACATTTGGCATCAGAATTCTTGTATCGATATGTTTATCCAAATGTTGAGTAAATTTGCTAGCGAATGCTAGATTTATATTTTCAGTACTGAAAATTACTACAACATTTAACTTTGTCATTCTTTGCATCCAGTTATCAAATTCTTCTTCTGTGGAGAAAATGTTGCTTATTTCCCATGCCTCATCCAAAACAAGTATTGTGGGAGAGCCATCACATTTTGTTTCAAAGGAGTATAAAAAATAGTAAAGTATAACTGACATACATTCTTTTCGTTTTGTGAGGTTTATAGTATTAAGAGATATGATTTTTGTTTCCCAATCGATGTTAGATTCGTTACCATCTTGAAATAAGTAAGCAAACTCACCATCGCCACACCATTTGCTTATTTTCCCACCAAGAAGTAAAAGCATCTCAGAAATTTGCGAAATAGAACGTGACTCTTTTGGTATAGAAAATATAGAATATACAATTTTTTTTATCTTTTTTTCTGTATCCACCAAACTTGAGTCATCCACCATTCTCTTGATTAACTCAACCAGCATATTGTAATTGGAGGCACTATTTTCAATATTTAATGGATTAAATTTTAGACTTTTATCTTTATATCTTTTGTCAATTATGTAGTATTTACCGTTCACTGCTTTAGTAAAGATTATTGATTTTCCAGTGTTATCTAATATGACAACCCTTGGATCAAATTTTCTCGACTCTGACAGTAAGAAATTAATTAATGAAGTTCTACCAGAATTTGGTGATCCAAGTATCGTGGTATGGCCATTATTTTTCTTTCCATGGAAATTAAAAAAATAAGGGCTCCCTTTCTCCGAAAAAAAAATCGTTACTGCTTCTTTCCACCTTCCACCTTTTAATGTACCTGATGTAAAGTCATGTAACATAGCAAAGCTGCAAGCATATTTTACTAATATGCTTTTCGGTTGTGTAATAAAAGTGAAATTACTAGGAAGTTGTGCCCAGAAATGATTTTCCATGTGCAAGTCAGTTTTGAACATCATCAAACCAATTGATGACATTACGTAGGATAAGCTTCTAATATTTTCAGATAATTTAGTTCTATTGTCTGCAAAGATTGTGAAGATAATTTTCTGTTGGCAAAAATTGATAGCAGAGGTTTGTTTAAGTTCTATTATTTCTTTTATTCCTGAAATGCGAGTTAAGGTACTATCTTTGCTGATTTGAAGCATATCAATTTGATTTTTAAATTCTTTAATTGCTTTCTCATTACTAGTAAATATTATTATTTCTGTGATGATAAACTCAGAGTCGAGTTGTAAACACCTGTCTATATTCCCCAAAGGGACTTCTCTATATTCCTTGATGCAAAAAATAGAGCCAAATTTTTGTTGATTTTCAAATATTGTTTGAAACATGTTAAAACCAAAAGCGATCCTTAAATCTTTAATGTATTGTGACAGATCTATCTCACATATTGGGTAGTCTTTATGTGTCAACGTAATGATATAGTGAAGGAATTCTATCATTTCAGAATATACTTTGCCTTCGCTAAATCTAAGACCAAGCTTTTTGGCTCCGAAAGATTCTAAGTCACTGTGAATTAGGTTAGTCACCTTTTTTAATTTAAAATAACTTTCCCTCAAAAATGACTTATGTTCATTCTTTATTTTCTTGAGAGAAAATAAATTATTAATATGCTTACCAAAGTCACTGAACACTAGTACAACATATAGCTCGTTTATATATTGCAATTCATTGTCAGTGAGCTTATTAAACCAAGTTGAATGTAGATTATCAGAAAAGTCTCCAGTTTTATTCCATTTCAAGTGGAATTTATTATGTCTTCTAACAGTATGAATCCAAACAGTAAAATATAGACTATTAATATTTTTTGATATGCTTTTTCTAATTTCAGTTCTAAGGTCATTGCGGTTATCAGAAGAGAAATAATCTCCTAATTTAATGATTTTTAATAATTCCCCTTGTTTCGTTAGTATTGTCTCTTCGTCATAATGACAAGAATAGGGAATAAAACCTAAATCAATACTTTTTAGTAGCGCTAAATTCAGCTTACCTTTTTTCTCAAGCTTATGGTTAATTTTGAGTACTTTAGGTTTCATACAGCTGTAAAGATAACTAGAATGGTACGTACAGATAGTAATTAATCCTTTCCATTTTTATTGTTACCTGGTTGTAAGTTTATGCCTTTTGAAAAGTTGAATTTCTCTTTCAAGTAATCAGATGCTTTTTCTGTCCCACTAAGCATCATGGCCAACACACCAAATATTATCATAAAAAAGATTAAACCTCTAAACACTATTGCAAATATCACTGCAGTGATACATAATCCTATAACTGTTGAAGGACTTATATTCTCTACAGCATTCTTGACTGAGAATGAGAAAATAAAGTTTTTGACTGTTTCCTGTATATCCTTTAATTCATTAACTAATAGACTAGCTTTGCCAGGGCATGATACGAAGCTGAAGCTCAATAAAGCTATCAAAAGCAAAACCCTACTCAATTGAATGTGCACTAACTAAATGTCTCTTGAATAATTTCTAACTATAACAACTTCTACATCAACGAGCAAGAGCTGTATTTACTTGCTTACTGTATAGTAATATTTATTTAATATATTCCATTAAATATGAGAATCTAAGTTACTGGATGTTAACTTACTTGATAGATAATTTTGATACAATTTTACTTCTGCTATTACAAATATAGCAGATATTGTAAATAATCTTGTTCTTGCTAGTCCTAATGTTATTGTTCTCGTAATAAAATAATCTATTTTAGCAGAAGAGTATAACCTACTGCTGAGTCAGAACGGTGTTATTATTCAGTTGCTTTTTTGTAATATGCTTTTCATGTTGTTTTTCTTTTACATGAGATTTTTGCTAAGTAGGTACTTTTTTATTTTTCTATGTTGTAATCAATTGCTATAGCTACTAGTTGCTGTTGTTCCAGTGTGGAGTACTTGTGTCTTAATTTCTTCTCTTATGTAGATTGTTGTTTTCTTGAGGGGATTAGCATTGGACTTATGCTGCTTTTAACAAGTACCACCTTATGGTAACACTAGATTTACTTCGTAGAATTTAAGTAACCTACTTATCCTATCTGGACTACTGTTGTTACTTAATTTAAGGATTTCTTGAGTACTGCTTTATCAATTCTAAGTATTGATATAATAAACTTGATTGCTTTCTTTATTGGCAATTTCTAAAATTACTTGCACACTATTTTCTTTGGTTTTTATCAAGTGTTTTCTGTTTCTATATTTCTATTCTTAGCATTCGAAAAAATGTACTAATAATTATCATGTGTTCTTTATTTTTCCAAGCTTTTCTCTGTATATAGTTAATAATCTCTTATGATCAATTACCTTCTTAAGTAATCTTTTGCATTTCCATAGAGATTTTCTGTTCGTAACTTATTTGAATAATTTCAATCTCTTCTTTTTGTTTTCTCATATTATTCCAGAGAACTGGTTAGTTCTGTTTTTAACTGTCCTTGATCCCTTGTAATGATTCTTTACTCTCTGAAATTACAAAAAAGATACAGCACACTTTATATATAATATAGTATTGTAGATCTTCTTAAGTGTTAGTTTTACATAAAAATTGAAAAATACCTGCTCTAACCAAGAATTTATTTCCTAAGAACATAAATATTTTTATATGATAAACTTGTTGTTTTGATAACTTACACTAAAATTCAGTAAAACTGGTTATAAATAGGTGAAACATGTGATGTTTCAGCAAAGTTATTAAAAATTAGGTTCAGTGCATATTGCTATTTCCTTTATGACTATGTTATCTGATTACTTGATAATAAGGCTCAAAAGAGGAATGTGAATTTCACATCACGCATTAGTTGACACATTCTCATATAAGGATTACATATAAATGTTTCAGCATCTAAGAAGGTTGATAAGTAAATAAGATAAAAGGAACATATAGCAAATAATCATTATTTACTTATAAGCCTGGATTAGCGTTCTATACTGCTCTGTATGAGCATATTTTTTATAAAAAATTAAGCATAAAATGATGAAATAATGTTTTTATTGTTTAATTTGCACTGATTGAAAACAGCTAGGTACTCTTGTTTCTATAGATGGAAGAATGTTACAATTTTTCAAATATTTTTACTTTTATCTCTAAGTTAGAAAAAGTTAAATATATTAATTATTTACTTTTAACGATTTGCTTTCGATATAGCTGTCTGCTTGCTGAATTAACATGTTTACTACTTCCTTTACAGACTTTTCTCTATCAACCATGCCAACACTTTGACCTGCCATTAGTGATCCAGTTTCAACATCTCCTTCAATTACTGCTCTCTTTAGAGCTCCATTCCAGAATCTTTCTATCTCAAGCTGCCCGTCTTCTTTTGAAATCTGTCCCTTTTGGTATTTATCAATGATTTCTCTTTGATGCTTTATAAAATCATCACTTGCTTTGTTAGCTATGGCTCTTACTGGAAGTATGGGAAAGTCATCACTTATCTGGACAGAAGATACTGCGTTACGTGCAGCTGACTTTATGAAAACTTCCTTAAAATTTTTATGGGCAATCGATTCATTTGTACAGACAAATAGCGTGCCTATTTGGCATCCACTTGCTCCTGCTTCTAGGTAGTTAACTATCATTTCACCTCTTCCTATCCCACCTGCAACAAATACTGGTGTTTGCTTATTTTTAAAATGAGGCAATATCTCTTGTGCAAGTACTGAAGTGCTTACAGGACCTATATGTCCTCCTGCTTCCATTCCTTCTATTATCAGCGCATCCACTCCCATTTTTACTAACCTCTTTGCAAGGCTTAATGATGAAGCAAAGCATATTACTTTTATTCCAACATTCTTGATTTTTTCTATACTAGCTTTCATTGGTAGTCCCCCAGCAAGGACTATGTGACTTACTCTTGTTTTAATACACATGTCTATTAATTCACTTAAACTCGGATGCATAGTAATTAAGTTCACGCCAAATGGTCTATTAGTTAATTTTTGTGTTTCTATGATTTCTTTTTTTAATAGATCAGGAGACATCGCGCCACATGCAATCACACCAAAACCACCAGCGTTTGAGATTGCTGAAACTAGACTTCTTTCTGAAACCCAGCTCATAGCACCACCCATTATTGCAAAATCACTACCAAGGAAATTTGCTCCTTTTCTCCAGAGGATATTTAACATATAACCTATATCATGCGTTTAATAATGCTTTTTTTATCTAAGAATGCATGCTTTAGAGTCTCGAGTATATGTAATGTTATAAAAAATATCATAAAGTACGTAAATATTGAATGTAGCCTATTAGCTATACTAGCTAGCTCTTTGTTTTTACTGATTAACGAAGGAATATGAAAAAGATATTTGATTTTTATACTAGAAGCTGAGGTTACAATATAACCAGATGCTGGCATCAGTACCATTAGAAAATACAGAATAAAATGTACTGCTTTACTTACATTAGATTCAAATCTAGAAAGACCTGTTAGAGGTCGTAGAACATAAGTAAAGGTGCGAAGTATGCGTATTACAACTAGTCCAACGGTAGTAATTCCGAAAGCTTTATGGAGAGTGTGTGTAATAGATTTGATTTTGTTACTAACTGGTAAGGTTTTCATATAAAATCTAGAATAAAGCATGCTAATAATGAGAACAGCCATTGACCAATGGGTAACTATTGAACTTGAGCTATATTTATTATTTCCCACTTTGATTCTCAACTTAATTGCTTTAAAATAGCATTTATATAATAGAAAACTGTTTTTCAATAAAGATCATTCGGTTTCTACTTTGATCTATGCCTTACACATATGCAAATATTGCATTTTGGTAAAACACCCAATTACAAAGAAAAACAACATCCATACCTAGTACCTAAGCTCTAAGCATAGAAACTACCTCATCGTAATCTGGTAGTAAATTGATTTCTCCAGTTGCAGCTAAAGTGATTTTTCCGTGTTGTAGTAATAACCCCTCTGCTGCCCTTTTTACATCAAAAGTAGTTACTGCACTAATTTTTTCTATTAGTTCACTTTTACTAATATGTCTGTTATAAGTGCCATAATAATGGCCTAATGCCTCAGCACGGGAATTAACACTCTCACGTGACATCAGGATTTGTGATTTTATTCGCTCTTTTGCTCTATTTATTTCTTCTTCCTTCAGATTGCCTGAAGATAACTTTTTTAACTCTGTTGTTATAGATTTTAAAAGTTTACCTAAATTACTGCTATCTGTGCTAGCAAAAATGGAGAATACTCCTGTATCAATATAACTAGAATTAAAAGAATAAATTGAGTAAGCTAATCCCTGTTTTTCTCTTATTTCCTGGAATAGATATGATGACATTCCATTTCCTAGTACAGAATCAAGTACTTGAAATGTATGATACCTATCATCATGATAGGAAACACTAGGGAAACCTATTAGCAAGTACGTCTGATCTAATTTACGGTATTCTAAATATTCACCACCGGTATAGTTTGCATCTTGTTTTTTCTTTAGTCCACTTCGTATTTTTGAAAGTGAATCTTTGATCAAGTGAGTAACTTCTTGATGTTCAATATTTCCTGCAACTGTAAATATCATATTTTCGCCAAAGTAGTGCTCATTTATATAGTTATTTAGGTTTTCTTGGCTGAAAGACTTTACAGTGTTTTGTGTACCTAAGATTGACCTACCGAATGATTGATCCTTATAAGCTGCTTCAAAATACTTATCAAAAATGATGTCGCTTGGTGAATCATTGATCTGAAAAATCTCTTGTATTACAACACCCTTTTCACGTTCTAATTCATCTTCTGGAAACGTGGAATTCATTAATATATCTATTAATATGTTAACACCAACTTCTATATCTCTCTTAAGAATTTTTGCATAATAGATAGTGCTTTCTCTACTAGTACTAGCATTGAGAACTCCACCTATCTCATCAAAAGCTTTTGCAATTTCAAATGCGGTCCTGGCCTTTGTGCCTTTGAAAGCCATATGTTCTAGAAAGTGTGATATACCATTTTGACTTGCGCTTTCAGCTCTACTCCCAACACCAACTCGTATATTTAAAGCTACGGAATCAACATTGAACACATGCTCAGTTATTATACGCAGACCATTATACAGTTTTGTTACCTGTGGTGGATTCATCTTACATGCTCTTTTTCAGATTTTCTTCTGCAAAGTCCCAGTTAATCAAATAATTAAGAAAAACTTTTATGTAGTCAATTCTACGATTCTGACAATCTAAATAATATGCATGTTCCCAGACATCCATAGTAAGTAATGGGACTTGACCATAGACTAGTGGCAGGTCTGAATTTGAAGTTTTAGTAATTTTAAGTTTTCCTTTTTCAAGTACTAACCATACCCATCCACTGCCAAACTGACTTACTCCATAGCTCGAAAATTCTTCGTAGAACTTATCAAAACCACCAATATCCTCTTGAATTTTTTTTGCAAGTAGACTATTATCCTTAGGTTTACTACCACCATTTCTTTTCATTGAGTTCCAATAGAAAGTGTGGTTCCAAACTTGAGCTGCATTATTAAATATGGAAATTTTATTACTGTCACCATAAGTTTTCATTATTAATTCCTCAATCTTTATGCTGGTACTTTTAACCAGCTCGTTGAGCTTGTTTAGATATCCTCTATGGTGTTTGTCATAATGAAAATCCAAAGTCTTTGCAGATATGTAAGGCTCTAAAGCTGTTTTATCATATGGTAAGTCAGGTAAAGTAAAATTCACATCAACCTCTTGATTCTTAACTTACTATGATAGTAGTATAACATGTGCTTTTATGCAACACATAATATACATATTATTAAAATAATTACATAAATAATCTTATGTTTTTGAAAGTGAAGATGTAAGAGACTTATTAAAATTTTGAAGAAAACGCTATGTAAAATAGCTTTATTGTAAGTAAAAATTTTATCGAAGTTTTCCAAAATTTTTTGTGAGTTTATCGGATGTGTTAATAATATCTTGTGTGCATAGATTAGAAATTTGCTCTTTTTACTTTATTACGATTTTAATGATCCTCAATCTAATATTTTAGACTTTTCACACTGATCAGCAAAGAGTTAGCAAGAGTAGAAAACAGATATCATTTAACATGTTGTGCGATTTTGTTAGTACGTCATTGAATGAAGGTGTTATTGAGTAAGCAAAAATCATATCTACAAGATAGCTGAATTTATTAACACTTCTGGATTGTGTTTATGATGCTTTTATCTGTGCTAGCATATTTAGTCATTGCCTCGGTCGCTTTAGCTGTTGATAAAATATTAGTTAATCAAGTAAAGTGGAGAACATAAAAGACCTGCCCTTTTGTGAAAAGATAGTGTGGAAAGGTTATAGTTAGTGTCTGTCACATAATAGTGCTGTAGTTTAACATTTGTCCATAATTCTAATTATAGGTAGATAAGTCCTATCATAATCTCATTTTTATGAATGCTCTGTAAATAAAAATGTTGTAGTTTTTAACTGTGATAAGGGAAAGATGATACTAAGATGCTTTGTTATGGTAGGGAAATTTGTTAATTTTAGGCTCAATTGAGCTATAGAATTTTCGAATATGGGAAGTTTTATTCTTAAATAGGCATTGAATAGTGCGTTTTGGATAAAAGCAGCTTGGCTGTGATAGCTATGGTTGTACTGTAGATAGATGAGTTGCTTATGTTACTTAAAGTGATAGACTTTTGTTTGATTTTCAAAGAAGAAAATAGCCTACACTGATGTTGAAATCTTTGTGCCATTCAATTTGCTATAAGATCAGTTATGAGATTGATTATGATATAGGCTACTCCGTAGATTTGGAGCGTTTAGAATATAAATGCATATTGGTAAAATATAAATCATAACTTATTCATTGTGCAAACGTAGGTTCATCTAATTTAGAACTACGTGTTGTATTAAATTTTATCGCAGAAGTAAGAGTTAATTTTGTTATAAGGTATGTGATAGTTACTTTAATAGAATAGGTGATATGCTTTAGCTAGAGTTTTTTTATATAAAAATTGCCACGTTGATGATTTTTTGAGTTTCCTCATAAGAAGAAGTATTTTTATCTTGTTTGACATTAATATAAAAGGCACCATAAAACGGCAAAATTATATATATTCTTTATCAAGAAACAGTTACAAAAGAAAAGGGTACCTTTCTTTTCCTTGATACATCACACCTATAATTAATTTATAGAAGTTAGCTTATGAACGAATAAGCATATAATTTGCTAGAAAAGTAGCTTTCTTGGAAAGTTGTCTTTTATATATGTTGAGTTTAAATTTAGGTTTCTCATAAAGGCTTGAGTTCTTCAGGAGTCACTTCTGCTAACTGCAATACTTTTGTTATTATTTACACAAGTTATGGTGTAGTACCGAGTAATTCCGGACAAATGAGTATTTTATGTAAGACTAAACAAGAAATATGGTTCAAGTTTGACTGCGCTTTCAATGTTTTCTTAAAGATAAAATTTCAAGTTATTCATATTTACGCTCTTCTATTTACAGTAGTTCTATCCAAACACCTAAATATGCACTAGCATTAAAGTATTAGTCTCTGGCATGCCATGAACTTCAAGATATCAGATATGAAAACTAAAACTGTAGTAATATTATTTTACCATAAATAAGGTCATAGACTTTGTTAGATTGAAGATTATAAAGGAAAGTTTTATTAGCTCTGGTATGTTAATCAACACTTTAAAATTTTATACGGTGCTGGCAATATAAATAGTTACTGGATAAGCTATGCAAATTTACATGATGAAGATGAGTGAGAAAGATGATAATTTAGATATGACAAAAGATGTTCTTTAGTGTTAAATATGCAATATTTATGTATGATGATTATACTGTCTTAAGTAAAGGTTAAAATAACCTGCAACAAGCTAATCTTTACCTGAAATCTTATAACTTCAGTTCTGTTCAATTATAAGCCAGAAAAGTGGCTCAGCGTAACTGTCTAGTTGTTGGTAGCTTTTTTCTATAAAAAGCATCTCAGGTGATATATTATTTTATACTGCTACTTTTATGCAAGTTTATGAAAGAAACTTAACCGTTTATTTGGATGGAATTCACGAAAGTTGTGAATATTGACTGGGATCAAATACTACACTATAGCTTTGGATTAGATTCAAGTTATTTTATCTTACCCCTTTTCATAGGTAAAAGTAGCAAGTTTGGGAAAAGTATAACTTTAGAATAAGTAATAGATAGTTATATATATGCAAATATTATTTACTATTTGATGCTCATAAATTAAGCTTCATATTCCATATATTTTAACAGTAATTAGGCATTTGTGGTAGGAGTATTAATATCCCTTATTCCATAGACCTTGAAAGTTCTCTTTTGACTATATACACCTTGGGTTATTCAATATAATTGAAATTTAATCCTGAAGAGATCGTCAAAAAATCTAGAAACACTTAAATTATGCACTTTTAGCTGAGCTACAGCAGAATTTTCAATGAATAAATATATTGCAGTAATTTAGGTGATTTTCTTTTGCTTGACGTCTAGCTTACCGCATTATATTCTTAAAATATTTTTATATCAAGAATACTCCAGAGCTATAGCTTCGCTTAATTGCTATCCCTTTAGTTGTACTTTGTGTTATCTAGTTCTAGTAAAAGCGTAAACTTTTTGACTTATTAAACTTAAGTGTCAAAGAAATTTTGCTGCTTATGCTTTTGCATTAATTTAGCAGTATTATCTACATTAGATAACTGGTTATTGGTTATGAATTTACTTATTATGAAAATTTTTCAAGCTCATCTTTGAATTTAATGATTTATTCATATTCAGTTAAGCATTTATCTTACGAAATGCTTGTTAGGTATAAGGTATAACACATTAAAGAAACAGTCCCTTCTTCATAATCACTTGAAATACTGCAATACTTCCTGTTTTTCATTCATGTCCTTATGTTTATGGATTTATGTTCGTTATGACTGCATCTTTATTTTTAGAGGAGAGTAAAGAGCTCTTATATGAAACATGAGATTTAATTTCATTTATTTTGCAGGTATTTTTGACCCAGTTATCCTAGTTTCGTGCTTGCTTTTGACTTAAAAACAGTCTGATGTATTTGCATGTTGTATCATAACTACCTGTTTTTTAGCGCGCAATCGTTTCTTATTACAAGATTATCAATGATAATGACTTCTTGCTATACGTTATCTGTGATAGGCTGCATAACTTTTCTTCTCTATTTTTATTATTTCAGTTCTCTATCATTGCGTTCTTAACAAGACTGGTATCGCTATTATCATAAAAATATCTTATTTTCTTCAGAAATGCTCTCATTAATCGCTGAATTACATTATGTAGTATTTAGTCTAGTGATGACTTCGATAAATGCTATGAATCATTGTGCTTTTGCTGTAATGTTTGTGGAGTTTCTATAGCGTGAGTTTTGATAATGTCAATTCTAGCAATTGATACCGTAGGTCCTGGTAGCTCAATAGCGATAATCGATTGTGATGGTAAGTGTTTAGTAGAACATGATTCTAAAAATAATAATCACGCAGAATCATTTTTTCAAATTTTAGATACTCTGTTCAGTAAACATAACTATAACTATAACAAAATAGAGCGTTTGGCAGTAGTAGTTGGACCTGGAAGTTTTACTGGAATTAGAGCTGGCATATCAGCTGCAAAAGGTATAAATCTTGCTACAGGTAAGCCGCTATACGGGGTTAGTGCACTAGAGGTTCAGGCATATGCAATATCTTTGCTTGACACAAAGAGCAAGAAAAATATTAGAGCTATAATAAAAAGTTCTCAAGGGTTTTATACTCAGTTATTTAGTTTTGATTTATTACCACTATCATATCCAACTTTAGTGCGTGAAATTGCTGAGTCCAAGTGTTTAGATATTGAGGTAGTGGGCAACAACTGTACCACATATATGGATTGCAATTTACCTGAATTAAATGCTAGCCATGCAGGATTGTTAGTGCATTCTAGGCTAGAAAATAAACAAGAGTTAGGAGAAGTTAAAGCTCTCTATTTAAATAATAAGTCTTGACATATGGGCTTATTGTAAGGCTAACATTCTGAATACTGAATCAATTTAGTTAAATCTGTATACTGATATGTTATCTTTTCATCTACTTTCCTTACATTTATGTTTGAATTTTCTGCTTCTATAGAACAGAAAGCAATACTTAAGTTTTTTATAACATTACTTATATTAGTTACTTTCTTATTTTTATTTTCCTATGACTTTTCGCGTCATATAGGCTATACTTAAGTACTATATGAAAAATTTTTGTTTATTCACTTTCTTTCACTAGTTCTTTTCTTTGGTAAATATGTAATTTTAATTATTGAATCATCTTTTGTTGTCTGAAGTATAGTTTGTGAAATGTTGTAAATTCTGTTTTCTACCCTCTTAGAGATTTGGTTGTATTCGGAGATATTATACATCTACAATAAACTTGTCTTCTTAAAGAAAAGGCTATTTATAAACAGTGTATCTATCATATTAGGTTATTAGATAATTCTGTACTATAGAGAAAGCCTACACTACTAAAAATCTGGTGATGTATAAACTTCTGTTATTGTCTTTTTGCAATCGTTTAGAAAATTATCTTTAATAGCATAAAATCAAGCTATATGTTGTAGAGGAAAACTGTTTTTGATACCCGGATGCTTGTATAGTTTAGAAAATAAATTCTGTGTAATCTTTTAAACTATATTAATATCTGAGCTGATTTTTGCTGAGAGATAATAGGTCCTTTATTTGGTCTATATTGATTTTGAGCTAGAATCATTGATTTACTATTGCTTGTATTTTCTTCAATAAGCTTTTAAAAGGTCTTAGCCAAAAATTATGTTATTAACAAAAAGATAGTAATTAAATGGAATTGATCCCACACATTGTTGGTTTTTATCTTACCTAAAGTAAGTTGTCATAAGTAATACTTGTTAGTATTGGTGTGTTCTAGAATCAAAGATCTTTACAAGCCATTAGATATACGTTTAGTAGGTGAGTAAAAATTACTAGTATAAGTGTTATTTGATGAGAGTATAGTTAGAGATAAGAGGTATCAAGAAGTAGGATTTGTTGTATAATTATGTGTATCCTTCCTATTGCAGAAGTTTTCCCTAAAGGATAATGCTGCTTTGTATAAGCAAGATATCTTATTCATAGTTAGCACTTTCTAAGTAGAGAACAAAGAAATTTCGTAATATTAGGTCTGAATTGTGGATATGAAGTATGTCAGAATTGAAGGTTAACATGTTATTCTATTTATTATTCAGAAAACACTGCAAAACTTAGTGTTTAATGTTAGTTGTGATGTTTAACAATTCCAAAATAAAGAAGTTTAATTGATCTTTTGCCTTTTAAAGGTAGTTTTGACGAGAGATTGGGACTAGTAAAAAGCAGATGTGATGGGTTTTTTGATCTTAAATAAGTTTATTAGTTTATTGCGCATTTGTTTTTATGTATAAGATTATAGCAAATTGTAAAAAGGTTGTTTTATGGGTAAAATTATAGAAATCAGAGCGCCAGAGACTCTTGGTGGTGAATCGATTATGGAAGGTATAGTTAAAATAAAGAGGGGTATTGGCGAGATAGTAAAGGCAGATGACTTGATTTTTGAAGTTGAGACCGACAAAGCAGTGCTTGAATTAACTGCAGAAGCTTCAGGGGAAATAGCTGAACTTTTTGTAGAAGAAGACGATGTAATAAATCCAGGCCAATTACTAGCTAAGCTTTTAGTAATGGAGTTAAGAGAAGATAAAAGTGAAGTTACCGCTAAAAAAGATGCTCCATCAGCTCGTAAGATTATGGAAGAGAATGCAATTAGTGTAGGAAGTGTCAAAGGAACTGGAATGGGAGGAAGAATAACGAAAGCAGATGTAAAGCATATGAGTAAAATCGAGCGGCCTGCAATATATGAATTGTCAAAAAGTGCAGTGAGTGGAGAGAAAAGAGAAGAACGTGTAAAAATAAGCAAAATAAGGCAAGTGATTGCTGCTCGTTTGAAGGCTTCGCAGAATACTGCTGCAATACTAACAACCTTTAATGAAATTGATATGCAAAATGTAGTTAATCTTAGAATAAAATATAAAGAAGCTTTTGAAAAGAAGCATAGAATAAGACTGGGTTTCATGTCCTTTTTTATAAAAGCAGCAGTACAAGCCCTGAAAGAGATTCCTGAAATTAATGCTGAAATCTCGGGAGACGAAATCATATATAAACATTACTATGACATAGGTGTTGCTGTTGGTACTGACAAGGGTCTTGTTGTGCCAGTTATTCGTAGTGCTGATCAAATGTCATTTGCGGAAATCGAGCTAACTTTGGCTGATCTTAGCAAAAAAGCACATACAGGTAAGTTACAAGTGTCTGAAATGGAAGGTGCAACATTTACTATCTCAAATGGTGGAGTATATGGTTCGCTCTTTTCAACTCCGATAATAAATCCTCCGCAATCTGGAATACTTGGGATGCACTCAATACAGAACAGACCGGTTGCCATAGAGAACTCAATTGAAATTAGACCAACAATGTATATTGCTCTCTCTTATGATCACAGGATAATTGATGGCAGAGGTGCAGTAACTTTCCTTGTAAAAATAAAGAATTACATAGAAGATACAAATAGATTGATTTTAGAAATATGATATCTGAATTATTAGTTCAGCATTGTTAAAAGCCTAGATATCATCTGGTTTTACCGATAGTTCAATGACTTCCAAAGGTTCATGTATGTGTGCTACTTCTGAAAAGTTGTTATGGAGTGTATTAAAATAACACTTTTACTTTTTAGTAATTATCTAAAGTAGCAACTAATATTAAAGTTTTTTAGTGTAATAGAAATTTGGAAATGATTGGTGATATTTATCATCGTTAGGATTACTATATAACTCCTTTTTCTTTCTAGAAACTAGGGTTACTTAAATCATAAATCTATATCACATAATGAACCTTCAAGGTAGTCCTTTTCTATCTTTTTCTTTTGCACTTTTAACTAATCATATATGTGCTATAGAAGTTTTTCTAAATATATAACAATTGTTGTTTTTATCGAAATCTTATATTTTATACTCATGTAATTAAGGATTTCTTTTATCTTGAAAAGGTAGTGTTTATTTCTTCTAATTTCCTACTTACCTTGTTATTTGCTGAAGCAAATTGAGTAATTACATACTATAATCTTTTTAATATTAATTTTTCAGTTTTCTTGATTACTATTAGAGCTTCATAGGTAAGACTACACTTAAATAAGCGAAAACGCTTTATTAGATAACAAAGCTCACTTCCGTTATTAGATAATTTCAAGTAGTTTAGAATACTTACATATTTTCCTTCATTATACACTTCTCTTACTGAAGTTAAGGCAAGTAATATTATGCCTTCGCTAACGCATCAACTTAAATTAGGTCTGTTTTCATATTTAATATCTTGCAGATATGTCTGCTTGATTTCCAGTCCTAGAGTTATGACAATTATAATGTTCTGTTGTATCAGTCAAATTTATAACGAGAGGTTAATAATATTCTTTTTTATAAAAAGTAAGTTTGTTATATCTTTAATAATTGTGCTATTGTCGCATAGCAGTAACTACATCACATTTAGGTTATCTAGCCGCTTAGTATGCTCTTCTTTAAGAGTGTTTCAACTGTATCATAAAATTTGCTTCATATTCTAGTTTTATTAACCTGCTGGACAACATGTTATTATCTTTTGACAAGCCAAATTACTTTTTATATTTTTGCAATTTGCTCTAAACATCATTACCAATCTAACTATATTTAGATGTTTTGCTTAGTCTATAACAAGCAGTAGCTTTGTTATATCAAGTGGTATTCCTTATTTTATCTCTAGCAGAGCTTCTAGCTAAGAATTCTAATTCTTGATAGAGAATTAATAAGATTCATCTAAATTTTCTTTTGCCTATCAGGCTATAAAAATGTTTTACATCATATCTTCCTTAAAATAGTCTCTTTCCTTGTTAGATAAGAAACTTTACTACCTACATTCTTTTCACCACTTTTCTACTTTCAATTAGCAAAACAAAAAACTATGTCAATGCCTTTTTACTATACTCACTGTTTCTTTTTTAGAAATTTGCATTGATGTTAGCATGAATACTAAATATAATAACAATATTTTTATGTTCGTGGTTTTACTTAATTTCTGGTAAATTAAAAGTATCTCTTTATCTAAGAAGCTTCTTTTTGCAGCCTTTTATTACCATCAATAAATAAATCCTTAAATAGTGATATCTTCAGGCGTGATATGTTAAAGTGCTTAGCTTAAAAATTTTTAATTTTTCTTTGACCTTTATGTTCAAAAGAAATATCACCAAAATTCCAAAGGCCTTCTGGGCTTAACACTAACAAAAAGTCAATTTTATCTTAGATTATGAATGGAATGTACAGAGCACTAATAATTTTACTTCTTACCTACGTCTCCATTTAGGTTATATAAAGCCAAGCTTTCAGAATATTTATTTTCTATATCCATGTTGTACTAGAAATTTAGTATCAAGGAGTTGAGGATTAGAAATACCTAGTAATATAACTTTTTATATGCTAATAATCCGCAAGTGGTGAGTTTTTTTACTAATTTAGTATGTAAGTAAAGATTCTCTACGCTAATAGGCCATTGCTGTGATCTGTGTTTGTTAATATAATTTCATATAAAGTATGCGTTATTTAAATTTATGTCAGATTTTACTGTGATTTTGATAGTTATCTCTACATTTTTCATCTTTGTATTGTTGCTCCTTTTTGTAAGGAAGATGACGAATAGAAAGATAGCAAAGTCTTTTAGGAAGATTGTTCAACAAATAAATGCACTGGAACCAGAAATGCGTATCCTATCTGATAGGGAACTTGCTAGTAGAACTGAGAAGTTTAAGCAAGAATTAAAAGATGGGAAGTCATTAAATGACCTTCTCATACCTGCTTTTGCAGTTGTGCGTGAGGCATCTCGCAGATTTCTTAACATGAGACACTTTGATGTTCAGCTAATCGGTGGAATAGTTCTTCATAACGGTATGATATCAGAAATGAAAACAGGAGAAGGAAAGACACTTGTTGCAACTTTAGCTGCGTATCTTAATTCTTTGGAAGGCAAAGGAGTACATGTTGTAACCGTTAACGACTACCTTGCAAAACGTGATGCAGAGTGGATGAGTAAATTATATAATTTTCTTGGGGTCTCTGTTGCATCTATCACGAATGATTTGACAGATGAAGAGAGGAGGAAAGCTTATAGTTCGGATGTTGTGTATTCAACAAACAATGAACTTGCCTTTGATTACCTGCGTGATAACATGAAATTTTCCCAGGAAGATATGGTTCAAAGAGGTTTCAACTATGCAATAGTGGACGAGGTAGACTCCATATTAATCGATGAGGCACGGACTCCTCTTATTATTTCTGGTCCAGTTGAAGAAAATAATCAAATATATAGACGTATAAACAAAATAGTTAATAGATTAGCTAATTCTGATTATGAGGTGGATAAAAAGGGTAGAGCAGTATTTCTTACTGAAGATGGTATTTCACGTGTGGAGAAGCTACTTAGATCATATAATCTCATTCCTGAAAATTCTTCACTATATGATACTAATAATATTATAATGACACACTATGTAGATCAAGCATTACGTGCACATAAGCTATTTGCTGCTGATAGAGATTATATAATAAAGGATGGGAAGGTAGTGATTATTGATGAATTTACAGGGCGTATTATAGAAGGTAGAAGATATTCTGATGGTCTTCATCAAGCACTTGAAGCAAAGGAAAATCTTGAGATTCAGCACGAAAATCAAACTTTAGCATCAATCACGTTTCAGAATTACTTCCGTATGTACAATAAACTTTCTGGTATGACTGGAACGGCAGCAACGGAAGTGGAAGAGTTTCGTGATATATACAGGCTAAATGTAGTGAAGATCCCAACTAATTTACCTGTAAAGAGGATAGATGTTGACGATGAAATTTATGGCACAGAAAAAGAAAAATTTGATGCTGTGTTAAAATTTGTAGAGAAATGCCATAAGCGGCTTCAACCAGTTCTTGTAGGTACAGTAAGTATTGAAAACTCTGAGAAGCTTTCTGCGCTTTTGCGAAGCCACTCTCTTAAACATTCAGTATTGAACGCTCGTTATCATGAGCAAGAAGCATACATAATAGCACAAGCTGGGGCACCAGGTAGTATTACTATAGCAACCAATATGGCAGGACGTGGAACTGACATTCAGCTTGGTAGAAATGCTGAAATGATAGCGAAAATTGAACTAAAAAAGATAAGGAATGCTGATGAGAAAGAAAAAAAATATCAAGAAATAGTTCAAAGAGTAGAGAAAGATAAGGAAATTGCTATAAAGGCTGGTGGTTTATGTGTTATTGGAACCGAGAGACATGAAAGTAGAAGAATAGATGATCAATTGCGTGGACGTTCTGGCCGTCAAGGTGATCCTGGACTTTCTAAGTTCTTTTTGTCGCTTGAAGATGATTTAATGAAAATATTTGGTTCTGATAGAATGAGAAGCTTTTTACAAAGAGTAGGTCTAAAAAATAATGAAGCTATTCATCATCCATGGCTCAATAGGGCACTTGAGAAAGCACAAAAGAAAGTTGAGGCGCGAAATTATGATGTGCGAAGGTCTCTACTTAAGTTTGATGATGTAATTAATAGCCAACGCAAAGTTATTTTTGAGAAGAGGAATCATATTATAGGTAATGATGTTAATGATCTATTTGAAGTGTATAGTGAAGTAAATGAGGAAGTGGTAGAAAGTATAGTACAAAGCGGTTATTATGAAGATTATGTTGAGGATATTATCAAAGAATTCTATACAAGGTATAGGATAACACTTAGTAAAGATACCCTGGAGGAATTTTTGAATAAACAAGAAGCATTGGATTATATAAATGGTAAGATACAGGAGCTCTTTGATGAGAAAGAAAAGTACTTTAATAGTCACAACACTACAGACTTATGGAATAAGGTAGTAAAGCAGGTAATGATTATGACACTTGATCATTTATGGAGGGAAC
Source organism: Wolbachia endosymbiont of Cruorifilaria tuberocauda (assembly GCF_013365475.1). Taxonomy (GTDB): domain Bacteria; phylum Pseudomonadota; class Alphaproteobacteria; order Rickettsiales; family Anaplasmataceae; genus Wolbachia. Next base: position 295,489 of record NZ_CP046579.1, read on the forward strand.
ATCTTTCAATTTTAGAGAGCTTAAGGCAAAGTGTAAATTTACGCGCCATGGGGCAAAAGGACCCACTGAATGAATTTAAGCGTGAAGCTTTTTTGATGTTTGAGTCACTGCTTGAGAAGTGGAAAGAGCTTACTATTTACCGCTTAGCGCACTTTAAGTTAGCAAATGACAAAGAGATAGACAACTTACATTCCACTAAAAGAAATACTTTTCCTAAGGTTTCAAGAAATGATAAATGTCCTTGTAGCTCAGGTAAGAAGTATAAACACTGCCACGGTGCAATTACTCTGGTAAATTAACGTTCTGTAGGTTGCTTCTGATATTATCAAATTTACTTTACCTAACTCTTGCCATCCAGTAGAGGTACTCTGTGTTACTTGCCTGAGTCTTAAATTGACCTCCTTTGGTAATTTTCATTAATTCATTAGATATGTTTTCACCTATTAGGTAATATTAGTTGCAGTAAGCTTCTATAATTAGAAGTAATGTACTATAAATTATTGCAAGAAATGGTTCATTGTGATTAATATAGTGGTGAATTCAATTTATTAGTTGACTGAAGTAACATCTACACAGTGAGGTCATCCAATTGCCATACTTAGTGATAATAACTCATGTACATGATGTCTTTTAATCGTACCATGATCTATAATTTAGAGTAGATAAAGGAAGTTGTGATAAGAAATACAAAATTAATGGTATTAAAAATGCAGTAGGTAAGTATACTCTGTTCTCTTAGTAAAGAATTAATTCAAAACCCAAAAATACTTATTGAAATATTTGCTATGGCTCCTTTTATTTATGATTCAAAGAAACACCTGCTCCGATTTATAACTTTTTAGATTTACTTTGTATTCTAAGTTTGCATGAGTGTTTCATATGCTTAGATATATTGTAAATTAATTCGCTTTCATAAAGCTAGTCATTCAAAGTTTGTTTCATCAATTTCAGATATAAACTAGAACCACTTGGATAACAATAGATAATTCAAGAGGCTAATTGGCTTCTTTGTCGTTAGCATTATTTTCAGCTTCAGCAAAAACCTCCTCCCATGTGCCTTTAGTTGCTGCACGGCTATATTCTGTTACTCTGTTTTCAAAGAAGTTTGTATGTTCTACTCCGTTTAGTATTTCATCAAGCCATGGAAGGGGATTGGCATTAATATCGTATATGAGTTTTAGTCCTAATTGTGTTAGTCTCCTGTTTGCTATATAGCGTATATAATTGCTTACTTCTTTTGCAGATAATCCTTCAACATCTCCTAAGTTAAAAGCAAGCTTTATAAATTCGTCTTCAAGTTCAACAATTGTACGACATGCAAGATACAGTTCCTTTCTGAATTCCTCATTCCAAATTTCATTATTCTCTTTAATAAACGTATTAAATAGATTGATTATCGAATTGGTATGCAAAGTTTCATCACGCGCTGACCAAGCAATTATTTGTCCCATGCCTTTCATTTTCCCGAAACGTTGAAAATTGAGCAAAATTGCAAATGATGCAAATAACTGCAATCCTTCGGTAAATGCGCCAAATACTGCTAGAGTTTTAGCCACATGTTTTTTATCGTGTTTTTTGCTCTCTTCAAATTCTAGCATATATTCATATTTCTTCCTTGTGGCTTCATATTTTAGAAATGCTTGGTATTCACTTTCTGGCATACCAATTGTATCTAGGAGATATGAATAAGCTGCAATATGTATAGTCTCCATATTAGAAAAGCTTGCAAGCATCATACATATTTCTGTTGGCTTGAATATATTCGTATAATGCCTCATGTAGCAATTATTTACTTCAATATCTGCTTGAGTAAAGAATCTGAAAATCTGAGTTAACAAGTTTTTTTCTATATTAGAAAGCTTTGTTTTCCAATCCTTTATATCATCAGCAAGTGAAACTTCTTCTGGAAGCCAATGTATTCTTTGTTGCTGTAGCCACGCATCGTACGCCCATGGATAATTAAAAGGCTTATATATTGGGTCTGATTCTAGCAACGACATATGATACCTAGTTATTTCCTAAAGTTAATATTATATTGAGTAATATCAAAATTAGTCAATTTCACTTTTATAAAATTTGACTATAGCTAGTTTACTAGTGTATTATAATTTGCCTGTCTATCAAAGGGATGAGAGTATTAATATACTTGGTTCTGTTATTTTTAATAAGCTGTACACATACTATTCATAATCATGGAGCTTCAGGCGTTAGTCCTGAATTGTGGAGCAAGGTAAAAATAGGTGATAATAAAGAAAAAGTAGTTCATATTTTAGGAGCACCAACATTGACGTCTCAATTTGACGAGAATATTTGGTATTATATCTCATATAAAATTAAACAATCTAATTTTCTTGGGAACAGAAAGTATAGCAGTAAATCTCTGCAGATTTCATTTGGTCAGGATGATAAAGTGACAAATATAGAAAAAATTGACATTTCGGAAAAAGCGTTAGCTGTTATTGATTAATTGAAAGCTTATTCGTGTTATGTGTTAGACTACAGTTTATTATTTGTGCCTTTTAATAGGCAATATAAGACAGAATTTTAGCTGTATATTTTAGAAACTTACTGAAAAGAGAGGTGAGAGACTCTGATAGCTAATGTCCAAATACTTCCTGACCTACTTAACTTTTTTACTGCCTCATGAGTAGGTTTTTGCTTTATAGGTAATAAAATTAATAATCTTTTATGAGTTTAAGGTTATGTAGATAAAAGTCTAAATATAGGATGATAAATGCTATAGCTTTTTTCATTATTAACCTGCATAGATTATGTCCAAGCCTGGGGTGGGAGTGAGAGAAATAAATGAATTTTTGACTAAGAAACTTTAAAAGTGGAGAGCGGGAGAAGGGATTCGAACCCTCGACTTCAACCTTGGCAAGGTTGCGTTCTGCCAACTGAACTACTTCCGCAGGTTAACTAATTCTTAAATTATAGGTATATACAATAATTTGTAAACCATATGCATGTCCAAAATTTAAGGAACTGTATTTATATATTTGTGTACTTAAAAGTAACTTTCAATTATTATTAGTCTTTTGATATTTCGTTTCGCAAAATCTTATGGGTATATTTGTATACGAAGATGATTTACCGGATGGTTTAATACAGGATAATGTAAGATCTATAGCTATTGATACGGAGGCAATGGGTTTGCTTCATAACAGGGATAGATTATGCCTTGTGCAGCTTTCCTTTAATGATGGGAATGCTCACTTAATCCAGTTCAGAAACAGTTATGCTGCTCCAAATTTAAAAAAATTATTGAGTAATGACAATATAACTAAAATATTTCACTTTGCAAGGTTTGATATTAGTATAATACATTATTATTTGAAAACCTGGGCCCTCCCATGCTATTGCACAAAAATAGCTTCGCGTTTAGTTCGTACCTATACAGACAATCATAGTTTAAAGGAGTTATGCCTAGAACTACTTGATATAAAATTGAACAAGCAGTATCAATCTTCTGATTGGGGAAGTAAAAATTTGACAGATAAGCAAAAAAGTTACGCTGCATCTGATGTTTTATACCTTCATAAAATAAAAGAAAAGCTAGATTCGATGCTAGAACGTGAAAATAGGAAAGAATTAGCAAAAAAGTGCTTTGAATTTCTTTCTACTCGTGTCAAACTAGATTTAATGGGTTGGGGAAACGTTGATATTTTTAATCACCAGATGTGATGGAATTTTTGCCTATATGTTTTATAATAATTTTAGCTATTTGGCAGTAATTTAATTGATTATTTACTGATAATTATGCTATACTGTATGAGTTGAGTTAGGTGTTTTATGAGTGAAGATATTACATCAGTAGATGATCAAAGCTTTAATTCTGAAGTTATTAGCTGTAAAGGGTTTGTGTTAGTAGATTTTTGGGCAGAATGGTGTAGACCGTGTAAAAGTTTAATGCCATATATTGAGCAATTAGCTCGAGATAAAAAAGGTAAGGTTAAGGTTTGCAAATTCAATGTAGATGGAGAGACTGATGTGCCAAGTAAGTACGGGATTCAATCTATACCTACTTTAATTATATTTCAGGACGGTAAAGAAATTGCGCGTAAGGTTGGTATAATAAATGATTTATCAAGTTGGGTTAATAACAAGATAAGCTGACAGACAAATTTGTTTTTATGTATATGCAAATAAGTGGGGATTGTAGCTCAATTGGTTAGAGCAGTTCGCTCATAACGAATTGGTCGTAGGTTCGAGCCCTACCAATCCCACCATGCAATGGTGCTATCGTTTAATGTTTTCAGTAGTTTTTATTTTCTAGGCAAGGGCTCCCCATAATAAAATAGTGTCTTAGCTTATTAAGATAATTTAGATTATAAAAAGATATAACATATAAAACTAGCCAAATTTTGGGAACAATGTCATGAATGTGGAAAGCATATGACAGTTTAGTTTAGTAACATATTGGCTAGCTTTGGGTAAAAAAGCTTATTATGATGTTATATTAGCTCCCTTGTCTCAAAACTTTCTGTTGGAGTTAGATTAGAAAACAGAAATGCAAGTGCAAGTGCGATACGCACGAGCTATAAAGAATTCTGCTTTATCTATCAATAAGCATGATTTTGGTCAAATTAAGTTGCTATAGCTCAACAAATGCTCAATACTGCAGAATAGAATCGCTAGGATTTGGTCTTTCATTATGCTTTACTTTAAGTATATATTTTTATCATCATATTTAATATGACCTTTTCAATATTTTAGATATGTTTAACCTTACAAGTGATAATCTATAGCACAATGGATAGTTATTTTTCACTGCTAAATCAAGAGCAGCAATTAGCTGTATCTAATGTAAACGGACCAATTTTAATATTGGCTGGTGCTGGAACTGGGAAAACGAAAACCCTTACTTCAAGGATAGCACATATAGTTAGAAATGGCTATGCTAGTCCTGATGGAATATTAGCAGTTACATTTACTAATAAAGCTGCAAATGAAATGTTATCGAGAGTTTTTGAACTCACAGGTGTAAGCATACCATGGCTTGGTACCTTCCATGCAATTGCAGCGAAAATCTTACGCTGTCATGCTGAAGTCGTAGGTTTCAGTTCCAATTTTACCATCATTAGTATGGATGAACAATTACAGGTAATAAAAAATATTATTAATGAAGTAAACTCTGATTACTCATTAGGAAAGTGTAAGACTGTTATGAGTATTATCCAGAAGTGGAAAGAGAAATGTTTATTCCCACATGAGGTAGAGAGCATTCAATCATTTAGGTCTTTATATGTGACTGCACTTAAAATCTATTACCAGTACCAAGAAAGGTTAAGGTACCTTAATTCTCTTGATTTTGGTGATTTACTATTATATAATATACAGCTTTTTAAGCAAAAGGCTAAAACCTTATCATACTACCAAAACAAGTTCAAGTACATTATGGTAGATGAGTACCAAGACACAAATGCAATACAATATCTTTGGCTAAGGTATTTAGCAAGAGGACATTCAAATATTTGCTGTGTAGGGGATGATGATCAATCAATATACAGTTGGCGCGGTGCAGAAATTGAAAATATTCTGAAATTTTCTGATGATTTTAAAAATACAAAAACCGTTAAGTTGGAGTATAACTATAGATCGACATATCACATACTCGCGACTGCATTATATGTTATTAATCATAATAAAACACGCTTAGAAAAAAAGTTATGGACAACAAATTCTGATGGAGAAAAGGTAAATCTAGTAAAATTATGGGATAGCAAAGCTGAAGCAAAGTTCATAAGTAAATGGATATTAAATCTTGGTAAGTATAGATTTAATGAAGTTGCCGTACTGGTAAGAGCTACTTTTCAAACTAGAATTTTGGAAGAGTATTTTATGAAATATTCAATTCCATATAAGATTATAAGCGGTGTAAAATTCTATGAGCGGAAGGAAGTTAGAGACATAATTGCATATCTAAGGCTTGTTATAAACAACAATGATGACTTAGCTTTTGAAAAGGTTGTGAATCTTCCAAAGAGAAACATAGGGAATATGACTCTAAAAAAGATATATATGATTGCTCAAGATAATAAGACTTCTTTTTTTGAAGCGGCAAAAGCCTTGGTTAAAGACAATCAGATCACTGGGAGAATTAAGCTATCACTCAATGATTTTCTAAATAAGATTGATATTTGGAAAGAGATAGCAAATGTAAAACCATTACATAAATTTGTTGAAATTCTGATAAATCAATCAGGATACATAAAAATGCTTGAAAATGTAGAGGAGATGACAGGTATAGCTCGGATAGAAAACATTAAAGAGCTTATTTCATCTCTGAAAAATTTCGATAATGTTACAGCTTTTTTGGAACATATAAGCTTAGTGATGGATGTGGATAACATGGGTAGTGGAGATAATGTATACATTATGACTCTTCATGCAGCTAAAGGACTTGAATTTCCATGTGTATTTTTACCTGGTTGGGAAGAAGGATTATTCCCACACCAAAAATCTTTTGAAGATAAAAGTGGTAGAGCTTTAGAGGAAGAAAGAAGGCTCGCATATGTTGGAATAACCAGAGCAAAAGAGAGATTAATTATTTCATGTGTAAGCAGAAGAGAAATGAATAATCAATGGCAATCAATGTATACTTCGAGATTCATCAAAGAACTACCGAATGAGAATGTTGAGATAATTAAGAATAGCATTGACTACTGCTAAAATGTAAGCCTTAACTCCCTTAAGGGGCTTTTATGATATTTAACCCAGCTGTTTTTCTATTTTCCATATCAAGGTGAGCTTTTATTATCTCATCGAATTTATACTTTTTATTAATCCTTACATTCAAAGTCTTTTTTTTGATCATCTCAAAGATTTCTACTGCAGTAAGTACTAGTGTGAATCTGTTATGCTTATAATGATATATTGATGTTCCTGTAGCAAATAGTGAACGTGAACTAAGCAAAGAGAAGCTAATAGAAGCACTACCTGATATCTCTCCATAGGAGACATATATGCCAAATTCTCCTAGAGAATTGAAAGAAAGTTTCCTTGTAGTATAGCCTATAGGATCATATACTGCACCTACTCCTTTACTTTGTGTAATCTCCATGACCTTAGGAATAAAGTTATTGTCGTGGTAATTTATTGCGTACCTGCAGCCATTTTGTAAAGCTATCTTTATTTTTTCATCAGAACTTACGGAACCTATCACTACTCCTTTTTTGTTACTTGCCCATTGACATATTATCTGTCCTAATCCTCCACTAGCTCCATGTACAAGAACAACAGCACCAGGCTTTATTTTATAAGATTGGTTGACTAAATAGTGAGCTGCCATGCCTTTGAATAGTACTGCTGCTGCAATTTCATCCGATATTTCGTCTGGAATCTTTACCAAGTATTTCTGGTGTATGATACGCCTCTCACAATATGCCCCAGGTGGAGCTGTGCAATATCCAACCCTATCCCCAATCTTTAGATAGTTGCTTGTTTCATTACCAAGCTTTTCAACAACACCAACTGCCTCTACTCCAAGTACTGAAGGAAAATTTTTAATTTCACGAATGCCTTTTCTATGCTCAAGATCGTAACGATTTAAACCTATAGCTGTATGACGTACCAAAACCTCTTCGCTTTTTGGCTCACTTATATTTTTATTAACAAACTCTAGTACTTCTATTCCTCCGGTTTTTTTAATTTGTACAGCTCTAATCATAGTGAATATTGAGAGAACTTTGATTATATTATATAGTAGCTAGCATCTTGTAAAATTGTTTATAAGAATGTAACTAATAGTCTAGACATTAGCAGTAGGTAATTGTAAGTCATGGATACGATAGATATATTAATGAGAGGCATAAGACTTAATTGATTAAGGTAAGTTGCCAGCAAATTTTTAAAACGCATTAAAATTAATGTAAAAGTCGGGGCAGAGAGATTTGAACTCCCGACCCTTTGGTCCCAAACCAAATGCGCTACCAGGCTGCGCTATGCCCCGCTCCCTTTATTTAGAATACAAATTAGATGTATAAAATGCAAGGTTCATTCACATACTGAGAAGTATTTCATTTGTAAATGTCTTTTGTTCTGTACCACATTATATCTTTTGGATTCCATTTAAATTTCATTTTATAAGAAATTATTTGTCTTATTTTTAATACTCTTGCAAGTTATACAACTAAAATGATACATTAATAATTTCCTACTATTCTATATTTGATAGAAACTAAGTTTACTTTTAAAGTAATGATTTAGTCTCTACTCTCGATTATTCTACCTTATTGTCATGATTACATCCTATTTCGTATTTATGTTTTATCATCTCACACTAATATTTTTTAGTGTTATTCCATAGCTGTTATTACATTAATTTCTGATTTATATTTATTTATTTTTTGCCATCCAATCCTATACCAAGATTAACTTTAGCGTATATAAATTTTTACTTTAATGAATTGATTAGTATTTTTTTATTTTATACTCTACTGTATCCATATAGTAAGTTTTTGTGCTTTCTATTACCACAGTTCCAATATATGTTAGTTCTTGCTATGCTGCACATTTTCTGTATTGTAGTATTATTGTAAAATGAATTCTTTCTTTTCTAGAAAATCTATTTCTCATCAGAAATATGCTTGTCATATCACTTTTTGCCTTTTATTTTAAAGGATACTCTACTTGATCAGGGAATAGAATTTATAATATCTTGAAATCTGAAATCTTATCTAGAGTAACAGTTAGATTACATATATGAAACATTGTGCTGGCTAAGGGAAGTAAATTAGGCCTAAATTCCAGCAGAAGAGTACAGTTTTTGTATGTTATACAACTTTCATATTTCATTTAATGCTAGATCAATGTTATGTTATAATGTATATTATCGCATATCATTAGCAAGTTCTCTAGTATATAAAAGATTTCTATGGTATATTCTTCCAGAAGCTTTAGTAGGTCCTTGTATTCTAGTTGGCTTTCATATACTTATTGATGTTATCAAAAGACTTTACATCTTCATGTCTCCATCAGTAGGTAACGAAAAAGTATCAATAAATCATACATAGACTAATAGATAAATATGGCTATAGAGTTATCAAAATTTGTGCTGTCAAGTACATAACTAGTAGTGAACTTTGCTCTTTTTTGAAATACATGTACTATATACCGTAAGTCCATAAGTACTAATTTAGCTATCTCATCTAGTGAAAAGGATATTATTAGAGTTGCTATTTTTATAGCATATAAAAATATTAATGAATTCACAATCTATTGCTACCATGTTTCAAAATTTGCTATAGAACATTTGTTTGCATTGGTTAATAACGTAAACAAAAGCAAAATGAGCTAGATTATAAAGATATAGAAGTGACTAACCAATAATGGTTTTAGATAAGTCTTGGAACAAATACTTCAATATTTCCCTTATAGAACATCATATAATTGTTTTTGGTGTGTCGTATTACACAATAGTTCGATTTGCTTATCAAGTTTTGTTAATATTAACGTTATATTTTGTATTCACTATGCGAGTTGTAGATAGCATTTTGTTGCTAGTTATTTAGCTTTCTAGTGAAGATCTTTTCACAAATATGCAAGTGGATTTGCCAAGTAAGGAAGAAAAGGAACATAAAAACTAAGTAATCTTACAGTACCTTTGTATACTCTGTATAAATCACTTTGATATCTTCTTTAGTACTATTGATTTACCTTTATAAGCTAGTTATATAGTATATATGTTATTGAATAGGCATAAGTATGTTAGTTTGATGGTATTGATCTCTTGTCTTACTCTGTTATTTGGATTAATATAGACAGTCATTTTCTAATAAGAAAAGTTATGTCAACACCAATCACGGTTGCGTATGGTGATGGTATCGGACCAGAAATTATGGAGATGGTACTATCAGTATTGTGCAAGGGCAGGGGGCAAAAATTTCAGTGGATATTATTGAAATAGGAAAGCTTCTTTACTATAAGAGATGGTCTCACGGGATTTCTCCAAGTGGATGGAAGTCTATTAAAAGGACAAAGATATTGCTTAAGTCTCCGACAACAGCTCCTCAGGGTGAAGGGACATAAAAGTTTAAATGTTACGCTTAGAAAAAATCTTGGACTATATGCAAACATCAGGCCATATATTTCGTATCATCCTATTATAGAAAGTAGGTTCAACAAATTTGATATCATTATAATATGTGAGAATGAGGAAGACATTTACACAGAGATAGAGTATAGGCTTACTGGTGACTCTTACCAATGCGCTAAGATTATTACTAAGTCCAACTTAGAGAAGATATGCAGATATGCTTTTGAATATGCGAAAAAGCATAATAGAAAGAAAGTAACTTGTTTAACTAAAGATGTCATAATGAAAATGACAGATGGTACTTTCCACTCAGTATTTAACAGAATTGCAAAAGATTACAGTCTTATAAAATCAGAACATTATAAGTCGATATTGGAATAGCACGTGTTGCCACAGAGCCTGAAAATTTTGACGTTATAGTAGCCGGAAACTTGTATGGTGATATATTATCAGATATAATGGCACAAATTTCTGGTTCTGTGGGATTAGCTGGAAGTAGTAATGTTGATAGTGAATATGCAATGTTTGAAACAGTTCATGGTTCTGCTCCTGATATTGCAGGAAAGAACATGGCTAATCCTTCCGGTCTTTTAAATGCTGCAGTCCATATGCTGATTTACATAGGTCAAGTAAGTGCTGCAAAGTTAATTTACAATGCGTGGCTAAAAACTCTGGAAGATGGCATACATACTGCTGATTTTTATAAGGAAGGAAAGAGCAAACAGAAAGTTAGTACAAGGGAATTTGCAGAAGCTGTTGTGAATAATTTTGGAAAAAATCCTAAAACTTTGCGTGGATTTCTCATCAATGATTCAGCAAAGATAGTAGTAAAGTGAGTGAGGCGTGTGATGATTATAGAAAGGACTACAAGGTTAGGGAGTTGGTTGGTAGTGATATAACAATTGCCTGGAATAGATCAGAAGGTCTTGATCGTCTGGTGAGGTTATTTGCATTAGGCAATCCGAAAATTATAGCAATATACTCAAAAGGGCTTGCAATTTGGCCAGGAGGCTCAAAATCTTTAAGCGACCAAATAACTTGCTAATCAAACTTGAAGAAAACAGCTTTGATGTAGTAAGAATAGATAAATTATATTTATATGATGGGGAAGAAGGTTTTTTTGTTTAGTTAATTGTCAATCACTTTATGCCTGTATTAGGTACATATTATTTGTATGTAGTGTAGTATATTAGCATTTTCAACAACTAGACAATATTTAGATGGCAGTGTTTTTAATGTATTGAGAATAAAAGTTTGTTAGATATAAGTAAGGTTTACTATTTTTAGTTAATTCTTGAAGAAGTAATATGTGAAATTGTTTTTGTAAATTGTTTTTATGAGTGTAAGCAGGAATATGTTTGACCAAATTTATAAAGCTCACCAAGAGTTAAAGAAAAGGGGCTTTTGTCCCTTTGTTAAGATAAGCATTAATGCTGAAAATGATTGATATTTTGCATCATATTGGTTCTAGTGGGAAATTATTTAAAAATTGAGCATCCCTAAAAGGGAAATAATCAGGAGATTACAATAAATTAATGTCTGTATTTTAAAAAGTGGACTTCTTGCCTGGAAAGGCTCAGAAAAATATTTAGCTATACAGAGAAATTTTACCTGTTTCAGTGCTTTTTCTATTTACTTCTTAGTAAATCTTATTACTGAAAGGCTACTCTAGGTGTAAGTATGTTTTCTCTATTTGTATTAATAATATTAGTTGGAGTTCTAGCTTGTTGTTTCTAAAAAAGTTGAGAAATATATGTTAAAAAATATGAAAAAGTTTTGCTGAAGATTTAGGAAATAGAATCCAAAATGGAGCTAATCTATGAAATTAGTTCAATTCTTAAAGCTGTAATGCCTGTTGTTAGAAAATATTTTGTAGATGCGACTAGTAATCAACTGAAAGTGACTTCTATGAGCAAACTTGTTTATTCAACGATAACACTAAGCAATAGTACAAGCCTCAAGTGATTTGATTTACATGATAAACAGTGTAATATAAGCTTTTAGCTCTATAAATGGACTTAAAGAAAATAGAATTAGTGTTCGAAAAGTTCAGTCAATCGAATCCTACACCAAAAATAGAATTAAACTATACCAATCATTTTACATTGCTAACTGCGCTGATTTTATCAGCTAGAGCAACTGATGTGAGTGTTAATAGAATTACAAAAGAGCTATTTAGTATTGCTGATACACCGGAGAGGATGCTAATCCTCGGGCAAAATGAGCTAAGGAAGCGCATAAATAGCATCGGTTTATGTAATTCTAAAACAAAAAATATAGTTAAGCTCAGCAAAATATTAGTTGAGCAGTACAATAGTAAAGTTCCTACAAATTTTGAAGACTTGCTTTCTTTACCAGGAGTAGGAAGGAAGAGTGCTAATGTATTCTTAAATTCCGTGCTTGGCATTCCAACATTGGCAGTTGACACCCACGTTTTTAGGGTGAGCAATAGAATTGGACTTGTAAAAGAAAAAGATGCGTTCAAAACGGAGCAATCTCTTTTGGATTTAATTCCAAGGAAATATCTATTTTATGCTCATCGCTGGCTAGTTTTGCATGGTAGATATACTTGCAGAGCACAAAAACCATTGTGTAGGGCGTGCATAATTCATGACCTATGTGAGTTTGAGGGAAAAAAGGTGTAATTTTAGTACCTTTCATAGTTTCATAAATATTTGGGTTTTAAGTTTGTCAAAGAAGTATTATCCAAAGCAGTTTAACCTTATGCCTAGAAGGCTTACTTTCAGCCAAGTGAATGTGTAATAAAGGCTCACTCTGCATTAAGTATTATGAATTGATTTTTATTTATGAAACTTATAGATTGAGAAAAGGTGTTAAAATAGCTCTATAGTAGGTAGCTACATGCTCATCAGTTTGCATTTTCTTTTATATTGTCTTCAAATAACCTATAAGTACACTTTCATCATAAAGCTTCTGGACGGAATTTAGTAAAGACATAAGATGTACATAAAAGAGATTGAATATGAGACATTTTCTGTGCACACTTTTGCTATCCAAATTACTAATGGATAGTTGAATGCCTTTGGTTAGAAAAAGTAGTATAGTAAAATTTATCAAGTAATCTTTATACCTAATTTTTCCTTTGGTTTCGATTTTCTCATAAAGTTTCTGCTAGATCGAGACCTTTTTTCAATTAAGTCACGAAAGTGTCTTATTAATCCTTGAACTGGCCAAGCTGCAGCGTCACCAAGTGCACAGATTGTATGTCCTTCTATTTGAGTTGTAAGATTGAGTAACTTATCTATTTCATCGAGATTAATTTGTCCTATTACCATTCTTTTCATGATTCTCCATACCCATCCAGTACCTTCACGACATGGTGTACATTGTCCGCATGATTCATGCATATAGAAGTGTGACAACCTCTCTATTGCAGCTATTATATCAGTTGATTTATTCATTACTATTATAGCTCCAGTACCAAGTCCTGACTGTACAGCTCTTAATGAATCAAAATCCATTTCAATGGTGTCACATATAGATTTTGGAATTAATGGAACTGAAGATCCACCTGGTATTACAGCAAGCAAATTATCCCAGCCCCCTTGCACTCCACCTGCATATCTTTCAATTAATTCACGTAGTGGAATTCCTAGCTCCTCTTCAACGTTACATGGATTATTTACGTGTCCTGAAATGCTAAAAATCTTAGTACCAGTATTGTTTGGTTTCCCAAGAGATGCAAACCACCATCCTCCGCGACGCAAAATATCTGGAACCATAGCTATGGTTTCAACGTTATTTATTGTAGTTGGGCAGCCAAAAAGTCCAACATCTGCAGGAAATGGTGGCTTCATGCGAGGGAAGCCCTTTTTCCCTTCAATTGATTCAAGTTGAGCTGTTTCTTCTCCACATACGTAGGCTCCTGCTCCTCTATGAATAAATATGTCAAGGTTATGACCTGAGTTACAAGCATTTTTCCCAATTAAGCCTTCTTGGTAAGCTTCCTTAAGTGCTTTTTTTAAAATTAGGTACTCGTTGTAAAATTCACCTCTGATATAAATATATGCAGTTGATGCGTTGATTGCTTTGCTAGCTAAGAGAATCCCTTCAAGTAATTTATGTGGCTCATACCTCAATATATCTCTATCTTTGCATGTGCCTGGTTCTGATTCATCTGCGTTGACTACTAAATACACAGGTTGCCCTTTTGAGGGATTTCTAGGCATAAAGCTCCACTTAAGACCTGTTGGAAATCCTGCACCTCCTCTACCTCTTAAGCCAGACTTTTTTACCTCATTGATGATCTTCTCAGACCCTAAATCTAATAACTCTTTTGTTTTTTGCCAACTGCCAAGCTTTTTTGCACTTTCAAGAAGTGGAGTTTCTTTACCATTTAGATTTGTAAATATTTTATTTTGTTCCTTTAACATATCCATTTGGGCTTAAGAAGTTAATAATGCTAAAAACAGAAGCTCCTATGCTACTTTATTTGTTGATAATAAAGCTTAAAGATATATTTTATAGTTAATAGCTTATCTAAGAATATATACCTTATTAAAAACTTACAATGAAAATTAACAAGTGGTTGCTATACAAGAGCTAAGTGTCCCCAAAGGGAAGGGTTTCTAGAAGAGACAGAGACTTTCAGAGAATATATTAATATGAGAATTAAAGTACCAGTAGAACAAAATCAGTGCGATAAAAACATCGATGTCATTTTGTCGAACTGCTACAGAATATTTATCCATCAAGTAGTGTTGCTGAAAGATAAATGAGACTTTTAGGTTATCTTGTTGCTTTTATAGCTATTTAATTCTTATGCTACAGGTCAATACTTTTAATTCATGTGGTTGTGTATAGAAATATTAATGATCAGTATCAGTTTCTTCTGTTTTGTTCTATATATCTCTGCCATAGAATAACTAGCGCTTAGTTGTAGATATTTAAAAACTTCTCGCTAAGTGTTAACTGCAGAAGTTGAATTTATATTTTAAGAATTAAATTACTATATCTACCATGAGTTTATGTACCATTAACATGAAAGTGGTAAGGGAATATAATCATTACACCAACTTTAATTTCTGGTGTAATCACGGACTTTTTAGAAAATCTGAGTAAGCAATCGATAGTTTAAAGTAAGATTAGTTTATTAGTTAAAATATTTGTGTAGAGATGTTTCCGACTTTTTTACTGACTTTACTAAGCATAGACTTGAATTGCTTAAGCGATTCTACCTTTATAAAATAGTACTTCTACAATCTAGCAGATATGACAAAATTAAATTTTGTACTTTTAAAGTAGGTATTCTTTTTTCTACTATCTTGGAATCCATATTGAAATTTTCATATTTGGGTTTTTGTAGATGTTGACGTATCTTCTTTTGGTAACTAAGCAAGGAATGGTGTATGTTTTCTGTTTTAAAGCTAGCTTCCTTTTAGTTCCGCTTTTCTAGTGTAACTTATTATATAGAACTTTTAACTTTACTTATATCAGAATTAATGCCATGTATTTTTGATCTGGATAGTAATGAGGAAAAGTACTTACGACTATCTCATAGTAATTTTTTTGCAAACTTACTGCTAAAACCTAAAAACACTGTATTGATTTTATCATTAGATAAGTGATAGGTTATAACTGTTTTATTAACTATTAGGAAAACCTTAAAGCAAAACTACATCTGAAATGTATTAGGGCGCGTCATATTTTAATCTTGGATAAGGTGGATAGTTTTTCTTATCCTTTTCTAGAAAAACAATTGGCTAAATGAATATCTTCTTTACTGAAGAAATCAACAAATAAATGATGATCCTGATGCTCTATTAATATCCTATTTAGACTCATTATAGCCAATGAACCATTTCTAGGTTTTAAATTTGATTTCAAGAGCTATGAACTAGTGTTCATGAAATAAGCTGAAAATAAGTAAATTTACCTTAACTATTTTGCAATGTTTTTGCTTTATTTTCCAAAGCTATTTAGATATTCATAAGAAAGAGGAGTGCTAATAACATCTAGTCGCATATCTACAAATATATATATAAAATAGCTTTGGAAAATAAAGCAAAAATAATGAAGAGAAGTGAACGGTAGATGAACAGAAGTACACTTTACCAGTTTTACACCTGTTCTATTTGAACTTTAATTATGGGCTTTTTTAGTAGGTATTCATTTAGGATACTAAATATTGAACTCTCAATCTTATTTCTTATTTTCCTTGTTGACCTTGAACTAAACGCTGACTCAACTGCTTTTGTAATCCTCTGTATAATAGCTGCATCCTCTTTTGCTTCAAAAGCACCAGGTGTAAATACCTTTGGCTTAACAAGTAATTTATTTTTTTTATTGACAACTGCTGTCACTACAATAGCTCCTGCATCCCTCATCCTCTTACGCATTTTTATAACGCTACCTTCTGGGTAACGTAGCAATGTACCATCAATACAAAAATAATTAACGTCAATTGCATCAATCTTTTCTCCATTTTCTAAATTTACAATATCCCCTGGTGTAATCATTATTGCTTTTTTCACACCGCACTCCTTCGCGAATTTTACATGTGCATGAGTATGAATATACTCTCCGTGTACTGGAATAGACATTTTTGGTTTTATCAAAGAATACATCTCCCTTAGTTCTGATTTTGTTGGATGTCCAGAAGAATGAATATGCTCTGTCTTTTCAGTAATAACTTCCACTCCCATCTCAACAAAAGCGTTGAGCATATTATGTACACGAGTTTCATTTCCAGGTATGATTCTTGATGAAAGGATTATTGTATCGCCCCGTTGTATTTTAAATGCATAGTGCCTCTTATGAGCAAGTTTTGAGGTCGCTGCCATTGGTTCACCTTGACATCCAGTACAAATTAACAATAGCTTTTCTCTTGGTAGATCTGCTGCATCTTTTGCTTCAAAAAAATGAGCAGAATCGATTAAATATCCGCTATCTTGAGCAACTTTTACTATTCTCCATAAAGACCTGCCAAGTAAAACGACTTTTCTATCTAGTGCCTTTGCAGCCTGGCTTATCGTTTCAATTCGAGCAACATTTGAAGCGAAAAGTGATACAGCTACCAATTTTTTAGATTGCCTAATTATTCGGTAAATATTATCGTAAATTTCACCTTCTGACTTAGGATTACATTTACTTAGTATGTTTGTTGAATCGCAAATTACTGCAAGTAGATCGCCTTTATCACCAATCTCTCTTAGGCGATTTATGTTAGAAGTTAATCCAACAACAGGTTTGTGGTCGAATTTCCAGTCGCCAGTATGAAGCACGCTACCTATATCAGTGCTAATTAATATCGAATGGGCTTCAGGAATTGAATGAGTTACATTTATGAACTCGACAGTAAAGGGACCTAAATTTAGGCTACTGTTTGTATTCACCTCTCTTACAGGTACCATACTTTCCAATTGAAACTCCTTTAACTTCTCCTTGAGGAAATTAGCTGTAAAGTTCGTTGCATATATAGGACATTGCAATTCTTCCCATAGATAGGGAATTGCACCGCAGTGATCTTCGTGTGCGTGTGTGATTATTATTCCAAGTAAGTCCTTTTTTCTTTGAGCAATAAAGCTTACATCAGCGATGAGAAGTTCGATACCAGGCGTAGTTTCGTCAGCAAAGCCAATGCCAAGATCAATCATGATCCACTTGCTTTGACAGTGATATAAACTAACATTCATTCCAATTCTGCCTACTCCTCCAAGTGGGAGGAATAAAAACTCGTTTTTGCTTATGTTCATTAATTTAAAATTATTAAAATTTGAAGATAGCAAAACTTTAGCTCTAAATAAAGGAGTTTATTGTTTTGCAAAAGTTCCAAGCTTAAAAGCTTTAGCTCTATTGATAGACTTATGCTCAGTCAAGTTTACGATATGTTTCATGACTTCAGAAGTTGATTTTTTTAGCAGTAATACCTTGACTTTGCTTAATTAGTATTTCAAATTTTAGGAAATAAATGGTTCTATGACGGCAACTTTATTGAAAAGTAAAAAGGGATTGGTAACTGGAATAACGAATAGGAGATCGATAGCCTATGGTATAGCAAAAATTCTCTCAGAACACGGAGCTGAGCTCGCAATCACCTACCAAAATGAAACAGTAAAAGAGAGATTATTGCCAATAGCAATTGAACTGAATGTGGAATTAGTACTGAGTTGTGATGTTGCGAATGAAGTAACTATAGATGCTGTTTTTAAAGCAGTAGAAAAAAAATGGGGCACTCTCGATTTTTTGGTACATGCGATTGCATTTTCTGATAAAAGTGAATTAAGTAGTAAGTATGTTAATACTTCATTAAACAACTTTCTCAATGCAATGCATATATCTTGCTATTCTTTTACTGCTCTGGCTCAAAGAGCTGAGAAAATGATGCGAAATATTGGTAGTTTGCTTACTTTATCCTATTATGGTGCTGAAAAGGTTATACCGAACTACAATGTTATGGGTTTGTGTAAAGCTGCACTTGAAGCAAGTGTAAAATATCTAGCCTATGACTTAGGCCCTAAGAACATTAGAGTTAACGCTATCTCTGCCGGTCCAGTTAGGACTTTAGCATCTTCTGGAATAAGTGATTTCCACTTCATATCAAAATGGAACAAAAACAATGCTCCACTTAGACGTAACGTTACAATAGAGGATATTGGAAAAGCAGCATTATACTTACTGAGTGACTTAAGTAGTGGTACTACTGGAGAAATTCTGCACGTTGATTCAGGGTATAATATAGTAGGAATGAAGGTAATTGATTCAAATTAGATCCAAAGTTAAGCAAGAAAAAAGGTCTTTTGAAAACTTGTGATATAATTTATAATCATTTGTATAAGTCTTAAGTACTTTATGCTCAGGAAATTGGTTCGTTATTGGTTCTTTGTAGAGTTAATTAAAGGTTTCGCTATTACATTGAAATACATGTTCAAGTCAAAGGTTACTCTGAAGTATCCTATGGAAAAGGGTCATCTAAGCGCAAGATTTCGTGGTGAGCATGCGTTACGTAAGTATCCAAATGGTCAGGAACGATGTATAGCTTGTAAGTTATGCGAGGTTGTCTGTCCTGCTCAAGCAATAGTTATCGAAGCAGAAGAAAAAGAAGATGGAAGTCGTTGTACCACACGTTATGATATTGACATGACAAAGTGTATATACTGTGGACTTTGTCAAGAAGCATGTCCAGTTGATGCAATTGTTGAAGGTCCTAATTTTGAGTTTGCAACAGAAACAAGGAAGGAGCTAATATACAACAAGGAAAAATTATTGCACAATGGTGAAATCTGGGAGAAAGCAATTCAACTTAAGTTGAAAAAGAATAGGCCTTATTTCTAAAACAGATGATAAAAGTTACATTCTCAGCTGGGAAAGAAGTAGGAAAATATAACAGCAAAGTTACTGGTTTTGATATATTACAGCTAGATATTTTGAAGGAAGCTATTGCCTTGAGGGTAAATGGGGAATTGTATGATCTCTCGCGAGAAATCGAATCTAATGCAGAAGTAGAGGTAATACAATTTGGTGATGAAATAGCTTTAGATATAATAAGGCATGATGCTGCACATATAATGGCCCAAGCGGTGAAGGAGCTTTTCTGTAATACTCAAACTGCTGTTGGAATAACAACTAAGGATGGCTTTTACTATGATTTTGCTACAGATTGCACCTTTACTATGGATGATCTCAGTAAAATAGAGAAAAGAATGGAGGAAATCATAAAAGGTGACTGCAGATTTATCCGAGAGGTTTGGACTCACAAAGAAGCGATTGATTTTTTTAGTAGTGTAGGCGAGAGATATAAAGTTGATATTATTTCTTTCATACCAAAAAGTGAAGATATAACTGTTTATAGACAAGGCAATTTCATTGACTTATGTCGCGGTCCACACTCTCCTTCAACTGGTAGAGTTAAAGCATTTAAACTTATGAAAGTTGCAGGAGTACATTGGCGTGGAGATTCTCATGGTCCAATATTACAGAGAATATATGGTACTGCATGGAGAGATAAAGGTGAATTAAATGCTTATCTTAAGCGTCTAGAAGAAGCAGAAAAACGAGACCACCGCAGGATCGCTAAAGATATGGACTTATTCCATATTCAAGAAGAAGCTGCTGGACAGGTTTTTTGGCATGAACAGGGATGTATCTTATACAATCTGCTCGAATCTTATATGAGAAAGAAATTAGTAGATAATGGTTATTTTGAAGTAAAAACTCCAATTTTAATAAGCAAAGAACTGTGGGAAAAGTCTGGACATTGGGATAAGTTTCGCGACAATATGTTTATTGTTGATGAAGTTAAAAATAAAAAGCTAGCAATAAAGCCTATGAATTGTCCTTGTCATGTACAGATTTTTAACTCACGCATCAGAAGTTATCGTGATTTACCAATACGTATGGCAGAATTTGGAGTGTGTCATAGGAATGAAAGTTCAGGTTCATTGCATGGGCTGATGAGGGTACGTGGCTTTACACAAGATGATGCACACATTTTTTGCATGGAAGAACAAATCAATTCTGAAACTGTAATGTTTTGCAACCTTTTGAAAGAAGTATACTCAGAGCTAGGATTTAACGAAATTTCTCTAAAATTCTCAGATCGCCCAAGTATTAGGGCAGGGAATAGTGAGGTATGGAATAAAGCTGAAGAAGCGCTGCTAGAAGCTGTTAAGAAAGCAGGGCTCAGTTATAAGCTAAATCCAGGTGAAGGTGCATTTTATGGTCCAAAGTTGGAGTTTATTTTAAAAGATGCAATAGGCAGAAGCTGGCAGTGTGGGACGTTACAGGTAGATTTTATTTTACCAGAACATCTCGGAGCTTTTTATATAGGAGAGGATGGGCAAAAGCATCACCCTGTTATATTACACAGAGCGATTCTTGGAACATTTGAACGTTTTATTGGCATCCTGATAGAACATCATGCGGGACAGTTTCCATTGTATCTCGCTCCAATACAGCTTGCTATCCTAACCGTTACACATGAAGCTAATAGCTATGCTAAGGAAATTAACAGTATTTTAAAAAGGCATGGTATTAGAGTTAAAATGGATTTAACAAATGAGAAAATTAGTTATAAAATACGCTTGTATAGCTCAAGTAAGGTTCCTATATTATGGATAGTTGGTAAAGATGAAGTTGCAAATAGAACGGTATCGGTAAGGAATTTAGGGTCGGATAGGCAACAGTCCTTTTCTTATAAAGAAGCTACTGAGCTCTTATTAAGAGGTATTAATTTAAGTTAAAGGAGTTAAAACTTGCAAATCAAAAAAAATAGAGTTAATGAACTTATTACTGCTAAAGAGGTACGCTTAATTGATCAGAATGGCAACATGGTTGGTGTGATGGCAATAGGGCAAGCTTTGGAATCTGCACAAAATGTTAATTTAGATTTAGTGGAAATTGTGCCTAATTTGATTCCCCCGATATGTAAAATTTTGAATTATAGCAAGCAAAAATACGATGCAAAAAAAAAGCAAGTGAAGCAAAAAAGAAGCAAAAGATATTAACTGTAAAGGAAATTAAGTTAGGTCCTAATATTGGTGATCATGACTATGAAACAAAATTACGTCAAGTAAGGGATTTTCTTATACATGGGCATAAAATCAAAGTCACAATGAAATTTAGAGGTAGAGAGCTCATAAACACTGAAGTTGGGCTGGATAAATTCAAACGGTTGATTAGGGATACTGAAGATATTGCAAGAGTAGAATTAGCACCTAAACAGGAAGGGAATCAATATTTTCTATCTTTGGCTGCTAAATAGAAGTACTCTACCTATAGTAGAGTAGAACCGTTTTTTAATTTCACTTAGATCACAAAATATTCCAATTTTATCAATTGGACTAGAGATTTGTGTAGAAATATAACCAAATATATTGGAATTAAAATACCCAAGGTACAAAAGATGATAGAAAGGGAAGATTTACCAATCAACTTTTTTATCATTATCTTTAATTTGTAGCACAGATATCAAGCTAATTAGTGCGCAGATGGCAAGGTAGATGCCGGCTGCGAATTTTGTTTCAGCTTTTTCTATAAGCCATATGCATACAGATGGAGAAATACCACCGGAAACTCCTGCAGATATATTATGAGCTAAACTAAAGCCAGTGCACCTAACTTTTGTGGGGAATAACTCACAAACAAGAGAATTGTATATTCCAAAGGATGCACCTATTGGTATACTTATTAATAGAAAAGTGAATGTTACAATGTAATGGTTATTGTGTGACAATAGTGGAAAAACCAATAAACTAGTACAAGCCAAAGTTGTTAACGTAGGAATCATTACATTTTTTCTTCCGATTTTATCAGATAGTGTTGCAAGCAACACTGCAGACACTCCAAATGTAGCTTCAACTATGATTCTTACTGCATTTTTAATATCAATACCTAAAAAAACAAGTCCTTTTACAGATGTGTTATAAAACATAATTGCTGAATAGGCAATTGCATTTTGGGCAATGCCAAGACCAATCGCTATTGCAAGTGTTCTTTTATATTTCTTAAGTAGCTCTATGCATGGTGGATGGAACAGATTTTGACTGTGCATTTTGTATGCTAAGCTCTCCTCTATTATGTACCTTATTAAAAATCCTATTATGCCCATGATAGACGAGAAATAGAAAAGCAACCTCCAACCCCAAACTTCATAATTTTCACCTGTGAATTTTTTGCAAACAGCTATCATTATAAAGCATGTAATAGAGCCAAGCGCGCCACTGAAAGCTTTCATGCTACCTAAAAACCCTAGATTTCTTTTGTTATTTGAATGTTCTATTAAAAAAGCAGAATTGATACTTGTTTCTCCACCTGTTGCCATTCCTTGTATTATTCTGCAAAACAGTAGTAATATGGAGGAAAATATCCCTATCTCTTTTGCACTAGGTATTACTGCAATTGCAGTGGATGATATTGAGGCTAATATTACAGAAGCTAGCAAAATTTTTCTTCTGCCATATTTATCTCCAATGTACCCAAAAACAAATGCACCTAGTGGCCTAAACCAAAACCCAATTGCAAAACTGACAAGAAACTTAATTTTTTTTACATATTCGCTTTCTGATGAAAAAAAAACATTGCTTATTGTATGCATTAAAACTCCAAATAGAGTTAACTCATACCATACAATCATGTTACAGATTATACCAGATAGTATTGCTTTTTGGATATTGTTCACACTTTCTCAGACAATATAATCATAGAATGATATCAATCGATAACCTGCAGGGATAGTTCATTTAAATGTTTACTTTTTATTCTAGAAGGAGCACCCATTAGAACATCTTCACCTTGTTGATTCATAGGGAAACAGATCACTTCACGAATAGTTGGCTCATTAGCAAGCATCATAACTATTCTATCAATTCCTGGTGCTATCCCACCATGAGGTGGTACTCCAAATCTGAATGCACGCACAAGTGCGCTAAATTTTGTATCAACTTCTTCTTTGCTATAGCCTGAAATAGAGAAAGCTTTATACATAACGTCTAGCTTGTTATTGCGAATTGCTCCACTTGACAGTTCTACCCCATTGCAAACAAGATCATATTGATAAGCGAGAATATTGAGTGGATTTTTTTCCTCCAGGTCATGCAAGCCACCATGTGGCATAGAGAATGGATTGTGAAAAAAGTTGATTTTTTTATTTTTACTGTCGTATCCAAAATATGGAAAGTCAATAACCCAACAGAACTTGAAAATATTTTCATCTATGAGACCTAATTCTGATCCTAAAAGGGTACGTACTTTTCCTGCAATTGTTGCTGCCTCATTTTCTTTATCAGAGGCAAAAAATATACTATCTCCAGGCTTTATGTTTGTTACTTCTTGTATATGATCTAGCGTTTTTTTATCAAAGAATTTAGAAATTGATCCTTTTGTTGTGCCATCTTTATTAAACGTTATGTACCCAAGACCTTTAGCACCGAACTCTTTTTGTGCGTGCTTTGTTTTTTTTTCAAAAAAACTACGTGATTCCTCTGCTGTTTTAGGAGCAGGAATAGCTCTAATTACCATGCCTTGCTCGATATTGCTTTTGAAGATACTGAACCCTGAATCACGGAAAACTTCCGTAACATCGCTTATTAATAGTGGGTTACGTAAATCTGGTTTATCAGAGCCATATTTAAGCATTGCCTCTTTGTATGTAATGCGTGGAAAATTCTTATCAACTGACTTGCGAGAAAATTTAGTGAACAATTCATATAAGGTAGCTTCCATAACATAGAATATATCTTCTTGTGTCACGAAAGACATTTCAAGATCTAGTTGATAAAATTCTCCTGGAGAACGGTCAGATCTTGCGTCTTCATCACGGAAGCATGGTGCAATTTGAAAATATTTATCGAACCCTGATACCATGAGCAATTGCTTGAAAATCTGAGGAGCTTGTGGTAATGCATAGAACTTGCCAGGATTTAGTCTGCTTGGTACTAAATAGTCACGTGCTCCTTCAGGTGATGAAGCAGTAAGTATTGGGGTTTGAATCTCTAGAAAACCTTGTTCTATCATGAGTTTACGTAGCTCTGCAATAATTTGCGATCGCAAGATAATGTTATTACGAACTTTTTCTCGTCTCAAATCAAGGAACCGGTATTTATATCTCATATTTTCTGAGTATTCTTGCTTGCCAGAGATGCTTGCTAATAAGCTTTTTTCTTCTTTCGCTATTTCTTCATTATAATGGAACTCTACTTCAGATTCAACGTGCAAGTTACTAACTATAACCTCAACTTCTCCTGTGGGGATAGAGCTGTTTACTTTATCTTTAGTTCTGGCCTTGACTGTTCCTATAACAGTAATTACACTCTCCTGTTTTAAACTTGAAATTCTATCAAAAAATTTCTTGTCATTGTTAAATACTAGCTGAGTAGTTCCATAGAAGTCTCTTAAGTCAACAAAAATTAGGTTACCGTGATTGCGCTTGCGATATAGCCATCCAGAAAGGGTAACTTCCTTTTCTATATCTTCCTTCCTCAATTCATTGCATGTATGAGTTTTATAGCAGTTCATATTTATTGAGCAGTATTTCAAAAAAGTATAAAAGTAAAACTTATCGCATACAAGCTTATTTGCTTAGATGTTTATGTAATTTCATGGTAGAGAAAAAGTTTTAAAATCTGATTACTCAATATTATCTTTTATGCTACTCTGCTTATATAAAAATTGTGATGTTACTATAATTAAGGTATGATTATATGTACTGTTTCAATGAGCTAGATAATAATGTTGTTTGTAAAAATTTTTGTATATAGTATAGTGCTTTTTGCTATAGCTTTGTTGTTTCTCTTTCTTAAAAAAGAATACAGAGATGAAATTAGGAAAATTCTATTTCCTTGGATGGTTTCTAAGTGTGGGTTGATAGAAGAAAATAGGAAACATGATGAGATATATCAAAAGGATAAGCAAAAAAAACTAATAAGGCACCAAGAGATGCTGCGTGGAAGGCAGAAAGAGATTCCAAGAATAGTTGGCATAGTAAAACCAGTAGGTAAATGGACGAGAATGGTTATAATTGGTAGTGGTTTAATGCATCATTTTACACGTTTGATACATAGAAAAGATGAGCAGAAAGGGTTTTGGGGGTTATTTATAGAAGCTCAGACTTTAACTCGTGGTAAGTATAAAGGTAGAGGTAGATGATCTATGCTTGAATGTGAAAATTTATCCTGTACACGAAGTAGCAGAGTTTTATTTAAAAATCTTAGCTTCAAAGCTGAACCTAAGTTAAAAATCTTGATTACTGGTCCAAATGGTAGTGGAAAAACCAGCTTGATAAGAAGCTTATCTAGACTCTTACCACCAGTATCAGGAAGCATAAAGTACTGTGGAAAAGATATATATGACGATCCACATTATGTGTCTTCTATGGTCTACGTTGGACATAAAAATGCATGTAAGGACAACTTAACTGTTATCCAGAATATAGAATTCTGGGCAGGAATAAGAGATACTAGAGAGTTAATTATGGCAGCTGTTTGTTGTTTGCAATTACAACCTGCACTTAATATTAGATACGGTGAACTTTCTGCAGGATGGAAAAGGAGAGTTGCTCTTGCTCGTCTTTTGATTTCTAATGCGAATATTTGGCTGGTAGATGAGCCTTTTTGTAATCTTGATAGTATAACTTGTGAATTAGTACTGGGTTTGATCTTAACACGTTCTGAACAAAATGGTATAGTAATTATCACTGGACATAATCCTATAAAGCAATTATATGATTTTGCAACAATCAATATGTGTAATTTTATAGCTGATTGATCTTGTTGAGAAAGAATAAAACGTTTGAAATACAATAGTAAAATGTCTGTACTTTTCAAAAATTGCTTGACATGTTTTTATACTCTGTCATATTACTAGGTATTTTATAGTTCATTATCTATTTTCGTTTGTAAGTTTTTAACTAAATATAAAATAAGACTGATACGTCTTCTTTGGTGTATATTATATTTTTTGAGCTCTATGGGTTTTTCCATCCCCGATTATAAATTTTTCGTATATCAATATCAAATTAGGTACAGAAAAAATAGTTGGTACCTTGGTTTTTATCTTTAAGTAGCTATGCTTTCATCAGGTTTTTATGCATTTAGTTCATAGTAGTTACAGCATCCTATTCAGGATAATTAAAATTACCTATCAAAGTCACATTTAGTTTTGTCAAAGGGATTTTTGGAACAGAATGTGGCACATTTTTAACACAACCACAACTTTCAGTAAACAAGCTTCTGGGAAGTTTATCTCAAGTTAGGTTACTGTAACATACAACCAATTCAACTATTTTTCCCGTTTATCAAATTAAGGTGAGAGATAGGCTAGCACAAAAGCATAAAACCTTATATGCAACCTGTTTTTAGTAGTTGCAGTAGTGTGTCAATGCATGTAGCTTTGTGACATCATTGCTCTCTGCAGTATTGGAATATATATTTCTTGCTTTTTGTTATTTTAACCGTAAGCATAACACTTTCAAATCAGCTGCTAAGAATACTAAACTATGATACAGGATAAATTGTATTTTTCTCTATTAAAATTAGAATTATTAATGACTTTAGTTGAATTATAAAAGTATATATTTTCATTTTAGATGCAACCTAAGTTCAGCTATTGAATACTTCTAAAATGCATTTTTAATACTACTAATTAAATCATGGATCATATAGTTCTTAGTTATAGTTAACCTTGATTTTCTCTTGCGTATTGAACTATTAAGACTGAAATCACTTTGTTGCATTGTTGCATGTAACTCTTCCAGACTTTTCTATATTATTGAATAATACTTCAAAGTAGTCATTTCAAACAAAAATAAAATTTTTTAAGTTTAATGCTTGTTAAGCACTCTACTAAAAAAGCGAACGAAGCTTCCATATAAAAACTTAAACTTTTTATCATTTGTAGTACAATATAGCTAGGAGTTACATTTATTGTTTTATGTCGGGAGCAGAGTTTTTTACACTTCAAGAAAGTAACATATACTTTAGGCTGAAAGTCACTTTTTTTTGATATGCAAGATTTTAAGATGTTAAAAACCCTAAAAGCAAAAACAATAGAAGCTGAAAAAGGAGGTGGTTTCGATAGAATTAGTAAACAGCATGCAAAAGGTAAATTAACTGCTAGAGAAAGACTAAGTATATTGCTTGATGAAAATTCGTTTGAGGAATATGATAAATTTGTAAAACATCATGCTACTGATTTTGGAATGCAAAATACTAATTTTCTGGGTGATGGTGTCGTAATTGGTTATGGCACTATTTATGGCAGAAAAGTTTTTGTTTATTCTCAGGATTTTACTATTTTTGGAGGATCGCTTGGTGCATCTCACGCGAAAAAAATATGTAAAATTATGGATATGGCAATTAACACTAGAGTTCCTGTTATTGGGATAAATGACTCTGGTGGAGCTAGGATTCAAGAAGGGATTAATTCTCTTGCTGGTTATGGGGAAATTTTTCAAAGAAATGTCAATGCATCAGGAGTTATACCACAAATTTCTCTAATCATGGGTCCATGTGCCGGTGGAGCAGTTTACTCTCCAGCATTAACTGACTTCATTTTTATGGTGAAAAATAGCTCTTACATGTTTATAACTGGTCCAGACGTAGTAAAAAAAGTTACATATGAAGATGTAAGCCATGAAGATCTTGGCGGAGCAAAAATCCATACAAGTAAAACAGGAGTAGCAGATTCTGCATTCAATGATGATGTTGAAATGTTACTAAAAACGCGTGAATTTTTTACATTTTTGCCATCAAATAATCAAGAGCTCCCAAAATCTATGCCAACCTATGACGATATTGATGATATTGATGAGTCATTAAATACTCTAATTCCTTACAATTCTAGTACTCCTTATGATATGTATGAACTAATTGAAAAGATATGTGATGAAAGGAAATTTTTTGAACTAAAACCTGATTTTGCTCGTAATGTTATAATTGGCTTTGGTAGAATCATGGGAAATACAGTTGGCATTGTTGCAAATCAACCTATACATCTTGCAGGATGCTTAGATATTGATTCTTCAAGGAAAGCTGCAAGATTTGTAAGGTTCTGTGATGCATTTAATATCCCTATAATCACACTCATTGATGTTCCAGGGTTTTTACCAGGTAAAAATCAGGAATATAATAATATAATACAGCACGGAGCAAAACTACTTTATGCTTATGCTGAAGCAACTGTGCCAAAGATTAGCCTGGTTACTAGAAGAGCATACGGTGGTGCATACATTGTCATGAATTCCAAACATCTAAAGGGTGATATAAATTACGCTTGGCCAACTGCTGAAATAGCTGTAATGGGACCTGAAAGTGCAGCTAAAATTGTATTTAGACATGAAAAGAATCAGCAGTCCTTAATTAAGGAATATAAAGAAAAATTTTCTAATCCATTTTTT
The DNA here is from genome assembly GCF_013365475.1 of Wolbachia endosymbiont of Cruorifilaria tuberocauda. Lineage (GTDB taxonomy): Bacteria > Pseudomonadota > Alphaproteobacteria > Rickettsiales > Anaplasmataceae > Wolbachia. The sequence goes on from NZ_CP046579.1 coordinate 324,375, forward strand.
GCTGCATTATATGGTTACATTGATGATATAATAGTGCCTGGTAAAACACGGTATCACTTTTATAAAGCATTAGAGCTGCTGAAAAACAAAAGAGTACAGAAGATACAAAAAAAACATGATAACCTACCTTTGTAGCTTTCTCATAAGTCTTTTCTGATAAGGTATGCAGCACTACAGATATAGTAAGTGTGCCGCTACCAAGACTCGAACTTGGGGCTCCGTCATTACCAATGACGTGCTCTACCATCTGAGCTATAACGGCATAGTTTATATATATGGATAACATAAAGAAGAATAAGGATAAAGAAGAAAGGAAAAGAAGATTAGCGAGAGCTTTAAAGCAGAATATTATGAGAAGAAAAAAGCAAAGACAGGTTAGACAAAGTAGATCCCTTTCATAATTTATTTATGGTAAAAAACTCTGTAGAATTCCTAGGTATGTTTGGTAAGTTTTAACGATGAAGTTACTAATATAAACTCAAGTTTTGATGGAGATGTTATTCTAGCCTTGTAAAGGTAGAAATAGTCTATAACTTTTTGCTTAGTGAGACAAAAAGCAAGCAGATAAACCTGGTTAATAATTGAAGCAGCGTGTATAAAGTCAAAAAAGATGTTGATAATATGCTGGACAGATGCATAAGAAGTATTAAGGTTAGAGGTAAGTATATAATTTGGTATGTTGGAAGTCTCATATATACTGAAGATAGTCAAATGAAGAGCAAACATGATCATGTGGCATTTTTATTTTTCGGAAATACTTCAGTCATTTTTAATAATCTAAGAAGATTCGGGTAGTTATTATATCACAACTTAGGCTAGCAGGGTTAAGTATAAAAAGTATGTGAAAGATTTGCAATAAGTAAAAAGACACAGTAAACAATACAATTACTGCTAAAAATTTAATGTAAGGAATATGTAGCACATTGATCTATATGTTGTTTAGAGTTTCATATATATGATGAGTTTCAAAAATCTTACGAAGAGTATTAACAATATAACACTTATAAGCTAAGATAGCTATAGTTCTTATTTTTGTAAGTATTCCAGGGCTAAGTTTCATTTTTAGATATGACATTCCTACCTGAGAAAGATCCAATTAACTTGTTTACGAAGTGGTATCAAGCAGTACTTAATTCTTCATGTAAAGAGCCAACTGCAATGACTCTCGCAACTTGCAGTAAAGACTGTGTTCCATCTGCAAGAGTGGTATTGCTAAAGGAGTATGGCAAAAAAGGCTTTGTATTCTTTACTAATGTAAATAGCAGAAAGGGAGAAGAATTGACAGAGAATCCTAAGGCTGCATTAGCATTTTACTGGATGGAATTTTCTAGACAGGTCAGGATTGAAGGAGATGCTAAGCTTTTAGATAGCAAGCAATCTGATAAATATTTTTCTTCCAGAGCGCGTGATAGTCAGATTAGTGCATGGTGCTCAAAACAATCGAGTGTTTTGAAAAATTGGCAAGACTTTAAACAAGCTATTGAAGTGAAGGAGAAAGAATTTAATAATGTACAAGTTCCTTGTCCTATTTTTTGGGTAGGGTTCTATGTGACTCCAAAAATAATTGAATTTTGGCAAGAAGGTAAGTATAGGAGGCATACTAGGTTTAGGTATACTCTTATCACAGGCAACAATTGGAAAATAGAACAACTATATCCTTAAACATGGACACATTGTATGAGCGCTGTGATTTAATAATGACTCTCACTAGAAAATGTGAAAGATTAACTATAACGCGCTATTTTTGAAAATCTGTACAGCTTAATAATATAGAGTAATAGAAACATCTTATCTAAAATTGCCTTACCCCTTTTTTTGAGAAGAAGGGTAAAATTGTGAGTATAACATAATTATTTACTTTTTTAGTTATGATTTATTGATATATCTTGTTGAAAAAGATCGTAGTTAGTGCTGACTGTATTACTATATCTTAAAATCACTATGCTATTTCAAATATTATATAAAAATAACAACTGCAGATTTTAATTCTCTATTGCAGAAAAGTTAGATTAATTGAGTAGACACAATGATCTTTATAACATAAATATAAGGTTGCGGAGGTAGGATTTGAACCTACGACCTTCAGGTTATGAGCCTGACGAGCTACCGAGCTGCTCCACCCCGCGTCATTATTTAGTTATTATATGTATAATAACAGAAAGTAAAAGGATAAAATTTTCTATGATGTATGTTTTATACGCTGATTAACTTTTCCTGGCATGGATCATAGCTGTATTTTCAATAAGATACTGATAAAATACAGTTTGATACTAGAATTTTTCTGTGTCATTTCAGGAACCTTAACTTATTTATCCTTATGTTCCTACCGGATTAGCATTTTATTATATCTCTTCTCGTTCTATTCCTACTACTCTAGCTTGGCACAATATTGTACTAGATACAAGATATTGTATGTCACTTTAATTGTATTACTCGTAGGGTATTGTGATAAAGTTAATTGATGATTCAATTAAGAAGATTCACTATCTAGTTTGTAACAGTAGAGCTGTTAAATACGATAACCTAATAATCTATGACGTGTATTTAATTTAAATAATGGTAAATACATAAATAGAGGTTAATGAAGTGTACTCAAGTCTACTTTAATACAAGTCTTGAAAGCTTGGTTTGATAGTGTAAAATAAATGTATAATTAGTAAGTAATAGGTGAGGAAGTCTAACTGAGATACTTTAAAGTACATTTTCAAATTAAGCAGATCCCAATATAACTAAGTGGTAGTATTATTAGTTATCTTCCTAAGACTTAAGTATATACAGAGAAATACTCATAACACTTTTCGGTAGTTATGGTACGCTTAGCTTTAACTTCCAGCTTATATTACTATAGTAATAATAAACTTTAATAGCTTAAGTTATATTGTAGATGTTTTTAATTCAAAATTACGAAAATTTGTCGCTTTTTAAACAATTCTATTAGCCTATCTTGCTATAATAGGTCATATTAACAAGATAAAACCAGAAGTTCAGATTGTTCCAGTAAAATAGGTTTAAGATTATAAATAAGAAAAAAGTGATGGAATGAGTAAGATTGCTCCTAGGTCTGTACTGAGAAATTCTGTTTTGCATATGTTTGAAATTTTAAAAGCAAACCTGCTAGTATTAGCTCTAAAAGCGGTGATAGCATTACTAATCTTCTAGAAGAGTAAAGGAGTATGATTGAAAATGAGGATCCTTAAATAAGATGAAAAGTAAAGTACTTGCAAAAGATGCTTTGTTTTAAAAAGCTATCTGAAAAAATAAGGAGAAGAAAAAATCGATGGTTAAATAAAGTAAGGTTTTTCATTCTTGGTTAGAAGACTATTAAGCTGAAAAGAGAAGGCAACAAAAAATTTAAGAAATATGAAAGACATTGATACTAGATTAGTAACTTATTGAAGAGATACCTAGGTAACCTGTTGTGCTAGAAAATAAGGTAATTTCTCTAATACAAGAATTGATTTAATAGGTCCTAGTATCTACTAGGCTTGCTGTGGTTCATGCAAGTTAATCATCATCAATATGAACTAAATGTTTCAATGATAAGAAAGAGCAAAATTATATATGATATAATCGAAAAATGCTATGTTACGCAATAAAGTTCAGAGACTAATGCCGGGAAGAGCTAAACTCAATGTACCTTTAGTTAACGAACATTACATAGTAAAGCTAGGAGAGATATAGAGTACATCTAGTTCAATTAGCACGTTTATCTTAGTTAAAGTTAACTTAGCGTAAAGCTGAATATTGTTCTATGAGATATATCATATTATTATTCTCAGTATTCAGTAAGTACAGTGGATTAATTTTTTGTCAGTATAATAATCAAGTAAATCATTCTTTTGAATATAATCATTGCATACCTTCGTAATGGTTCTTTACTTATATAAAACAGCTAGCTGGTACACCTAAAATTTGATAGGTACTAATGAAGCTAATAATAGCTGCAAAATAATGAGAAAGTTTATAGTTTTTTTCTAAGGTTGCTTTAATAGTAGATTAAAGTTGTGAAATTTTGCAGTGATTTTATTGGTATTGTCTTCTGATCTATAACTAGAGTAACTAATATTACTTCCATACATGGTAATAATAAAGAAACGGTATTGGTTTAAGAACAACTTGAGAATGATATTACTCTACCAAGAGCAGAGAATTAGGATAAGAAAAACTAGTCAAGTTCATTCTATAGAATAGATAAAATAATATACCAAATCTGAGCACATATGTTCAAGTAAAACACTACATTGTTAGTAATTAAATTTAATGAGGAAAAAATAAAGTAAGAGTGCAAGTATACTAAAAATTCTGATTTTATTCATGCCTTTAGTAGATAAGCATGTATATAAGCTAGTATTATATAATATAATCTAAAAAGCAAAGAATATGCAGAATTTAATCCTGCACTATCAAAATATATAAGACTCTAATCTGCAAGCTTGAAAGAGAGTAGGTTATGCAATTTGATTAGAATGGCATAAAATGCCATGTAAGATAATATACCTTGACAGTGCAGTTAAGTTTACTTAATGAATAAAATAATGGTTGCATGCATAGATATTATGGTTAGTTTATTTTTAACAGTGCTACTACTTTTTTGTAGTGGTGACCTACTTGCAAAGCAGGAACCACGTTCGATAGCTGCAAACAATCACATAAAAGTAATAAATTATAACCCACAGGCTATACATAAATATACAGGTTTCTATGGTTATCAGTCCAGTATATTGTTTGAGCAAGGTGAAGTAATATATAATCTTTCAATGGGAGATCCAACTGGTTGGCAGATTGTTCCTCAGGATAACAGGTTATTCATTAAGCCTATAGATGATATAGCTGATACTAATGCGACCATTATTACTAATAAAAGAGTTTATTACTTTGAATTTCATGCCGAGGAAGCAACTGGGTTGGATGATCCAAGATTAGCGTATGAAGTGAGGTTTCTTTATCCGCTATTTAATAATGATGAAGTCTATGCGACCAATAATGGTGATATCCTTGAGCAAGCTAGTTCTGTTGCTATTCCTGATATGAATGATATTGAAGTTGTAAAAAAAGGCTTAAATTTTGATTATTTTATCTCACATATTAAGGGTAGTGAGTCAATAGTACCAAATAAAGTCTTTGATGATGGGAAATTCACATATCTCCAGTTTAATAAGATAAGTTCTAATTTCCCAGCTATCTTTATAGTTGATTCTGCAGGGTATGAATCTTTGGTGAACTTTCGTACAGTTAATGATTATCTTATAATTGAAAGAGTAGGCTCTGTATTTACTTTAAGAAACGGGTCAAGCACAGTTTGCATATTTAATGAAGGCATACCTTTTTAAGAATTAGAGTAGTTACATAAACTGCAATTCAAAGGCTATAGCACTGATAAAAATCAGTGCAGTTTTCTACCTGTTAGTAAAGTAATACAAAACAACAAAGCTATAAAGTTGATGTAAAAGATCTGCCTATCTTTAGTGACTACAACTAAAACTACCTATCGATTTCACCAAAAACTATATCTAGTGAACCAATGATTGCTGCAACATCAGAAAGCATATGCCCCTTTGCCATAAAGCTTAAGGCTTGTAAATGTGCAAAGCCAGGTGCTCTTATTCGGCACCTATATGGTTTATTGGTACCATTTGAAACTATATATACTCCAAATTCACCTTTTGGTGCTTCAACAGCTGCATAAGCCTCACCTTCTGGTACATGGTAACCCTCTGAATAAAGCTTAAAATGGTGGATGAGAGCTTCCATAGACTTTTTCATCTCTGCTCTTGGTGGTGGAGAAATTTTTCTATCTTCAGTTTTTACTGGACCATTAGGCATTCTTTCTATACACTGCTTTACCAAGCCAATAGACTGCCTAATCTCTTCCATCCTTACTAGATAACGGTCATAACAGTCACCGTTTTGCCCAACAGGTATGTCAAAATCTAATTGATCATATATCTCATATGGCTGGCTTTTTCTCAAATCCCAAGCAAGTCCAGAGGCACGTAACATTGGACCGCTAAAGCCCCAGTCAAGAACCTGTTTGGTTGACATTTCACTGATTCCTACAGTACGTTGTTTCCATATTCTATTTTCTGTTAAGAGCTCATCAACATCATCTATATACTTTGGAAATTGCTCTATGAACTTTGCAATATCCTCAATCAGGCCATCTGGAACGTCTGCTGCAACTCCACCTGGTCTGATATAAGCTGCATGAAATCTTGCACCTGAAGCTCTTTCATAAAATTCAAGTATCTTTTCTCTTTCCTCAAAAAGCCATAAAAGAGGAGTTATTGCACCAACGTCAAGTGCTTGAGAGGAAATATTGAGTAGATGGTTAAGTATTCTTGTCAATTCGCAAAACAGAACACGTAAATATTTTGCTCTGATTGGAATTTTACATTGTAGTAATTTCTCTACGCATAGAGAATATGCATGTTCTTGTGACATTGGTGATACGTAATCAAGACGATCGAAATAAGGCAAGGCTTGAAGGTATGTTTTGTGTTCTATTAATTTTTCAGTACCACGGTGTAAAAGACCAATATGTGGATCAGCTCTTTCGATCACTTCACCATCCATTTCTAAAACAAGACGTAGAACTCCGTGTGCAGCTGGGTGTTGAGGTCCAAAATTTAACATCATTGTCTTTAAATCAGGCATATACAGTAATTTGAGATATTGAAGTTATTAATAAGTGTATTAAAAGTAAATAAATCTCTCACATGATAATTTAACAGCACACTAAATATAATCAGAAATAGGTGAAATCACTTGATAAATTTTGCAAATGACCTTTATTATAACTAATAAGTATTCATTATCTTCAATCTGTGCAAGTGAAATAATAAATTTATTGCGCAATTTGTTTCTTGTGTTTAGTTTTGTGCTATGTATGCTTCATATTTTTATAAATTTTACTTAGAATTCTAGGTTTCATTTTAATAGCTTAACTTTTGTATTAGCCATGTAGCATAAACCATAACATAAATTTCTACTCTCGTACTTTTGTTTTTTACATTTGGACTAACTCTAGTCCTAACTTTTTGATTATTAGTCTACCGCCAATTCATTCTATATTAGAATTTTGTTCGTTTGGCTTCATCGAACCTTACTTTGTTTTGCACTGTCCAATGACAGACATACTAAAAGCAGGCATAGTTTATTTTATGAATATAGTTTGTATAACTGATCAAGCCAAGGCTGATTTCTATAGCTAACTAAAATATTTTCTTATTCCTTTATACATGAAAGTTTTATATGAGTCTCTCAGAAAATTTATTATCTTTATAATTATTAGAGATTATTATTGGTTTAGTAATACTTTTTTTTAAAGCAAGATACAACTTCGTATTAGTAACATTTCTTTTGGATTAAAAATTACCTTTTCTAACTATTTGAATTGAACTTCAGATTTAATGCACTCAAAAATAAAGTTGTCCCTAATAAGATCATGGGTACAGACAGTAACTGTCCCATAGTTAAACCAAACCATAAGTAGCCAATTTGACAATCTGGTTCTCGGAAAAACTCGACTACGAAGCGTGCTATTCCATACCATATAACTGCAATGCTTGTTAACGCACCATGGTATATTTTTATTTTAGTCAAGAAAAATAGTAGGTTTATAGCTGTGAAAAGCAGTAGCCCCTCAAAAAATGCCTCATAAAGTTGACTTGGATGACGAAGCAAATTATCACTATTTTCTGAAAATGCAATTCCCCACGGTATTGTTGTAACTCTGCCAAATAACTCCCCATTTATGAGATTGCCTATGCGACCTAAAAATAAACCTACAGGGACGCCGCAGGAAATTAGATCTAGTGTATAAAATATGGGCATTTTATGCCTTTTACATGAAATTGTTACTGCAATAAGCACTCCTACAGCTCCACCGTGAAATGACATGCCACCTTGCCAGGTTTTTAATATCTCGATGGGGTTGCTTATATGATAAGATAAATCATATATCAACACATAGCCAAGCCTACCTCCAAGCATGAGGCCTACAATAGTAGATGTTAGTAATGAGTCGTAAAAGTTCTTAGTAAATACCTTTTTGTTGTCTAGCTCATGCAAATACCAGTATGTGAATACTATACCTAAAACATATGCTAAAGAATACCAATATATAGAAACAGGGCCTATTTTAAAAATTACTGGACTTAAAGGCATATTTTGCTAAAATTATTTTTAGATAACCTGCTTTTTTCTCGGTTCCATTCTCTCTGTTTTATGGTTAATCTCTTATCATAGAGTTTTTTCCCTTTCACAATAGCAATCCTAGCTTTTGCTAATCCTTCATCATTAAAATAAATTGAAAGTGGCACGACAGTTGTTCCAGAAGTCTTAATCTGGCTGATTAATTTATTTATCTCTTTTTTATGTAGAAGAAGTTTACGTTCTCTTTTTGGCTTATGATTTTTCCGAGTCGCAGATTTATATTCTGCAATATGCATGTTATGCAACCATACTTCACCATTTTTTTCAATAATGTAAGCGTCAGAAACGTTTGCTTTTCTTTCCCTTAAAGATTTAACTTCACTACTTAACAAAACTATGCCTGCTTCAAATTCTTCCAAGATAAAATATTTAAACCTAGCTTTTCTATTCTCTGTAATGACTTCCATATTTGGAAATGTTCTTGCAATCTTTAATATGTTACAAGTTTTTTATCTTTGATCATAATAAAATACTAAACAATATAAGTTATTTATGCCCTAAAAGGATTGCTGCTAAATAAATTGACCAATTGTTACTTTCCTTTTTTATTTTTATTACAACAAGGTTTTTCTTGATCAATCATTTCTTCCCCAACTTCTTTAATTTTTAGTATTAACGACTCTGGTACATATATATTAACTATGTTTTCTATTGTTACAAATAAAACCTGATAAGAGTGTGAGCCTGTTATCCAATCAGGTAATATTTCTTCTATTTTAGATAGTTCCTCTTTTTTGTCATGCGCTACGTAGCAGTATAAGTATAAGATTAGGAATAACATATGAGAAAGTAGTATTCCTTTGAGTATTCCAATACAGACTCCAGTAACTCTATCAACTAACCCTAACCTTATAGGTGATAATATATACATCAGCCAGTTATTCATTAACATGAATATGAAATTAAGCACAACAAACACAGAAATTGTAGAAAATATATTTTGAGTAGCTTCAGAATCAAAATATTTACTGTAATTTATAGTGAAAAAATCGTAATGGTTAACTGTTAGAAAAACAGATGAGCACAAAAACATTAACGCAAATAGCTCTTTTATGAAGCCTCTAGTTACTGAGATTATTGCACATATAACAATAATGAAGATAATGATGCAGTCAAAAAGCATACTATACATCTGTAGTTCCTAAATATAATATTATATAATGAAGTTGTAAAATTAGTTATATTTATGCTGTGTCAGTCTATCTAAATAACGAGCAATTATATCAACTTCTAAATTTAGAAGATCATTTACTTTATTAAACTGAAAAGTTGTGTTTTCCCATGTATAGAGAATGATGTTTACTGTAAACTCTTGATTAGTGATTGAGTTTACTGTTAAGGAAACTCCATCTAGCGTCACAGATCCCTTCTTTGCAACAAATTTGATTAATTCTTTAGGGCAGAATAACTTGATTTCATGGGAACCAAAATTTTGATTAATTGCTAAAATTTGCACTGTTTCATCTACATGACCTTGGACTAAGTGACCATCGATTCTATCACTTAATCTCATTGCTTGCTCTAAGTTTATTTTTTTTCCTATTTTCCATGTGTTTAGATTGGAAATTTTCATAGTTTCTTGAGAGGCTCTAACTATGAATGTATCATTTATTATGTCAACAGCAGTTAAACACACACCAGAACAGGCTATTGAGTCTCCCTCATGTATGGGAAGTAAATTTTGCGCCTTAATATAGAAAATTTGATCAGAATTAGAACAAGTAGTAGAACCAATTATATCTCCGATATCTGTAATGACCCCTGTAAACATATAAAGAAAACAAAGCTATTTTATCATATTAAAATTCTTTAAGGCAACTTGTTTCTGTTCTCCCAAATGGGGAAGGAGGCTTATTTTGATTTCTGTTTAGAAAATTCTTCCTAGTATTTTTGGCACAAAAATAAGCTAAATTCAAGATATATAGATAGAGGACAATATCAAAAATATACGAAGTAAGCTCTTTCCCATGGAATATGACCTTAACACCAGTCTGCAATCAGTGTTGTCTGGTGAGGATTTATTCAGGTTATGGATTATTCGTGACCTTCTTTATGCAGAACTTTCATTTCTAGGTTGTAAAAAGTTATCGTATATGAATACCTAAAACTGGCTTGAGTGATTGCTTTCTTATATACGTTTACTTTTAGATATTCTTTCGTGGGAAAATTTACCGGTTAGCTATAGTATTTCTGATGTTACTTATATTTCATATAATTATTTATTTTAAGAACAAATAGTATAAAAAGCTAAATTAAAATCATTATAAAATATTCCTTAATTTGATACTCACTGCTATTTCAATAAAATAGCTCATCAAAATTTCCCTTATACTCAAATAGAGTAACTATTATAGCTAAGTTAGCATTAATTTAAACTTATTTTATTAGTAGATTATTTTCTTCTTTTGCTAATTCTTCTCTATATCTGACCAGCTTTTTTCTCTATACTTAAAAACATACCCTGTATGGCCTGATATTTGGTTATTTTTTTGCATGTTCTTAGTATTGCGTGATATCCAGTCTTTTTGTTTTTTAGGAAACTTGGTAAGTAAAAAAAGACCTAGAAGGAAGTATTTCACACATTGTTGACAATTGCTATAAAATTGCCATGTGAGTGTAATCTGCTAGGTTATAGCAAAAGGAGGCTTTGACTGATCCGACTTATTTATCTTGCATTATTTTTATTTATTATTTAGGATTCTTAGATTTTCTAATGTTTTTTCCTTAATTTGGAGAAGTTCGATCTTGTAGCTGAGGTTAATTTTTAGTATTTACTTATATGTGATTGCTAATTAATTTTCTGTGATTTGATAGTAATCATTATGTGATTTACTACTTTTTTGATACTCTTAACTAGCTATTAGCATAAAATTTTGCTTAAAATGTTATTATACTTTTGTTTGACACTTCCATCTTCTAGTCCTTAGTGTTTTTTTTTAAGCTTAAAGTAAAACTATTATATTCTTTGTAAGCCTCTGAGTAGAGGATACTGATTTCCATCATTGAAGATATTTTTTATGTCTTTATATTTTCCTTTGTTTCTTAAAGAGCTTGCCAAATCATATATTTTATATTCTTCTTTAGTTTTAATGCTGCTGCATATAGTTAATATGGTGTGTTCTCAGTATAAAATTAGATAAATGAAGTGTAATTAATCAACTAGCTAGTAATTTGGGAAGTAATTTCTTGAGTTGTTGATGCTATGTAAAGTTTTGCTATAATGAAAATTTCAATTAGCATTTCTGGAATGAATGAAGATCTACTAAATGAAATACCCTTGCTTGAGAATAAAGCTATATCTGAAATTGAACATGCTTCTTCCTTGAAAGATTTAGAAAAAGTTAGGCTATTGTATTTAGGGAAAAAAGGTGTGATTAAAGCGTATTTTAGTGATTTAAAAAAAATGCGAAACGCAGGAAAGAAGCGTAATTTGAGCATGGTCATCAATTTATTACGCAATAAGTTAGATCAGCTTATAATTAATAGGAAAAGTGTGCTAAAAGCCAGGGAAGTTGACTTTGAATTGCGAAGTGATACAGTTGATGTCACGTTACCTATTAGGCCAGAAAAAATTGGCAAAGTTCATCCACTTAGTAAAATTATAAATGAAGTAAAGTGCATCTTTGCAGATATAGGATTCAAAGCAGTAGATGGTCCAGAAATTGAGGATGAATTTTATGTATTTGATGCACTGAATACTCCAAATTATCATCCTGCACGTGAAGAACAAGATACTTTCTACTTGAAGAACAAAATAGATAACAAAAGGATGTTACTACGTACCCATACCTCATCTGTGCAGATCAGAATCATGGAGAAGGCAAAGACTTTCCCAATTAAGGTAGTAGCTGCAGGCAGGGTATACAGAAATGACTTTGATGCAACTCACACTCCTATGTTCCATCAAATGGAAGGACTTTATGTAAATGAAAATACCAATATGGGTCAGCTGAAATTTACTATTCACTACTTTCTTAGTAGATTTTTTGGCGATGAAGAACTAAAGATACGTTTTCGTAACAGTTTTTTCCCTTTTACTGAGCCCTCTGTAGAGGTAGATGTAAGTTATAAGAATAGTAGATGGATTGAAGTACTTGGGTGTGGTCTAGTGCATCCAAATGTCTTTCAAAATGTTGGAATAGATTATACTAAATACAATGGTTTCGCATTTGGCGTTGGTATAGAAAGGCTTGCAATGCTAAAATATCAAATAGGTGACTTGAGGCACTTTTATGCTAATAGAATCAGCTGGCTCAACCACTATGGGTTTCATTTTTTATCTTTAATGTAAGTGAAAAATAGAGCTTGTGTATTTATTATACTTGCTGCTGGGTATGGTAAGCGTATGAATTCATGCTTACCTAAAGTACTGCATGAAATAGGTAATTTTTCTATGCTTAGGCATGTCATTTGTAATGCGAAAAAGTTAAGTCCTACAAATATAGCTGTTGTGATTGATTTTCCCTTAGTTGAAAGATTAGGTTATCTTGAGAATATACAGTTAATTATACAAGAATCAACCCTTGGTACAGGAGATGCAGTAAAAACTGCAATGAAAAGCCTAAATGGGCTATCAGATTCAAGTATAGTTGTAATCCAATATGGAGATACTCCGCTTATAAAAAGTAGCACGATAACTAAAATGCTTAGTTTCTTAGAAGGAAAGACTCTTGTTTGTCTTGGTTTTAAAACTAGTGGCAATGGATATGGTAGGTTAGTTATTGAGAATAATCTTCTAAGGGGAATCATAGAAGCCCAAAATAGGGAGGATAGCAATGAAGAATTTCTTGCAAATGCTGGAATAATGGTTGCACAAGCAAAAGATTTGCGTAGCTTGGTGGAAAAAATAGAGTGCAATAAATTAACTCATGAGTATTACTTGACTGACATAGTTTCCATTGCAATAAAGAGCAATTTAGATGTAGGTTATGTTACTACTGAAGAGGAAGAGGCAATTGGTATAAATGATAGGAGTGATCTTATAAAAGCTGAGTTTTACTTTCAGGAGAGTCAAAGAAAAATTTTTACTAATTTAGGTGTAACACTTGTTGCTCCGGAGACTGTTTTTTTTTCTTTTGATACAGAGATTGGTATGGATTCGATTATTTATCCATATGTTTTTTTTGGCCCTGGAGTAAAAATAGGATCAGGTACTAGAATAGGTCCATTTACAAAATGTGCATACACATCAATTGGTGATAATGCAGTTGTTGGAAATTTTGTCGAAGTAAAAGTAAGTGATATAGGTAAAAATACTAAAATAAAACACTTAAGCTATATAGGGAATACTAAAATAGGAACTGGAAGTAATATAGGTGCTGGTGCTGTTATTTGTAATTTTGATGGAAAAAAGAAACATGAAACGAACATTGGAAGTAATTGTCTTATTGGTGCAAATAGTTCGTTGATTGCGCCACTCAGTGTTCATGATGAATCTATAATTGCAGCAGGTAGCATTATAGTTAAGGATGTGCCAAGAAAAAGGCTTGTGATAACGAAAAGAAAACAAATGATTAAGAAAATAAAGAGTAGCCCTATCAAAGACTCTTCTTAAGTTTCAAGGTGTTACATGGCATGTACACCTTACTTAAAAGATGTTACTTGTTTATAATATTAATTCCTGATCTTCTAGTAGTTTTTGTGCTACTGGTATCTATATTAAGCTTTATATTATGTTTGGCTTCATGTAAATTTGCGAATTAATTAATTTTTCATTTGATGAATGAGGTAAGTTCATTTGTTTTTCCTTTCACTCTTTATTACATACTTGATAAGTACATAGACCTATAAAACTAATTAAAAAAACAATAATATTTGCCGTGATGTAACATGTCAATGTTATTTTTTTGTCAGTTTTCCCACTTTTTCTTGCATGTTGTTTAAGGCGTTCTTGTATAAGTTGTAGCTGTTCAGTACCAGCCTTTTCCTAATATACTAGATGCCTTTTTAAACTGCTCAGATCTTTTGAGCTCCTTCTAGCGCTCCTTTTCCGATTCATTGGATACGAGTAATAAATCATGAAGCAGCTTTGTTGACATCTTTAACTACAGGTAATTGGCATTAAAGTTTTATATTCTCAATGGTTTTATTATTAAAGTAGCTTGTCTCGGAAATAAGGACTTTTTACTAAGGAGTATCATTACATACTCTTCTCATACTTCTATTTTTCATCCTGCTACGAAGTTTCTCTTCTTGATGAAGATATCTTAATAGCATAGTGATGTTACCTGTGCTTTGTAGGCATTTTACATGTATTGTCAGCAATGATAGTTGAAATAAATATTTTTATGTTATACTAATATCCAATCACATTAAAGGAATTGGTTAAATGATACACCAAAAAATGGTAGTAATTAATGCAGAGTTACGTAGTGTAATAAAAGCAAAGGCAATGTGTTCTTTAAGAAAGAAAGGTTATGTACCTGCAGTTATATATGGCAAAGGGCATGATAATATAAACTTGACATTGTCTATGAAAGAATTTATGAAGCAGTATAAATTGGGGTTTCTTTCTGCTCATGTGATAGAATTAAACATTTCAGGCAAAAAAGAATATGCTCTTGTTCGCGATATTCAATGGCATGTGGTAAATGATACTGTTCAACATGTTGATTTTCAATTTATTGATAAAGATGGTGAAGTTAAAATAGATATACCTTTATTATTTACTAATGAAACTAAATCTCCAGGAATCAAATTGGGTGGGATACTTAATATTTTATACCGTTCTATTACTGTTAGAAGCTCTCTAGATAAAATACCTAAAGCTATAGAAGTTGATTTATCCGATAAAATGATTGGTCAGTCTGTACACATAAGTGATATAAAATTGCCAGATGGTGTTAAGCTTGCGGCGCATGATGAGGAAAATTTTACTATTGTTACAATTTCTGCTGTTGATAGTGATATTGAAGAATCTAAAGTAGAAACAGAGGAATAGTGCGTTTGTTAATTGGACTTGGCAATCCAGGTATTAAATACAAGTTAACTTACCATAATATTGGCTTTTTTGTTGTTGATAAAATTTGTAAGTACTGGAATTTTCAGGCGTTTTCTAGGAAAGATGACTGTTTAATAACTTCTGGTATAATTAATGAAGATAAAATTATATTGCTAAAGCCATATTCATTTATGAATAACTCAGGTATTCCTGTTGCAAGGATACGAAACTTTTATAAATTTCCATTAGAAAATATTATTGTTATACATGATGATGCTGACCTAGAATTTGGAAGAGTAAAGATAAAGAAGGGTGGAGGTTCTGCTGGACATAATGGGCTTAAATCTATGGATAGCCTTATTAGTAATAATTATTGGCGCCTAAGGTTTGGAATAGGCAGACCAGACGGTCAAAAAGGTCTAGCAGATTATGTATTGTCTGAATTTCAAAGCCTTGAAAAGGCTACCGTCTTAGCAGAGAAAATAGCGAAAGATATAAACTTAATACTGCAAGAGATAAGACTGCTTTCGTTAGCCTAATTATTTAACATAATATAAATCCTCATTAACTTGGAAATTAGGTAAGCATTCAAATGACCTGAATATATATAAAACATATCTAATGCTTTTGTTTCTATTCTATGAAGTAAAAAACATTTTATTGGGGCGAGCGACCAGGATCGAACTGGCGACATTCAGTACCACAAACTGACACTCTACCAACTGAGCTACACCCGCCAAATTTCTTTACTAAGTAAAAATTTTAAAATCCATAACACATCAACAAAAAAAGTCAATCAGATATTTAAGCAAACTCTTTTACTTCAGACTGTGTTTAAATCCTTATTTATGTTGTATATAAGCTTACATTTAAGTTACTTGTTTAATACCTTTCTTAATATTTTATACTTAAATAAAGCTGAATATGTACTTCTTGATAAATGTTTGATTCCTATTAGTATTTTTTACTTCACAGTTTTAGTATTTGACTTTTGTGCTTAATTATATCATTTATTTCTAATATAAACTTTTACTAAAATCTGCAAGGGAAGGAAATATTGAAGTATTCCTTATACTTCTATGTGTTTTTATTCATTTCCTTGCTGCTTTGGAAGCGATCAGAGAATCAGCTCTATGCCTAACTAAGCTTTTTAAGTTTTACATTTAACGTGTTGATATTGATTTTAACAAAAGTGTTAAACTTATCTATCGTGGTATTATTTCTGCACTGTTCTTCTGTTTAGTTTATTGTTACTTATCTTACTAAGAGCAGTACAAAAAGCCATTTTCAAAAATAATTTAAAAGCTAATAGATAAGTTCTTCTCAAGATATTGAGTTCAGTTGCATTAATACTGGATACAATTCAAGTAATGCTAGTAGGAAAGATACCTTTATTTGGCTTTATAGCTATTTTGAGGCTTCAAGATTAGTGATGAATTATTGATTACTCAGACTACTAGTAACATTCTTAGATATGTTTTACTTTATTTCAATAATTATCCTTTATTATATATTATATTGTTGTATCGCTAAATTTAGTGAATTACTATTTTAATAAAAAGTCGGTTACATTTATTATTTTATATTTTTTAACCATATTTTTATTGTAAGTTCCAATATCTACCTTTGCTTCGACTGAAGCAAGCTTACATTATTGAAAATTTTCAGGAATCATGATTACTTGTATAATTTTCATTCCCAATCAAAGCTTCTTATTGAAGTAATATTTCAAGTAAAACAACATTTCACTTCAATGTAGCTATTGTGCTAGTAATTTAGAGTCCATCCAGATTATTTCCGCCTAAGTAAAGCTACTTATAATCCCTACTAGCTAGAGGGCTACAGCTATTATTAATATTATTTTGTGCATATAAGTTAAAATTATCTTTTTTATTGTAAAGTTAGTAATAAATTTGGCTCTCTTAAAGAGAGAGATGCTAGGAGTTGTCAACAATTATGTAGCTTAGCAAGTACGTAGTTACTAGATACACTATCTTAGTGCTAATATGCTAAGTTAGCTACTATTAGGAAATAATTGATATTATAATCGATAAAATATTTCTTCATGATTGATCTCAAAACAAGTAGTCGATACTAAAAACATAATCACAGTACAGAATGGAGCTTTTATGCAGAGTTTAAATGCTAATTGCACTAACAGCTCTGCTGCTTTTTTATCTTCACGTGATTTCACTATGCCTTTTTCCTGCGAGAAGCTTAACAATACACGATATAGCAACTGAATCTATATTGGCAATATTCTCTTTGTTTCATACATGCATTTATTATAAACAAAATAAAGTGTTTCTACTTACTTTTCATTCATGGTAAACTGAAATACCAGCTATATTTTTGCTAATCTGCTTAGAATCAATATAGTACTTAGCTTTTTATTTAATGAGTAAGTATCGACATAAAAAGATTGCTGTTATTACTTCTATTTCTACTTGAATAAAATTTATTGGTTAATCATTTTATGATGAAATATATAGAATTAGTATAGGACTATTATTGATTATAAAAATTGTTATTGCAAATTTACTCATGTTGATAGCTTTTTACATTTTAAGTCTCTTATTGATAGAGGTTGTATCTTGTAAAATATTTGTTTGCATTATTTATTCAGTAACTTTAGACGTTGTTATCTATTTTTGTATTCTGATGTCTATGGGTAATTTGAGCGTGTGAAATTATGAGATTTTTCATGTATATAATACCATCAGTTTCTCTGCTACTAACACTTCTACATTTTGCTGCAACCTTTAAAGATTGGGATAGTTATAAGGGAATTATTATACAAAAGTTCGAGGACAAGTATAATGCTAGAATACATATTAGTGGGAAAATTGAGGTTTCACTGATTACTCCAAAGATTATTATTTATAATATGTACATGCAGTGTAACAGCAATGGAAGGGGAAAATTATCAGATTTGATTAGCATAAATAGGGTTGAAGTAAGACCATCTCTTTTGTGGTTATTTTTGTTTTCATTACAACCAAAATCGATTACTTTATTTGGTCTAAAGGGTAGCAAGAGAAACTTTATTAATATTGTGAGTGAAAGAACAAGTAAGGTTGATATAGTGATAAAGGATAGCCAAGTAAATTTAAACAATGACTTTGGTAATTATAGAAGTAATGTCAATATAAAGGAAATTGCCATTAGAAAAAGCGGTAATTTCTCTGGTGAAGTGGATGTAGGTGATAAAAATTATGGTTTTTCAGGAAAAATGAATATTACAAAAAAGAGTGTACGTATTAACACTAAATCAGATTTTGTAAATTTGTTTTTTTTAGGTAATAGGAATCAAAAAGGTCTACATGGCAGATTATTAGTGTCAATCAATAACAGTTCTAATTCTGTAGATTGGTTAGCTAAGATTATTAACCTTAGTTTTCTTGCTTGTATTGTCCCTAGTGAGAATATTAAAATGTCATCTAATGTTAACCTTAATGAAGATGAGTTTACGTTAACTGGATTGAAAATTGATTCTAAAAACATGCAGGCTAGTGGAGCAGTAAGGAACGACAGAAAGAATAATCATACTAAGGTCGATATTAATTTTCGCAAAATTAACTTGGGTTCTATGCAAAACGGTTCGCAAAGAATAATGGGCATGAAAGAAATTCTAGAATGTTTCAAAAGTGTTGTGCCAAGAAACCTGAGTCTAGATTTTAATATAGGAGCTTCAAGTATTCAATACAGAAACAGAATATTAGATAGATTTCACACTGTACTGAAATTTGCTGATGGAGAAATAAAAGTTAGTATGCTTCTTCAATTTCCAGGAACTGATAATATATCTCGTTTATCAGGAAAAGTTTCAAATAATCTTATTATGTCTGAATTTGATGGTAATTTACTAGTAAAGGGAGAGAATTTTGAATCGTTCATTTCATATTTTTTCCCTTCTATCAAGATAAAAAAAGGTGAGAGAGATCAATTTACAATGAGTTCAAGATTACACTTTACACCTAGAATGTTATCTATTTCAGATATTAGATTAATGAATGATAATGATGAAGGATTTTGGCAAGGATCAATTAAAGTACACTATACTAAAAAACATAATGCAATTGATGGTAGGTTTAGTGCGCGAAATCTCAACGTAGATAAATACGACTATTCATTGCTAAGTAGTTTATTAAGAGTGGAATGGTTGAAAAGCCTGAAGTATGATGCAAATATAAAAACCAATGTTAATAATTTTACGTTGAATAATGCAAAAATTGGGTATTTAGGTTTCTTACTGAAGATAGAAAACAGCAGCCTTATTGCAGATAAGATAAGATTATCTGGAGAGGATTTTAATATTACTGGTAATATAAAAATATTAGTGGACAGAAAATATACTAAACCTTTGTTGGATATAAGCATCACTGGTGATAAATTTAATGCAAGTGTTTTGAAGCTACCAAATTTGGTGAAAGTGAGAAAAGATTCAGGAAACAAGATAAATCAAGTTCAATGGTCAAAGAAAAAGTTTGATTTTTTGAGCGATAAAGATGATTTTGATGCAAATGTGCATATTAATGTTACAAAGCTTAAGATTGGGCAGGATATCCTAAAGGACTTTAACTTGGATGCTGTGATAATAAATAACACTATAACTTTTAGAAAAATAAATTATGTACTGGAACATGGAGAAGTGTCTTTTCAGGGTTATTTGAGGTCAAATTCAATGTACATAAAATTTTTTATTGCAGATCTAGATATTAAGAGAATTGGTCAGGCTATTGAAATTGACAATTTGAATGGCAGAGTAAGCTTAAATGGTGAAGTTAAGGCTCAGGGAAAAAGTTTTTATGACTGGGCTAATACATTATCAGGAAAGATCTATTTATTGCAAGCACATGAGATAGAGTTTACTAATGTAGACTTTAACTCTTTTATCGAAAGCTTATTCAGCAGTAAAAATAAATCTGAAGTTTCTACGCTTACTCATATTGGCATATATAATGGTAGTACATTTTTTAGAAATGTTACTGGACAAGCAAGTATTAAAAGTGGTATATGTTCAATTAGTTTACAGTTTAGAATTGATCAAGCTTCAGGGTCTGTTTCTTCTAATTTAGTCTTATATAATTTTAGTTTGATTTCTTTATCAAGGTTCTTCTTTATCCCACCAGGTTATAGTAGTCCAGTCCATATTGATATGCATTTAAATGGTCCTATTTGGTCTCCTAAGATGAGTTTCGATGAAGATCTAATATTTAATACTCTGATTAGTATTAAAAGATAATAGATTTAACTAGCCAGTGAAATTAAACATGCTTAAATTCATTTAGTGCTGGATCAGCATGAATGAATTGATATTTCAGAAAAAAGAAAAGGATTTCTCCTATTAAATGGATAGAAGATGAATAAGAAATATTAATTATGCCTTATACATTGAATTGTACTTCATAAGTAGTTTTATCCTCTATTGAATACTAAAATGGATCATGGATATTCATCTAATAATCTGCAAGCCTAAAATGCTCTTATAAAGCAAGTACCTAAGTCAGTATAAGTAGATCTGTAAAATTAGATTAAATACAGTAAGCCAACATAAGGAGTTACTTTTACTCCTTTCTTCCTAGTAAGCCTTCACAAATAAGTAATTTATGAACGAATATTTGTTTTAAATACACACAGATGAATATCATTTCAGCATTACATGTCAGAATCTATATCCTAATTTTAGTTTAGGATCAGATAGTATATCACTTGCTACAAGAGCAAATTCTAAAATTTAGGTTTGCCCTATTAGCTTTTGCAGATAACAACTTAGCAGAGCTTTTCTGACCATATATGCATTTAATCTGTCCAAAGAACAGTCATAACTATATCAGCACAAATAGTTGAAGAAATAATGGATTAAAACTAGCTGCTAGTTATCAACAACATAGCAACTTTAATTTTTTATTTTCTAGAGATGCAGATATTTCTCCCTTTTTTGCGAACAAATATTAGGTTGAATAGAAGGACATTTTATTGTCAATTTCTTGCTAGTATCGTTACTGCCTTTTTTTGCTTCATGTATCATTTTAACTATCCTAATTTTCTTTATCAGGCCAAGTAATGCTTCTACTAATTATGCTACTATGATTTACTGTATTATCATGACATGGTAAGCATTTTTATATAGTAGGGTCTAAGTCTGGAAGTAACTAGATCTTTCCTTTAGAAGTAGTTCTGAAATAAGAAATAATCCTAAATATTAAAGCAATCATCAAAAAATCAATTTTGCGCATCCCACATATAAGAGACCATAAATACTATTTATCTACAACATTACTGAAAATCTTGCACATCTCCTTATAACTATGTTGTAATGAAAAGAAATTTCCTTAGCCTTACTGCTTCGTGAATAACATATTATATTAGTTTAGTTAGAACAATATAAATAAAAATTAGAAAACTTAGATATCATAAAATCAAATACATAGCATCAAAAGCTTTAACAAAAATCAGATTTAATTAAGTTCTAAAGCTTTATGAAAATTGTTGCTCTTACATATATCATATGCAAGTACCTAAAAATGCTACCAGTAAAGTTAGTGATTAGAGCACCATTAAGTAAATTACAATTATCAAATTCTGACTATTTTTAATCCTATTAATAATATATTAATTCTAACACTAAAGTATTAGCTAACACAAGCAGTTTTTTGTGACATATAATATTAAGCTTTGCTTCAGGTACCTCCCATACTAGAGCTAGCTTTATTTTCTAATAAAAGTTTAGTTAGTAGTACACATGCAGATTTTTCTCTGCAATCAATTGTGCTATGCAACTACATAATTGCAATAATGTTATTGCAATTAAATTGTAATTTGAACTTAGGCTAAATTAGCTATTCTATATAGTGCTTTTCTTAACTGGTTTTTGTTTTCTCATAACTCAAGCAAGTTAATCTTGCTAAGACAGTTATTGCTCATTCTTACAAAAGCACTCAACTTTTTGAGTCTAGACTATTTTGTTGTATTGCAAGTAGCAAATTGATAGAAATTATTGATTTTCGCTGCAATATTTGTATCTATTACAGGAAATGTACTATATCTGTACTTTCGATAAAGTGCTAGTGTCAAGTTATCGATAGGTTATTTTTAAAACAGGTTTTACGGAGGAGGGCAAACTAAAGCTTGTTTGTTCAGCCTTTCAAATGACTTAATTCCCATGTCTAGAAATATCCAGTAGTCTGTGGTTTTTATAAGCATGAATTCTAAAAAGTACTGAGTCAAACTTGTGCGGGTTGTGTTGGATAATTCAGAATATGTTTTAACTTTGACATCCTAAAATCTTTCAGTGAAGCTGTATCCTTTTTAAATTTTATCTCAAGTATTAATTATGATTAAAGTACTATTCAGTTTTGCTTGAGCCACTCATGTAAGTGGTATTTGTCTCCCAGTTGAATAATTTTGAATAACGTTTTTATTAATCATGCAATTTTATTTTTTATACTACAATCTACTCTAGCTTTCTTATTAATGAATGTGTCATGTAAAAAGACATAGTTCATGGTTATAAAGATAATAATATTGTTATGCTGATTTTGTATCTATGTTTTTATCTAAATATGCTTTTGGAAAGCTATTTTAGAAACACACATAAAAACTATATAAGAACAGTGTATTTATACTTGAGTAATTGAATAACAGTAAGTTAATGCTAATGCTATTGATTTTATAACTCTTCTAGTGCTTAGTTCTGTAATTTTAAAGTTAATGGTCAGCTCAAAATTTGGTGCAATAGAATCAGATGTAGTAACTGTAATTATTATTTAGTTTGTAAATTATAGTCTAGTTCTTCAATTGCAAATTAAGTTCCGGATCTAGTAAAAAGTAGGGATATGTAGCTTCTATTTTGCTTTGTTGCAAAGTGTCTCAATTATTATGTTGCTATGCAGATATTCCAAAGCTTATCCTGTGTACTTTTACATATTAATTTTAAGTTCTTTACAGTAGACGTGTGCTTAGCTTTACTACTGAAAGTAAAATTGCAAAACTAGATACATTTTCGTTGTTATAAAATGGTTTATGTATGCTATTAAAGTATTTTCAAAATGAATTGTTGCATTTCTTACAGATTATCGAATGGCATTTTTGTAACATTTCAATATTGGCAGCATAAGTGTTTTAAATAATGTTTTAAAAAATAAAGTAACTGGATTTTTAGTTGATTGTTTTATTATATTCACATGTTAAAGTGAATTATAAATTTTGTTATGAGAAAAGACATAACAGTAACTAAAGCAACAATAATTGAAAGCATAAATCAAAAAATTGTCAAAAGAAGATTCTGCTTCAGAAATAGACGATATACTGGATGAAATAAAGATAAGCTTAATAAAGGGAGTAGCAGTCAAAATATCTACATTTGGAACTTTTTTAGTCAAAAAAATGGAAAAGAGTAGGAAAGGTGCCGAGTATGTCAAAAAAGGTAGTGATTCAAGCAAGAAATTCGGGGTTTTTATGTCTTCAAAAGTAATAAAAAATTGATTAATAAGCAAAGTGAAATCACTTTATGTGACTAAAGAAGTTGCTGAGGAGCTATACTTAGTTGTCAGACAAAGACTGTAAAATGTGAGGAAAAAGCTATATGACTTAGACATAGAGATAAAGCATATGTTATATAAGTGGCATTCAATGTAGTTGAATTAAAGAGTTGATAATGAAAAAATTGATCAAGTTTGAAAGATTCATTAAAAAGCTTACTCCTTTTAAGATCATTTTCAGCAGAGTAAATGAAGAAAGTGGGCTTTCAGGTAGTGTGTATGTATATATTATATGCACTTGAAGATGGTCAAAAAAGTACAGGATTATGTTAGGGATGCTATAAATTAAGTGATGATATAAGAATTCACGTATCCTTGCTGTAAAGAGAATCTGTGTATTTACAATAGATTTATCTTATACCTATATTTTTACGTGTATTGGAATTTTGGATGGGTATTTAAGAAAGAAGTGCAGCAAATGTAATTACTTGCACTGTGCAAGATAGAAGAACTAGGTAAAAACTGGTCAAGAAAGTGTTGCGGTAAACACTACCAAAAAAGGTGTGGATATCTTGGAACAGCATTATTTACTATAAAAGTTAATGATCTGGTAGTTATATCTATGAAAGTGTGTATTAATAGTGAATATATAATTGATGCATTATCTTGCAACTATTTAGAGAGTTAGTGCATTTTAGAAATAAGAAATAACACACATACTCAATTTAATTATATTTAAGCTTATTCAGTATAAAATTTTATCTTGCACTATAGCCTAGGTTACATACTATAATAATATGGCTTATAAGTTACAATGTTGTTTATTCTTTAGCGAGATTATTTGTATATGCTAGCTATTTACTGCTAAAAAAGTCGGTAATTGTATATTTTTAAATTCATATGAAGAGAATAAAATTAAAGACTAAATCTTCTGTTAAAAAACGTTTTAGTCTTACAGCTAATGGGAAAGTTATTTCTACCCAATCAGGCAAAAGGCATGGTATGGTAAAGAGGAGTAAGTCTAATATTCGTAATCAGCGTGGTACGATAATTCTTGGTAGGTCTGGTTCTCGTATAGTTAAGCTTTATATGCCTTATGGTTTTCAATAGAAATGGAGGTAAAACAGAATGGCTAGAGTAAAACGTGGGGTTACTACTCACGCTCGCCATAAAAAAGTATTAAAGTTAGCAAAGGGTTATAGAGGACGTGCAAAGAATTGTTACAGAATTGCATTACAAAAGGTTGAAAAGGCACTACTATATTCCTATAGGGATAGAAAAACCCGCAAGCGTGATTTCCGCAGTCTTTGGATAATACGCATTAATGCGGCGGTAAGAAAACATGGGATTACTTATGGTAGGTTTATGCATGGGCTCATGCTTGCTCGAATTGAGCTAAATAGAAAAATTCTTGCTGAAATGGCTGTTAGTTATAAAGATGATTTCAAAAAATTAGTAGAGATCGTTAGAACCAAATTAGTAGAAAGCCTTTAATCTTATTAAGTGAAATAGTATGAGAGTTGTTTTCATGGGTTCACCTAAGTTTGCTGTTAATACTTTAAGTTTGTTATTGAAGTCAAGAAATGAGATAATAGCAGTATATACCAAGTCTCCCAAGCCATCAGGACGAGGACAAAGGTTAACAAAGTCTCCTATACATACTATTGCTGAAGAAAATGGCATAGAGGTATGTACTCCTGCCTCTCTGAGCTTTTCAGTAGAGCAAGAAAAATTGAGGAATTTTCAACCAGATGTTGTAGTTGTTGTTTCATATGGATTGATTCTTCCAAAAGAAGCTTTGAATATTCCAAAATACGGTTGTATTAATGTTCATCCTTCATTGCTACCTAGATGGCGAGGCGCGGCTCCTATACAACATACAATTTTAGCTGGAGATAGAGAAACTGGAGTTAGTGTTATTCAATTGAATGAAAAATTAGATTCTGGTCCTATTTTGAAGCAAAAAAAACTTTTAATTGGGAAAAATGATAATTATAAGACATTACATGATAGGTTATCTGTGTTAGGCAGTAACTTGCTAGTAGAGGTATTGAGTAAAATTGAAAAACAAGTCCCTTTAGAGCAGGGGAGCGATAGTGTATGCTATGCTAGTAAAGTAAAAGATCATAAAATATATGCAGGTGATACTTGTGAAGTTGCTTATAGAAAAGTCAAAGCCTTTTACCCAAAGGCATTTGTCATGGTAGAGAACAAACGTCTTAGGATACTCGACGCTGATTTTAAAATAGGTCAGTATTTAACTTCAACACAAGGAGAAATTGTTAATGACAATGTGTACATAAGTTTAAAAGGTGGCGTTTTAATTCCTAAAGTAGTTCAGGTAGAAGGAAGAAACCCTTGCAATGTTCCTGACTTTATACGTGGGTTAAAATCAAGAATAGTAAAAAAGCTGATAGAGTAAGTAAAGTAAATGTGTAATTGATTTACATCATTGGAAAGAATGCAAACGAATATTACATCCTCTTGATTGGTACACTAAGTAATATTAAAATAAGCTAAGTCTTGTGTATTTGTGGTGAAATAAGTTTTTCAGCACTACTAATAATGAAATTAGTAATAATATCAGCTACATCATCTACTTTCTTATCTATTCTTTTGCTTATTTCTTTATCTTTAAGACACTCATGTAGAGCTAAAACAGCTATAACTGCACATGTTGAAGCTAACCCAGTTTGTACGACAGTGAGTAGTGATATTCCACCTGTAAGCATGAACATTAGACCAATAGCTAGATTTGTGATTTTGCTTTGTACAGTTTCTTGTCCTACCTGATTTTGATCTACCTGTTTACCCTTTAAGATATTGGATACTGCTTTAGAGGTAGTTTTTACTGCTATTGCTATAGTTAATCCTATGATTATTTTCACTAAAAGAAAAATCGAAGACAGTGTTAGCAAAAACAGTAATGAGGTAATTATGATATACCACTTTTTATTTATTCTCTTAGGTTGACTTTCATTATTGAATGTCATAAATTCTCTGCTTTATAATGACTTATTTAGTTCACATAAAATATGGTAGTAGTCAAGACTTGTCTTTTGTGTATGTGAGAATTTGTTAAGGAATCCTTGTTCATGTTGCACTTCTCTCATTTGTGATTAAATTAAATCTTAAATTTTGATAGAATTCTTTCTGTTGAATTGTTTAAAACTTTTTATATACTATACATAACATGAGAGAAAATCAAGTGCAGGATGCGATTTTAGTTTTACAAAGTGGTAAATACTTTTTAGGAAAGTCAGTAGGTAAAAAGGGTAAATGTGTAGGTGAGATCTGTTTTACCACTAGTTCCACTGGTTACCAACATACTATAAGTGATCCTTCCTTTGCTGATCAAATTATAATGTTCACTTTTCCTCATATCGGTAACATTGGAATAAATAATAAAGATAATGAAGGAAAGAAAATTTTTGCAACTGGTGTAATTATGCGCGAACTTTCCCCTGCGTCTCATCCTTCTTCATATATTAGCTTAAATGATTGGTTAAAAGAAAATAGTGTAGTTGGGATATCTGGAGTTGACACTAGAGCCTTAACAAGACATTTAAGAAAGCTTGGATATCAGAACGGAATAGTATGTTCATTAACACGCCCATTACCTGGTAATTCTAAAACCTATAGTAATCAGATTATTCAGATAGTAAAAGATCTATCAAATGAGTTAGGTGAATATAAACCTATAAATGGAATGAAGGTAATTGATACAGTTAGCTCAAATAATGGCATTGATTTCCCTTCTACTACACAAGCAGTTGATGTTAAAGTCCAAGGTATTGAAAAGTATAGAGTTATAGTAGTTGATTTTGGTGTAAAGTCTAGTATAGTTTCACGCTTAATAGAACTTGGATGTACAGTTAAGCTAGTTAAGCCTGATAATGGCTTTTCTCAAAAAATATTAAATATGTATCCGGATGGTATAGTACTTTCAAATGGGCCAGGTGATCCGCAAAAAATAGAAAAAAGTGTGATATCGGAAATAAGTGCTATTATAAAGTCCAAAATACCAATTTTTGGAATATGCATGGGACATCAATTACTTGCAATTACATTAGGAGCAAAAACTGCTAAAATGAACGTTGGCC
Source organism: Wolbachia endosymbiont of Cruorifilaria tuberocauda (assembly GCF_013365475.1). Classification (GTDB taxonomy): domain Bacteria; phylum Pseudomonadota; class Alphaproteobacteria; order Rickettsiales; family Anaplasmataceae; genus Wolbachia. Next base: position 352,115 of record NZ_CP046579.1, read on the forward strand.
ATCGAGGAAGTAATCATCCAGTATACAATATAAATAGCAAGAAAGTTGAAATCACTAGTCAAAATCATGGCTTTGTTGTAGATCCGTTTTCTTTGCCTAAAAACTTAGAGATTACTCATATCTCTCTATTTGATAACAGCATAGAAGGAATAATGATGAAAAATCATCCAGTTTTTTCTGTACAATATCACCCAGAAGAGGCTCCAGGTACGCATGATTCGCATTATTTGTTTAAGTGCTTTATTAATAACATCAAGTTACACAAGGTGAAGTCTGCATAATAAAAATTATCCTAGGTTTTATTGCTTGATCTTTCAGTTTAGCTATTTATTATTAATGGATGTAGCAAAAAACTTAGTTAAGTTACTGGATAATGTTTTCTTAACAAATTTTGTGTGGAGGGGTGACCGAGTGGTTAAAGGTAACAGACTGTAAATCTGTCCGTGAGAACGTACGTAGGTTCGAATCCTACCTCCTCCATTATGCGGGTATAGCTTAATTGGTAGAGTTCTAGCCTTCCAAGCTAGTAGAGTGGGTTCAAATCCCACTATCCGCTCTTTTTTGTTGTATTTTTATGAAATCAATATATTACTATTGATGTATTCGTATTTTAGGTAGAATAATTTAGATTATGACACAGATAGTAGAAGCATTTGGCAAGCCGCATGTAAATGTGGGAACAATAGGGCACGTAGATCACGGGAAAACAACGTTAACGGCAGCGATAACGAAGTATTATGGGCATTTCATAGCGTATGATCAAATAGATAAGGCACCTGAAGAGAGAAAGAGGGGAATAACGATAGCAACAGCACATGTTGAGTATGAGACAGATAAGAGGCACTATGCACATGTTGATTGTCCTGGACACGCTGACTATGTGAAGAATATGATAGTAGGTGCAGCACAGATGGATGCAGCGATATTAGTAGTATCTGGAGTTGACGGGCCAATGCCACAAACAAGAGAACATATATTACTTGCAAAGCAAGTTGGTGTTAAGTATATCGTTGTGTACATAAACAAAGCTGATGTAGCTGATCATGATATGATTGGTTTAGTAGAAATGGAAGTTAGAGAATTGCTGAGTAAGTATGAATTTCCCGGTGATGATGTTCCTGTAGTGATTGGGTCTGCATTAAAAGCATTAGAAGATGAAGGTAATGAGTATGGGAAGAAATCAATAGGAAAGTTGATGGAAAAGTTGGATGAATATGTAGCAGTTCCTCCAAGGCCTGTAGATTTGCCGTTTCTAATGCCAATTGAAGATGTATTTTCAATACCTGGGCGTGGAACGGTAGTGACAGGAAGAATAGAGAAGGGAGAAATAAAGACAGGCGAAGAGATCGAGATAGTAGGGTTGAAAGCAACGCGGAAGACAATATGTACAGGGGTAGAAATGTTCAAGAAGTGCCTAGATAAGGGGTCTGCTGGACTGAATGTTGGGATCCTCTTAAGAGGAATAAAAAGAGAAGAAGTAGAGAGGGGTCAAGTATTATCAAAGCCAAGTACAATAACACCACATCAGAAGTTTAAAGCAGAAGTATATGTATTGAAGAAAGAGGAAGGAGGAAGGCATACTCCATTTTTTGAAAATTACCAACCACAGTTTTATATAAGAACTACAGATGTAACAGGAAGTATAAAATTGTTAGGAGGCAAAGAAATGGTGATGCCAGGTGATAATGTAAGTATAGAGGTAGAATTACAAGCACCAGTAGCGCTGGATAAGGGATTACGTTTTGCAGTAAGAGAAGGCGGTAGAACTGTTGGTTCCGGTGTTGTTTCTGAAATTCTTGAGTAAAAAGTGGGGTGTGATGACTAAGACTGAGCAAGAGATACATATTAAAATAGAAGCTTTTGATTGCTCTAGGTTAGAGGAGTATATTAGGAAGTTTGTACGTGAATTTAAAGATAAGTTAAAACATTCTGGCACAAGACTATCAGGTCCGGTTGCTTTACCTAGGAAGAATCTTAAGTTTAACGTTAATAGATCTCCTCATGTTGATAAAAAATCTCGTGAACAGCTTGAGCAGAGAACTTCTAAGCGTTTAATTGTTTTATATAATCCTACTCCTACTATAGTACAAATGCTTGGAGATTCATCTTTTCCTTCTCCTCTTCCTGGAGTAGAAGTTGATTCAAAAATTAAAAAGGTTGTAAAGTCTAAAAAGTAAAGAATGAAGAGAATAGGTTTGTTAAAAAGAATTGGTTTATTAATGGAAAATGTTGGGCATACTACTATATACTCTAGTAGTAGTTCTGTAGCTGTGACTTTATTATATCTTAGGGAGACTTATATTATTGATATAAAAGAGCAAGATAAGTGTGGATACAATTCAGTTATTTTAGGTGTTGGAGATTTTAAAAATATTTCAAAGCCTCAGCTAGAGTACTTAAAAAAAAAGGGAATAAAAAGTAGATGTAAATTGTATGAAAGCAGATTAAATAACCTCTCAGGAATAGAATGTGGTAAAAGGGTAGGTATTGATCATTTTGTAATTGGTCAATATCTTGATATTACAGGTTACTCAGTAGGTAAGGGATTTTCTGGCGTAATAAAAAGACATAATTTTAGTGGTCTTAGGGCATCCCATGGTGTTTCTATTGCTCACAGGTCACAAGGTTCTACAGGTCAATGTCAGGACCCTGGTAAAGTATTTAAAGGGAAAAAAATGGCTGGTCATTTAGGTAACAGTAGAGTAACTGTACAAAATATGAAGGTATTATTTATTGATCATGAAAATAGTTTAATTGCTATAAAAGGCAATAATGTTCCAGGGTTTAGAAGTTCTTATGTCTTTGTAAGAGATGCAGTAAAAAAGCCTTTACATAAGAATGTACCTTTTCCTGTTTTTTGTTAGTTTGCTGTTGGATGAAAATGATGTTGATATGGTGATTTAAAAAATTAGTTATGGAATGTAAGTTAGTTAATTTATCTAGTGGTGATATAGGTGTTGTCCATCTTAATCCTTCAATATTTTCCGTCAAACAAAAATTAAGTGTTTTGCATGATATAGTTAAGTGGCAATTAGCAAGAAGGAGAGCCGGTACTCACAAAACAAAAGGTATCAGTGATATTTCTGGTACAACAGCTAAGCCTTATAGTCAAAAGCGTACTGGTAGAGCAAGGCAGGGTAGCTTACGATCTCCTCAATTTAGAGGTGGTGAAATCATTTTTGGTCCTGTTGTGAGAAGTCATGCTTATTCTCTTAATAAAAAAGTACGTGAACTTGGGTTAAAAATTGCTTTATCTCTAAAATATTTTAATAATCAGGTGATTATTCTTGATAATTTAGATATTAATGTGAAGAGGACATCTGAGATATGTAAGTATATTAAAAATTTTAAGTTTTCTTCTTTTTTGATAGTTGGTGATTATGGAGACAATTTATTAAGAGCTACTAGGAATTTATACTATATAAATTTAATTAAACCTACCGGATTGAATGTACTCGATATATTAAATCATGAGTGTATAATGCTAACAAATGATGCTTTGAGTAAGCTTGAAGACAGATTATTATGATAAAATATAATAATATAATAAAATGTCCTGTAATTACAGAAAAAGCTTCGCTTCTAAGGGAGAAGTTTAACAAATATTCTTTATATGTTTTTATAAATGTAAATAAGCATAAAGTAAAGTTGGCAATAGAATCGCTATTTAGAGTTAAAGTTTCTTCTATAAATGTTGTTACTGTTAAATCTAAACGTAGGAGCTTTAGAGGTATAGCTGGTTATGAAAAGCAGAGAAAGAAAGTTTATTTTTCTTTAATGCATGATCAAAAATTGGATATAATGAGTGTTTGATATGAGAATGAAGTTTCTTAACCCTGTTACTCCATCTTCCCGTGGGACTGTACTAGTGAGTAAGGTTGGTCTATCAAAAGATAAACCAGAAAAATCTCTCACATTTGGGAAGAAGTCTAGTGGTGGAAGAAATAATTACGGTAGGATCACAGTTCGTCACAAGGGAGGTGGTCACAAAAGAAAGTATAGAGTTGTAGATTTTAAACGTAATAGAGCTGACCAGGGTATAGTTGAAAAAATAGAGTATGACCCGAATAGAAGCGGGTTTTTGGCATTAATATTATATAAAAGTGATAATACTAGATCTTATATATTAGCTCCACAGAATGTGAAGCCTGGTGATCTTGTAATATCGGGTGATACTGCTGATATATTAGCAGGTAATTGTTTGCCATTGAAATATATACCTGTCGGTTCTTTTGTGCATGGTGTTGAGTTGAAGCCAGGTGGTGGTGCCATAATTGCTCGAGCTGCTGGTTGTTATGCACAGATTATCGGTCATGATAATAACTATGTTTTGTTACGGTTAAGGTCTGGTCAAGTTAGGTTGATCTTATCTTCTTGTAGAGCTACTATTGGTGTAGTATCTAACCTTGATCGTAAGAATAGAAAATTGGGCAAAGCAGGAAGAAATAGGTGGCTAGGAGTTAGACCAACTGTTCGTGGGGTTGCTATGAATCCAGTTGATCATCCTCACGGAGGTGGAGAAGGAAAAACTTCTGGTGGACGTCATCCCGTTACCCCTTGGGGCATTGCAACAAAAGGGAAGAAAACTAGAAAAAAAGGTAAGCTTAGTGATAGATATATAGAACATTTGAGAGGTTAGTCTATGAGTAGATCTGTATGGAAACCACCTTTTTGTCATCCTTCTGTATTAAAATTGGTGAATAGGGCTTTAAAGGAAGGGACTATTAATAAAGTAATAAAGATTCATTCTAGAGCTTCTGTAATTCTTCCTAATTGTTTAGGTTTAAAGTTTGCTGTTTATAATGGTAAGGATTATATTCCTGTTAATGTTAATGATCAAAATATGATAGGTCGTAAGTTTGGTGAGTTTTCACCTACACGTAAATTTAATGGGCACAGTGCTGACAAAAAAGCAGTTAGAAGGTAATTGGTATGAAGAGTAGTTTTATGGTAGTTAAAGCTAGTTCTAGGGTTTTGAAATCAACCCCTCGTAAGTTGAGCTTAGTTGCTGATTTAGTACGTAACAAAAAGGTTTCTTTCGCTACTGTACAATTAAAGTTTTGTGAGAAGAAAGCTGCTGGTCTTATAGCAAGAGTATTGAATTCTGCGGTTGCTAATGCCCAACATAATTATGGGTTAGATGTAGATAATCTATATATAAAGGAAATTTTAGTAGGGAAGTCTTTTACTTTGCGTAGGATAAATCCAAAAGCTATGGGTAGAGCAAGCAGAATTGATAGATGTTACAGTAATATAACTATAAGTTTAAGAGAAATTGAATGATTTGTGAGATGCGAAGTTAATGAACAAAGGTGAAATATGGGACAAAAGGTCAACCCTATAGGGTTAAGGTTAAAAATAAATACTAATACCTGGGATTCTGTTTGGTATGCTAATAAAGACTATAAAGAGAAATTACACCATGATTTGTCTATTCGAAGTTATATAAATGAATCTTTTAAACATGCTGGCCTTTCTAAAATAATTATAGAACGTAAAGGTGATTTGATGTCTGTAACAATACATTCTTCTAGGCCTGGGCTGATAATAGGTAAAAAGGGCTTAGATATTGAGAAGATAAAGCAAAAAATAGTTAAAAAGGTAAAAGATAATGTAGAAGTAAATGTAGTAGGAATAAAGAGACCTGAAATAGATGCAACCTTAATATCAAATAGCATAGCACAACAGTTAGAAAAACGAATCTCATTTAGGAGAGCGATGAAAAAGGCTATTCAAAGTTGTTTAAGAATGGGAGGAGGAGGTATTAAGATAAGTTGTTCTGGACGTCTTGGTGGAGCTGAGATAGCTCGCACTGAATGGTATAAGGAAGGTCGGTTACCTTTACATACTTTACGTGCTAATATAGATTATGCTTTGTGTGAAGCAAAGACTATATATGGTATTATAGGAGTTAGAGTTTGGGTATATAATTGTTAATTAAGGTATATTTAAATGTTTATTCCTAAGAAGAGCAAGTACAAAAAGGTATTCAAAGGGAGAATTAAAGGTAATACAAAAGCTGGTGATATGTTAGCTTTTGGAGATTATGGTTTAAAGGCTATAGAGGCTGGTAGAATTCAATCTAAACATATTGAAGCTGTAAGGCGTGTAATATCTAGAACGTTAAGACGTTCTGGTAAAGTGTGGATAAGAATTTTCCCTAATATCCCTGTAAGTAAGAAGCCTGCTGATGTGCGTATGGGTAAGGGAAAAGGCAGTATTGAATTTTGGGTATTTAAAGCTAAGCCTGGCAGGGTATTATTTGAAATTAGCGGTGGTGTTCCTTTACATTTAGCGAAACTAGCCTTTGGGAAAGCGATTGCTAAACTTCCTGTGAGGTGTAAATTTGTATCAAATCATAGTTGAGTTGGAGATAAGGTGGGTATAATTGAGATTAGGTCAAAATCTTCGCAAGAGTTATATGAAATACTTACAAGCTTGAGAAAAGAATTTGTCAATTTAGTTTTTCAAAAAAAAATGGGACAATGTAACAATATTGCACGTTTTAGTTTGATAAGGAAAAGTATAGCTCGTATTTTAACTGTATTAAATGAAAGAGGGATAAACGAAAAAAATGCCTAAAAAGATTTTATCTGGTGTTATAATTAGAGCTAAGTGTAATAAAACTTTAAAGGTATTGGTATTACGAATATGTAAAGATAAATTATATAAAAAAATTGTGAAAAGGTACAAAAAGTATACTGTTCATGATGAAAATAATATCTGCAGACTAGGAGATAGAGTTTTTATACAAGAGCATAGGCCTATTTCTAATACCAAAAAATGGGTTATTGTTCAAGTCAAGTAAGGTTCTAGGTATGATACAAAAAAATACATTATTAGAAGTAGCTGATAATTCTGGTGCGCGTAAAGTACTTTGTATTGGATTATTAGGTGGCAGGAAATTCGCATCCGTAGGTGATATAGTTGTTGTATCTGCTAGATCTATTAACCCGAAAGGGAAAGTTGAAAAGGGGAAAGTATATAGGGCTGTTGTTGTTAGAATAAAGAATCCTATTAGGAAATCTGATGGTTCTATAATTCGTTTTTCTAGCAATGCTGTAGTTTTAATTAATAATCAAGGTGAACCACTTGGTACTCGAGTATTTGGTCCAGTAAAGAAGTTGCTATCTGGTTCTTTTATGAAGATAATGTCATTAGCTTTTGAGGTTTTATAATGAGTGTAAAAATAAAAAGTGGAGATGATATTATAGTTTTATCTGGTAGAGACAGGGGAAAAACTGGTAAAATAATTAAGGTTGTGATGCATAATGCTAAAAAAAAGGCAATAGTTTCTGGGATAAATGTATATAAGAAACATGTCAAACCTAAAGCTGGTGATAGCGGTGGCATATTAGATAAAGAATTAGCTATTGATATATCTAACATTGCAATCTTAGATCCTAAATATAAAGCTCCAACTAGAGTGGGATTTAGGATCATAGATGGTAGGAAAGTACGTTTTGCAAAAATTTCTGGAGAAGTGATAGATTAGGTGAACATGTTCGAAGAATTATATAAAGATAGCATAATAAAGTCCTTGAGAGATAAATTCAATTACAGTAATATAATGTTAGTGCCTAAACTTGTTAAGGTATGTGTTAATATGGGTATTGGAAGTGCTTCTGCAGATAGTAAAATAATAAGTGAGCCATTTAATTGTTTGTATTTAATTACAGGGCAAAAGCCTGTTTTAACTTATGCAAAAAAATCTATTTCTGGATTCAAGATAAGAAAAGGTACTACAGTAGGTTGTAAAGTAACTTTACGTAGGAATAAAATGTATGAATTCTTGGAAAGAATAATATATGTTACTTTGCCACGTGAAAAAGATTTCAGGGGATTTAGCATAAAACAATTTGATGGTCATGGTAATTTTTCTTTTGGTATTAAGGAACATATCTCATTTTTAGAAATAGATTATGATAAAGTAAGTAAAATTAGGGGTATGGATATAAATATTATAACAACTGCAACTAGTGATGAGGAGGCAAAACAGTTATTACTAGCTTTCAGATTCCCTTTTTTTGATTAGTTGAAAGGATATATATGGCGAAAAAATCTATAATACAGAGAAACCTTCGTAGGATAAAATTATATAATCAGTATAGTGAAAAAAGAAATAAGCTAAAATCTATAATAAATAATAAGAATATACCTATTAGTGAGAGGTTTGCTGCTCAAAATAAGCTGATTAAGGAGTTGCCTAGAGATTCTTCTAAGGTCAGGATTAGAAATAGGTGCGTTTTAACTGGTAGGCCAAGGGGAGTGTACAGGAAATTTGGTTTGTGTAGGATTGTTTTGCGTAATTTATGTGCTTTTGGGAAAATTCCTGGGGTTACAAAGTCTAGTTGGTGAGTATAATAAAGTAGGAGGTGTCTTCAGATGTTATCTGACAGTATTGGCGATTTTTTAACAAGAATACGTAATGCTCAATTAGCAATGCATAGGGTAACAAGAGTTTTGTTCTCTAAAGTCAATTCTTCTATGCTAAAGATCTTGAAAGACGAAGGATATATTTTTGATTACCAGAAAGAAGTAATGGGTAATGTGCCGTTTTTCGTTATAAGGTTAAAATATCATGAAAAGTTGCCTGTAATTAATGATATAGTTAGAGTATCAAAGCCTGGTTGTCGTCGTTATCTTAAGTGCAAGGATATTACTAAAGCTTATAATGGGCTTGGTATTTTTATTGTATCTACGTCTAAAGGGATAATGACAGACTACAATGCACGTAAATTAAAGGTTGGCGGAGAAATTTTGTGCTGTGTATTTTAAAATAATGGGAAAAGGTTATGTCTCGTATAGGTGCTGCACCTATCGATATTCCTGCTGGTATCTCAGTTGAGTGTAGTAATGGCAAGATATTGATAAAAAGTGCTAAAGCAGAAAAAGAACTTATGTTAGATAGAAATATTATATGTTGTGTTGTTGATAATCGGTTGCTGCTTTCTATTGATAAGTGTAAAAGCAATTTGAGCAAAATGAAGCCTTTGTGGGGCACTTACAGAAGCAATATTAGCAATATTATCAGTGGTATGATTAACGATTTTTCTGTTGATCTTGAGGTTAATGGTGTAGGATATAAAGCAGAGTGTGATGGTGAATATTTGACTTTATATCTTGGTTATAGCCATAATATTAAATATAAGGTGCCTAAGGGCGTTAAAATTAAGTGTATCAAACCAATTCACTTAATAGTTAGTGGTATGGATAAGCAGAAAGTTTATATGACAGCATCTGATATATGCAAAATTAGAAAGTATGACCCTTATAAAGGTAAGGGTATCATGATAAGAGGAAGATTTGTGTTACGTAAAGTTATAAGTAAAAAGAATTAATTAAAATGAGGAGATTGTATAATTTTTTGAATAATCTTGAAAAGAGGAAGTTGCGTAATAGAAAGAAACTCAGTAATGGTGATAGGAAATATTTACGTATATCTGTATTTAAGTCTAATAAACATTTTTATGCTCAACTAATCAATGATGAAAAAGGAATAACTCTTATTTCTGCTTCTACTTTAGATGCTAAAATTAGGGATTCATGTAAGTGTAGGGTCAACGCTGAGGCTATAAAAAAAGTTTCTTCTTTAATGATTGAGCGTCTATCTAATATGAAGTTAGAACAAAAATTAGTATTTGACCGGGGAGCATATAAGTATACAGGATTAATTTCTCAATTTGCTGAAGCTTTGAGAAGTTCTGGGTTTAAGTTTTGAAAATTTTGGGGCGCCTGTTATGAAGAATTCACAAGATAGTAGTGATTTATCAGAACTTTTAGTTTCAGTGCGAAGGGTATCTACAGTCACAAAAGGTGGTAGGAGGTTTTCATTTTCAATTCTTGTTGTTGTTGGAGATGAGAAGGGTAGAGTAGGATGTGGCATGGGCAAACATGCAGAAGTTGCTGAAGCAAGAGTAAAAGCTGTAAATGCTGCTAAAAAATCAATGACTAGAGTATACTTACGTGAAGGTAGAACTTTACATCATGATATTAAAGCTAAGTTTTGCTCTGGTGAGATAGTTTTAAGAGCTGCTAGAGCTGGCACTGGCATTATTGCTGGTGGAGCAATTAGATCAGTTTTTGAAGTACTAGGCATAAAAGACGTAGTAGCTAAGTCTACGAGATCAAACAATCCTCATAATGTTATATGCGCAGTATTTGAGGCTTTTGATAATATGTTATCTCCTCGTCAAGTTGCTAATAAAAGAGGTAAAAAGATTAGCGAGATAATTGGAAATAGGTAAAATATGAATAGTACTATAAAGTTAAACTCTGTATTTGATAAGTTATCAAAAAAGAAAAAATCTAAGTTGCTAGGTAGAGGTATTGGTTGTGGCAAAGGGAAAACATCTGGTAGGGGACATAAAGGCCAGAAGGCTAGAAGCGGTGTTTCTATAAATGGGTTTGAAGGAGGGCAACAATCTATATATACTCGTTTACCTAAAAGAGGTTTTAATCCTATATATAAGAACATATGTTCAGTAATTAATGTTGGAGATGTGCAACGTCTAATAGAAGCTAAAAAAATAGTAAAAGGGTCCATTATAGATAAAAAAATGCTATGTAAATTAGGTTTTATAAAGTCTGTTAATGGCAAAATCAAGCTTCTTAATAAAGGTGAATTGAGTGAGAAATGTATATTTTATGTTGATTTTGTATCAAAAGCTGCAAAAAAATCTGTAGTCTTAGTTGGTGGTAGTGTAGAAGTACTATCATAAACAATGAGTAACAAACCTACATTTAATAATTTGGATCCTTCCTTATTGTATAAAGGTGATTTATTTAAGCGTATACTTTTTACTCTAATTGCTTTAATTTGTTATCGTTTAGGTACTTATGTTCCTATTCCTGGAATAAATCTTGATATAATTAGTGATATATTTCCTAAAGGAGGCTCTGGTGTTTTCGGGATCTTTAATTTGTTTTCTGGTGGTGCATTAGCTAGAATGACAATCTTAGCACTAAGTGTTATGCCATATATAGTTGCATCTATAGTCATGCAATTACTATCTTCTGCTATTAAAGGAATTAGTGAAGTTAAAAATGATGGGGAATTGGGACGTCGGAAGATGAGCTCTTACACGTATTATATGACTGTAGTATTTTGTGTGTTTCAATCAGTTACTATTTTAATAGGATTAGAAAGGATGAATAGAGGAGGAACACTGGTTGTGATTGAACCTGGTTTTATGTTTCGTATAGTAGGAGCTTTTAGCCTTTTAGGTGGGACAATATTTTTAATATGGCTTGGCGAGCAAATAAGTGCTAATGGTGTAGGTAATGGTATTTCATTGATTATTTTTACAGGTATAATATCAGAATTGCATAGTGCTTTTTCATCATTGTTAACGTTGAGTAAAGATGGGAGCATATCACCACTTGTTATCTTTTTTATTTTAATAGTCTTTTTCCTGCTATTGCTTTTGGTTATTTTTATAGAATCATCTTATAGAAAAGTTGTTGTTCAATATCCTAGAAAGCAGTTTAAAAAATTACATAATGACGATTTTACTTATATACCACTAAAGATTAACTTATCTGGTGTAATACCAACTATTTTTGCAAATGCAATTTTATTGACTCCTATTTCGATTGCGAATTTCTATAAAGGATATGTTTTTTCTGATTTCATTTTAAGCCACTTCATAGCAAATAAAGTGGTCTATATTATAGCTTACTTAATACTTATAGTATTTTTCAATTTTTTCTATACTAGTTTCATATTTAATCCAGAAGAAAATGCTGATTTCCTTAAAAGGAATGGAGGATTTATACCTGGTAGGAGGCCTGGAAAGCATACTTCTGATTATCTTCAAGAAATAGTTTTAAAGTTAACGTTTGTTGGTTCTGTATACTTGATGGTTATATGTGCTGTACCTGAGATTATAAGGTACTATTATAATGTGCCATTTATTTTTGGTGGAACAAGCTTATTGATTATAGTTAATGTTGTTACTGATACTATTATACAAATACAATCTTATATTTTTTCGAATAGGTATGATAGCTGGATAAAGAAATATGAGTCTAGGACGAGAAAATTGAGATGATTATTACAATTTTTGGTCTTCCTGGTTCTGGTAAAGGTACTCAGTCAAACCTTTTAACAGAAAAATACAGTCTAAAGTTAGTTTCAGTAGGAGATTTATTGAGGAATATTATATCTAGTAACAGCAAGTTAGCTAGAGAAGTAAAAAGTGCTATAGAGTCTGGTAATTTGATTCGCGATGAAATTGTATGTAAATTACTATATGAACAACTTAAATCAGTGGATAATAATTTTTTATTAGATGGTTTTCCAAGAAATCTAAATCAAGCTCATTTCTTAACTCAAATTTTACAAGAGAAATATAATAGAGACGTGAGTATTGCTATTGAATTGGAAATTAATCATAGAGTTGCAGTTGATAGATTAAAAAATCGTCTTGTATGTTTAGATTGTAAGAGCATATATAGTGTATCCTCTTTTAAGAAAAGAGATAATCTTGTTTGTGCAAAATGTAATAGCACAAGCTTAAAAAGAAGAATTGATGATTCTAGCTCATCTGTAATTAATAAAAGAATAAGTGAATATTATGTGCAAATGAAAAGTTTACGTGAGTATTATAAAGATAGGTTATTAATGGTTAATGCTAATCTTGATATTACTCAAGTAAAACAAGACATAGAAAACAAAATTTCTTGCAATTTAGTTTGATTAAAGATTATTATATAGTACAATTAAAAATTATTATTTGAAGTATAGAGTTGAGTGGCACGCATTGCAGGTGTAAATATTCCAGTCAGGAAATGTGTTCCTTTTGCGCTAACTTATATATATGGTATAGGTATTGCTACTGCGGATGCAATTTGCTATGCTTGTAAAATTGATAAGGGTAAACGTATTTCAGAGTTACAAGCCAGAGAAGTAGAAAGGATCAGTAATTTTATTAGACAAAATTATACTATAGAAGGTGAACTTAGGAAAGAATTAGCTATGAGTATAAAGTCTTTAATAGAAATAGGGTGCTACAAAGGTGTAAGGCACAGAAAGGGATTACCTGTAAGAGGGCAAAGAACTCATACCAATGCTAAAACCTGTAAAAGTAAGTCTCGCTTGTCTATTGCTGAGAAAAGGTAAGTTTGTTGCTATCGATTTATGAAAAAAACTGGAACAATTGCTAAAAACGCAAAGAGGGTTATTACTGGAGTCATTTATATTCGTGCAACTTTTAATAATACTTTTATAAATGTAACTGATGTTCAAGGTAATACTCTATATCAAACTTCTGTTGGTGCACATGGTTTTTCGGGTTCAAGGAAATCTACACCTTATGCTGCAGGTAAGACTTCAGAGTTTGCTGCAAAGATTGCAGTAGAAAAGTTTGGTATGAAAGTTGTTTCTGTGGTAATACGTGGTCCTGGCTTCGGAGCTGAAGCTGCAGTTAAGGCACTCCAAAGCTATGGATTAACAGTAACTTCAATTGCAGATAAAACTGCAGTTCCTCATAATGGATGTAGGTTAAGGAAAAAAAGAAGAGTCTAGAGTATTTTAAAAGGTTATTTTATGTATCACAATGATAATGTTGCTGCTTTTGGTAATTTAGGTAAATTAACCAGGCCTAATTCTATTAAAGTGTTACCAGGTGATTCAAATAAAAAAGGTGATATAATATTAGAACCATTAGAGAGTGGTTTTGCTTTAACGCTTGGTAATGCATTAAGGCGTGTAATGCTATCTTCTCTTGTAGGTAACGCTGTTTATGGGATAAAAATTGAAGGTGTAACTCATGAATTTACTTCAATTTATGGAGTAAGAGAAGATGTAACTGATATAGTATTGAATGTGAGTATGTTGAGGTGTAAATTGAATGGTACCTCCAATAAATGCTTGTATTTAAATGCTAAGGGGCCTTGTCAGGTAATGGCTGGGATGGTGGAAACTGATGATCAGTGTTCTATTATTAATGAGGATCTGCTAATATGTACACTTGGGCAGAATGTAGAGCTCAATATGACTATATATGTAGCTAGTGGCAAGGGTTACCTTCCTGTTACTAAATATAAAGAAAACGAGCTTTTGAAGTTTATTAGCGAACGTGATCTGAAGGGATTCATTCCAGTTAATGCTTTATATAGCCCTATTAGCAGGGTTTCGTATAAAGCAGAGAATAGTCGTGTTGGTCAGGTTACTGATAAGGACAAGCTAATATTATCAATTGAAACTGACGGTACAATTTCTCCAAGTCAAGCTGTCGATTATGCTGCAAGGATACTACAAGAACAACTACAGCCTTTTATTAACTCTGATGTAAGTCATAAAAAGCTGCAGGTTTCTTCATCTAGCAGTTATAAGGATTTGGGTTATGATCCTATTCTATTACGTAAAGTAGATGAAATGGAGTTGTCTGTGAGGTCACACAATTGCTTAAAAAATGAAAATGTCACTTATATAGGGGACCTTGTTCAGAGAACAGAGAGTGAAATGTTAAGAACTGCTAACTTTGGGAGGAAGTCTTTAAATGAGATTAAGGCTGTTTTAAATAATTTTGGTTTATCTTTAGGTATGGATATTCCAAACTGGCCTCCTAAAAATATAGATGAATTAGCTAAACAACATACTGATGAAGATTAGGGATATATGAAACATAGAGTAAAAAAGCGTAAACTATCTCGTAGAAGCAAGCATAGGTTATCAATGTTGAAGAACATGTCTATTTCTCTAATTAACCACGAGCAAATCATAACTACTTTATCAAAAGCTAAAGAACTTCGTTCATATGTAGAAAAGTTTATTACAATTGCTAAAAATAAAAATACTTTGCATGGCAGAAGACTCTTACTTTCACGTCTTTATAATAATAAGTTAGCAGTTAATAAGTTGTTAGCTATTTTAGCTATCCGTTATCAAAATCGTGCAGGTGGATATTCTAGGATAATAAAATTCAACATTCGGAAGGGTGATTGTTCTGCAATGGCAGTAATAGAATTAGTCGATAGGGATATTACAGTAAAAGATCACGTTAATGATGCAAGCAAAAAAGAAAATAAAGTAGCTGCAAAAGTTGATTACTGAGTTATCCTTTTTAATTCTTAATTGTTCAAGTAAGTACGATATAGTTGGTTTTTATTTAATCTTTTATTATGAATTATAATAGTTATAGATTTCGCTAATGAAAAATAATGTTTTGTGGAACTTTTTTTTGATTTTTATATTTGCAGTATTATTCATACCATCATCAAGTGTTAATGCAAGGAAATATATTAGAATTGTTGGATCTTCAACTGTTTTTCCTTTTATTTCATTCATAGCTGAAGATTTTAGTCGTGTATTCTCTTTTAAAACTCCTGTTGTCGAGTCGATAGGAAGTGGACCTGGCTTTAAAATGTTTTGTTCAGGAATAGGGGAGAATACACCAGATATTACAGCTTCATCTCGTCCTATAAAAGATGTTGAGATGGAGTTATGCAAAAGAAATAAGGTTAATGGAGTAGTAGAGATTATTATTGGGTATGATGGAGTTGTAATTGCAAATTCAAATCAAAGTTATAAGTTTGATTTCACAAAAAAAGATTTGTTTGAAACTTTATCTTCATATTCTCTGAAAGATGGTAAGCTAGTTAGGAATGATAAGAAGTCTTGGTTTGATATAAATCAGGCTTTACCAAAAATGGAAATTGAAATTTATGGTCCACATCAAAATACAGGTACATATAATACTCTAGTTAATTTTATCATGCTTGATCAATACTCATGTATGAATTCAAGAATTTTTAGAGAGAATTATAAGGATCCAGAAGAAAGGAAGAAGGCATGTAGTAGTATAAGAGAAGATGGAAGATATATAGAAGTTGGAAGTAATGAGAATATAATAATACAAAAATTAAAAAGTAATAGAAATGCTTTAGGAATATTTAGTTTTAGCTTTTTAGTGAGGAACCAGGATAAAATACAAGGGAGCACAATTGCAGGAATTGAACCAACTTATGAAAATATATCTTCTGGAAAATATATATTAGCAAGACCTCTATACATTTATATAAAAAAAGAGCACTTAAATACCACTGATGGATTAAGGGAATTCATTAAAGAAGTGATAAATTCAATTAGTACTGAAGATATGTATTTGTCTAAACTTGGTCTGATTCCTCTTTCAAATGAGGATATAGAGAAAGCTTTAGCGAAAGTTCACGATATAGTGTAAATATCTTTTATTTTAGTAGTAGATTAGAAAGTAACCAACGTGGGAGTGAGTTGTTTTACATTTAATTATGTGTGTCGTCTATTCTTAGAATATTTTTCTACCTTGTTGTTATCTTAAGAAGAGTTACACCTTCTGTTGCACTTGTAAATATCAAGCTATATGGCTCGTAAGAGAAATTTCTAGCTATTACCCTGTACAACTCTATACAATTTCCCTATTGAGTAAATTATATGGAATATTAGTAATTTTTGCGATTACAATTATACTTTATTTTAGCTTAAAAAATGTGTATGATAATGTTATTTCACTTAAGTCTTTTGTACTGTTATTATGGACTATCTCAGGATCTATATAGAAGGCTACTGGCATAGCTGTCTTTTGTCCTGGTAATAGGACTTGCTCTTCAAAGCAAAAACATGCAACTTTATTGAAGTATTTACCTGCTTTAAAAGGTGTAACATTGTATACTGCCATTCCAAACGAAGGCTGGTCGGATAAATTTTTTGCGTAATAAAAAGCTAGACTTTGTTCTCCTATATTTACATCAATATAGTTAGTTTCTGGTTTAAATTCCCATAATAAGTCTGGCATTATGTCAGCGTTAAGATGGACTCTGATTTTCTGGTTAGTTGTTTTTACTGTTGTGTTTATTGCTTTTTTTGTTGTTCCCCCGTATCCTGTAACTTTGCAGAAAGTGCTGTAAAGTGGTACTGATGCATACGTAACACAAAACATCAACACCACTAAAGATATTAGAAAGAAAACTATAGAACTTTTACTATTCTTCTTTAAGAAGAGCACCTAGTCTCTATTATTAAATAAGTTAAATAACCTAAGTAAATTAAGGAAGATATTAATAAAGTCAAAATAAAGATTAGTCGCACCAAGTATAGCTAACTTGGTAGCTGCAACTTCTGAACCGTCATTATACCTATAATATACATCTTTAATTCTCTGAGCATCATATGCAGTTATTAATGTAAAAACTATCACTGATGTGAATGATATTGCAAAATGAAGAGGACTACTTTCAAGAAGTAAATTAACTATAGAAGCAATGATTATCCCCAGATTCCCATAGTTAGGAAAGAACCAATGCTAGTTAGGTCTTTTTTTGTAGTATTGCCGTATAAAGCCATAGAACCAAACATGACAGATGTAATAAAAAACGCCCTTGCTATGTTTTTTGCAGTGTAAATTATAAAAATATGGGACAAGGAAAGCCCCATTAAAACTGAGAATAGGAAAAATATGGTAATTGTAGACTCAGCACTCAGATGCTGGAGTCTGAAAGACATATAAAACACTAATACAACTGGAGAAAGCATTACTACAAGTGACAAAATTGGGTTAGAATAAATTAGCTTAAAAAGGCTAAAAAATACAGTCAAAAATGCGGTAAGACCAGTAATACCTAAAGCTAAAGCCATATAATTATATACTTTAGTTAAGTATCCCCTAAGGCCAGCGCTATAATAAATACCCTGAGAGCAAACATCACGCTCATTTCTCATATAAGACATAAATACGACTCCTTTTTATTCCTAATTATTACTATAATGTAAAACTACATCTTTATCAAGTAAAAAATCACTTTAATTATTTGTGTACTTTGTTTTGATATAAACGGAGTACAATCCTATCGCTGCTGCATTTGAAACATTCAAGCTGCCAATTGAACTGGAAATTGGAATTTTTAAAAGATGATCACAATTTTTCTTAACTAGCCTTCGCATTCCTTTCTCTTCAGAGCCAAAAACAATTACTCTTTTGCCACAAAAGCTTTTTATTTTATCTATGTGTTCTTTAGCATTATTATCAAATCCATAACACCAGTAGCCAACCTTTTTTAAAAACTCCATAGTTTTTACTATATTTGTAACATATATTAATGGAATAATATCTAAAGCTCCACTTGCTGTTTTTGCAATAGATGCATTCTCGCTTGGTGAATGGTTATGTGGTAAAACCAATGCATCAACATTAAAACAAGCTGATGTTCTTGAAATAGATCCTATATTATGTGTACAAGTAACTTGATCCAAAATAACTATGGTAGAAATGTTATTTGAGTTTTTAGCTATTTTTTCGATGTTTGTGCTGTGGAGAGGGGCAACTTTCAAAGCAATTCCTTGGTGATTAGCACCTTTTGGGAAAATATTGCCAAATATTTTATTTTCTACTAATTGGGTTTTGATGTCCTTATCACATATATATTGTCCGATTTCTTTTTTATGTTTTTTATAGAAGTGCTCTGTCATTAACAGTTCTGTACATTGCCTACTTTTATTTTTTAGTGCTGACATACAGGTGTACTTTCCATATAGCCAAAAATCTTTATTACATTTTAATGATTTCATTGTGTCAGAAGGTCCTATTTTATAAAATAAATAACATTTTAGTATGCTTAGATATTTTTGTAAAATCAGGAGGTTCAATTAGTGGGTTTATGTCAAATGATGAGTTAAACTGGCAAAGAAATGTTAAACCAATAAAGTCTGAGAAAGTTGCTCTAAGAGCTGACTACAAAATAAATATAAAATCTTTAGTCAATAGAGCTACATTCTGCTTACAAGAAAATCTTTTTGGTGTAGGTAATGGTAACTTACCATTTTGTCTTGACTACAATACAAAGTCAAAAGTTGATAGAGGAAAATGTTTCATAAGCAATAAACTTGACTTGCATGGCTATAGTATGAACGATGCTTACTATAAATTAGTGGATTTCATTATTAAGAATTACCGAGTGGGAAATAGGTGCTTGTTAATAATTACAGGACATGGCAATACAGTAGGAAAAGCAGATATCATAAAAAATAGTTTGAGTAACTGGTTGAATGATATTAAAATTCAGCACGTAGTTCTATACTATCAACAGGCTATAAAAAAACATGGTGGTAAAGGGGCTTTTTATGTTTTATTAAGAAGAAACAAGAATATTAGGGTCTCTTAGACTTGCTTTTATAACTAAAATTCTAGTTTGACTAGTAAAAATATATTCTTGCTAGTGCAAGTTTTAATAGGTTATCAGCTTTCAATTAAGATTTAGTAATTATAGTATAATTCCTTTCCGATGTGGCTGGCTTTTAGCTATAAATATTTTTAGGATTTTTTTTAATGAGAAAATATGAAATATGTTAATACAATATAAAAAATTAAGCACTAAGAAACTTACTGCATAATTTTTTTTATTTGGTTATATAGATCTAATATAAATTAATATCCTTAGTATTCTAATAGAAAAGCTTGTAAGTTTTAGTTAAGTATCTTCTTCTTTTTTTGTATAAAAATCCTTTATTTCATATATTGATAATAATTCTTGCGCGTTAGCCCTTATTAGGGTAGGACACTTTTTATCATTTAACAGCAAGTGTAATATTTTAACTGCGCCTTCAATGTCATTATTATTTATTTTTATTAAAGCAATGGCTTCTTGGCTTGAGTAAGGGTACACTATGCTTGATGCTAGATTATTAATTTTATTTTCATTTATTTGCTCGCTACTGTGGAACAAGTTCATTATTTCTAAGTATTGCGCTAATTCACTAAGGATACTAGGGACACCTTTATTATTTACCATACTATTATAAATAAACGCTGCATCTGTTGGTGCTGAATTTGAAATATGATTGAATGCATTTTCAAAGTCTGCTAAATACTTCCAGTTTGAGTCTGTTTCTTCTAATAACTTTGTTTCTTTTTTAGAGAAAAATACTTTATAAAATTTATTGCCTGCAGCTATAGATTGCTTTGTGCTATTAATGTTATTGAATAAGTATAATATGCTACTAATTAGTACTAATATCATTGCAAGCAAAAAGATGTACTTTTTCATAGTAATATCTTGTTTAGAAATGGGTATATATTTTTAATAGTTTTGATTTATAAAAATATGTTGACACTATTATTATATCACTTGATAATATTTTTCAAGGTTGTTTGAATAGTTGAAGGTTAAAATATTTCTAAAGTAGAAATGAAGACAGCAGTATAAAGCTAAATTATTTTTATCGTATTTATCGATATATCTTTAATCTTTTACAGGTTAAAGTTTAAATTTGAGAGTTTGATCCTGGCTCAGAATGAACGCTGGCGGCAGGCTTAACACATGCAAGTCGAACGGAGTTATACTGTAGCTATTGCTATATATAACTTAGTGGCAGACGGGTGAGTAATGTATAGGAATCTACCTAGTAGTACGGAACAATTGTTGGAAACGACAGCTAATACCGTATACGCCCTATGTGGGGAAAGATTTATTGCTATTAGATGAGCCTATATTAGATTAGCTAGTTGGTGGGGTAATAGCCTACCAAGGCTATGATCTATAGCTGATCTGAGAGGATGGTCAGCCACACTGGAACTGAGATACGGTCCAGACTCCTACGGGAGGCAGCAGTGGGGAATATTGGACAATGAGCGAAAGCTTGATCCAGCCATGCCGCATGAGTGAAGAAGGCCTTTGGGTTGTAAAGCTCTTTCAGTGAGGAAGATAATGACGGTACTCACAGAAGAAGTCCTGGCTAACTCCGTGCCAGCAGCCGCGGTAATACGGAGAGGGCTAGCGTTATTCGGAATTATTGGGCGTAAAGAGCACGTAGGCTGGTTAGTAAGTTAAAAGTGAAATTCCAAAGCTCAACTTTGGAATTGCTTTTAAAACTGTTAATCTAGAGGTTGAAAGAGGATAGAGGAATTCCTAGTGTAGAGGTGAAATTCGTAAATATTAGGAAGAACACCAGTGGCGAAGGCGTCTGTCTGGTTCAAATCTGACGCTGAGGTGCGAAGGCGTGGGGAGCAAACAGGATTAGATACCCTGGTAGTCCACGCTGTAAACGATGAATGTTAAATATGGGAAGTTACTTTCTGTATTACAGCTAACGCGTTAAACATTCCGCCTGGGGACTACGGTCGCAAGATTAAAACTCAAAGGAATTGACGGGGACCTGCACAAGCGGTGGAGCATGTGGTTTAATTCGATGCAACGCGAAAAACCTTACCACTCCTTGACATGGAAATTATACCTATTCGAAGGAATAGGGTCGGTTTTACCGGATTTCACACAGGTGTTGCATGGCTGTCGTCAGCTCGTGTCGTGAGATGTTAGGTTAAGTCCCGCAACGAGCGTAACCCTTATCCTTAGTTGCCATCAGGTAATGCTGGGAACTTTAAGGAAACTGCCAGTGATAAACTGGAGGAAGGTGGGGATGACGTCAAGTCATCATGGCCCTTATGGAGTGGGCTACACACGTGCTACAATGGTGGCCACAATGGGCTGCAAAGTCGTGAGGCTAAGCTAATCTCTTAAAAGCCATCTCAGTTCGGATTGCACTCTGCAACTCGAGTGCATGAAGTTGGAATCGCTAGTAATCGTGGATCAGCATGCCACGGTGAATACGTTCTCGGGTCTTGTACACACTGCCCGTCACGCCATGGGAATTGGTTTCACTCGAAGCTAATGACCTGACCGTAAGGAGGGAGTTATTTAAAGTGGGATCAGTGACTGGGGTGAAGTCGTAACAAGGTAGCAGTAGGGGAATCTGCAGCTGGATTACCTCCTTAGGCTTTGTGTATAATTCACTTCTTTTAATGGTAGTGCTCATTATGCACACTATACTGCTGTCTTTACTTCTTCTTTTTTTGACCTTCTTATTTAGTTTTTTTGGTATGAATTTTATGGGTGATAGGCCTATCTCTCCACATTTACGAATATATAAAATACAGGTTACTAACTTTTTCTCTATTATGCATAGGCTAACTGGTATCCTGCTATTTTTTCTACTAATGACGCTTTCTTGGCATTTCATATTGTATGTTTACTTTCCTAAGCTGTTTATAGTAAAGTATATGAATATACTATTATGTACTCCTATTGCTAAGTTATTTTACATTTTATGTTTTATAGGTTTTTTGTATCACTTTTTCGATGGTATTCGCTACTTATTATGGGATACTGGACTTAACTTAGAAAGTACTGATGTTTTCAAAAGTGCTATGCTACTGACAGTAATGTTACTTCTCTCTACTGTAGTTTTCTTATTTATTATATATGATTCAATCTAGAAATGTAATACACCGTTGGTGGCTACAGCGTGTTTCTGCAGTAATTTTGCTTCTTTTATTCCCTTGGTTTATCTATTCTGGTTTTTGTACATTTTATATAAATAGTATTTTACCTTTTAGTGAGAAATTACTTCATGCCATTGATCATCCCCTAGAACTTTTATTTTTTATTATATTACTGTTTTGTGTTTTTTTGCATGCAGTTCTTGGAATACAAGTAGTGTGTGAAGATTATATATATAATGTGCCTATAAAGATTTTTGTAATGACTTTCATAAAGTACTTATCAGGTATCACTTATATAGTTCTTGCTTTTACAATTTTTTTCTTTTATAGACATATTTTTTTATGAAATTGCAGTTCTAATTCTATATTAATATATTATTAGCGTGTTATTTTCATTATTGAGCTATAGTGCTTAAGTGACCTTAGTTTGATAATATGCTAGAAGTATTGAAGAGAGTAGGAACAAATCTTGTATTGAAGATAAAGGGCATTTTCACTTCATTTGAATCTAAAATTTACGTTAGGGACTTAAGAAGAGTAGTAGTATATAGGGATGGACGGAAGTGTAAGTACCCAGAGAACTATGATCATATTGTTAAGCTTGGTAAAATCAAAAAGAATGAGTATGGCAATAACCTAGGTGGATATGAGCTTTGTTACGGTGGATATAAATATAATTTAATTTCTATCTTTTCAAATGAAAAAGGAGAATTCTTAAAAAGAAAGTATGCTAAAAGCTATTTTACTATTAAATTTTTAGCTGATAAGGGTAAAGTCAATAAAAATCAGCATGATGATGTTGACAATTATTGTGGATTCTATAGGCCATTTAAGTTTAAGAAACTTGATCTTGAAAAATATTTGCCAATTTTTGAGGTTGACACTAATTCACTTAAGTTAATTAACTCTTCTATACTAACTAAGAAGAAAAAAAATAAGGAAGGTAAGGTTCATAAAATAATCAATGAAAAAGGAAGAAATGGGGAATTATTGTACACTAGCAATTATAAAAAGCTAAGCAGTAGTTTTTTCGAAATCAGAGATCAAGGCAATAACCTTGAATTAGATAAGAGTCTTATATCTGTTTCTATTATTTTTGCTGCAGGATTAGTTAAAATTTGTGCTAAGTTGCTAACTTTCATTCCTATAGGATTAGGTGGGTACTTAATAAGTGTGGAAAATCTACTTGCAAAGTCTTGTGGTTACCTTTTATTCACTCCTGCAATAATAGTAAAGAATTTAGTAAATATTGGATCTACTATATTTAAAGCTCTAATTTTATTGCTTGTAGTGGATAAGGAAAAGTATGGTGATGCTTACCTAACTATGTGGAATTGTCAATTATGTGAGTACTGTAAAGAGTTTATAAAAGACCTTAATATTATTGGCAGGGTTGGAAAAAGTGAAGAGCTAAGTGATATAGATTATGAGGAGGAGATTATAGGTACATGGAAAGAGCTTAATATTAGGAGATTATCTATTAATAAAGGCTTGGAAATTGCAATAAATGGAAGTGGTGGAAGCATAAATGAATCTATGAAGCATAGTTTAAAGAAAGAAAAGTTGCAAAACGGAATGAATGAAAAAATATCTGAGTTTACGAATCATAGAAGCAGCAATCTTTGTATTAGGAGAGAACAAGATAGGAGTGATTTGCAGCGAGGTACTCCACCACGTACCTAGTTAGTAGTATACTTTTAAGTTAACATACACTCGTTATTGATTATTTAGCTTAATATCTTAGTCCTATAATACTTATAGTGGTAGACTTTAATCCTTTACTAAGCATACTAAGCAAAGCCTCTTCATGAAGAGGTGTTTGGGTTGATGTTTTATTGAAACTAGAAAGTCGCTATATGCTTCTTATGATTACTGTAGACATATATAATAAATTGTTAACATAATATAAGACTTATATGTACTGCTATAGTATAAAATATAATTTTTAAACAAGTAGGTAGGGAATATTGACTTCCTTTAGACTATCTCATAAGTGATTTAGGTAAATTTTTATACTCCCACTCAAAAATACCGATATGGCCTTTAAAACTGATTTTGTAATTCATTTAGAGAAAGCGTCATTGATTAGTTATATAGTACCTGTATCAACGTAGTTTTCCATTTAACTGGAGAAGTGACATAGTGAATGAAGTCTTGCTGTGTATGTGAGCTGGCCTGAATTTTTTATTAGAATTTTAACATATTTATATTTAGAACAAAGATCTGCTATAGACGAGGTCAAATTTGTTTTGTATGTTTTTATAATTTATATTATATAAGTATGAAACATTGCTTACCATGGCAGATGTTTTTTTGCTTAAGGAAGCGAGATTTTGTAAGATGTTGAGAGAACGTTTATTGATTATTTAGTTGTAGTAAGAGCGGTGGTGTTGTAATACTAAGGGTAGTTTCAGTAGATGGTAGGTCATTATTTTGGATTTATCTTTTGTTAAGTACAAGATTTAATAAAGATTTTCTCATGTAAGTTCATTAGCTGTCTTCTAATCGATTTCTATTACTTTAGAAGCAAAATACTATCTGATAATATAAGGAATTAGATCTGTTAATTTAGAAATAATCAGTGGATCTGCTGTAACAAAATTATGTATAAAAATGTCAGAGAGAGTCTCTATGTAGGTCAAAATAGAGTATAAGCTTTTCATTTGAAGTAATTACATTTTAAATGTAGAGCTTTTTAAATTTATGAAAGTAAAACCTCTAGCTTCTGATTAAAGAAAAGCTTATGATGTATGATATTCTTGAAATATAATGCTTAACTCCGGAATATTTCATAATGTCTATTGCCTTTGAGATTTCTATGGCTGTTCGCTATTTGCGAGCGAGGAATGCTAAATTTTGTTCTATAATGACTTTTTTTTCTATCATTAGTATAGCTCTTGGAGTTGCCACACTAATAGTGGTAATGTCTGTAATGAATGGATTCAGGATAAAGTTGCTTGAATCAATACTTGGCATTGATGGTCATATTAGCGTTTATTTTGATAAAGACATAAATTCAGATTACCATAAAGTATCAGAATCCATTGAGAAGATTCCAGGTGTATTAAAAGCAATTCCTATAATCAATGATCAAGTTATTATTGCAGCAAATGGCAAGATTGCAGCTGTTATAGTGCGAAGTATGTCAGATAAGGATTTGTTTTATAATACTGCTATTACAGATAATATAATTGTGGGTAATTTGAGAAAATTTGATGAAGGGATAATAATGGGGGCTCGATTGGCAGAGGCTTTAAACATTAACTATGGCGATAAAGTTGTGCTTATATCTCCTGAAGGATTCGATACACTATTTAATGTAATACCAAAAATGAAGGAATATGAGGTTACAGCAATATTTGATATTGGTATGTTTGAATATGACAGTACTTTAATATACATGCCAATAAAAGCAGCGCAGACTTTTCTTAATTATAAAGATAGTATAAAAAATATAGAAGTACTTGTAGACGACATTACTAAGGCTAACAAGCTAGCAAGTGTTATAGAAAGAGAAATAGGAATGAAAGCTGAGAGTTGGCAATCACAACACAATCATTATTTTCAAGCTTTGAAAACTGAAAGAAATGTAATGTTTTTGATTCTTACTTTGATTATAATTGTAGCAGCATTCAATATTGTTTCAAATTTAATGATGATAGTGCAAGAAAAGAAATTTGCGATTGCAATTATGCGTACATTTGGTACAACAAGTGGGAGTATTATGCGCATATTTTGTGCCTGTGGTTTATTTATTGGTTTTATAGGAACATGCCTTGGTTGTATTATTGGTATTATTTTTTCTTTTAATGTTGAGAATATTAGAGTTTTTTTAGAAAATATCACTAATACAAAGCTCTTTGATCCTGTGATATACTTTTTTTCAAATTTACCAGTGATGTTGGTTCCCCAGGATGTAGTAAGTGTTTCTGTGCTTGCATTGTTCTTATCATTTTTAGCAACAATTGTTCCTGCGTTACAGGCAGCTGCACAAGATCCTGCAGAGATACTACGCTATGAGTAAAATTTAACGATGGATTGATATTATCTAATTACATAATAAAAGTATACTGTTCAGAGCAGGAATTTTAATTCCTGTAAAAGCAAGAGCTAAAATGATTAACTAAAGTTTATAAAAATAAAGTAGTCAAAGTGATAATTCTTGCAAAGCATAACTTTATTCATCATATCTCATGGTTTATCTTATAATTCCTGCTCTCTTTTTTGTTTGCATATGATCAAGGTAAATGGTAAAATAATAAGATAGGTATAGAATCAGGTAGTCAAATCCCTAAGTATTAGTTTGTATTCCACTTTCCAAGTGGAGCAGTGCACTCTACCTAGAGATTAGGTAACACGCTTTTGAAGTTAAGAGAAGCTCCAGTATGAATGGAAATAATAATGAAGAATTATAGAGACTTTAAAGCTTTTATAAAAAGCACAAAAATTGTTTTGCAGCTTTTCAGTCTATTAATTGTTTGAGAGTAGAGTTCTATTAGACTTAGAGAAATCAAAGAATCTTCTGCAGCAATAAGGGAGGAGTATGCAATAAATCCTGCCCGACTAGGAAACTCCCATTAGTTTAAGTAATAAGATGCTAAAAAGTTACATAATCGTGAATTGTTTACTTGCTTTATCTTCAATTAAGTTTCATTAGATATGACCTTGCAACTAGTACTGACATGAAAAGGTGATTCATATTGACATATGACATCATAGCAGGACTTACAATTGCATTATAAGAATATAAACAAGTAATTTATCGCGTATTTTCAAAAGAATGGAATCAGAAGCTGTATATCACTATCATGCTGGAAAATGTATGAATTCTAATCAAAAAAACTAAAGTAATGTGTTATTTATAATGAATGTTTAAGCTGTAATAAATTTAGTTATGTACATAATGTTCAACAACATAGGTTATTTAACTGATAAGTTAAAGACCTTATTTTATATAGAAAACCTAGTAATGTGATAAATATTCCTTACATGCCTTTTCACATTGTGGTTATATTTTCAACTATAACATGCACGAGCACTCCTGACCTAACTACTTCCATAGTGATCTTTTTTACTTTTTCATGTATTTATTTGCATTGCAAGCATCTTCCGATGTAGTTTTTTAGTTTTTACTTATAGCTCACTCTCTGCTATTTCTTTTGTGAAACTATCTTATATCAAGATAGCATTTTTTAGTATCTCCTATACATTTTTTTAGACTCTCTTATTAAAAATTTTAATTTCTTATTATAATATAAACTTGCTTTTCCTAATGCTCTCCTGTACAGGAGATATTTTAATAAATTTCCTTTATCAAGCTAAACTTGTCAAAGATTTTTTCTTCGTGTTAGAAAAATTTAGCTAGCACTTTTTGACTAGAATATCGCTAAGCAATTCTTTAAGAATTTGTAGATTTTTCTTGATATATATCTTAAGGCATCCCTTGATTAAGGGAAAAAGTAGGAAAGTAAGATTAGATTAATTTTGTTAACTGCTCTTATTTAAACAATTACAATTTAGAGACCTTACTTCATCAATATAATTGAATAGAACCTTTTTAGTAAGCTCAAAGTCCTCTAGAGAGTTCCCTTCACATCTCCCTGTAATACAATTTTGTGTATTTGATACTCTAAGAAGCCACCAGCCTTTATTATCATTGTTTGTTACCTTAATCCCGTCAAGATCAGAGAATGCAATATTTTGTTGTTCTAGTGTTTTTTTTATTAGTTCAATTATCTGAAATTTTTTTTCTTCTTTAACTGTGATCTTTACTTCATGAGTGATATATAATTTTGGCAAGTCCTCGATCATCTGAGATAGACTTTGGTCTTTCTTAAGCATAATATCTATGGCTTTGAGGGCAGAATATACCCCATCATCAAAACCTAGCTCAGAGAAGAAAAAATGTCCGCTTAATTCACCAGCAAACTTTGCTCCTTCCTCTAGCATTTTTTTCCTAATTATCGAATGTCCAGCAGCACAAGTAATTATTTCCCCTCCTAACTTGTTGACAAAGTCATGCGCTTTCATGCTTATTTTTATGTTAGAGATGACCTTGCTTTGTGGGTGTTCTTCTAATACTTCACGTGCAAAAATCATAAACAGATAGTCATTAGAAATAACATTACCTTTGTTGTCAATTAAGCGTACCCTGTCACTATCACCGTCAAGTGCAATTCCAAGATCACATTTATCTTTTCTTACTATGTCAATTAATTGGGTGAGGTTTTTTTCATCTATTGGATCTGGGTCATGTAGTGGAAATGTTCCATCTATAGAGTCATTAATTACAATGTGAGTATGACCAAATAAAACTGTTTCAATATACCTTAAAATTCCACTTGCTGGGCTATTCCCGCAATCCCAGGCAATTTTTATCTTTTTCATAGTATTATTCTTTAACGCATTTTTCAATATTCTAATGTATTCACTATATATATTTATGTTAATTAGGTTTCCGATTTTTGTGCTATTTTTAATTGGTTCATTTATAACCTTCCTTATTTCTTGATCTGAGTAGGTTTTTTTGTTGCTAAAAAATTTAAAGCCATTATACCTACTTGGGTTGTGTGAAGCCGTGATCATAATACCAAGGTCTGCCTGTATAATTTGTGTTGCAGCGTAGAGCATGGGTGAAGAGCATAATCCA
Source organism: Wolbachia endosymbiont of Cruorifilaria tuberocauda (assembly GCF_013365475.1). GTDB lineage: Bacteria > Pseudomonadota > Alphaproteobacteria > Rickettsiales > Anaplasmataceae > Wolbachia. Next base: position 381,017 of record NZ_CP046579.1, read on the forward strand.
ACACGTATAACATTCGTCCCTGATATGGTTAAACCTCTGATCAGTTCTCTTTCTATGCTTGGCGAAGTTACCCTGCTGTCATAGCCTATACAAACACTAGATACTGTCTGACCAAATTTTCTACCCACTTCATACCCATCATTAATCTGCAAATCTTTGCCTACTACTCCCCTAATATCGTATTTTCTTATAATGGTGTTATCCATACTGTGCTATCTAGAGTTACAGTTATATAACATTGCAGGTAAATACTCAAGATTCTTCCTTGCTTTATTTGTGTAGTTTTTACTTAAGTCCATTTTTTAGAAAAATAAAAATCATTTGTATAGAATGGGGACGAAAATATGTTTGTTAATGGCTAGAGTTTAGATACTAGTGTTATAGACAATGGTAATATCTTAGATTTTATTGAGTATTGTACCGATTTTAGAATTTTACAGAGGTATACAAAAATAAAAGAGACAAGCAAAGGCTAGTAATATTTTATGGAATAACACTAAAATTATGTTCAAGGTGATCTTTTAGTAAATGTGTGTAGAGGAAGTTTATGTGAAGAATTGTAGTTTTCTTGCCTCTAGTTTATATCAAAAGCAAATAGTTCTCAGAAATAAGTAAGATATTTTGATATTGCTGTCATCATAGCTGATAGTGTGAGTAATGTCAATTAGATCAGAATTTTGTGCTTTTTAGATCTATTTTTATAGTAAAAGAAGTAAAATGTTGAGATTAATTGATAGAATAAAAAAGTTCTTACTAAAGAATTCTGTATCACGTTTTGCATGATGTAGTATGAAATGAAAATATTAACAAATACAGATTCGCAATATTGACATGAAATTTACTTGTATTGTAAATTCGTCTACACTAAGGCAGTAGCTAGGTACTCTTCTATTGAATAGGATACATGCTTTTTTATAAGAAAGTTTTTTTAGCTTTAAGCTAATTAGGTGAGAAAGCAAGCTTTGAGGAAAGAGTTGGAAAGCTTAGAGAGCTCTAAGTTAAAAAGAAGGATATGGGAATTAGATAAATAGGATTAAGATATTGAAAAACCAGAACAAAGAAAGCTGAACTGAAACAAGAGTTTTAAAAGTAATGATAGGCTAAAGCAGCGTTAGAACTCTTTAATAGAATAAGTAAAATCTAATCAAGAGATTGAATAAGTATCAGATAATGCAATAGGTCAGTTGAATTAAGTATAGTTAAAAGCTTAAACAAGCTGTAAAATGGCAATGAGGATTCAGGAACGTTAAATTAATAGTCCAGTAATATAGTAGAGTAAGTAGACTTATAAAACATTTATACGGACTTAATCCTATTTCAAGATAGTAATTTTATGGCCAGAAAATGGTGTATGTGATCTTGCTTATCTAAAAAAAACAGGAATTTCGACTTAGAACACTTTATCAACAAAAACAGTTTTGTTTCTGTGATATGTAAGACTTTTTGATGAAAATCAAAGTATTCATAATATGAAATTAGAAGTCTTACCAGAAAACAAAGTTGTAAATGGAACTTACTCCCATCAATCGAGAAAATTATGACATAAAATTTTACCTACTGTATGGTTTTATCAATTTTGAAACTTTCGATGTAGAATCTTGTGATAAATGCAGCGTGATTTTAGCAAGCTTCAACTAACTTAACTATAAATAATTAAGGAGTTTATTAAGAGAAGAAAGATAAAGGTCACATATTGCTAATTCCATCTCCATAATTTCCTAAATTAGCACTGATGACACTTGGTTAATTTGAGGACTTGGCTCTACTTAATTATATAGAAAAGTTTAAAAGGTATATAACTACTACAGCCTTATGCAACCTCAATGGAAAATGCTTAAGTTCTTACCAAACTTTATCATTAAGCCTGTAGATCAGAAACACTTTAAAAGTGGAAATACTCTTAACTTTTAGTGATGAAACTATTAAAATTTTTGAGTGATTTTCGTCTCACATGTCTTAAAACCATATCAGTGTTGAGGGCAACAAGAAGAAAAATTTATTGGGGAAATAGTAACACAGTTGTTTTCAGTGTTCTTCAAAGAAGAGATTACTTAAAAATGCATTTTATTTCATTTAAAATATCTCATTTAGTTTATTTATATAATAGTGAATAAGTTACTGCACAAATTTTACAGCATTGTTTATTGCCTTTATCATGCTTTGATTGATACAATTTGTAATGATGGAATGGAGCATGCAGGATATTTATCATTTTTAATCATATTATCAATATTTCCTTTTCTCATTGTCTTAATGGCTTTATCGTCAACTTTTGCAAACTTTTTAGATCAATATAATATAGGCTGGACATATATAATTGATAATATGCCACAAGACATTTTAGCACCTTTAATGCCACGAATTGAGGAGATAATATCAGGACCACCACATAGTTTATTGACTTTAGCAATTGTAGGAGCTGTTTGGACTGCTTCGTCAACAATTGAAGGACTCAGAACAATATTGAATAAAGCATACAAAGTTCCTGTTTCGCCTCCTTATTTATTAAGAAGAGTACTGAGTATATTGCAATTTTTAGCAATTACTTTTATCATAACTTTAACTATAATATTCTCTGCGTTAGTGCCAATGCTAATAGGTTTTTCTTATTGTAGGATAAGTTATACAAAATATCTTCTTGTTGAGTTTGTGCTTTTCGTAGTGGTCTCTTGGCTGTATTTTATGTTACCAAATATAAAGCAGAACTTGTCAGATGTGTTTCCTGGATCTTGTGTAGCTGTTGCGCTTTGGATAATTTCTGCTTCAATTTTTAAGCAATACTTAAAAGCTTCCTTTGGTCAGCTAGATTTGATATATGGAAGTTTAGGTGGTGTAGTAGTTTCGTTACTGTTTTTTTATATAGTGAGCTTAATTTTTATATATGGAGCAAAGTTTAATTTTCAGCTAAAATGTTTTAATGGGTTTCACTGAGGAGGAAATAAATGGGTAAATTAGAAGGTAAAATAGCTTTAATTACTGGTGCTTCAAGTGAAATAGGATCTGCTGTTGCAAAAAGGTTTGTTAATGAAGGTGCATATGTAATTTTAGTTTCAAGGTCTGTTGATAATCTCAGACCACTTTATAGTGAAATTGAAAAACTTGAAAAGTTCAAGGAAGGCTATGTAAAGCTAATCCAGCTTGATCTTTTAGATTTTGAGAATGTAAAGGTACTAGCAAATATGATGGAAAGCTTGAAGTTATCAGAATCTGGGATACTTGATATATTAGTTGCATGTATTGGGGTTTTCGGTAAGTTAAGTTCTGTTCATGACTGTGAACTTGAAGAATTACAGAATGTAATGAATACAAATTTTACTGCCAATTGGTACTTGCTAAAAAATTTAGATCCTGTGCTAAGAAAATCTAGTTCTGGAAGAGTAATATTCATGACCTCAGAAGTGACTCTTTCTCCATCTTCTTATCCATATTTGGTACCTTATGCTGCGAGTAAAGCTGCGCTAGAAATTATGGTGAAGATATATGCATCTGAAACAAAATATACAAAACTATGTGTAAATGCTGTGTATCAGGAAGGATATGTTGACAGTGAAATGTATAAGCAAGCCCTTCCTGAGAAGGATATTCCTAAATTAGTATTACCTAATAAACTAACAGATAAGTTTGTAGAATTGGCTTCTGAGGATTGCAACATATCTGGAGCAATCTTACCACTGAGTAACCCCGTTGAATGAGTTATGTAAATATCTTCTCTATCTAAAAGACTGCACTAAATTTAAATTACTTGGTTTTTACCTGCTTATATAGTTATAGATTTAATAAAATTTCTCTTTATGGGAAAGATTAGTAACATTCTCAAGTTAAGGGTTATTATTGCAGTTATGCCAAAATATACAGATATAGAATCTATATTAATAATAGGAGCAGGTCCAATAGTTATAGGGCAGGCATGTGAATTTGACTATTCGGGGACTCAAAGTTGCAAGGTATTAAAGAGTGAAGGTTATAAAGTTATCCTGGTGAATTCTAACCCTGCAACTATAATGACAGATCCTGAATTTTCTGATGCAACGTATATTGAACCTATACTGCCTGAGATCGTAGAAAAAATCATAATTAAGGAAAAACCGGATGCGGTATTGCCAACGATGGGTGGTCAAACTGCCTTGAATTGTGCAATGAGGCTTGCAGATGATGGGGTATTGGATACATATAATGTGAAATTAATCGGTGTAAGTAGAGAGGCAATAAAAAAAGCAGAGGATAGAGACCTATTTCGCAAATCCATGGATAAGATAGGTCTGAAGTATCCTAAAAGTATGATCGTAAAAAATCAAAGGCAAATAAAGGAAGCTCTGGATTATATTGGGTTACCTGCAATCATACGTTCATCATTTACTCTTGGTGGTGCAGGTAGTGGTATAGCATACAATAAAGAGGAATTTTTTAGTATCGCCGGAAATGCCATGAAAATTTCACCAATAAATGAAGCTCAGGTGGATGAATCTATTATTGGGTGGAAAGAATATGAGATGGAAGTTATTCGAGATTATAAGGACAACTGTATAGTGGTCTGCTCGATAGAGAATGTTGATCCTATGGGAGTTCACACAGGTGATAGCATTGCAGTTGCTCCTGCTTTAACTTTACGCGATGCGGAATACCAGCAAATGAGAAATGCATCTATAGCAGTACTGAGAGAAATTGATATCAGTACAGGTGGTGCAAATGTGCAGTTTGCAGTCAATCCTAAACAAGATGGGAGTCTTATTGTGATAGAAATGAATCCAAGAGTTTCTCGTTCTTCTGCACTTGCTTCAAAAGCGACAGGATATCCCATAGCAAAAATTGCAACTAAACTTGCTATTGGCTATTCACTTGATGAAATACGTAACGACTGTACACCATCTATACCTGCTGCATTTGAGCCAGCAATTGATTATGTTGTTACTAAAGTCCCTCGTTTTGAGTTTGAAAAATTTAAGGGAACAGATTGTGAGTTATCAACTTCTATGAAATCAGTAGGAGAAGTGATGTCTATAGGACGTACTTTCAACGAATCAATACAGAAAGCTTTCCGTTCACTTGAAACTGGGCTTACAGGATTTGATGAAGTGTTCTCGAAGGATACAGACATTGATCATATAAAATCTCAGTTAGCAAAATTCCTACCAAATAGATTGCTAGCTGCTGCTGACGCGATGCGTCATGGAATAAGCATAGAAGAAATAAATTCAATTACAAAATATGATCTATGGTTTCTTCAGAATATACAACAAATTATATTGGCTGAACAGAAAATTAAAGAAACTGGTTTGCCTGAAGCTGCACATGAAATATTAGAACTAAAAAAGATGGGGTTTTCAGATGCAAGACTTGCAAATTTGAGCAATAAACTTCCTATTATTGAAGAATCTAATGCTGAAGTTCAGGTGCAAATTTCCAATTCAAATGCAACGATACTGGATCGTATTGAGCAAATTGAAGCCATGAGAAAGAAATTTAACATTAACCAAGTTTATAAACGTGTAGATACTTGTGCAGCTGAATTTGAATCTAGTACTGCTTATATGTATGGCTGCTATGAGGGAGAGATTATGAATAAGGCAGAATGCGAAGCAAACGTTTCTGACAGAGAAAAGGTTGTTATTTTAGGTAGTGGACCAAACCGTATTGGTCAAGGTATTGAATTTGATTATGCATGTGTGCATGCAGTTTCTGCTGCTAAAGAAATGGGATATGAAACAATAATGGTTAATTGTAATCCTGAAACTGTTTCAACTGATTACGATACTGCTGATCGCTTGTATTTTGCCTCATTGACTGAAGAAGACGTACTTGATGTGTTAAGTAAAGAGCAAGAGAACGGCACGTTGATGGGTGTCATAGTTCAAATAGGTGGCCAAACACCTTTAAAATTAGCTAAAACACTAAGTGAAAGGGGTTTTAATATTTTAGGCACATCTTTTGATTCTATAGATCTTGCTGAAGACCGGATGAGATTTAGAAACCTTGCTTTACAACTTAATTTAAAACAACCTGAAAATTCTATCTGTTATTCAGTAGAAGAGGCGTTAACTAATGCAAAAGAAATTGGGTTCCCATTAGTAGTTAGACCATCCTACGTTTTAGGTGGCCAATCAATGTCAATTAAGCACGATATTCATAGCTTTAAGGAATATGTTCTTAGTCAGACTAAAATTTTTAGACATGGGTCGTTGTTGCTTGATAAATTCTTAGCAAATGCAGTTGAGATCGATGTTGATGCTGTATGTGATGGAGAAAAAGTTTTCATTGCAGCAATTATGGAGCATATTGAAGAAGCTGGAATTCATTCTGGTGATTCAACTTGTTCAATACCAACGAATACATTAAATAATGAAACTATAAAAGAGATCATACTTCAAACTGAAAAAGTAGCTCTTGAATTAAAGGTGAAAGGTCTTATAAATATTCAGTTTGCTATTCAGGAAAGTGATGTGTATATACTTGAAGTGAACTTGAGAGCTAGTCGCACAGTTCCTTTTATTTCTAAGGTAATTAATGTTCCTGTTGCAAAGCTTGCTACTCAAGTTATTCTAGGTAGGAAACTAAAGCAAGAAAAAAAATCTATTAGTCATTTCGCAGTCAAGGCTGCTGTTTTCCCGTTTTCTCATTTTTCTGGAGTTGATGTTTTGCTTGGTCCTGAAATGAAATCAACAGGAGAGGTCATGGGGATTGACTCATCCTTTGAAGCTGCGCTTGCAAAAGCGTACATGGCCGCAGGATATAAGTTGCCAACAGAAGGAAAAGCTTTGATTTCAGTGAAAGATGATGATAAAGAGCAAATATTATTAGTTGCACGAATGTTGAAAGAATTAGGTTTTGAAGTATATGCTACAAGCGGTACAGCTTTGTATTTAAACAATAATGGTATATCTGCAAAAGCTGTAAATAAGGTGAGAGAAGGAAGACCTCATATAGTTGATATGCTCAAAGATGGGAAAATAAGTCTAGTAATTAATACTTCGAAAGGTGTAAAATCAATCTCGGATAGCAAGGATATTCGTAGAATTGCTATTTCGCAAAATATAGCTTACAGCACTACTGCTTCTGGAAGTAGAGCGCTAGTTCTTGCCATTCAACATTTAAAAAATAGTAAACTAGAAGTGAAGTCATTGCAACAAATACAGAATGTTAAGTATTGAGACTAAAATGGTTTTATATGTAATTTTAACATTTTTGGTGGAATAGCTTTCTTAGCTAATGAAATTAAAGTTTGCTGAGATCATGATAAAAAGCTAATATAGTGATCTTAAATTACATAAAAGTTTAACATATGCGGGAGTGATGAGACTTGAACCCACGACCTCATGCGTGACAGGCATGCGCTCTAACCAACTGAGCTACACCCCCATTTTTTTACTTTAATTTTTAAGCTAATGAGTATGCTATATTTTGTCAATATTTTATTTGCGCTTTGGTGCCTTTTATATTACCATAAAAATAGTTTAATTTTACATATGACTTATACAGATAATCTTATTAAGGTTATTTGATAAAAGATGAACTGTTTTGGGGATTAATATGGTGAATTTACCTGAAATCACTATGCGTGATTTAGCTAGTTCTGGTGTGCATTTTGGTCATAAAATTAATCGATGGAATGCGAAAATGGCTCCATACATATATGGGATACATCAAGAAAACCGTATACATATAATTGATTTGCGGAAAACATTACCTCTGCTACAGGTAGCAATGAAAGCTTTATACGATATTGCATCTCAAGGCGGTCGCATTTTATTTGTTGGTACGAAATTTCAGGCTTTAGATATTATTGCAAATGAAGCAATCCGTTGTGGTCAATACTATGTGAATTATCGTTGGTTAGGTGGTATGCTTACTAACTGGGGAACTGTTTCTTCCTCGATAAGAACTCTAGTTCAATATGAGAAAATTTTGAATGATGAAAATAGTGTTTTAACCAAGAAAGAATTAGGAAATCTTGAAAAAAAAAGGCAAAAACTTGACAAGGCATTAGGCGGTATTAGAGAGATGGGAGCAATTCCAGATATTCTATTTATTATTGATACCAATAAAGAGCATATTGCTGTTAAAGAGGCTGTAAAATTAGGAATTCCGATAGTTGCGGTGCTTGATACTAACTCTAATCCAGATGATATTACTTATCCTATACCAGGAAATGATGACTCAAGGAAATCAGTAGAACTTTATTGCAGGTTAGCTGCTGATTGTATATTAGCTGGGATAGAATCTAGTTTGACAAAATCTGGAGTTAAGGTTGGTGATATAAATATAAAGGGTGATGAGTTTACTAAAGAGGAAGAAAATAGTATTGTGCAAACTAAAAAGAGGCATAGTAAGATTTACAAGGGAGAGGAAAAGGATGGTAGTAGCAGATGAAAATCAGTACAAGTAGTATAAAGGAGCTGCGTGATAGAACAGGTATTGGTATAGGTGACTGTAAGAAAGCGTTAGAAGAGTGTAATGGTGATATTAAAAAGGCTATTGATAAATTACGTGTAATAGGACTTGCTAAAGCTGACAAGAAAGTTGATAGGGTAACTTCAGATGGGCTAGTTGCTATGCATTTAAATAGAAATCGTGGTGTATTGATTGAGCTCAATTGTGAAACTGATTTTGTTGCAAGAAATGAAAAGTTTATAAAATTGATTTTAAACTTAGTATCAATTGCTTATCGAAAGCGCTGTACTAATATTGATGATTTAAAAAATGCTGAATATGAAGATATTGGTACTGTGCAAGAAGTTATTATAAATAATACATCTATTTTCGGGGAAAAGGTGGAGTTGAGTAAGCTTTGTTACCTAGAAAACGATGAAGATGGTGTTATTGCTGGCTATGTGCATGGTGATATATGTAATCTTGGTAAAATTGGAGCTTTAGTTGCGTTGCAGTCATCAGGTGATCAATCAAAGTTACAGGAGATTGGAAAGCAAATAGCAATGCATGTAGTTGCTATGAAACCAGAAGCTCTTTCTATAGATAATTTGTGTTGTACAAAATTAAGTAATGAGCGTTCTATAGTTGAAAAACAAGTAAATAGCTTAAATAAGCCTGAAGAAATAACAAAAAAAATAGTAGATGGACAAATAGCCAAGTATTATGAGAAAGTTGTTCTATTGGAGCAGAAGTTTATAAAAGATGATAAGATAAAAGTTTCTGATTTTATAAAGTTAAATGAATCAAGTGTAAATTCTCCTATTAAGTTATCTGATTATAAGTTACTTATTTTGGGCAATAGAAGTTAAGTAATTAGAGGTGGACAATGCAATAAACAAAGGAAATAAGGTAAAATACTCTAGAGTCTTATTCAAGATTTCTGGTGAAGCTTTGATGGGCTCACGTGCTTTTGGCCACGATATGGAAGTTATAGATAAGTTATGTAAAGGTATAGCTGATATTTATAGCCTTGGAGTTCAGGTCTGTGTTGTTGTTGGTGGTGGTAATATCTTTCGTGGTGCATCTGCATCCTTAAATGGTTGTGAGAGAGCAAGCAGTGACTATATTGGAATGCTTGCAACTGTAATTAATGCTTTAATTTTACAAAACTTCCTAGAGAAAAATTCAGTAGGGTCTAGGGTATTGTCTGCAATACCTATGACTTCTATATGTGAGCCTTATATAAGGAGAAAAGCTATTCGTCATTTGGAAAAAGGTAGAGTAGTGATCTTTGCAGCAGGCACTGGTAATCCATTTTTTACTACAGATACAGCTGCAGTTCTACGTGCTATTGAAACAAATTGTGATGTTATCATAAAAGGCACACAAGTAAATGGTATATATTCTGCTGATCCTGGAGAGCATGAGGATGCTATAATGTATGATAGGCTTTCTTATATGGATTTGTTAACACGTGATTTAAGGGTTATGGATGCTTCAGCTATCTCTCTTGCACGTGAGCATTCTATTCCAATTATAGTTTTCTCTTTGAAAGGAGAAAAAATAGCTAATATTATTAAGGGGTTTGGCACTTATACTATAGTTTCAGGTTGCAAGTGATAAAAAGCTTATGTTAAGTGAAGTAAAAACTAAAATGAAAGAAAGGATGCTAAAAACTGTTCAATCTTTTTGCAATAATATTAAAGGTATACGTACTGGTAGAGCTAGCGTATCATTACTAGATGGTATAGTTGTAAATGCCTATAGTGGGCATCAAAAGCTAAGTCAGGTTGCAGATATCTCAGTTACAGATAATAAGACCTTATCAATTAAAGTTTGGGATGTTAGTATTATAGGTGAGATAAAAAATGCTATATTGAATACTAACTTAAATTTCAACTATGTTATTGAAAATAACACTATACGTATAACTCTTCCAGATCTAACACAAGAAGCTCGTAGAAGGTTAGTAAAGTTGCTACACCAGTTTGCTGAGAGTGCACGAGTTGCTATTAGAAATATACGTAGAGATGTCATGGAGGAGATAGAAAAAATGCAGGAAAGTAAAGAAATCTCAGAAGATGATTTCCATGATGCTAAAAAACAGGTACAAAATATTACTGATAATAATATTAAAAAGATTGATGGTGAATTTTCCATTAAAGAAAGGGAAATATTATATCGTTAGGTTATGATATAAATAAGAGTGAATACTTTCAGCTCTATTGTAATGTATAATGATAGTTGGTATGTAACTATATAAACATTATGACTTTAGAATAGTTTCTATCAAAAAGAATACCTTTTTAGTAACCAGCGTTTTAATAAAGCTTTTCATATGCCTTCATTAAGGATATTGTATTTTTAACATAATCATGACTTCTTTTGAACTTATCAGCTTAGTGTACTTTCTGTATCATGGAACTGGAATAACACATTTTCAGATGCCTTCTGAGATTGAAAAAATTTCACTTAAGTTGCAAAATCTGATTAAATTAAGATGTTGAATCTAGAATCTCTGCCAAAACATTTAGCCATCATAATGGATGGTAATAGTAGATGGGCAAGCAAGCAGGGTAGGATAAAGATTGATGGTTATAGGAAAGGTAGTGAAGTTGCGTATGATATTGCTAAGTATTGTATAACTTTAACCATACCATGTTTAACTTTATATGCATTTTCTATGGAGAACTGGCTTAGACCTAAAGAAGAAATCGATTGTATATTTGATTTATTTTACTTTACTCTAACTGATGAAGATAAAGTTAATTTCATTTGTAGCTATAACATTAAATTGAACTTTGTTGGAAATTTAAATTTGTTGCCCTGCAAAGTATTTGATCAAATAAAGAAAGTTGAAGAAATGACACGTAAAAATGATGGGTTGTTGCTTACTGTAGCGGTCAGCTATGGCGCAAAGCAAGAAATTATACATGCTATAAGTAGGATTATAAAAGAAAATATTAATTCTGTTTCAGAAGATAGATTTGAAAAATTTTTATACACTAAAGATTTACCAAAGTTGGATCTATTGATTCGCACTGGTGGAGAAAAAAGATTAAGTAACTTTTTGTTATGGCAAGCAGCTTATGCTGAGTTATATTTCTGTGATACTTTGTGGCCTGATTTTTCTTGTCAAGATTTGAGTAAAGCATTAGAAGATTATGCAAAAAGGGAGAAAAGATATGGAAGATAACAATTTTGTAGTTAGAATACTATCATCAATGATGATATTGCTTGTATTCTCTTTTGCTATATATTTCAACGATTTATCGTTTTATCTACTGGTTTTTTCGATAGCAGTTCTATCTTCTTTTGAATGGTATAATTTGACTCGTGGGAATAGAGTCTTGTATGTTTTCGCATTGTTGTTGATTGCACTACCAAATGCTTCATTGATATGTCTGTATAATCTCCAACAAGGAAAGCATACATTAGTATGGCTTATCTTAACTATTTGGAATATAGATATTGCTGCATATCTGTTTGGGCAAAACTTTGGTGGAGCTAGAATTTGTCCAATTATTAGTCCTGGCAAAACTTGGGCAGGGTTTTTTGGTGCAACCTTAGCTGGAATAGTATGCACAATTTTTGGATCAGTATTTTTAGGCCTATTTTCTGTTTTTTATTCTCCAATGATTGGACTTGTAATTGCTATTTTAGCGCAACTTGGTGATTTTACTGAATCACTTGTGAAAAGGGTTTATAACGTTAAAGATAGTGGAAGTATAATACCTGGACATGGAGGTATGCTTGACCGCATGGATGGCTTTATTTTTACTGCACCTCTTATTGCTATGTATACAAAGTAGCTGTTTTATAAAGATGAAATATTATCCATGAATTCTTTCTCTTTTATTAGCTGCTGCCACGATGCACTTATTGACAGATTTAGATCCTTTAGATTTGAGCTCTTCATCCATTTGCTTATTACAGTAAGGGCAAAATGTTTCACTTCCTTCTTTATACAGGTATATTAATGGATGACCAAAACTACTGTCATTCTCATCTCCACGGCAACAAACTATTATGCTATCCCTCACTTTTATCATGCTTCTCCTCTAGTTATAATATTTTATGTGCTAAATATACATATTTAGTGTGAAAAATAAATATCATTCTTTACTTCTTGCTCTTGTTTGCATTAGATTAATCAATTCTTCCTGGACACTCTCTGGAGCAAACTTACTGACACTTTCTCCTAGCCTTGCTATTTCTTTCACAAAACTTGATGAAATAAATTGTGTCTCTTTAGAGGCAAGAAGAAATATAGTCTCAATTTCAGGAAGAAGTTTATAGTTAACCCAGCTCATTTGAAACTCATAATCAAAATCAGATACTGCTCTGAGCCCTCTAATAATAACAGAGGCATTTTGTTCTTTTGCAAATTTTATTAACAGCCCATTAAAAGATACAACATTTGCACTAATTCCTAACCTTTTGATTTCATTTTTCGTCATACTTGTACGTAGTTTTGCATCAAAAGTAGTATACTTATTAGTACTTTCTGCAATACCAATTATTAGCTTATCAACTAATTTACATGCTCTTTTTATTATATCAATATGTCCAAAGGTTATAGGGTCAAATGTACCAGGGTAAATTCCTATTTTATTATCAACGGCCACTCTTTAGTCTTATGAGAAGTATAAAAACTTTTAATAGACATAATAACATTTTTGTCTAAGAATGAAAGCACGCGATTGGCCTGATAGCTCAGTTGGTAGAGCAAAGGACTGAAAATCCTTGTGTCGCTGGTTCAATTCCTGCTCAGGCCACTTTCTCCCTTTTATTAAGATTTCTCTTTTAATGGAAATATTCTTATGCATTATGTCAATAATATTGATATAAGTTAGATAACCTGTAAAGTGTAAATATTATAATGAAGTGCTTAATGTCTTATTAGGTGTAATTTTACTATTCAGCAACATCTCTCATGCAAACTCTAGCAAGAGCTTGCCACCAGTAAATAGAGGTATAGTTGTTGGTTTGTTAGAAATAGATGAAAAAACACATTTACGTGAAGTTGATTTATCAAAACATATCTATAAAGTATTTAATGATTGGGGTATTAAAACTGTACTGATAGATTACGGTAAGATAATAACCCATAAGAAAATCCAAGAAGAGCTATTTAGTCCTGCAAAGCAAGGTCAAGATGAAGTATCAGCAGGAAATCATCTTGTGTTGGATGAAGTGAAAGTTAAAGTTGAAGAGTTTATTGAGGAACAGAAAATAAATAGGATACTTATTTCAGGAAATTATTGCAATTTATGCTCAAAATTTTTTTCTCATACTTCTTGCAGTCAGGTTGTTACTGAAGCTATCATGAGAATAGTAGATAACAATCCTGCAATTCACTTACTTGGTATATGTGGTAGTTTGCGAAACATTGTAAATACAAAGGGAGTTGAAGTAGTGAATGTAGATAGCCTTGCAGTTAAGGAGGGAAAAGTCTCTCGCTCAAAGTCAGTGCCTAATCTACAGCAAAAAAATATTCCTCTCAAGCAGATAAAGATAATCCCAAATAGCCGCTTAGCAAAAGTTGTAGCTAAATTTTTACCACCTGATGAGAATGGATGGTTTTCAATATATCTTCCAGATACCGATTCAGGAGAAGTAAGCAATACATCAGAAAATAGAAGAAAGTTAGAGTTACTTGGATATAAAGTTGCAGCATTTTCTAGTAATGGAGTAATAGAGGCTATTGAAGATAAGTATAGTAATATTTTCTTTCGGAGTCACCCAGAAGCTCTTATTGTAGAGTCAGGTAAAAGCTTCTATTTACTAAATCATAAGGCATATCAGGTTTCAACACTTGTTGCAATGGCAATTATAAATGATTTTCTTTATCGTGCTTAATAGAAGATTTTTGGAAAATTGATACCATGACACTAGTAAATAATGCTAGAATCTAGCAATTTGCTTTTTTAACCTAGATTTGATCTATCATGTCTTCTCTCCTTGACAGAGGGGTAGCAATTTTGCTTCTAATATCTAGAAGTGTAGGTATTAAGTGCATTTTTAATTGCTTGTTTAACCTTTTCTTTTCCTGCCCTTTGGCATTTCAGTAGATTTTAAACAGAAACAGATATCTTATTCATTGGATGTTTTTTCTTTGTTCATGTACTACTTAGGTTTTTTCTTTTGCTGAATACTGAAAAATAATGCCACTCTTTTCGTATTTTTCAACATTCTCATTATTTTGGAAAGATAATGCACCCAGGAATAACTATAAGGGTAATTTTTGGGATTTGAAAATCATTTCCCTTTCTCCTTGATTTAGTTCGAATAAGTTTTAACAGTATAGTATTGAGTATGCTTTCAAACAGAATCGTTTGATATTAAACTACATCTCTGTAATACACCTAGTTTTGTGGAGTTCTTGCAGGAAATACCAACAATACTCTATTTCTTGCAGAAATTTTTAGAACCTAAATAGCTAGAAAATTGAAGTGCTGAGTTTCATATTAAGATATTCTAGCCTAGAAACACAATTAGAGAAATGAATGAGAAGGTTTTTATCACTTTTAGTGCATAATGTTTTTTGCATATAAGTAATTGTATATATCAATTGACTTTGAAAAAGTCAAAAAAGTCTTTAAAATGTTTTATATCATATATTTCTATTGATAGTTGTTCAATATTTTATGCTTTACTTTGCTGGTTTTATTGTAGGGAACACTGTTGCTAGATTTTGTAAAATTTATTACATATGATTTTAAGTTCAGGAAAACTTATTGGAGTCATGTATATAATGTATTTGTCAATAAAGGCAAGATGAAAGAAAAGTTGATATATTACTTTAGTAGGAATAAATGTGAAGGCAGTGCAGAAATGAGAAATCTTCTAGGAGGGAAAGGTGCAAATTTAGCTGAGATGTGTAACATTGATATTCCTGTTCCTCCTGGTTTTACAATCCCTATTTTCGCTTGTAAACATGGAATATCTGACAACCTGCGTAACGAAATCAAAAGATATGTTGTAATGCTTGAAAGTGATGTTGGTTGTGGTTTCGGAAACTCAGACAATCCTTTACTGGTTTCTATAAGATCTGGTAGTGTAAATTCCATGCCAGGTATGCTTGATACAATTCTAAATGTTGGTTTGAATGACACAACTGTTGTAGGGCTTGCAAGGAAAAATGGAGAACATTTCGCCTATGACAGCTATTGCCGTTTTATCATGATGTATTCTAGTATTGTAATGCAGCTTGATTATCACTTATTTCAAAGTGTCATTGATAATGAGGGACAAAAAAGAGGAGCAAAAAGTTTAGCCGATTTTAGTACTGACATTTTAAAGAAGTTTATTGATCTTTTTAAAAAGATAATATATGAAAAAACTGAGAAACATTTCCCACAGAATGTTGAGGAGCAATTGCTTAACTCAGTAAATGCAGTATTTTCTTCTTGGAAGAATGATAGGGCTGTCTCCTATAGGAGAATAAATAACATTTCTGAAACCATTGGAACCGCAGTCAATGTGCAAGCAATGGTTTTTGGTAATTTAAATAATAATTCTGCAACTGGTGTGATATTTACTCGTAATCCCTTGACTGGAACGAAGGAATTTTTTGGTGAATTTTTGATCAATGCACAGGGTGAAGATGTTGTTTCTGGTGTTTATACACCTATGCCTATTAATGGGGAGAAGAAAGATACTATGGAAAAGTTAATGCCAAGTGTATACCAAGAATTGTGTGATATATGTAAAAAGCTTGAAGTGCACTATAAGGATATGCAGGATATCGAGTTTACTGTTCAAGACGGTAAATTGTGGATTTTACAGACTAGGTCTGGCAAACGCACACCTGAAGCTACTGTCCGTATAATAGTAGATATGGTAAATGAGGGAGTGATTACAAAAGGAGAAGGGATATTGAAAATTAATCCAAAAATTTTTGATAGTTTATTGCACCCGGTTCTTGATGTTAAATGTGATCACAAAACAATAGGGAAAGGATTACCAGCCTCTCCAGGTGTTGCTTCAGGTTATATAGTATTTAGTGCAAGTGACGCAGAGAAGGCTGTGGAGCAAGGTAAAAAAGTAATTTTGGTAAGGTCAGAGACAAGCTCTGAAGATATTCATGGAATGAATGCTGCAAGCGGTATAATAACGGCGCGAGGAGGGATGACTTCACACGCTGCTGTTGTTACAAGGGGAATGGGCAAGCCGTGTATTTGTAGCGTAAATGGATTATATCTCGATAAAGGGGGGAATTTCTTTTCTGTAGGAAATATAAAAGTAAATAAAGGTGAACCAATTACTATTAACGGTGGAACAGGTGAAGTGATGCTTGGCATTCTCCCTACAGTTTTACCTAGATTATCCCAAGAATTAAGAACAATAATTGATTGGTTAGATGAAATCAAAACAATCAAAATAAGGGCGAATGCTGACACCCCAAAGGATGCGAGGGTTGCTAAAGAATTTGGAGCAGAAGGCATAGGTTTATGTCGTACAGAGCATATGTTTTTTGTCCGTGATAGGATCGAATCTATTCAAAAACTGATAATAGCTGATGATGAAAATGAAAGAGCTAATGCATTAAGCAGACTAGAAGAAATGCAAAAATCCGATTTCAAGGAAATATTTTCTATTATGGGTGGCAGTGAAATCACTATACGCCTGCTTGATCCACCTCTACATGAGTTTTTGCCTAATGATCAATCTGTTATAGAGAGGATTGCTGAATCACTAAGCAAGCCTGTTGAGGCAATAAGGAATAAAATAGCTCAGCTATCAGAAAAGAATCCAATGCTTGGTCACCGAGGTTGTAGACTTGCTATTTCCTATCCAGAAATATATACCATGCAAGTTAGGGCAATACTTAATGCTGCAAATGAGATAAAAGACGAGAAAAAGATAGAAGTTATACCTGAGATTATGATTCCTTTCGTCATGGATGAAAGAGAGTTTATTTTAATATGTGAGTTAGTAAAGAAAGAATCTTCTAGCATTCTAGCTAAGATTCAAACACAGACTCCTACATCATGCGATGAAAGGTCACCACTAGGTAAGACTTATTCAATTGGAACAATGATAGAACTGCCACGAGCAGCATTAATTGGTGATAAATTGGCACAACATGCAGAATTTTTTAGTTTTGGTACTAACGATTTAACACAAACAACTATGGGACTTTCAAGAGATGATTCAGTAAATTTTCTTGACTCATATAAGAAAAGTAGTATCCTTGAGGAAGATCCATTTGAAGTTCTTGATGTTGAAGGAGTAGGCAAACTAATAAAAATAGCTATCGAAAGAGGCAAAAAAATGCGTAAGGAAATTAAGCTTGGTGTGTGTGGAGAGCATGGTGCAGATCCACGGTCTATAGAATTTTTTATAAAATCAGGTATGGATTATGTTTCATGTTCACCTTATAGAGTACCAGTTGCAAAATTAGTAGCAGCACAGTTTAGTGTTAAATCTAAATGCATTTCACATTCTACAGCTTAGCAATGTAGTATTTTTATGTATAATCTAATGTTGGAGTTAAAGTAGTAACAATCTAGTTCCAGATTACTTGTATATTCTACCATTTTTGTTGCTGATTCGCATATTAAGTCTTTTTTGGTCATTATGATGTATTGAAGTTATCATGCTGTAGAATTGCTTTGGCAAGAGTAGCTTATAGTATGTCAATCCTTTATTACCTGATAGAATCTATACAATTCTCCATAGGTTTAGCTTTGATCTTCTTTATCTATGTTTATAGTAGTGTGCTTAGTATTAGTATATTAATGATACTGCCATTAGTAATAAACAAAGAATATAATATAGATTTATTCTCTTCAGCTTCTCTAGTACATTTCTTTTTGCTTTAGTTATGTTAGTAATAGTTGCTCCTCTTTTTAGGATTATGAGAAACTTTAAAGTATTAGTTTTGAATGACAATCACAAATTAATTTATGCTATATGCTACTCTAAACTCTTTCTCAAATAGGAATTTAACTCTATTCTTAAAAGATCTCACATAGAGTTATTTTTAATGTCAACTATATTTCTTTCGTTAAATCGAACTTATAATTTTAGCTTGTTTTCTTTATAGAATATCACCTAATTGCTTATTATGATAGCCCTGCTTGGGCTCCCTTTTGTAACTCACGTGTTCAGAGCATTAATTTCTAAAACATCATCTCCTTTGATTATTTTCATAAAACTCATGAATTGCTAATTCTTAGCTTCAATCTATAATTTCCTTTATTTTTTTTTTGAATAAAACTGTCAGTCATATCAAACCTTGCCACATATTGCTATGTCTATTGACTCAGATCATATAGTAAGTCAGATAATCTTGAAATTTCAGATGGTATAATATATATTTTGAATGCTTTTGATTCATAAATAAATTATGAAGGACTTAGCTTACAAATTAGTTAAGGCAACCGAAACTGCAGCACTTGCTGCATATAAATTAGCAGGGTCAGGTAATGAGAAAGAAGCTGATCAAGTTGCAGTTGATGCAATGCGGACAGTGCTGAATTCGATAGAAATAAGCGGTAAAATTATTGTTGGTGAGGGTGAGAGAGATAAAGCGCCGATGTTATATTCTGGTGAGGTGGTTGGTACAGGTAATGGTCCTGAGATTGACATTGCAGTTGATCCACTTGAGGGTACTACAATCTGTGCTCATCACAAACAAGGAGCAATGTCAGTTCTTGCTGCAACAGAAAAGGGTAATTTTTTACACACACCTGACGTTTATATGGAAAAAGTAGCAGTAGGGAAAAATCTGCCAGAAGGTGTAGTTTCATTAAGAAATAGTGTTGAAAAAAACTTAGTCAACCTAGCTAGAGCAAAAGGGTGTGAAATAAGTGATCTTGTAGTAACTGTACTTAAACGTGAAAGGCATAATGAATTAATAGCAAGAATTAGGAAATTAAAAGCAAAAGTTAAGCTAATAGATGATGGTGATATTGCTGCTGTAGTTTCATTGGTGAACGGCGGACATGACATGTATATTGGAACAGGAGGGGCGCCAGAAGGGATATTAACAGCTGCAGCACTCAATTCAGTCGGAGGACAAATAGAGGGAAGGTTAGTATTTGATACAGATGAATTAAAAGAAAGAGCAAAAAGTTTGAATATTGATGATTTAGAAAAAATCTACACCATAAGAGATATGGTAGGAGGTGAATCTGTATTTATTGCAACTGGAGTGACAAATGGAGAACTTATAGATGGAATTAAGTTTAGTTATGATACATGTTCAATTAGTTCTTTGATAGTTGTACGTAATGCCTTTATAAGGCTAGAAACAATACAAAATTTATACTAATAGTATTGCAATAGAACTTATAGTCTATAATTGATGTTCAGTGTATTACTTATTATCTGATGGTTAACAGTGATATAGCGTAGAAACCCACGAGTGACGAGGTGTTTCTCAAGAAGTAATAGTGCTAGAAAATTTTTAAATGAGTACAAATTTGATGATAGTTTTGAGGAGTAAAGTCTCGTTGAGATAATAAAATGTTTTCCCTCTAAAGTTATTGTGATGGTCAGGTAAGACGATAATACGATTAGATAAGCATATAAGTAAGGAGGAAAGTGTATATTCACACAAGAATGCTGTTATTACCTATCTTCTTATAGCATTAGCATTTTACACATTGAACCTAAAGTACATTATATCTCCGTCTTGCACGATGTAGTCTCTACCTTCAAGTCGGGTTTTACCTGCGCTTTTGCAAGCTGATTTACTTCTATATTTTATATAGTCTGCAAAGCTTATAGTTTCTGCTTTTATAAAACCTTTCTTAAAATCAGTGTGAATCACACCTGCTGCTCTATCAGCTGTTGATCCTGCCTTTATTGGCCAAGCTCGTGCTTCTTTTGGTCCAACAGTAAAAAAAGTTATCATATCTAGAACCTCGTATATAATACGAACTATTTGATCAAGCCCTGGCTCTTGTAATCCAAGTTCTGATAAAAAACTCCGTTTTTCTTTTTCGTCTTTGAGATTTGCAATATCTACTTCAAGTTTTGCTGAAATACAATAGAATTTACTCTTGTTCTCTTTTGCTATTTTTTCTATCTTTCTAGATAGTTCATTGCCAGTTATGATATTTGTATCTTCAACGTTGCAGACGTATATAACAGGTTTTGTTGTAAGCAATTGAAGCAGTTTCATTTCAGCTTCATCCATATTCCTTAGGATTCTTGCAGGTTTACCGAGTTTTAAGGTTGATAAAACTTCCTCCATCAAATCAAGTTGTTTCTTTAGTTCTTTACCACCTTGTTTAGTTTCCTTCTTTAATTGAGATAATCTCCTCTCTATGCTATTAATGTCTGCTAAGATTAACTCCATCTCCACTACTTCAGCATCTAATATTGGATCTACTCTGTTATATACGTGGTTAATATTGTCATCCATAAAACACCTAAGTAGGTGAACAATGACATCAACTTCTCTAATATAACTAAGAAATTTATTGCCAAGTCCTTCGCCTTTACTTGCTCCTCTGACTAAGCCTGCAATATCTATGACTTCTAACTGATTGTAGATTATCTTTTCTGAGCCAGCTATTGCTGCAATTTGATTTAAACGCTGATCTTTTATTGGGACTTTGCCGGCGTTAGGCCTAATGGTACAGAAAGGATAATTTGCAGCTTCCGCTACGCTCGATTGTGTGAGTGCATTAAATAAAGTAGATTTTCCTATATTCGGCAATCCTATTATACCACAGTTAAAGCTCATATTTGATCATATTCGTATAAAGCTATAATTTTATATGATTGGAAAGTTTTCACTATTGCTAATTATCTATTAACCCTATTAATACAGTAACCTATAGCTTATATTAAAAAACAATATATAATTATAAGCTAATGAGAAAAATTATTAAGTGATTTTGTGATATAGGAAGACAGAAACACTGAGGATCTTGGTAAGGCATAAATACTTATCTAGTGTAGTTTCCCGTAGAGAAGAAGTAATTTTGATAAAAATTGCTTTATGAACTACTAAATTTATACCTAGAAATAGAGGATGTTATGAGATCTCATAAGATGAGAGAGGCGATATAAATACAATTGCAAATTACTTTTCTTAGTTAATAGTTAAACTTGAAAATCTCAGAATTACATAAGATCAATGTATTATAATGATAGTCACTTCTTTATATAAGAAACAAAGGTAGTGCTTGTTTAGGACTATCGATTAGCAAATAACAAAAAAAGACTTCTTATTAGTAAGTAAAACTCCAGTTAGTTGTTGTCTTAGAGTATTATAAGTTTTATATAGTATTGAGTAAGGAGTAGTTAAAAAGATATTTTGGGATTTTGGAAGATGCTAATAAATGAATCATGTTATAAAATGAAGGTGAAACAGTGTATAAAATGCTCTATAATCTAGTGTATTTTGTAGTGTAAGCTGCAGTATCGTTTACTAACATAAATGCAAGTTGACTATGAAACTAGCATAATCATTAATGCTATAGAAGAGTTTGGTGGTGAAGTAAGGCTTGTTGGCGGGTGTGTAAGAGATTCCATTCTGCAGCGTGACGTGCATGATATTGACTTAGCTACTAATTTATTTCCTGATCAAGTAATTGAAGCACTAAAGTTGCATAATATAAAAGCTATTTTAACTGGTCTGAAACATGGAACTATCACTGCAATCTTAAATAAAAGATCCTTTGAAATCACAACATTAAGGCATGACATTGAATGTGACGGTAGGTATGCAAAAGTAAAATTTACTAATAGTTGGGAAATTGATGCTTCAAGGCGTGACTTTACATTTAATGCTCTATATGCAGATAAGAGAGGTCGTATATACGACTACTTTGGTGGAGTTGAGGACTTAAAAGCACAGAGGTTAAATTTTATAGGAAACGCTGAGTGTAGGATTAAGGAAGATTACCTGCGTATTTTGAGAGCGTTTCGTTTTCATGCTAAGATATGTGTTGGAGATTTGAGTAATGAAATACTGGATATATGCAAAAAGCATTCACATATGATTCAAAACCTTTCTGGGGAAAGAATAAGAGAGGAGATATTTAAGTTACTGGAGTGTAATGATCCTGCTCCTACTCTTAAGAGTATGCAGGAGTCTGATATTTTACAAAAAATTATTCCGAAGGAAGTGAGATGTGAAATTCTGTCTTCGCCATTCCTTACTAAGACTCAATCTTTTATAAAACAACCTGTTATTTTAGCACGTGGTGCTATAATTCATGCATCTCTCTTAGATCAAAATGTCAGCTACTTGGATGATACTCAACAAGTTGATGCACTAACAAAGTTAGCATTGCTTCTTAGGACTACTGGGAGGGATGATAAGGTGAATCTTGGAGAATACGTGAGCAAATTTTTACGCCTTTCGAACAAGCAAAAAAAAAAGCTGTTATTTTTATTAACTAACAATATTAAAATAGAACTCTCGGAAAGAAAACAAGAGAAATACATATCTCTTTTTGGTAAAGAATTATACTGTGATTTAGTAAAAATTCACGGCATTGAGTATGGGAAGAATGTTGATAAATACATTAAATATGCTAAGGTATTTGATATTCCAAGATTTCCTTTATCTGGTAATGATTTGATAAACATAGGTCAGAAGCCAGGAAAAGATTTAGGCAAAAACTTGGATTTGTTAAGGCAATATTGGGAAAGCAGCTCTTATACTTTAACAAAAGAGGAGTTATTATTTTATGCTAGGAGTTTGCTCTAACTATTTTCTAAATTTTAATAAATTAATATTTATAGTGCTACTAGCATGACCAGCAAGAGAGCTATGTTTTTACACATGTTTAGCAGCTCTTTGTTTTTTCTGGGGCTCTTCTCCAATCTCTCCTTCAATTTTTCTATCTTATATTAAGAAAATTCGTTTTCATTACCTACTGCTTTAATGCTAGAAAAGTTTTTATCAATGGATCTACTACTTTTTATTCTTGAAATAGATTCTTTCTTAGTTTGCTATTTCGCATCTCATGCTAATAACTCAAGTTTTTGAGCGAATTTAAGCCAGATTGAATACTTTTACTCACTGTTCTAATGTTGTATCTTATCTGAGTAAAGTTCTTTCATACAGCAAAGTGTACATATTTGTAATGTATTAGTTAACTTTTTGATCTTTTGTTGATGCCTTTATTCATTGTCTTGACTTTTGTATTAGATACCTAAAAAGATAAGTGTGTGCATTTATCACAGGTCAACATCATTTCTACTAATAACTAGTGGTAAGGAGCTTTGTTTGAAGTGTGTGTTGCAACACTAACCTCACTATAGTTACATAAGAAAGAAGCGATCATTTTTTATAGTTTATAGCAATAAAGTTTGCTGGCAGTTGAACTTATTTATGTTTGTTCTTTTATTATTTTACAAAGATCACATTAGAGTAACAGTGGGAATGACTTTAAGCTATACTGTCCTTACAGTATGTTAGGTAATATTAAGTATAATGATAAATGAAAAAGCTATCAAAGAGAGTTTAAGAAAAGTTACAGAACAAAAAGGTGCTGGCATAGTATCCTCAATTCTCATCAATGGTAAGGATGTCAGTTTTGTACTTGAAGTTTCTGGTAACACACAGGCGAATGAAGAGTTGAGAAAAGATTGTGAACATGCTATCAAATCTATACCAGGAATAGGAAAGGTGACTGTAGTTGCTACAAATCAAAAACAAGCTACAGAACAGAGAGCGAAACTGTGCATTGATGGAGTAAAGAATATAATCGTTGTAGCTTCTGGCAAGGGAGGAGTAGGCAAGTCGACAGTTGCACTGACTCTTGCTCTTTCGTTAATGAAATTAAAACACAGAGTCGCCCTAGCTGATACAGATATATATGGCCCTTCAATTCCCAGAATGCTTGGTGCTGAAAGATCAAAGCCAAAAATCCAAGGTGGCAAAGCGGTACCTATAGAAAAGTATGGGTTATATACTATTTCAATTGGATATTTTCTTGATAAAGCTCGTGCAGTAATATGGCGTGGTCCTATGATTACAAAAATGCTTTATAATTTACTTATGGGAACAAAATGGACAGATATAGAATATCTGATAATTGATACGCCACCTGGAACTGGTGATGTACACCTAAGCCTAATGGAGAATTTTGACTTAACTGGAGCGATAATAGTTTCAACTCCGCAGGAACTAGCTTTGATTGATGCTCGCAAAATTTATGATATGTTTACAAAACTTAGTGTACCAATTATTGGTATTGTAGAAAATATGAGTTATTTTATTCAAGGTAACTTAAAAATATACATCTTTGGAAAAGATGGTGCAAAAAAGGTATCTGAGGAGTTAGGAATTAAATTCTTGGGAAAAATTCCATTAGACCCACAGGTATGTAGTGCTTGTGATTGCGGAAATCCTATGGTGCTGAATAATAGTTTGATAGAAATTTATGAAGGCATTATTAAAGGTATAGAGTCTTTTATATATAGCTTATAAAAGTTATTTAAGTTTTTTTAATAGATAGATGTAGTTTTGTGGTTAGTAAATGAATTATGATGTAATCATTTCAGGTGGAGGTTTAATTGGTTTTATTACTGCTATTGGTCTTAGCAATAACTCCGTATCTGTAGCTGTGATTGAAAAAAGTAATCTAAAATATGTAGTTAATGATAATAGGGCATTAGCTATTTCTCAGGGCTCGAGAAGAATATTAGAAAAATTAGGTATTTGGCAGCTCATAGAGAGCGAAGCTGAACCAATACTTGATATATGCATACTAGATGAAAATAGTTCGGCTACTGTGCATTACGATCATAAAATGATTAGTGAAGAACCAATGGGATATGTTGTCAGCAATGCTGCTATATGGAATGTGATCAACAATAATTTTTTAGAAAAACTAAATATATATTCTCCACTTTCCTATAAGGCAGTTACTTGTGATGAAGGGTATGTAGAAGTTACCTTGGATAATGATCGAAAATTAATATCGTCGTTGCTTATTTGTGCTGAAGGTAAAAACTCTAAATTATTGAGGTTATTTTCTATTCCTGTAATTAAATTTAGCTATAGGCAAAGTAGCATAGTATTTAATGCAAGGCATGAATTGCATCACCAAAATTTAGCTGTAGAGCGGTTTTTCCCTGGTGGACCATTTGCAATTCTACCGATGAAAGGTGGACATACCTCTTCAATAATTTGGACAGAAAAATTTGAAACTTCTAAAATGTTAATGAATCTAACTGAGGAAGAATTTACAGCAGAGCTCAAGGAGAGGGTTGGCTCTTATTTAGGAGAAATTAAACTGAGTAGTGGAAGGAAATCTTATTCCTTAAGTTTTTCTTTTGCAAAAAGTCTATATAAAAGCAGAGTTTTACTTATCGGTGATGCAGCACATTCTATTCATCCTGTTGCAGGTCAAGGTCTTAATCTTGGAATTATGGATGTAGAGAGTGTTGTAAGGCAAATAACTGCTGCAAAAGAATATGGTATTGACATTGGCAGTAGCTATTTGCTGAAAAAAATTTCACGTGATAGGTACTGCGACAATTTTGCTATGTCACTTATTACTGATGGAATAAATAGGATATTTTCAAACAGAATATTTTGTGTTAAGGTATTGAGGAATCTTAGCTTAATGGTAGTCGAAAACTCAAATTTTCTAAAGAAATACTTTATTCATTATGCTATGGGGTTTAGGTAAGTTTATAGCGAAAGTTTTAAGATATTATCTTAGTGACTTCTTTTTCTTCACTTCTTTTTGGCTAGACCAACCTCCTGATTAGATATTTTTCCAGTAGAAATAAACTAATGTACTAACTATGGAAAATTTATTATAATAAGGCTTCTATAAATCAGCAAATCATTAAGTGGCAATACAAAATATCATTTCTCTTATCATGATACTATCTGTAGCAATTGCTGATATGGCAACTGATCTGTATTCAGTTGCACTTCCTAGTATTGCTAATCATTTTAAGGTAGATGGCAGTGTAGTGCAACTTACAATTAGCTTGAATTTAGTTGGATTTGCAGTATCTGGATTAGTTTACGGACCACTATCTGACTACTATGGCAGGCGTCCAATCATGCTGATTGGTATGGCAGTTTTTGCTTTGGCAAGTGTTATGTGTTGTATGGCTAATAATATTATCCTCTTAATACTGGTTCGCTTTATACAAGGAATAGGAGCTGGTGTTGCGGGTGTTGTTGGATATGCAGCGATAAGGGATATGTATTCAGGTAGTGAGTATTCGAGAGTAATTTCAAAGTTAAATATGGTAGTAGCACTTTCACCTGGGATAGCACCAGTAGTAGGTAGTTATATAATTTCACACGGTTATAGCTGGAAATTTTTGTTTTTTATTATGTCACTAGCAGCAGTTGTTATGTTTATTTTCATCTACCTTAAGTTGCAAGAAACACTTTCTGTAAATAGAAGTGGAACTAGTGTGGCTAATTTAATTAGCAATATTCTCAAGCAATATATATTAATATTCAGAAATTATCGTTTTCTTGGATTTTCAACTATTCATGGATTGACTTTTATGTGGCTTTGGGCATATGTTGCTAATTATCCTTTCATATTTGAAGCTATGGGTGTTGAAGTCCAGTATTTCGGTTATTTTATATCAATCATAGTTATATTTTTCATGATTGGGACTTTGATTAATAGAAAGTGTGTACCGAAAATGGGTGTTAGCAGAATGCTGATAGTAGGGCTAGCATTACCAATAATACCTGAGAGTCTACTAGCATATTTTTATTCTATAAATAAGTTAAGTATATTTATACTTCAAATTATTTGGATCCCAAGCAATATGGGTCTTGCACTTGTGATAAGCAATAACGTGACTTTTGCATTAGAAACAATTAAAGGTATAGGACTTGGTAGTGGAGTCCTTTCATTCTGTAATATGATGTTTGGAGCTGTAGGAATATATGTAATAGGGCAGTTTTTTTCTTATGGAGTTTTGTCAAATGCACTATTAACCGTTGTATGTTCTATAATTGCAGTTCTTATATACTACTTACTTGAATGTACTAAAAAGTGTCATAAACTCTGATGCTGAAAAGATGTTAAAAAGTATAATCAATACATGAATATCAAGGATTAAGGCCAAGATATCAATAATAGAGAATGTATGCTGAAAGCAGATAATGATAAAAAGTAAGAAGGATAAAAATAAGGACTAACATTGGTAAGACTTCTAAAAAATAATTTACTGAAGTTATTTTTATCAATTCAGATGTAACTGAATACTGACAGTGTCAATGTTTGTTTTTTGCTATTTATGATGATGGAGATTCTTATGAAAGAGTTAATTGCGTAAAAAACAAGGGAATAAACCTTGTATTCTATATGGTATTGCTAATTCCTGAGCTACAGCACTAAGTATGCATGAGATAAAAAGCTAGTGTTAAATGATATAGATTAGCTAAGGTAGTTAACTTTGTTTGATGTCTATTTATGACATTTTCTAGGAAAATAAAGGAAAAATTTTGAGTATTTTTGGTGATAAGAGAGTTTATTCAATAAAATATACTATGCTATACTAAAGTCAAAGAAGGGTTGAATGCTAGGTTGTTATCTTTTATTTTTTGGACTTAGTATCTAAATTTATGACACTTTACAATAAAAATTTTGCTTATTTTCGCATAGCTTCTATTACTACATGTGTTTCATGGGAGTGTAAATACGTACTGTATTTACAGCTTAAACTATAATTCGTTGATATATTATTTTTGATTGTTTATACAGATATAGTTTTGTATTATCAGAATCTGTTACATAATTCTATTTCAGAGAAGATGGTAATCAAGAAAATTTGACTTTTTTTTTATTAATTTCTCTCAGCAAAATTTTGCTGTACAGTCATTTCTACCAGGAGGAATATTTCCTTGTTCTTTATGCTTCAGCTTTCTCTAATGGATCCTTGACAGTCTTAGGTACTTCCATATTAATCACATAATGTTTTTCCTTATCTTTCTAGAGGTGATCATTTTGCATTAAGGGTCATTAGTCAAGTTAAAGTACTTGTAATGCAAAGATAACTTAGTTGTTTTCTATATAAACTTAATGTCTTGCTTAGCCAAGTACCTTAATGTTCGAAATGTTTCTATTTATAGGATTTAATTTAATAAACATTGTTAATGTTAATAATTTGCTTTTTTACAACTAGGAACTGACCTCTCTGGGGTATTCTATTTAACTGATTTGATATTAATGTTTATCGTTTTGCCTGTACAAATCGAGGAGTGAGCCTAATTACTTAGGAGGGTTTCGAGCAAACTACTAAAATTCTATATGATAGATATATTTACTTCTTGTCATTTGTAGTGTGCTAAATTAATATTTATCTGTTGATCCAAAATATATGGTGAATAATATTGTAGTTATTGGTTTACAATGGGGTGATGAGGGAAAAGGTAAAATAGTAGATTACCTTTCTGAGAACGCAGGTGTGGTTGTAAGGTTTCAAGGAGGGAATAATGCAGGTCATACCATAGTGGTAGGTGGTAAGATTTATAAATTAAATTTACTGCCTTCTGCTGTTTTAAGGACAGGCAAAATATCTATTATAGGGAATGGTGTTGCCCTTGATTCATATGCTCTAATTTCAGAAATAGAGCTATTAAGAACTAGAGGCATAGATATTAATCCTAGTAACTTAATGGTATCTGAAAGTTGCCCATTAATACTTAGTGTACATAAGGAAAAAGAAAAGTTATTTGAAGATTTAAATGGGGATCATAAAATTGATACAACAAACAAGGGAATAGGTCCTTGTTATGAAGACAAAATTGGAAGAAGAGCTATACGCCTTTGTGATTTAGAGAATATGGATGAGCTTAATGGAAAGGTGGATGCTCTTCTGAATTACCATAATGCTATCAGGAAGGGCCTAAGCTTCCATATAGCAAAAAAAGAAGAAATATTGAAGGAAATTAGAAGGATTTCAATGAAAATCCTTCCATATAAGAGGCCAGTATGGAAAGTATTGAATGAGCTTACAAAAGAGGGTAAGGAAATAATATTCGAAGGTGCACAAGGTACGTTTTTAGATATTGACCATGGGACATACCCTTTTGTTACTTCAAGTAATACTTTGGCATCGCAAGCAATAACAGGTTCAGGATTCTCTTCCAAAGTTTATGTCGTCGGTGTAGCAAAAGCTTATACTACAAGAGTAGGAAATGGCCCATTCCCTACTGAACAAAAAAATGAGATTGGAGATAGCTTATTTTCTATAGGTAAGGAACTTGGAACTGTAAGTAATAGAAAAAGACGCTGTGGTTGGTTTGATGCGGTTTTAGTACGTCAAGCAGTACAGATCTCTGGTGTTTCAAGTGTGGTGTTAACTAAGTTAGATGTTCTTGACTCTTTTGACAGAATTAAAGTATGTACTAGTTATGAGTACGAAAAAAAAATATACGATTATCTACCTGCATCACATGTAATGCAAGGGAGATTAGAACCAATATATGAAGAATTTCCTGGTTGGAAGGAGAGTATTCAAGGCAAAAGGCTGGTTAAAGAGCTGCCTACGAATTTAATAAGGTATATAAGGAGGGTTGAGGAATTAATAGGTGTGCCTATTCACCTAATTTCAACTAGTCCAAGGAGGGAAGATGTCATTAAGCTTAGAGATTTTGAACTCTCTAAGAGAGTTCTTATATCTTAATTGACTATTACAAAGTAGATGTACCTATTTAATACAAGAATATTTGATCGCTTTTAATACTAATTTACTAAGTAAGATAGCTCTATATTAGATTCATGATGAAGCCTGATTTTGCATATAAGAAGAAGTAAAAAAGTCAAATTAAGTTTAGTGCTTGTAGTTATTTTCAATTTAGTTAAACTTAAAATTTAAATTAGCTTAAAAAAATGTTGTTTGCTTTAAAAAGATATATTTATAGGGTGGTAACTATGAAGAGAAGAAGAAAGTGGCAAATAGCATGGTAGACTGTGTGCATATAATCAATTTAAGGAATGTGATTTAATCAGCTACTTTACTGAGCAATACTGAATGATAGTGAATATGATTAGCAAAAAAGCTAATATTAAGAGTTTATATTAGATTCTCCATTTTGTATTGAGGGTCGGATGCAACTCCATACACCCTATTTGGTGGTATAGTTTTGTTCTCTATACCGGAAGTGATGCCTTCGATTATGGCTATGAGCACTTTTTCAAGGTTACAATCTGCTCCAGGTACTCTGTGTTCTAGACGGCATTTGCTGCTTCTACTTAAAATCCTGATTGCAGCAGTTCTATTATTCACACCCCAACTAACTGTAGTTGGGGTGTGAATATCTGGGTATTGGAACCTAAGATATGAATCCTCGTTAGGAGCAAAGAATAACATATCTTTCTTCATCGTAGCGCACAATCCACCAATACTATGAATCAGGAAATCACTGTACTTTTGTCCGCTACAATAAAACAAATTACTGTTGTATAAATCAAATAAATTAACATGCACATTTAATGCACTTCCTGCTCTCTCTAAGTATGGTTTTGCTTTAAAGGAAGCATTACCACCGAGTTTCTGTGCTGTTTCAGATATAAGTATTTTTGCCAACTTGAAATGTTCAACCAAGATATAAAAATTTTTGTAACAACTACTTTTTATTTCATATTGGTGTATAGCGCTCTCTTTTTCACAGAAAAATCCAAGTGGAGCTATTTCAGCTTTAGCGTTACTAAAGAATAAACATTCTTTTTCTATCCCTTCGATATAAAACTCTAACTCAATACCAAACTGGATATAATAATTTAAATTGCTTGGTATATTCATAAATTTGTTCCAGTAAATTTATATTAAATTAATTATATTAATATGATTAATTTAATTTCTTGCTAACAAATTTGATATTTTATTTATACGTAGTCATTACTATTTCTTTATATCACTACTTTTAAAGTAAATCAAGGTTCATTTGTTGGAAGGAAAATGATCAGTTTTAGTGATTTTATGCCCTTTACAACTCATCAAAAATCACCATAATTTTTAGTATGTATTGAATGGTTTAGCTTTTTACTTTGCAGCAAGCTATTGATTAGCTTTTGTTCTTTCTAATTATTGCTTTTTTCTTATTTCTTAGTGTAGTGTATGAGCTTAATTAAGCCTAAAATTTCTGCTATGTTTTTTGACCAAATTATTACTGTGATGGATCACAACGTTGCTTGGGAGAAAATTCAGAGTTATCTCCATGATCTTTATGGAGAGGCAATATATAATAGTTGGCTAAGTTCACTTAGATTTATTAGTAGCAACAATAAAGAAGTTTTGTTGTCTGCACCAACAAGATTCATAAAAGAATGGGTCACAGTTCATTACATGGAGAAGATATTATCGTTATGGCAAAGTGAGGACAAAAATATACGTTCTATTGATATTCAAGTAACAAAGGAAAAGAATTTAACTCTTAATACTCTAGCGAAGAGCAAAGAGGAAAATAGTCACAGTCTTGGTTCACCGCTGGATCCGAGATTCACTTTTGATAATTTTGTAATAGGAAAGCCAAATGAACTAGCATTTACAGCTGCAAAACGTGTTGCAGAATCTGTTGATCCAATATCTGGTAGTAACCCTCTTTTTCTATATGGTGGAGTAGGTCTTGGTAAAACACACCTGATGCATGCTATAGCTTGGCATATAGCTAATTCTCCTCTAACAAAAAGAAAAGTAGCATATTTATCGGCAGAAAAATTTATGTATCAATATGTTACGGCACTAAGAAGTAAAGATATCATGCTATTTAAAGAGCAATTTAGATCAGTAGATGTATTAATGATAGATGATGTGCAATTTATTAGTGGTAAAGATAGTACACAAGAAGAGTTTTTTCATACTTTTAATGCATTGATAGACCAAAATAAGCAATTAGTTATATCTGCTGATAGGTCTCCTAGTGATCTTGATGGAGTAGAAGAAAGAATAAAATCCAGACTTGGGTGGGGACTAGTAGCAGATATTAATGAAACGACTTTTGAGCTGAGACTTGGTATATTACATGCTAAAGTAGAACAAATGAATATGTATATTCCTGATGATGTTCTAGAATTTTTGGCGAGAAACATAAAATCTAATATAAGAGAATTAGAGGGAGCCTTAAATAAAGTTGCTCATACTTCATTAATTGGAAGAAGTATGACAGTAGAATCAGCAAGCGAAACTCTAGCAGATCTTCTTAGATCAAATCATAAGCCAATTACAATAGCAGAAATACAGAGAAAAATAGCAGAATTTTTTAATATAAGGATTGCAGATATGCATTCCAATAGAAGACTTCGAGGCCTTGTAAGGCCAAGGCAAGTGGCTATGTATTTTGCTAAAAAGTTTACACAAAAAAGCCTTCTGGATATCGGAAGAAGCTTTGGTGGCAGAGATCATGCTACTGTTATACATGCAGTAAAACAGATAGAAAATTTCATAAAAACAGACTCAAATTTTGCAGATGAGATTAATCAGTTAAAAAAGATGTTTAAGTAGTTTTTTTAATTATATTATATATAGACTTAGTATCATGCTAATAAAATTGGAAAAGTATACTGGTAAGAGAAGGAAATAGTTTTTATTAAGAACCTAAAGTTTTAGTGAAAAATAGATAAAACTTTGAGCCTTCTCACCCATGAGATAGAAAGAGAAAAATCTATAAATTAATGTATCAATTATTATATAAGATTGCATAAGTAGATATGATGCTAGTGATAGTTAATTGTATAGAACTAAAAAAGCAAATTATGGGTGTTGCTCTTAGCTACATAGTTCTTCTACTAGTTTTGAAGACTTAATTTTCTAGCATTCCTTTGTTTTATAGGATTCTTGCCTGTTGAAATAAATATATCCTTGTCCAGTATTACTATGAGAATGAATCTTTGTCTCCTTGCTAGGGCTACTGCAGTTCTATATCTCATTCCTAACTTATTTTGCCATACAGTAACCGAATCAGCTTGAAAAGCTCTGCTTTTTAGCAAGAACATTAAGAAACGTATTTATAAGACTGCAACTTACGTATTTCCCAGTTCTTCACATATTGCTGAACTAATTCAGGATAGTCTCTGATAATTAATAAGTTTTCGGCATTGCCTTTCTTAGCAGTACTAGTAAGGTTGAATGACCCTGTAATGACTATTTCATTATCAATGATAATTACTTTATTATGGGCAATTTTAGGCTTATTATCAATCCAAACTGGTATCTCATTTGCAAATAATTTATTTATTACACTATATTTTAAGTGGAGCTGCGATTTATCTAGGATGACTTTAACATTAACTCCACGCTTTTTAGCCTTAATCAAGGCATCTGCAACTGTTTCAAGAGTAAATGTATATTCTTGAACTGAAATAGATTCTTTAGATTTATTTATTTCGCTGATTACTGGTACAGTACAGTCTTCTTCAGGTGAGAAGCAAACCGTAGCCCTTGGGCAAGGAGAAAATATATAACCTACATAGTAATATAGAGAAAAACATACTAATAAAAATAAAAGATATAAAAATTTCACAAATTATATCTAAAATACAGAACTATATCATGTTTTAATAAAATTATCTGTTAATCCGTATTCCTTCCACTGCTCCGTAACTTTTCTTACTATTTTCTCACTCATTTCAATTTTCCTTCCCCACTCTCGTTTGGTTTCTGGTGGGATCTTGTTTGTTGCATCAAACCCTATTTTGCTTCCTAATCCACTTTCAGGAGAGGCGAAATCTAAATAATCAATTGGTGTGTTCTTTATCATGATAGTATCCCGTGCAGGATCCATCCTTGTTGATATTGCCCATGTTACCTCTTTCCAATCACGTATATTTATATCATCGTCAACAACTATAATAAATTTTGTATATAGAAACTGTTTCAGAAATGAAAGTATACCCATGACAATTCTTTTTGCATGACCAGGATAAGATTTTTTAATTGATACTACTGCTATTCTGTAGGAACACCCCTCTGGGGGCAAATAAAAGTCTGCTATTTCCGGGAATCGACTAATAAGAATTGGCACGAATATTTCGTTCAGTGCCTCACCAAGAATTGATGGTTCATCTGGTGGCTTACCAGTAAAGGTACTGAAGTAGATTGGATTTTTGCGCATTGTAATTGCAGTAACATTAAATTCAGGAAATTGCTCGACAGAATTATAGTAACCTGTGTGGTCTCCGTATGGTCCTTCATCTTGATATTTATCCAAACTCACATAGCCTTCTAAAACAATTTCTGCATGGGCTGGTACTTGAAGTGGTATTGTTTTACAGTTTACAAGCTCTAGCGGCTTTTTCCTTAGCAGCCCAGCAAATTGGTATTCTGATAAAGCCTCTGGCACTGAAACTACAGCAGCAATAAGTGTTGCAGGATCATTGCCTATCACAGCAGCAGCAGGAAATTTCATATTTTGTCTCTCTTCTTTCCATCGTTTATAGTGCATTGCTCCTCCACGGTGGGCAAGCCAGCGCATCAAAGTTGTTTTTTTATCTATGACTTGCATACGATATATGCCAAGGTTGAAATTATCCTGTCTATTTCCTGTAGGTCCTTTTGTTACCACAATTGGCCAAGTAATAAGCGGGGCAGGTTCATTTGGCCAACATGTCTGGATAGGTAACAGCCTAAGGTCTACTTCATCTTCAGTCAGTACTACTTCTTGGCATGGAGCTTTACCTATAATTTTACTTCGCATTGATAATACAGCTCTTAACAAAGGGAACATTTTTATAGCATCAGTGAAGTTTTTTGGTGGCTCAGGAGATTGTAAAAGTGCTAAAAATTTGCCAAGGTCTCTTAGCTTATCAGGGTTTATATTCAGCCCTAAAGCTATCCTATCGATGGTACCAAACAAGTTCACTAGAACAGGAATTGTATTTTTACCATTTTCTGTAATGACATTTTCAAAAATAATAGCTGGTCCTTTATTTAATAAAACTCTACGGTGAATTTCTGTCATTTCGAGAACTGTTGAAACCTCTTTCTTGACTCTAATTAGATCCCTTTTCCTTTCTAAGACTTTAATGAAGTCACGTAGGTTGTTGTACATAGTTTAAAGTAAATCTTCTAGTGTAATTACACAATCTATTATGCCTTTACAAAAATTAATTTTAAAATTAAACTTATATGATTAATACAAAGAATAACTTTCTTCTTTAATTTCATTCTTATCTACATACTACTTCCCTTCTTAAAAGGCTCAACAAATTTCTTTATTACTATAAGGTTTTGTCTAGACCGATGTCTCAGGGAATCCTTGCATATATCTTTTTTGGTCAAGGGCAAGGTTATGCTGGACACTAGACCTCTTGCTGAGCTTTTATACTACATGATGTTGGCAACTCTATATGTAACTCCATTTAATTTTCTCTAACTGCATTTGAACGTTAAAACGTGCTTTTTAAAATGTCTATCACCTTCATCTACTACCTTAGCTTTACTTAAGTGCTTCTTTCTATATAAACGAAAGGTATACTAAAAATCTTATATTGCGAATCCTTTAAAGTAGGATATATATGAAATGTAGTTTTTGTTAGTTTTTATATCTCAAGTAACAAGTTGATAAATAATAAGCAGTTTGCTCACAACATCGCAACCAAATCATGAACAATGATTCCAAAGAAGATAGATAACTAAACAGTTAAAGATTTTTTAATCTATAAAAATCTCCAAGAAGAATCAACTCTACTGCTTGGTAATTTAACTAAAGTTGAACTTTTATACATAATATAAATAAAGCAATAAATGACAATATCAAAAACAGTTTATTAATGACGAGATTAATATATCTTCAGAATACTTGATACTTAGAATAATTTCTTAAAAAGAACACAAGTGCTTTAGCCGTCTATTTTTTGTAAGTAAAGGGGGAATATCTTAATTTTGCTATGTAAGCTTATTTAGTAAGAATGGAAAATAGTGGTACGCCTTTTTATAATTGATGATAATCCTGTTTTAGGAGCAATTGACTTATTGCACTTAAGAAAGCAGACGAGTTGAGTTATGGCTAAGCTAGCTACTATTTTCTATAGAAATTTTCTCATGTTTGAAAAATAAATAAATGTAAGTTTAGTAAAAAATGCACAGAAGTAGTTTTAATACTATCTAGGGTAGTGCAATGAACCTTAATCACTATAGTATTTACAAGTATGTTTGAAGCCTTCTTAAGCAAATACTTTAACTTTGCTGTACAAGAACATACATTTACAGAAGGAATAAAATTTCTGGAAAATATAAGTTATATCTTTACTAAAAAAAGAATTCCTTTTTAAAGTTGCTCATGACTTATGATGGTACAGATTGGCATAAGTAAGCAAATATTAGTTAGCTTCATATATACAAAATATAACTTGCTTATAAACCGTGTTTCATTTTTTTTAAATGAGAAGTTAGGAAACATTAAGTGGAGATAGTTTCCCACCCCTCATTGAAACTTATATAAGTAGAAAAAAGTGGTCACTGCAAGCTTTTGGTTTTTGATGTATAAGTGTAGCTTAGTATAGATTGTTTGAATGTTTCTATTACTAATTACGGTAGTAGTATGAAAAGCATTTCTTCTATGTTATGGAATTGAAATTTAATTCAATTTCTTAACTTAGAGCTTTTTAAGTAGAAAAACTACTTCATGGTTTGCTTTAAAAGCTCCTTTTGTTGCTGTGCGTGTATACTAGCATAACCGCATGCTGAAGATGCAGCAGCAGGTCTTGCGATACACTTAGGCCTTTTTGCTTGAATATTAAGATTAAGCAATACTTCCTCTATCAATGGGTTAACGAAAAACCATCCTCCCATATTTTTTGGCTCTTCTTGACACCATACAATTTCAGCATTTTTGTATTTCTCAAGTTCTTTACTCAATTTGTTAAAAGGGAATGGATAAAATTGCTCTAACCGTATTATTGCTATATCGTTTACTTTTTGTACTTCACATACTTCAATTATGTCATAATAAATCTTACCGCTGCATATTATAACTTTGCGTATTTTATTATCTGAAACTAAGCCTGCTCTGCATTCTGGAGTTACCATAAGGAACTTCCCTTCAAAATCTGGTAGATTAGAAACTGCTCTTTTGTGACGTAATAGCGATTTGTGTGTGAACACTACTAAAGGCTTACGGAAGTTTCGATGGATTTGCCTACGAAGAACATGAAAGTAATTTGCAGGAGTAGAGCAATTAACTACTTGCATATTATCCTCTGCACAAAGTTGTAAAAATCTTTCTATACGTGCTGAGCTATGCTCAGGTCCTTGTCCTTCATAACCATGAGGTAAAAGTAAAACTATACCACTAGATCTCAACCACTTTGTTTCTGCTGATGCAATGAACTGATCGATTATAATTTGTGCGCCATTTGCAAAATCACCAAACTGCCCTTCCCAAAGCACAAGTGAATATGGAGAATCAAGGCTATACCCATATTCGAAGCCCATTACAGCATACTCTGATAGGGCACTATCTATAACTTCAAAGTAGGCTTGTTCTTCATTTATATTATTCAGTGGAGTAAACACTTCTTCTGTTACTTGGTCAATAAGCTTTGAATGACGGTGAGAGAAAGTTCCTCGGCCAGAATCTTGACCTGACAAGCGCACTTCTATTCCTTCTGTAAGTAGTGACGCAAATGCAAGGCTTTCAGCCATTGCCCAGTCTATATTACTGCCAGAATTTATATTGTCTATTCTGATATCTAGTATTTTTCTGACTTTATTATTAATGTTGAAGCTATTTGGTATATTACTATTTATGTGAATACCTAATTTTTTTAGCTTATCTGATGATACTCCAGAATCTGTGTAGTATTCATTCAAATCATTCAGTTTTGCTCTCCTAAGTTTTGACCATTCTCCACAGAACCAGTCAGCTTTTTTTGAAATGTATCTTGCTGATTCAGTGAGACTTTTATCTAACTTTGCTCTAAATTCACTGCGTAGTTTGTTTACCTCATTACTGCTTAGCACCTCTTCTTTAATTAACTTTTCTTCATATAGAATTCCAGGGGTTTTATGCTTTGATATTATCTTGTACATAAGCGGTTGAGTAAAATTTGGTTCATCACCTTCATTGTGGCCATGTCTTCGGTAGCATATTATATCAATCACTACATCTCTTTTAAACTTCTGTCTATATTCTACTGCTAAACTTGCAACAAAATTTACAGCTTCTGGGTTATCTCCATTCACGTGAAATACTGGAGCTTCTATTGATTTTATTATGTCAGTGCAATAAAAAGATGAACGTGTGCAACATGGGTTGGCAGTAAAGCCAACTTGGTTATTAATGATAATATGTATGATACCATCTACTTTATAGCCTTTAATATTGCTTAAGGTTAAAGTTTCAGCAACTACTCCTTGACCTACGAAGGCTGAATCACCATGAACTAATACTCCAAGTGCAGACCTTGTTTTCTGTTTAGCTTTCACTCTCCCAGCTAAAACTGGATTTATTGCTTCAAGATGAGATGGATTATAGCATAAACTTAAATGTATTCTTTTTCCATTAGTAAGTGTTCGATCAGATGAATAACCAAGATGGTATTTGACGTCGCCAGATACCTCAAGATTATTTGGATATGCAAGGTTTCCTTGAAATTCAGATAATATTGCTGTATACTCTTTCCCCATAACTTTAGTTAGAACATTAAGCCTCCCGCGATGTGCCATACCCAAAACTACTTCTTTGATCCCAAGATCTACAGAACTACCAATGATTTTTTCAATTGCGACAATAGCTGATTCTCCCCCTTCAATAGAGAAACGCTTATATCCAGGAAACTTAGTATGGAGAAACTGCTCAAACATCTCAGATTCAATCAAGTGTTTCAGTATTTCCTTTTTATCCTGTGAGCTCAGCACATAAACCTGATTTTCAATCTTCTCCTGTAACCACATTCTCTCATTGTAAGAGGAAATATGCATAAATTCAAAGCCCATATTCTTACAGTAAATATTTTTATATAATTCAGTATCATGTATTGGGAAGAAATTTGAATATTTTTGATAATCTATTTCCTTATTCACGTTTGGTGATAGCGGATTGAGATCAGAAAAAAAATGACCGTAAGACCTAAAAAAATTTAATAAGCTAAAAATTGAGTCATTTGTCTTAGTTGTGTTCTGAGCACTCCAGACTTTATTAACTTCTAAATTGATTGAGAAAATTCTGTGCCAATCTTCTCCGATTGATTTATCCCCTTGCAAGTAACGTCTATACATTTCCTCCAAGAATTCTACATTATCACCATAAAGGTAGGAGTTATTTTCAAAATTTGGCATAGCTATACAAAAGATATCAAGTACTTATAAGTATAACTTAAGTTTCCTGAAAAAGAACTTTTTTGACATCTTGAATTAAGTCAGTGCATTATTGATTTCTTGAGAGTTATCTTCAATATTTAGTTAGACAGTTTTTTCCAAGAAAAACTCTGACAAACTCAAGAGAAGGTTCTTTTTTCTATGTGAAATATGTCTTTGTTGCTACGGTGATTGGAAGATATGTGAAAACTATATAAGTTACTTGTTGCTATAAAATGTCAAGAAGGGTACATACACAGGTAATGACATGGTACAAAATAGCAATAAGCTATATCTCCTATTGCTCAACTGTTTGAATAGTTTCTGGACAACACCTATGATAGTATACTTTAACTTTGCTGTTCTTCAAAAAGGAAAGATTCTATTAAATTACCATTATCATTCATAAATCTTCATTCTAGCAGCTAGCACTAAATTTTAAAGAAAGACAGTTACAGATTAATACTATATCTCTGCAGGACATAATTAACGTTAACCTTGATT
This sequence comes from Wolbachia endosymbiont of Cruorifilaria tuberocauda, assembly GCF_013365475.1. Lineage (GTDB taxonomy): Bacteria > Pseudomonadota > Alphaproteobacteria > Rickettsiales > Anaplasmataceae > Wolbachia. The sequence goes on from NZ_CP046579.1 coordinate 421,094, forward strand.
GGTATCGAAGTGATAGCTTTATTACCCTCTTAAGTGAAGTAACCTAGAAATAGATTTTTGATCTCCTACCATCTTTACTGTAGAGCAAATAATCATAATGTGAGTAGAGAATCATGCTATGTTATAGCTCATTCTATATATAGGATAAACGATTGTTGTTAGATATGTATCTTATTTCTGCTCTTAAATCTGAAAAATCCTTTTTAGAAATATTAAATTTCCCTTTGTGGGTATGTAAGTAAAACTTTGAATCTCGATATAATCTGATTTATCTGAATTTTCATTAGCTAGTTTTGTGACTTCTTAAATACCTCTTTATTGTGAAGAACTAAGAATAACCTTATTCTTATGTTTCTGAGACTATTTGCAATAAATGTAATGTTAACAATATGCAAATAAACTTGCAGATCTCTTCAGAGAGTTACTTGTGATGATTTCATGTAAACACCAGAATGATATTTATAGAGTTTCCAAGACAGTATCTTATTAGTTTAGTAATGTTCAATCTTGTAATTACAACATGACGTGATATTGAATTTTAAAATATAAAGTAAGGCAAAAGAAAACCTGTAATAACTGGTGTATGCTTTTTAAGCATGTAAACTGGCATTTTACTCTCTCTCAAAGCACTTCAGGTGTGCCCCCTATTCATATAGGAAAATCTTAGATTTTAACAAGAATATAGTGTTAATGTCATGTGCTTTTATTATTCATGCAACCTTAGCATGTAAAAAATAAATACTTTTATTTTCGTGATAGGAGAACCAGTGAAACTTACTAATGTTTTAATCTTGTTTTTGTAATAGGAAATTAGCAGTTTTCCAAGTTGCACATCTAACCAATACTAGAGAGTATAACTTTACTTGCAGCTAAAGAGATAAAAAGTAAGAAGCTATTATAACTAATATCCATACACTATATCTAGTGCTTAAAGATTAGCAAATGTTTTCTTTAATTAACTATGGGAAAAACTTACTTGCATAAGAATTTTTCATAACATTTAATGTATCATAATCTGTAAAATCCAATTTTATTGGTGTTATAGTAATAAACCCATCCCTGGTTTTGCCTACACTACCACTACCTGAATGCTTTCTAGACCATCCTAAACTTAAAGAGCCATCTAAATTTTCAGTAAAAGTTAAATCTCTATCAAGATTATATTCACCTTGTTCAGTAAATTCTACACCTTTCACTTTTTTTGTAGCAGGAAAATTTACACTCATTGCTATATTTTTAGGCCAACCAACCTCAACTAATTTGGCAGTAATTTTTGGCGCAAAGACCTTTGTGTTGTGCCAGTTTATTTCATTATGATATACTTGACTTAATGCGATAGAAGGTATAAATCTTGCAGCACTTTCCATTACTGCACCGATTGTTCCTGAATAACAAACGTCATCTCCAACATTTGATCCAATATTTACTCCTGATAATACTAAATTTGGCTTTTTATTCATGATCTTATTTAGTGCGATGATAATACAATCTGCAGGCGTACCAGATACACTGAACTCCCTTTTACCATGTTGATTTATTTTAATAGATTGCCTGATTCGATAATCAAGTGACCTTGCTGCTCCACTCCTATCAGTATCTGGAGCTACTACCCATATTTCTGACGCAAAGTTTTGTGCAATTTCTTTGAGTAATTTTATTCCTTCGCTTTCAAAGCCATCATCATTTGTTATTAATATAATCATATAAAATTTTATATAACCCAAAAGCTATGATAAGTGATTCTAATCACTTGTTGCAAATAAATCTAACTATCTGGCCTGCTTTTAACTGTCTGTAGTTTCTCTTGATTTTTTAGTACTTTATCTCTATTGTGTATTGATTTGATAATTAAGAGTGGTTTGAACATGGCTAGTTTGGAAAATTTGGTGCAAGAACTTACCAAATTGCAAACGCAATTGAGTTATCATGATGTTTTATATCATCAAAAAAATATGCCAGAAATCACTGATGCTGAATATGATGAGCTAAAGCGAAAGGTAGCTGAAATAGAAATACTTCTTCCAGAAGTTTATGCAATACATAACGGTGTTGGTGCTGCACCTGATGAAAGGTTTTCTAAGATAGAGCATATAGAACCTATGCTTTCTCTAGAAAATGTTTATGATAAACAAGGTGTAGAAAAATTCTTATCTAAAATAAAGAAGTTTTTAATTGAGAATGAAGTAAAAATATTATGTGAACCAAAGATCGATGGGCTATCATTTTCTGCAGTATATGAAGATGGAGAGTTTGTTAGAGCTGCAACTCGAGGTAACGGCTTTGTAGGAGAAGATGTTACTCACAATGTTGCAACAATAAAAAGCATCCCCAAATTTTTACAAGGAGTGGAAGGCAGGTTAGAAGTAAGGGGTGAAATATACATTAGTAACAGTGATTTTTTGAAGCTAAATGAAAATGACAAGTTTTCCAATCCTCGTAATGCAGCTGCTGGTTCTCTGAAGCAGTTAGATGTAAGGGTTACAGCAAGTAGACCGCTTAAATATTTTGCTTACTCCTTGATTGGTGGAGCAGAAAAAAGCCAAAGTGAAGTACTGGAAAAGCTTGAGGTACTTGGTTTTTGTGTAAATAAACATCGATTTCTAACAAGCAGTTTAGATGAAATGCTGAAGTTTTATAACAACGTTTATGATTTTCGCTATAACTTAGATTACGGTATTGATGGAATAGTGTATAAAGTTAATGATTTGCTACTACAGAATCGACTAGGGAATACTCACAAAGCCCCGCGTTCTGCGATTGCATATAAATTTTCTGCAGTTTATGCAAAGACAAAATTAAATAAAATATTTATACAAGTAGGTAGAACAGGAATTTTAACTCCAGTTGCAAGTTTAGTACCAGTCAATATTGGTGGAGTGCTAGTTGGCAAGGCAAGCCTGCATAACCAAAATGAGATAAAGCGCAAAGACATAAGAGAAGGAGATATTGTCATAGTCAAAAGGGCAGGAGACGTAATTCCTCAAATTTCTAGAGTAGATAAAGATTCCCGTCATGGTGATGCACCTAAATTTATGTTTCCTAGAGCATGCCCTGAATGTGGTAGTGAGGTACAGGTTGAAGGGGCATCAGTAAAATGTACTGAAGAGTTTACATGTAAAGCTCAAGTAATAGAAAAACTAAAACATTTTGTATCAAAAGATGCTCTTAATATCACTGGTTTTGGTGAAAAGCAGATAATTTTTTTTTATGAACTTGGCCTAATAAAGCAAATTCCAGATATTTTTGCATTGGAGGAAAGATTAAATGAATTTAATCTAGAAAATCAGTCTGGTTGGGGTAAAAAATCACTAATTAATTTATTAAATGCTATAAGTACCAAAAAGGTGATACCTCTAGATAGGTTTATATTTTCTTTAGGTATCAGGTTTATTGGTCAAGTTACAGCAGGGTTGCTCGCAAATTATTATGTCTCCTATGATAACTGGTACAGATCAATGATGAGACTATTGTCGAATGATACTAAAGTAGATTTAAGTGATACACAGAAAGAAATAGATAAATCTTCTAATAGTGAGCTGATAGGTATAGATGGCATAGGAAAAAAAGCAGAAGAGTCTTTAAAATCTTTTTTTTCAAAGGAACGTAACATTAATATGCTAAATAATTTGACTTTCTATCTTCAAATTCTTCCTATAAGCTCTAGTTCTAGCGATTCTGTTTTAAATAATAAAATTGTAGTATTTACTGGTAAGTTGCTTTCTATGAGTAGAAAAGAAGCAAAAGTAAGAGCAAAGGCTCTAGGAGCAAAAATAAGCTCGAGACTTTCTAATAGAACTGACTATCTAGTTGCAGGTGGAGATCCAGGATTCAAATACAAAAAAGCAGTCGAGTTAGATATAGAGATTTTAAACGAAGATCAGTGGTACAGAATGATAAATTTTTGAGTGTTTAAGTAGCAATTGTCTGTGTTTCCTATGTAAATTAGATGTACTTGTAATTCTTGGCATCTAATAAGTCTTTAAAATAAACTAAAGTGATTCTATATGGATTACAGAAGTTATTGTAGTGTTTGTGCAATCGCTTAATAAAGAATCGGGTAGATTTTGCCTTTGCTAAGGTACATGTTTTGTAATTTATGGAATGAAGAGAAGTCAAATCTTAAAGCTCTACAAACTTACACTAAGGAGTACTATCACAATGTTGATCCATTTCTTCGTTATATCAAGTGGTATACACTCTTTATGTCAATACCTAAAAACGTGAGAGGTTTCACTATCTAACTTGATAGGAGAACAAGGTTACAAGAGCCGTTTACAACTATAGCAACTTTTTGGTGTTCTATACTTTGACCTTTGTATGGTTGCTTTAATATTCTATAATTAGATTTTACAATAAGGCTAACCCTTTATGCTTATGAGCATCAAGCTCCAGAGGTTTTTAAATCTGAAATTTAAAGTCTAGAAAAGTACTATGTCAATAAATGCCGATAAACAGCACACTAGGAAGTGTGCAAATTTTATTTTAGATTTTAATTAAGTAAAGAAGAGCAAGAAAAATTGTAGTGTCTCATAAAAAGGGAACTACAACTTCAATTGTTGGTTTTCTTTATGGAAAGATAAACACAATATATGTTGTTAGGTAATTTTCAGAAAAAGAGAAAATTTTTCTTAAGTAGCTTAGTAAATTTTAGTAATGTATAGAAAGGCAAGAAAGTATCAAAGGTATATTAAGTATGAAGTCTTTATGTAACCTTTTTATCCAAGACTTGCGTCTTTGGGTCCATTTAGGATGTAGTCTGGAAGAAAAGCTTCACTCTCAGTTAGTGAGCATTAATGTCGATTTTGCTTTTAAATCCCCTCCTTTAGGGCTTATTACTGATCGTCTTGAAGACACTATCTGCTATTTAGAAGTAGTGCAAAGTATCAAATCTCTTGCTCAAAGTAAGCAATTTAATTTGATTGAACATTTTACTTATGATATATATGTAGCTATTAGTAACCTTGTAACACAGAAAATGCACATTATTTCTTCTATAAGAGTGGTTACTCATAAGGTTGCACCACCTGTACCAGATTTACATGGAGGAGTTACCTTTACTTATTGCAATTTGCTTCAAAGAGCAGAGAAGTTAATGTAACTGATGGTTTATATTTCTATTGGCTCGAATTTAGGAGATCGTCTTTCTAATTTACAAAAGGCTGTTCAGTTATTAAAAGAATATTATTTAGAAGATCTAAAATCTTCAATTATTCTAGAAACTCAGGCTATTTTACCAAATGGTGCTCCATCTGAGTGGGAGAAGCCATTCCTCAATATGGTTGTGTATGGAAATTGTAATATTTCTCCTGAGAAGTTATTAAAATGCCTTAAACAGATCGAATGCAATATTGGTCGTCCACAAGTTCATGAAAAGTGGGCACCACGCATTATTGATTTGGATATTTTATTATGGGATAATCTAGTGCTAGATGCACCATATCTTACAATTCCTCATCCAGAATTGATGAATAGACCATTTTTGCTTCATTTGATGGCAATGTTTAGTCCTATGGCTAATGTTCCGGGAATTGATAAGACGTTTGATGCTATTGCTTATAGTAAGCCTAACATTAGGAATTGCTTTTTAAAGAGCTTTATACTTTCACCAAAGTTTGTAGGAATTGTTAACATTACTCCTGATTCATTTTCAGATGGTGGACTTTATTATAATTCAGATCAAGCAACTAAGCATGCACTAAGGTTAATATCAGACGGTGCAAGCATAGTTGATCTTGGTGCTCAATCAACAAGGCCTGGATCTCTTATACAACCTTCCAAGGCAGAATATGAGCTCTTAAAACCAGTGCTTGATAATCTCAGTCATTATATGAAAGATGGTGATATTAAAATCGGCATTGATAGTTTTTACCCTGATGTTATTTTGAACGTTCTGGATCACTATAATATTTCTTATGTAAATGATGTAAAAGGAAATCTAGATGATAATACCTTAAAAGTAATTGCAAGTAGCGGATGTAGCATCATTATTATGCATTCACTCTCTGTGCCACCACACATGGATAATATTATTCCAAGAAACACTGACCCAGTCCATACCATAAATTGGTGGACAGAAAAAAGTATTAACAAGTTACTTGCTCTTGGTTTCAATCAAAACTCAATAATTATTGATCCTGGTATTGGTTTTGGAAAATCTCTTTATCAGAATATCTGGATTTTACGTAATATAGAAAAGTTGCAGAATTTTGGTTGCAAGGTTCTAGTGGGTCATTCTAGAAAGTCATTTATTTCCTCTTTTTCTAAGGAGCTTGTCTTTAATCGAGATTTAGATACGATCTCTGTATCGTCTGTGTTATATAACAAAGTTGATTTCCTTAGGGTACATAATGTACGTGATCATGTAAAGTTCTTTGTAGCTCAGGCTGTTCTACAAAAATGATAATTATTGGAATTATGGCTATTGATCCGAATGGAGTGATTGGAGTGAGTAATGGATTGCCTTGGCACTATCCAAGTGAGTTATCACATTTTCACCAAACAACCTATAAGAAAACAATTGTTATGGGAAGAAAAACATTTGGAACAATGCCACAAAGTGTATTAAAAAATCGTACTCCTATTATTTTTTCTCGGAATAAGTTAAATCCTTACTTTAGTGGAGGTATAAAATATACATTTGTTTCTTCTATGCAAGAATTTTTTTCAATTAAAAATAATTCTGAAATTTACATGATTGGCGGAGCACAGATAGCACATCTTTTTTTAAGGCATGGCCTAATCTCAACTTTTATCATAACAGAAATTCACAATCCCTGTAAAGGTGATGTATATTTTAACTTGATGCTTCTTAATGGATGGAGCAAAACCATTCTTACAAAAACTCAAGATTATACTATATGTAGGTTAACACGCTAAATATGCACGTTTGAAGCAATTTATAACCACCACATTCGAATGTGGTGAGGTATTAAAGGGAATCTTGATAGATATACTTCAAAGGTATTAGGGAAAGGTGTTATCCTTTCCATTTGACAAAGACAAGTAATTTACAAAACTGATTGCTATAAAGAGAAGCTAATCAAAGAAGAAGCTGAAGTAATTGCTGATATAGCTTAGCAGCTATGGCATTTACTTGACAATCAAAGATAATATCTTAATTCCATCTTGCTGGTATTGATGAGTCAAAAGCTAAGTGTATACTGGCTTTTTCTCTTGTATTATGTATTGATCTCTTGATAATATTTCTTTATTTTTTGCTACTTCTTCAAACTTCAGGTTATCAGTATGCTTTAACATCGGCTTCTTCAAGTTTTCTAGATCAGAATTACTAATATTGATGCTTTCTCAACCACTGCTTTCTCTTGTAGGCTATTAGATACAGTTTTTATTATAGTTTTGTGTAATATTGTGTAGTATATTGTATTCCTGTTGTCTTTCCTTCTTCTTTCAATTTCCTTTAATGAATAGCTCAAAGAATTAGTTATTATCTGCATATAAAATTACTCTACCTTCAGCATTGCGTGCGGCACACCCTATTGTTTGAATGAAGGTCCCTGATCGAAAAATCATTCTTTATCAGCATCAAAAATTGCAACTAGACCACACTATGGAATATCAAGAACTTCACGTAGTAAGTTAATTCCAACTAGTACATCTATTTCTTTTGATCTTAATTTGCATGTAACGTTAATTCTTTCTGAAGCGCGAATATCTGAATGTAAATAACTTACCCTCATATTTAACTCACTCATATGTTCAGTGAGCCTTTCAGCCATTTTTTATCAATGTTGTTGATTGGAACATAAAATCCATTTTTATTGTTAGTTATGCTTCGTAGATTATATCGCCAACCTGATTTTCTGTTGACTTTATGCTACAAATTGTCTCGCAAGTCCTGTTGGCGAATAAACTTCTATGAAATACATTATTAGTCTTTCTCAGCTCATATTTTCCAGGAATGGCTGAAGTGAAACAGTCTGTGGACGTGCTGCTTCCCATTCTTCGAGAGTTAATGGACGATTATTAAAGGAAAAGGAAGCAGTAAGCCTAAAGCCATAATCAGCTAATTTTTACGTGGTCTTATCGCTACTATACATTGCGCTGATTTGAGGAAAGTAACATAGTTTTCATTGACAAATAGAATTGCATCTTCAGGTAAATATTCAAATAGAGTAGGTGGAAAACATCCAGCTTCTACTCCGTGAAAATAACATGAATAGTTTTCAATTCCTTTACATGTTCCGGTTGTTACCATCATTTCAGTATCGAAATTAGTACGCTGCTCAAGACGCTTTGTTTCAATAAGTTTATTTTGTGAATAGTAATAATCTAAGCATTCATGCAGTTCCTTTTTTATCAACTGGATAGAACGTAATAAAGTCTTGTGTGATGTAGTGTGATCACTGTTTGGGAAAATGTTGATAGTATCCATATGTACTCTAAAATATCCTCGTTCAAATCTAACATCGGAACGTTTGTATTGGAGGTTGGTTAAATTACTTAGGAAATCATTGACATAAATTTTATCCCAACTACTTGATAGTTTTTAGGTGAACCAAGACCGTATATATAAGAAACACTAGCAACTATAATTGTATCCCTGCTCTCTAAAAGATAGATGTCAATTCTTTCGTTGATTATAGATTCTTTTTCAATATAGGTGTCAGTTTGCGGCAAGTAAGCTTCAGGCTGATAACAATCATAATAAGAAATAAAGTATCCAAAGAATTGTGTGCTATACCTAATGAGGTCTGTTTGTCTAATACTATTGTCCTGCAACTAAACTATCAATTGCCTGTGACTGATCACTGTCTGGTTTAAAGTGCGTAACAATTTGAAACTTCATAATTCCTATATTTTCATAACATTTCATTATTAATATATACTGCTAACATGATAAGGTATGAATATGAAAGTGAGTATTTAAAAACTATTTTTTATTTTTATAAAGTTTACTCCAAACCTTATTACTGGTTAGTATAAAAAATACTGTTAAGATTATGAAATATGCTACTACTTTAAATCCAAGCTTGTGTCTGTGCTCTAGTTCTGGCTCTGCTGCCCACTGCAAAAAATTTACTACATCATATGCCATGTTTTCAACTGTAGCTTGCCTTGCACTATCATACTCTACTATTCCATCAGAAAGTGGTGGTGCCATAGCTAACTTACCTACTGGAAAGTATGGATTAAAATATAGACCACTCTCATCTTGTTCAGAATTCTGATATCCAGTTAGGAGTGAATAGATATAGTTTGCACCACCGTGCCTTGCTTTTATAATCAACGATAAATCTGGTGGAACTACACCATTATTGCTTGCTGCAGCTTCTTGCTTTGTTTCAAAAGGTGCAACAAAATAATCTGAAGGTACGCAAGGTCTATCGAACATTTTACCTAGATTATTTGAACCATCTTTAACTTTATAAGAAGCTGCAATCCGTTTTACATCCTCTTCAGAAAAACCTATATCTTGCAAATTACGAAATGCTATCCTATTCATTGAATGACAAGCAGAACAAACTTCTTTATATACTTTATAGCCACGCTGGATTGACTCTCTATTAAAGGATCCAGTAATTCCACTAAAACTCCAGTTCATTTTTTTGTTAGGCAATGGTTTAAATTCTTCTGCATATACAAAATGAACAAAAAAAAGTATATAAAGTGCAGAAAGTACATTTTTTACTAGCACTATTTTATCCCCAGTACAGAGTCACTTATAGTTTTTGGCAATTTTTGTGGCTTTTCGTACCTACTAAGTATTGGTAAGACTACTACAAAGTATGAAAAGTAGTAAAGACTAGAAAGTCTACTGAGAGCAATATAAGGCTCTTTCATTTCTTGCCCTCCAAGCCAGCCAAGAAATGTAAAATTTACTATAAAGGCCCAGAAAAAAACCTTAAATGATGGGCGATAGGCACCACTTTTAACTTTTGTTTTATCAAGCCATGGTAATAGAAACCATACTAAAATGGATCCAAACATGGTAAGAACTCCAACAAGTTTATTTGGAATTGAACGTAACATTGCATAAAAAGGTAGAAAATACCATTCAGGTACTATATGTACTGGAGTAACCATGGAATCAGCTTCTATATAATTATCAGGATGCCCAAGGTAATTTGGAGCATAAAAAACAAACATAAATAAAACTATAAAAAATAGACCAAAGGTTATACAATCTTTAACTATGTAATAAGGGTAAAAAGGGATTGTATCTTTATCCGATTTTACTTCTACCCCACTTGGGTTACCAGAACCAAACCTATGTAGAGCAGTGATATGTAGAATAGCTAGGGCTATAGTAATAAAAGGCAGAAGGTAATGAAGAGCAAAAAAGCGATTAAGTGTTTGATTGTTAACAGAAAAGCCGCCACAAAGCCATGCAACTACTTTATCACCAACTAAGGGTATGGCTGAAAATAGATTAGTTATAACTGTTGCCCCCCAGAAGCTCATTTGTCCCCATGGAAGAACATAGCCCATGAAGGCTGTTGCCATCATCACAAAGAATATAAATATACCAATAAACCATACTAACTCTCGTGGTTTTTTATAAGACCCATAATATAACCCACGCATTATATGAATATATACTACTATGAAAAAGAGTGAAGCTCCAACAGCGTGAGTATAACGTATTAGCCATCCATAGTTTACATCACGCATTATTCGTTCTACACTATTAAATGCATGATCAATATGAGGAGTATAGTGCATAGCAAGAAATATACCTGTTATTATTTGCAAAATTAATGCTATACCAGCTAAAGAGCCGAAGTTCCAGGCATAATTTAGATTTTTTGGTACTTGATAAGAAGCAATATGTTTTAGAAAAGAGAATATAGGTAGCCTATATTCTACCCAACCTAGTATGCCTTTTTCTTTTTCTATTGTTGTACTTTCTTTAGAATCATCCTGCATGGCTTGAAGCTTTGTATATCTTTAATTTACATATTGTTATCTTATCTACTTGTCTACTTAAAAACAATAAAAACTTTAAATCAAAGGTCAAATCTCACTGAGAGGGTATAGACAATTTTATTTTTCATGGACATATGTACTACTAAGTGGCCCCATGAATGGGATCAACTATTTATGTGATAATTTCTCAATGAAAAACATTATCATGTAATGATTTCTTTTTCTTTCAGTAAGCTTTGTAGCTCACCTTTTTCGTACATCTCGCGAGTGATGTCAGAACCACCAATAAATTCTCCCTTTATATATAATTGCGGAATTGTTGGCCAATCAGAAAACTCTTTTATAGACTGACGTATTTCGTTATCTTCTAACACATTGATATATTTAAATTTAACATTTAACTTTTTAAGGATAGATACAACAAGCCCAGAAAATCCACATTGAGGAAAATCAGAAGTGCCTTTCATATATAAGAGCACATCGTTTTCTATTATATCTTTTCTTATTTGTTCAAAATTTTTCATAAAAGTTTACCTTAACTAAGTGCTAGTTTCTAATTGCAACGCATGTATTGACTGGTTCTCTAGAGCTTTATACACCATTTTATGTTGTTCTACTCTTGTCTTTCCAAGGAAACATTTAGAAATTATTTTTAAGTGATAATGATTATTGTCCCCAGTAAGATCATTAATCTCTATGTTAGCATCTGGAAATGATTGTTTAACAACCTTTTCTAATTCATGAACTGTTATAACCATTAGTTTGTTTTTGATTGTAATATTTTGATTATAAACCTAAAATGATCATATGCAATAGTTATTGTGAGGACAATAAATTTAGTGTACTGAGAACAGTCAAAAGGCGAGATTTTAATTGGCTCTCATATTCATTCCAGTCTTGTATTGCTTTTCTTGCAACATCTGAGCGTATTGCAGCTTTTGCAACAGCAGGAGAGACTATCGAAATTAATCTTGGGTCAAATGGAGTAGGTACTATATATTCACGTCCATAGCTCATTCTACGATTACCGTAAGCTGCAGGTATTTCATCAGGTACTGGCTCACGCGCTAGCTTTGCTATTGCACCTGCAGCTGCAATCTTCATTTCGTTGTTTATTGCTGTTGCATGTACATCAAGCGCACCCCTAAATATGTAAGGGAACCCCATTACATTGTTGACTTGGTTATTATAATCTGACCTACCAGTTGCAATTATTGCATCCGGCCTTATGGATTTTGCAAGTTCAGGCTTTACTTCTGGGTTAGGGTTAGCAAGAGCAAAAATGATTGGATCTTTACTCATGCTTTTTAGCATTTCTTCGTTTAGTACATCCTTTGCAGACAATCCGATAAATACGTCAGCACCTTTTATTGCATCAGGTAAGGAACGTTCTTTAGTATCAGTTGCGTATTTTTCCTTCCACTCATTCATGTCCTCTTTTCTACTTTTATAGATTACCCCTTTCTTATCGCATAGTACTATACTCTTAGCACCCATTGATCTCAGTATTTCCAAACATGCAATACCTGCTGCTCCAGCACCGTTTATAATAATCTTAACATCCTTTAATTTCTTTCTTACAATATCAAGAGCATTTTCTATGCCTGCTGCAACAACTACTGCAGTTCCATGCTGATCATCGTGAAATACTGGGATATCCATCAGTTCATTTAGACGCCTTTCTATTATAAAACAATCAGGAGATCTTATGTCTTCCAAATTTATTCCTCCCCAACTTGGTCCAAGGTACCTTACTGCATTGATAAAATCTTCTATATTCTCTGTATCAACTTCTATATCGACTGCATCAATGTCGGCGAAGCGCTTGAATAAGACAGCTTTACCTTCCATAACAGGCTTTGAGGCAAGAGGACCAATGTTGCCAAGTCCGAGTACTGCAGTGCCATTTGAAATGACAGCAACACAGTTACTTTTTGTTGTATAATCATAGACAACTTCAGAATTTTTAGCTATTTCAAGACATGGAGCAGCAACTCCAGGAGAATAGGCAAGTGATAAGTCATACTGATTAAACAAGGACTTTGTTGGCAAAATAGATATTTTGCCAGGATTGTTCCCTTTACTGTGATATCTGAGTGCTTCCTGTTTTGTAGTATTATCTAAATCGTTATTTATCATGACGCTCTTATTTTAAATTCATAGTTAGCAAATTTTTAAGTATATGGAGTTTTTATAAATGTTCAATCGTAAACTATTAACTTGTGAACTGAATCCAAATTCTGTATAAATTTACTGTACTGCATTAAAATTACATTGCATGCTTAAGAAAAACTTGCCTAATTTATTGACAATTTCTCGTGCGCTTGCAATACCAGCAATAATATTAAGTTTTTATATAGAAAACAAATATGCAAACTTGATAACAATATCAATCTTTATGTTTGCGTGTGTTACAGATTTTTTTGATGGTTATCTGGCACGTGCATGGAAAGTTCAATCCAAGTTTGGCAAATTATTCGATCCAATTGCTGATAAATTAATAGTAATTTCAACAATAATTATGCTAATTTATAGACACAAGATAAATGATTTCACTATAATACCATCGGTTATAATTATTTGTAGAGAGGTATTGGTTTCTGGTTTACGAGAATTTTTGATAGCCACAAATACTAGCTTACCTGTAAGCAAAGTTGGGAAAATCAAAACATTCTTACAGATGGTTGCTGTTGTAGCACTAATAGTAAATGATTATGAAGCAGCTCAATGTATAGGTACAGTTTGCCTGTGGATCGCAGCTATCATAACTGTATGGTCTGGTTATAACTATGTTTTAACTGGAATCAAACAGGTTAGCTAGTTTCTTAAGAAAGATCTAAGTAGCTAAAAGATTCAGATAAATCTGATTAAATGATTTGAATGATATATAATATATTAATATATAATCAAATATAGTTGATATGATTAATAACTAATGATGTGTTTTTACTAAAAGATTCTTGAATATATTCTGATATTTGATGAAGAAGTTTAAAGTAAAGTTCTTAAGATAGTCCTTCCAACTCTGAAAAGAAGGTAGATTATAAAAATTAATATATACCAGTTCTGTTTGCATTACTAATAAGCTATTGAGCTAGAAGATCTAGTATTAAGTATTTTGTTGTTAAACAATGGTGTATAAGCTAACTTTATAGTTCTATCATATATTCGTATATTGTGTTTATCTTGTTTTGTCTTGTGATTAATAGTGAAAAAGATGACAGCGAAAGAATAGACTGTAAGGGATTGAGAACGGGGAAATAGAAAAAAGAGCATGACCTTTTTTAGTATAAGCGACTGTTTAATTTGTGCTAAGGCTGCAGTAGCTGTGTTGGTTATTATAGTGTAATAATGGAGTAATCTTTGCCCGAATGAGAAGTATACATAGTTTTACCTACTTATTAATATAATTGCTTTCTTTAATCATTTGTTGTTACGTTTATTGATATAGAAGAAGTGAGATAAAAAATTTAAGGAGATAGGGAAGCTTGATCTTGACTTGATAATTTGAAATCCGAAGTAGTTATATATATTTTTACTTTCTACAGGTCAATGCTGCTACCTATATCTTAGGTAAGACAAGTAGCATAGGAGCATATATCAATAGCGTTAATATCTTCATTAAGTTCGATGTTTGTCTTTGAATTTTTTGGTACTGCATTTAAAACTATGATTATACAAGTATCGATTATTCACTTTTGCAAAAAAATACTAAATAACCTAACTAAAATAAAAAAGGTTGGTTTAGAAGTTAAGGCACTGTTTTAGATTTGATAATTATTGTGAGCAAGAAATAACTATGTAGGTTCTCTATCTAGCTATTTTTAGAGTGAGAAGTCTATTTATTCTGTAATATTTAGTCTATACTGTACTTCAGTTTAAAAATCTTATGTGTAAGACTTTGATTCTATGCCTTATTCTTCTGATTTGCCCATTTGCTCAGTCTCATGGGAGTAATTTAGAAATAACTGAATCTGAGCTGTATAAAAGAGCAGTTAAGCTTTTTGATAGGAAAAAGTACAGGCAGGCTATCGTAGTATTTCAAAAAGTAGAAGACTTGTACCCTTTTTCCTATAGAGCGATGAAAGCTAAATTATTATCTGGTATTTCTCACTATAATATGGGAAACTATAGCAGTGCTATAAGTGATACAGATGATTATATACAGATTTATTCACATGGCGAAGATTTATCTTATGCATATTATTTAAGAGTACTGTCTTACTATATGCAAATTCATAAAGTGCAGCTTGGGCAGCAAGTTGCATATAGAACTTTAGACCTAGCCACTGAGTATATTAATCTCTTTCCGGAAAGTAAATATACAAAGGAAATAGAAGGGAAAATGAAGATAGTTACAGAACATATACTTGCGAAAGAATATTATACTGGTATGTTCTATTTAAGGCGTGGTGAGTACTTAGCAGCGATTAAACGGTTTCGGAATGTAATGAGTAATAGAAATACTAAATATTTTCTTGAATCTGTTGGCTATCTAATTATAGCCCATTCGGCTTTTGGCCTTGACCTAGAAGTTCAACAATATAAAAATCTATTGGTGCGAAATCTAGAAAATTAAGGAAAGATGAAGCTCTCTATGAGAGAAGCAGATCTAAAAATTTTCTTTAGTTTTCCCCATACCTGATATATAATCAGGTTTTTAGTTATTTGAATATGGCTGGTCACTCACAATTTTCAAATATAAGGCATCGGAAAGGCGCTAGAGATGCAATGCGCTCTCAGAAATTTGCAAAGCTCATTAGAGGGATAACGGTTGTTGCAAGGCAAGGATTACCTGATCCTGAGCTTAATTCACGTCTTCGCTCTGCTCTGTTTACTGCACGCAAAAAGAATTTACCGAAAGGTAAAATAGAAACAGCAATAAGAAATGCAACTGGCAATGCTCCAGGGGAAAATTATGAAAAAATACAGTATGGAGGCTATGGACCATCTGGTACTGCGCTTGTTGTTCACGCTCTAACTAATAACCGCAATAGAACTATCTCTGAGGTACGTTATATTTTTTCTCGTAAAGGTGGAAGTTTAAGAGAAACAGGAAATGTTAGTTACCTTTTTAATCAGGTAGGTTTGATCACCTATAAAGCAGAAGATGTAAACTTTGGAGATCTGTTTAATCATGGAGTCAAATTAGAAGTATTAGATATTGAGGAAAATAGTAAAGAGGGGTTATATTTTATAACTTGTAAAGTAAAAGACTTCGGCAGGATACGTGATGCTTTTTATGCAGAATTTGGAGAGCCGGAGCTTGCTCGCCTTTCATGGCAACCAAAGAACCCAATTAAAATTAGTGACAAGGAATTAATCGATAAACTATCTATGTTAGTTAAAGAGCTAGAAGATAATAATGATGTTCAGTATGTTGAAGGTAATTTTAGTTTTGTTGATTCTACTTAGACTATGAAGTTGAGAGTGTTTGTATTGCTTTACACATTACTAATGTCCAATTTACATGCTTCTGAAATACCAGAGAGCAATAAAGAGATCTTGTTAGTATCAAGTGACATAAAATCTTCTTTTTTTACTACGGCAATTAAACAGGGGTTAGCTTTAAATACAGTAATGAAGTTAATCAATATATATGAGAATTTCGGTATAAATTTTAAAAAAGATATTGTACCAGAGAGTAACTTGAAAGTTCTTTTTGAAAGATCACTTAGTAATCAGAGGACAAAAGAGAAAATTTTATATACTTCCCTTGTAACAGATAAAAAAACTACTTGTTTATATCATTATAAAATAAGAAATGGCAAAGAAAGTTATTTTAATAAAGATGGGGTAAGTCTAAGAGATAGTAAAACTTTTATTAGTCCTTTAAATGGTGATTTTTCTATATCTTCAAAGTTTGGCAACAGAAAGCACCCTATTCACGGTAAGATTGTTTTTCATAAAGGAATAGATTATGTAGCTAAGTTTGGTGACAATATATATGCAGTTGCAGAAGGTGTGATAGCATATATAGGAAATAATGGAGGGTATGGTAAATATATTAAAATAAAACATAAAAATGGATATTCAACTTGTTATGCTCATATAAGTAAGTTTAGTGATGGTATAAAGTTAGGCTCAGAAGTAAAGCAAGGCCAGGTTATTGCTTATGTTGGTAGTACTGGTGTTGTAACAGGTCCACATTTGCATTACGAGGTCATATATAACGGTAAATATATTGATCCGCTTACAATAGTACATGGAAAAGAAGTAAGGCTGATTGGTCATGAATTAAATGAATTTAAGCTTTTTGTAAATAAGGTAAACAAAGCAATCGGTAAAAAAGAGATTAAAGTAAAAGAGGTTTTTATGTAACAAGTACAAGAGTTCGATGATGGAATTTAATAATTCTTTTTTTGTACTAGTAACATTGATATTCTATTGATAGTTTAGGTAGTAAAATTGTACTTGAAGTTGTATTTCAGTGCTAACTCTTTCTCATGCTTTTTAATGACCTTAACAAAGCAAGAATAATGGAATTTTTGGCATTACGTTTCAACTTGTTTCAAGCGTGAAGTACCTGCCACAAATTTTACTTACTAGTAAGTATATTATATATCTTAAACTTCAGGATATCAATGCAAAAAAATAAAGTGGAGAGATATGAAAGTGATAAAATATAGATTTTAGTAGTAATTACTTAAGAAGTAAGTTATATACAGGCATATTGAACGTTAGTAACTATTAATTTATTCTTACAAGACAACTTAGTGATTAAGAGAAATGACAAGTAACTACTTATATAAAGGTGGAGATAATAAGAAGTCTTTGTGTAAAACACTAGTATGGCTTTAAATAGATTGTAGTCAAGTTAAAAAAGTTACTGAATTATATTCAGTACATTGAAGCTTTAGAAGTGTAAATATTATATTTGTCTGGAATTGCCAAGTGACACTAGATATTAACAAGTACATATTACTATCTTTACAAGAAAATGCATAGGAAAAACTCAGGATTATTGAGTAGTAATATAATAATGCTGAATGATGCTGAGTATAACGAATTGAAAAGCAGAACAATGGTTTACTAAGTTTAGTAAAGGAATGAGAAACACGCTGGGATAAATCTTAAAATTTTACTGTTAATATTAAAAATTAGTTATATCTTCTGTTTTTTTACGTGCGTTAATACTTAAGCCTGTTAAATGATAAATATAATCTAGAATATTAAGCATAATG
Organism: Wolbachia endosymbiont of Cruorifilaria tuberocauda; assembly: GCF_013365475.1. Classification (GTDB taxonomy): domain Bacteria; phylum Pseudomonadota; class Alphaproteobacteria; order Rickettsiales; family Anaplasmataceae; genus Wolbachia. The sequence goes on from NZ_CP046579.1 coordinate 439,165, forward strand.
ATTAGATTAATGGATCAAAATAAGCTGTAGTTACACAGAATTTCACTTACAAAAGTGTACTACATTTTTTATTAAATCTTGTTATTTCTAAATATGGATCTGCAAACATGGATGAATTTCTGATCCTGAAGTCACCTAGTTTAGTGAGGTAGGTTCTAAATATGCTGAGGTAATTTTTCTATAGCAGATAAAAACTGAACCATTTTTGTTATGAGCTCCTGAATTCAAGTATCTCCAAGCCGGATAGCTTATTATATAAATTACACTTCCTAACCTCTTGTGAAAGGCTTATTTTAGTGAATTAAAGAATTTGCTTTAGTTAAGTCATAAAATTGCTAATGATCTAATTAATGTGTCTGCTTTAGCTAAAGTTTTTCTTTAGTTTAGTAAAGATGTGTGGTAGAAGAAGTCTATGATAAAAGAATCACTAGTGAAAACTGATGTAGAACAAATTGAAAACAAAAAAGCAACAAAAGGGGTTTTTAAAATATTAGGTGAAGTAGCAGATGCTGTAAGGTCATGGATTGGTAATATTGGTCCTGATTTAGATAATAGTCGTGATATCAGTAGCTTAGTTTTAAAGATGAATGAATGCTTAAATCCAAAGGGGGGAGAAGTCTCAGCACGTAAAAATACTGTATCTCTTGGTAACTTGTATTTAAGTTTGTCAGAAAAAGGTAAAATAAGGTTTTTGCAGACTCTGGCAGAAAAGTTCAACACGATTAAAGCAGAAATAGATGAGAAAATAATGGAATACAAGGAAAATAAGAATCCTGAGTTAGACTATAAATTCGAGCAAGACTTGGTGAAAGTTCTTGAGCCACCATGTTCTAAAATATTAAAACAATTTATTTCACTACCAGAAGGTCTTAAGTTCATTGTTGATATGCGTTCTGATGTACTCAAGTTAAAAAACCAATATAGAGAGCTTGATCGATTGGAAAGTGAGCTAAAAAATATACTTCTCTCATGGGTTGATGTTGATCTACTTGATCTTTGTCAAATTACTTGGGGCTCACCTGCATCATTGTTAGAAAAACTTATAAAGTATGAAGCTGTGCACAAAATTTCTTCTTGGGGTGATCTAAAAAATAGACTAGATTCTGATCGCCTTTGTTTTACTTTTTTTCATTATAAAATACCAGACGAACCTCTAATTTTCGTAGAAGTTGCGCTAATGAATAAGATCGCCGATAACATTCAACATCTCCTAGATGAATCAATGCCATCAAGTGATCCGAATAATGTAAATACTGCTATATTCTATTCAATATCAAATACTCAAGCAGGGTTGTCTGGAATTAGTTTAGGTAATTTCTTAATTAAGAGAGTTGTGGAAAAGCTGTCACGAGAGTTTAAAAGTATAAAAACTTATGCGACTCTCTCTCCAATACCTGGTTTTATGAAATGGCTAAAAGAAAATCTAAGTCAGGATATTACTTTGCTAAGTAAATTGGATATAAAGCAATCTAGTATAGAGATCTTAGAAAGCATAGAGCAATTAAAAACTAATATTAAATACAAAAAACAATGCTTGTTGAAGCTTTGTGCATATTACTTGCTAAAGGTCAAAAATGATGATAGTAGTGCCTATGACCAGGTAGCACATTTTCATTTAAGTAATGGTGCATCAATAAAGCAACTAAACTGGATGGCAGATACTTCAGAAAAGGGTATTCACCAATCAGCAGGAATAATGGTGAATTATCTATATGAATTATCTGAGATAGATAACAACCATGAAAATTATATGGTTAATAGGATGATTTCTTGTGCGAAGCAAGTATCATCTATATTAAAAGGGTGATAAGTGGTTGTTCTAATGATACTTAAGATATAAAATAGTTACTTAAAATAAGTATACTCATGAATAATATAAGAAATTTTGCAATAATAGCGCATATAGATCATGGAAAATCAACACTTGCTGATCGTTTGATAGAAAGGTGTAATGGTCTTGAGATGAGAGAAATGACTGATCAAGTGCTTGATTCAATGGAGATAGAACGTGAGCGTGGAATCACAATCAAAGCGCAGACCGTAAAACTTGACTATACTACAAGTAATGGCAATCAATATTGCTTAAATCTGATGGACACTCCAGGTCATGTTGATTTTTCATATGAAGTAAGTCGAAGCTTGGCTGCATGTGAAGGTTCTCTTTTAGTAGTGGATAGCAGCCAGGGAGTTGAAGTTCAGACTATTTCGAATGTGCATAAGGCAATTGATAATAATCATGAGATAATAGTTGTACTCAACAAAGTTGATCTCCCTGCTGCAGACCCAGAGAGGGTAAAGCTTCAGATTGAAGAAGTCATTGGTATTGATACAAGCAAGTCAATTTTAATATCTGCAAAAACTGGATTTGGGATAAAGGACGTATTAGAAGCGATAGTAACGAGACTTCCAGCACCACATGGTGACATGAATGCTCCTCTACAAGCAATTTTGATTGATAGTTGGTATGATGCTTACCTTGGAGTAGTAATTTTAGTGCGTGTTAAAAATGGAATACTAAAAAAAGGCATGAGAATTGTTATGATGTCTAGTAAAGCTGTATATCAGGTAGATAATATTGGTATTTTTACTCCCAAAAAATTTATGACTGGTAAACTTTCAACAGGTGAAGTTGGGTTTATAACTGCTTCGATAAAAGAAATGACGGATTGTAAAGTAGGAGATACTCTTACCGAAGAGAAAAGACCATGCAGTGAGGCATTCCCTGGGTTTAAAGAAGTACACCCTGTAGTATTTTGTAGTATTTTCCCTAACAAAACTGATAATTTTAAGTATTTAAGAGAAGCGTTAGAGAAGTTACACTTAAATGACGCAAGTTTTACTTTTGAAACTGAGACTTCAAATGCACTCGGTTATGGGTTTCGTTGTGGGTTTTTAGGAATGTTGCATCTTGAAGTTATTCAAGAAAGGCTTCAGAGAGAATTTGATTTAGGTCTGATATCAACTGCTCCAAGTGTTATATACAGGGTCATAACACAAAGCAATGAAATTATCAATATCCGTAACTCTAGCGATATGCCAGATCCAATAAAAATTAAGATAGTAGAGGAACCATGGATTTCTGCAACTATAATGGTACCAGACCAACATTTAGGAAGGATTCTATCTTTATGTAAAGAAAGAAGGGGAGAACAGAAAAGCTTATCTTATACTGCTAAAACAACAGTCTTATTAAGGTATAAATTGCCACTGTCTGAGGTTGTTTTTGATTTTTACGATAGGCTGAAATCCATTTCTAATGGATATGCAAGTTTGGACTGGGAAATTTCTGATTATCAGGAAAGTCAAATAGATAGGTTAAGTTTTTTAGTTAATGGGAAACAAGTTGATGCATTGGCTTGTATTGTCCACAAAAGCAAAATAGAAAAAAGAGGGCGGGAAATATGCTCTCGTTTGAAGGACTTGATACCTAGACAGCAATATAAAATTACAATTCAGGCAGTGGTAGGCAGTAAAATTGTTGCCAGAGAAGTAATTAACCCATACAGGAAAGATGTTACAGCTAAACTCTATGGTGGTGATGTAACCCGAAGGATGAAACTTTTAGAGAAACAAAATAAAGGCAAGAAAAAGCTTCATTCTATAGGTAGTGTAAATATTCCACATAGTGCTTTTATCCAGGCTCTAAAAATGAATAATTAGTACATGAAAGTACAGCTGAAGATACTAGGATTTATTAATAAAGTGTTCATCTACGTAATTATCAATAATTACCTTAAATTCTTCAAATATGTTGCTGCCTTGTAAAGTTTTAAAATACTTGCCATCTTTATAAACTGCTGAAACTGGCTTTTCTTCACGCCCAGGTAAACTAATTCCTAAATTAGCATGTTTACTTTCTCCTGGTCCATTTACAATACAACCCATAACGGCGATGTTCATATGTTCTACACCTGGATTTTTTTTCTTCCAGGTTGGCATGCGAGCTTTGATATAGTCATTTACTGCTCCAGTTAATGCACGAAAACGATCACTGCTTGTACGCCCACATCCTGGGCAGGAGATAACTTGAGGATGAAAGTAACGCAATCCTATGGACTGCAATATTTCTTGGCATAACATCACCTCATTAGTTCGTGATTCACCTGGACGTTGAGTTAAAGAAGCACGTATCGTATCTCCAATTCCATTTTGTAGTAAGTAAGTAAGCCCTGCCGTAGTGCTTACTATGCCCTTATTGCCCATGCCAGCTTCCGTTAAGCCTAAGTGTAAAGCATAATTAGAAGACCGTGCAAGGGCTGTATAAATTAAAATTAGATCTTGTACTTTGCTTACTTTGCAAGAGATAATTATTTTATCTGAGTTGAGTCCAATTTCTTCAGCCTTTTCTGCACTATTAAGGGCCGACATTGTAAGTGCATTACGTAATATAATATCAGGTGATTTTGGGTTAATAGATAAAAAGTTTTCATCCATCAGTTTTTGTATAAGATATCTATCAAGGCTGCCCCAATTTACTCCGATCCTGACAGGAAGATCATACTTAACTGCATATTCTATAACTCTCTCAAATTTCTTATCACGTTTATTACCAAAACCTATATTACCTGGGTTTATCCTGATTTTGCCTAGCATTTTGATGTTGCTTGGATAATTTTGAATTAACTTGTCTAGCTCATATTGCCCGCAACCTACTAGTATTTTACCATCAAAACCTTCCTTATTTATCTCTTCTACTATATAAGGTATCGCTCTTGCTACTTCCTCCGAATTTAAGGAGATTCGTACCAGCTCTGAACCAGCACATGCTAGTTCTATTATTTCTTTTGCGTATTGCTTAGCACTTTTTTTTATATTGTTAGGGTCTATATATACACCAAGTGCCATAGATTGCACAGCTATAGGATTATTCCCACCTATTTTTACTTGTCCAACTTTTACAACATGAGTCTTGTGCCGAGAAGATTTATATAATTCATCCAATGGACCTGTATTCAGCATATCTTTAAATCTATTCTGACATATCACATATGTCCTCAGAAGAATTTAAGCTACTTGGTTTATGTTGTATCCCATTATAGGGATGAGTAATAGACTTATGTAAACAAGTTTTCTTTACTGGTATGTTTTTTTTAGTGACATTTATGGATGATGTTTTTTCTTGTACTTCCTTAACCTTCTCCTTCTCTTGATGTTTATTCTCTTGCTGCTCACTTACATGTCTGTAAACCTCCTCTTGGTCTATAAATATGGCCCCTTTTAGACGTGCAATATTAATACCATATTGGTTTACCATAGCATCCTTTCCATCGTCACATATACAGGTTTCTAAATTGCTTACCTCCCTATTAAGATTAAGGAGGTTAACTTTTTTTTTCTCTAATTTTTTAGCTAAATTCTCCTTACTTGTATTGGTATTAATCATACTTTGCAATTTTTTCTTCTTCAGAATTTCTCTACGCTTCTTATATAACTTATAAGACTCAGCAAAATCTTCATCTTCATAAAAGTTCACACCACCAGGATTACCTGGAGGTTTGTATTTCTCACTAAGTTTTAACTTAGATTTAGTTTCAGCACTGTATCCAATAAGAAAGGTAGAAATTAAAAACATCAGTGCAAACTGAACCTTAAAAAAAGCCTTAGGCATATGGTTTCATAATAAGTATTATTTTCCTTAAAATAACAACTAACGGCCTTTAAGTAAACCTGAATCTTTACCAATTTTGTAATGAATAATAGCTTATAAATGATTTGGAATAATTTTGTCACGCTTCTAGCCTTCGAAAGGCATAGCTATACTTGTATACCTATCTAAGTAAGAAAATTAATGAGCCAATCAAATCATGTAGTTAGGAAGTAGAGCTATTATAAAGATATTGACTCTTAGATACATACACAATTTTTTATGAAGATAGATTAATCTAATAAATTCAGAAGTGATACCATGAAATTATAATAACAATCCTTAGTACTTAAGAAGTATGGTAACTAAAAACCGTCTAATAACTGCCTAAAACTCTTATTTCCCATTCAAGCTCGACGTTAAACTTATCTTTTACTTTGTCTTTTACTATGTTGCCAAGGGTTTCTAGTTCAAACGAAGTTGCATTATTACAATTGATCAGAAAATTGCAGTGCTTCTTAGAGATTTTAGCTCCTCCATTATTTAATCCTCGGCAACCAGACTCATCAATCAATTTCCATGCTTGGAAGTTTTTTGGATTTTTAAACAAGCATCCAGCAGTTTTTCCTGTTGGCTGGCTTTTATTTTTTTCATAGATAATTTTCTTTAGTTTTTTGAGTATGATCTTGCGCTCTGAACCTATACCTTTAAACTCAGCCTCGACAAAAATCCATCGTCCATTCAAGCTATGTCCGCGGTAAATATAACCCATCTTTTCGCTTGAGAATTCATACAAGTCTCCATCTTCTAAATTTACTGCTTTTATGGACTGTATGATGCTTGCAATATCTCTGCCATAAGCACCTGCGTTCATTTCTATTCCACCACCAACTGTTCCTGGAATTCCAACTAAAAACTCTAGTCCGCTGATTTGTCGCTCACTAGCAAAGTAAGCTAGATCTTTGAGTAATACAGCACCACCAGCAACGATAGAATTATTTCCTATGAACCTAATATATCTGAATCCCTTACCCAATTTTACTGTTATCCCTCGAATACCATTATCCCGTACTATTATATTTGATGTTGCACCGATAACATTAATTAGCGATTCAGTCTTCTTAATCAAGCATGTTAAATCTTCAATATCATTTGGTTTGAATAATACATCAGCTTGCCCGCCAACGTTTAACCATGTTATTTTAGACATTGAAGCGTTATATCGATAAATCCCACGTATTTTGGGTAAGCTCATAAGCATCTTGATTTTAACTCAAACCCTGCATCTACACCGATTTTTTCTGCATCTTCTGCGAACGAAGTACGCTCAGTAAAGTATATATCTTTTTCATCTGCTAGCATACAATAAAGATGTAGCAAGTTTTCGCTTGTATATTCTGCTAAAGCTGCGAGTGGTGTAAAGCATGAGCCATTTACTGTCTTCATAAAACTGCGTTCTGACTTTATTCTTATATAAGATCTACTGTCATTAATTTTTTCTAAAAGGTTAATGATTTTTACATCATTTTTCCGACATTGTATGCAAATTGCTCCTTGTCCTACTGCACTTAACATAGTTTTTGGTAGCAATACCTCTGTAACTAAGAAACGTTTTTTTAATCTTATCAAACCAGCTTCAGCTAGAATCATTCCATCAAAACTATGGTTTTGCAGCCTAGTTATTACATTTCCACGTAACGGTACTATATTTAAATCTGGTCTGAAATTTAGCAATTGGACTTTTCTTCTTATTGAAGAAGTCGCAATCGTAGCCTGCTGCGGCAAAGCTTCAAGGCTGCTATGTTTATTAGAAATAAATGCATCGTATGAACTTAGTCTCTCTAAGGTGCAAGGAATTACTAAGTCTTTCGAGAAAAATGCTGGAACATCTTTTACTGAATGCACTGCCATATCTATATTCTTCTTAAGGAGTTCAATTTCAATTTCCTTGAGGAATAATCCTTTACCTCCTATTTTTGCAAGGTTTACATCAGTATATTTGTCACCTGAAGTCCTTATCTTAACTATTTTGATAGATAAATCAGAAAAAGAGCTGATCAATTTCTGTTTTACTTCTAAAGCCTGAATGATGGCAAGTTTGCTTTCTCTGGTACCTATTTTAACTAACATATATTAAGTTTTAACTTAAATAGTTTACACAATTAGTCTATAATCAATGTTTTATACTTACAACTTATGTGTAATTGGCTTATAATTAAGTCTTTCTTAGTGCTGTCTGTTTTCTTGTTTGCTTTATATGTAATATTACCAAATTCATTTGATAATAGGGTTTTTATTTCGAAAAAGAAAATCAACTTGGGACTTGATTTGAAGGGTGGATCGTCTCTACTTTTTGATGTAGACTTGAATTCCTACTTCAAAGAAAGATTGAGTACACTAGCAGATGAGATAAAAGAAAGTCTGCTAACAAGAGACATTGAATCCAGTGTACAAAGTGATAAGCAAGTAGTTATAACTTTGGCTAATGCTGATGACTATAAAAGAACTTCTATATTAATTCACAAGATGAACTCAAACTTAGACTTAAATAAAAAAGATACCTTAATTTTCATCTCATATAAACCTTATTACAAAAATTATCTAACCAATAAAGTAATTTCGGAATCAATGAATAATCTACAGAGACGCTTAGATAAACTTGGTACTAAAGAAGTAAGGATCCAAAAACAAGGACGAAACAAGATATTAGTTCAAGTGCCTGGTATAGAAGACATTGAGCAAATAAAATCTTTACTTGGTAAAACTGCTAAGCTATCCTTCCATTTGGCAAACACTAACGTAGCTAAGATGAGAGATATAGATCATGAAACTACAGTGATACTTAAAGACCATTGGGGTAGCTCTTATCCCGTATTTCGAAAAACTGAAATGAGTGGTACTTCGTTGGTGAATTCGTCAGTTAGATTTAACCACTTGGGTAAACCAACAGTACACTTTAAATTTGATAGTATAGCAAGTAAAAGATTTGCAAAAACTACTAAAGAAAATGTAGGAAAGCCCTTTGCAATCATTTTAGATAACACGGTCTTAGCTATGCCAATAATACGTGAACCCATCCTAAATGGCGAAGGAGAAATTAGTGGTAATTTCACTGAGAAGCAAGCAAGTGAGCTTGCAATACTTTTAAAATCTGGAGCACTACCAGCACCACTTAAAATAATAGAGGAGAAAAACATTGGTCCAATTCTTGGAGAAGAGTCAATAAAAGCAGGGAAAATAGCAGCAGTAATCTCTGTTATAGCGGTTGCCGTCTTTATAATTATAGTTTACGGTAAATTAGGCTTATTAGCATCTATTGCACTGCTTTTTAATGTGATTTCTATACTATTAATTCTTACTTTACTTGAAGCAACTCTAACTCTACCAGGAATTGCTGGGATTGCACTAACTGTTGGCATGTCAGTAGACGCAAATGTTTTGATATTCGAGCGCATTCGTGAGGAAATAAGGTCAGGAAAAAGAACAATTCGTGCCATTGAAGAAGGCTTCAAAGGTGCAATAAAAACAATTCTTGATTCAAATATAACAACACTAATTGCTGCTGGAATAATGTTTATTATTGGTAGAGGAGCGATTAGAGGCTTTTCTGTTACCCTATCAATAGGAGTTTTATGCTCGATGTTTTCTGCAATCATAGTTACAAAACTGCTAATAGAATTGTGTGTAAATCCAGAAAAATTAGTCCTTTAGTTTAGTGTATTGCTACAAAAATAGTAAAATCGCATGTAAGTCATCTTGAAGCCTGCTTTATGTATAAATTTGTAGTGCTTTTCTATATCTCTTGTGGAGACTACTTTTTGTTTACATTAAAATAATTAAGTTATACTTAGGCGACAAAGATACTTGAGTGACATATTTATCAACTTACTCAGCTTGACAAAGCTTAACTGTAATTTTTCTACCTTATATGCTTAAAGTCAGTTATCTCTTCAAATTTTGAGAGTCTCTTTATAAAAGGAGAAGTTAATAATATAATAATAAAGTATAATTACTTTTTTATTAGTGAGCTTATAAAAAGATAGGTAGAGCTACATCAAATGTTCTCTGCATGAACTAGAAAGATGACGGTTGATTCTTATACTTCTTATAGTATTTACTTGCATCCATATTTATGTATTTCATATCCAAACATTTTCGATTTTCCTGCTGATCATGCAATATAAAGGGTATATTATCTAATTCAGTGATAAAAGTGATTGTGCCAGATCAGTATTGCATTTTTCTAAGTTACCTAGTAATGTTAAAGCTATCAGCAACTATAAGCTATATGCAAAAAAAAATTGGCATAGCTTTATTTTACCAATTGTATCGCAATTGATATATATGCATGTTTCATTTTGATTACTGAATGTTTATCTCTAAGTTAAATGTTATTTAGGATTTTATGAACATATGATTATCCAAAAAAATACAGGTGGAATTTAAAAATGACATTAGATAGAGATAATCCATTAATAAGAGAATTTGAAGAAGCTGGGGCAATTCTACAAGGGCATTTTATCCTATCCTCTGGGCTGCATAGTGGTATATATATACAATGTGCTAAAATTTTTGAAAATCCAAATATGGCAATGAAAATTTGTGGGTTACTAGCAAGTAAAATAAAAAAAGAATTAAATAGTTCCATGGACTTGGTGCTGTCTCCGGCTATTGGTGGGATCATCGTTGGTTATGAGATTGGTAAGCATCTTGGAATCAAGACAATATTTTGTGAACGTGTTAATGGCAAGTTTGAATTACGCCGTGGATTTGAAATTAAACGAGGTGAAAAACTATTATTAGTTGAAGATGTGGTAACTACTGGTAAGTCTTCGCTTGAAGCTGTAGAATGTGCAAAAAATATGGGAGGTGAAGTTGTTGCTGAAGCTTCTATAATCAAGAGAAATATTGAAGTGCAATTACCATTTCCTATTATATCCTTGCTAGAATTAAATATCAGGAACTATAGTGAACTGGAGGTTCCTGAAGAATTAAAGCAACTACCAATAACTAAGCCAGGAAGCAGAGAGTATCTAACAAAATAATCTTGTTTGATGTCATTTAACATGACGAAAAGCACTTGATAAACCTTGCTAATTTTCTTTGAGAACATTTAACTTTATTTACCTAATTTGAATCTATGTAGATAGAATAATAGAGATGCTATATAGTTGATCCTTCATGTTTGTCAAACTATGTTACCTCGTACTTTTCTTACTACTTAATAGTTCTTGATTAATGCGCTACAAATTTCTTAAAATAGTGTGTGATGTTGATTTGCAAGGGTATCAGATAAAACATATCTGCAAGGTTTTTACCTTTTTATTTAGTAAGTTTTTTGATCTCTATAGTTAGATTAATTCAAGAACTGTCCAACAAACAAACTCAGCGTATGGAATAACAGACTTACATTTCTTTTTAGTGAATTGTGTTCTTGATCTATTTGTATGGTAAAAAGAGAAAATGCAATGCTAGGATAGTTAATATCTCTTTGTAAAGAGGTAGATGAGAAACTTATTATCAAAAGATTAAAATCTTGATCATTAATACTATAATTATAGACCATAACAAAAAGTAAGTCTTTGCACTTGATTTAAGTTTAACTTGAATATTCTCTAATTTTTGATCAGCTATTAAATTTAATTTTTCTATAAGGTTGAATACTTCTTGAATTGCTTTTACAGGGTAAGAAGTTCTTATTTTTTCTCTATAATCTGTTTTATTTTTATGTTGATTCTTTATGCATGATTCAACTACCTTCCAAATATTGATTTCTGGGCAGGTTTTTCTGCAGATTCCTTCTAGCAAAATCATAGTTTTCTGCAAAAGTAACAATTGTGTTTGAACCTTCATATTAAAATCACTAGTTATTTTGAATAACTGGGCAAGTAAATTAGCAAAAGAGATTTTCTGTATAGGTTGCCCTATAATAGGTTCACCTATTGCCCTACATGCTGCAACAAAATTTTTGTGTTGTGGGGAAACATAGCCAGCTCTAAAATGTATCTTTGCAACATGGTCATAATTCCGATTTAAAAATCCTCTTAGTATCTCTACCACACAGTAACACGTTTCGCGATCTATTCGACCCATGATTCCAAAATCTAGAGCAATAATATTGTTGTTAATATCGACCATTAGATTCCCAGGATGCATGTCTGCATGGAAGAAGCAGTCTCTATATACTTGATTACAAAATGATTCTATAAGATTGACAGCTACCTGTTTACGATTATTTAGTTTCTCAACTTCGTATATTGGTGTTGCTTCTACCCATTCTGATGTTAAAACCTTCTTCGAAGTCCTGTGCCAATCTACTTCCGGTACATAGAAGCCTCTATCATCTCTTGTATTTTCTCTCAATTCTGAAGAATGAGCAGCTTCAAAACGTAGATCAAGCTCTAATCGACAGATCTCAGCGAAAGTTTTAACTAACTCAATCGGTTTTAATCTCTTTGATTTTTTGCTAAACCTCTCTATAATTCCTGCAAGCCAAAAAAGCATTTTTATATCTTTCGAGAATATTTCTTCAATATTTGGCCTTAAGATCTTTACTGCAACTTTTTTACCTTCAGTTGTAGTCGCTCTATGTACTTGAGAAATTGAGGCAGCTGCAATTGGATCCTCAGAAAAATTTAAAAAAATATCGCTTAGTTTGCAATTAAATTCGCTCTCTATAGTTCTAATTGCTATCTTGTGTGAAAATGGTGGTAATCTATCACATATCAGCAGCAAGTTATCCGTTATATCTTCGCTTAAAATATCTGTGCGTGATGAAATAGATTGTCCAAATTTAATAAAAACTGGACCTAACTTTTCAAAAGCACACTTTAATTTATAGCCACGTATTTTATTTATTGACCTCTGCGAGGTAGAAAATAAACTGCATGATATCCTATAACGGATTAATATCCAAGTTATATATATAAGGCGCAAAATGTTACAAATCATTTTGCTATATAGCTACTAAATATTTCGCTTAAAGTCTTATTCTTCATAATTTCACCAGGTTTCCCTTGGTAATATATAATATGGTTTATACAAACTATGTAATCTGAACATGGCACTATGGATCCTAAATCATGAGATGTCATGAGGATTGAAATCGATCTTTTTTTTGCTATTTTATCTATGATATCGTAGAACTTGGCTCGAGCATTAATGTCCATTGCACTAACTGGTTCATCTAAGATAATCAAATCTGGTTCTGCGATTAAGCATCGTGCAAGTAATAATAGTTGTGTCTGCCCTGCAGAAATTTCCAATACCTGACTTTTTAAAATATTTCTAATACCAACTAATCCTACTACTTCTGTGAGAAGTGATTGATTTTTCTCCAATTTTTTGGAAAAACTGTTTAAAAGGAGGTATTCAACTGTTATTGGCATCAAATTGCTAATGCTAAAATTTTGTGGCATATAACTAATTTTTATGTCATCAGCAAACACAACATTACCAGTAGAGTTCTTATTTATACCAGCAACTACCTTAAGTAGTGATGTTTTACCTCCACCATTTGGACCAAGTATAGTAACTACATCTCCTTTTTTTATTGATAAGTTGATACCATCAAGAACTTTCTTATTATCATATACAAGAGCAAGGTTTTCTATTTTTAGAATACTACTATTGACAGTGTTTAACTTTTTGACGAAACTTAACTCTTTTCCGATATTTTCATGAGACATTTACTGGCTTCTTTTCTATTGCTTTTGGTTACACTATACCATAGTAGTGCTTTCTCATCCAATCTAAAAGTTGTAGCTACAATAAAGCCTATACATTCACTTGTAGCTTCTGTTACAGATAAAATCTTAGAGCCAGTTTTATTAGATTATACAATGTCTGCACACGATTACATATTAAAACCCTCTGACGCGAGTAGTTTGGAATCAGGTGATATCATATTTTATGTTGATGATAACCTAGAAACCTTTGTTAAAGCCTTTGCTAAGAATAATAAAAAACTTGTGCAGTTATCGAAAATAGTTAATCTACTTCCTGCTCGTCCACATTCATTTTCAAAGCATATTCTTCATATTCAAGAAGGAAAAGATCTGCATATTTGGCTTAGCCTTGAAAATGCAAAAAACATGATACACTTTATCAGTGCAACACTATCTGATGTAGATAAGAAGAATGCGCATTGGTACCATTATAATGGAGAAAAGGCTATAAAGAGAATAGATCAAGAGATAGAAAAGGTTGCAAATGAATTAAGTGACTTTAAAAATAGAAAATACATAGTTACTCACGATGCTTACCAATACTTTGAAAAGTATTTTGGCTTAAATTATCCAAGTGTAATCTTATCTATAGAAGAAGATACTTATATAGGAATGAAAAGTTTAATGAAATTAAAAAAAATAATGGAAAAAGAAAATATTAAATGTATAATTTCCCCTTCACGAGAAGATAGTATACAGCCTAGGTCTTTTTTAAATGATATAAGAACTGTAATTCTTGACCCTATTGGATCAGATATAGAACCTGGAAAGGACGCGTATCTAGCTATAATAAATAGCATCACACAAAGCTTCAAGTCTTGTTTTATCGAGAAATAAACCTTAGTTAGCAAAGATTGTGAATACCTGTTAAAAACGAGGTCATAATGTACAAGCATTAAAGAATTGAGTGACACTTATAAAGTGAAGAATATCACCTAATAGAGCTTGCTGAGCTGGAATCAATTCATTGCTATACCTAATCTGCTTCATGAATATCTTACATACTACCTTATTTGTTTTACTTCAATGTTTTCCTAAAAAGACAAGATTATATGATGGAGCAGCTTTGTTCAGTCGACTTAAGGCCACATTAGTTCATATTTAGCGAAAAAGAAAGGTATTTCTCTGTAAGCATCTTCTAGACTACCTGAGCCATGAACTCTGTTTTCACTAATATTGCCAGCAAAATCACCTCTAATTGTACCTTTATCTGCTTGTTTTGGATCTGTGGCTCCCATAATTTGCCTGTACTTATTTACTGCACTTTCACCGGCTAAAACTTGGACTATTATAGGATCAGAAACCATAAATTCTACTAGCTCCTCAAAAAAAGGCCTATCTTTATGAGCTTCATAAAGAAATTCTGCCTGTCTTTTTGTTAGTAACATCATTTTTTGCCCTATAATTTTTAGCCCAGATTTTTCGATATAGGAATTTATATTACCTGTAATACTGTTTCTTACTGCATCAGGTTTTAATATCGAAAGCGTTTTCTCGATTGCCATGTTATTTTTTCATATAGATAGGATTAGGATATTTATGGACTTATTTTATTACTAATTTTTATTTTATCAAGACTGTTTTTCATTTATAGTAAAAAATAAACTATTAATAGAGTATACTGCATGAGCAAGTGTTGTTGTAATGATAAGCAAGGTAAGTCCATTAATAGGCAGCAATCTAAAATTGGCATTACCGCTGAAAAAATTGTCAATGACTTGAAGTCATCAATTTTTTGTGGGATAAAAGGCTTCTTAACTTTTAACTTGGCTTTTTTGAGCTATTTAGAATGTAGTTTGCGTCACAATGCAAAATTGCAGGGTAGTGCTGCTTTCGCAATGAAAAGTAATGCTATTCCATTCCTTGAGATGCTAATTATAACTCCGCTTGTTTGTTTCGTACTACCAGCTATGATAGGTAATATAAGTATTATGAAGCGTATACTTATATGTGCTATATCAATGATAGTACCATGTTTCCTTGTAAGGAATTTTTATGTGCGTGAGAAGTTACTAGAGAAAATTACTGATTATAGTAAAAAAACAGTAGAGACAGAATTTAAGGAAAGCACTATAAAATTTCCTATCTTCTATCAAAAAAGAGAGTACAACGAGCCAAGCAATACTTCCTTTTTTGTTGAGTCCTTAATTTTCCCTCTCAAATTCTCTCAAAGTTGCTTCATGCTATCCTTAGCTACTGTTGAGCTTCTTGAGGTAATACCAATTTTTTTTGTTGATTTGTGTTTTGATAGAGATTCTTTTATATCTACAAGTAATAACCTTCATAGGTCTAGTAATTTATTATATGCTAGTGTAGAAAATCTAGTGCCTGTCTCTATATTTGATGGACTTGTAGCTGAGTGTGTAAGTACCTTAGCAACTTGTTGTAGTATATAGGTGAGAAGGGCAATTATCTTATTTAACTTTGGTGGACCTGATTCACTGAGTGATGTTCGTCCCTTTTTATTCAATCTTTTTTATGATAGAAGAATAATAAATTTACCAAATCCTTTTAGGTTCATTTTAGCAAAATTTATATCTGCAAAACGCGAAAATACTACACAAAAAATATATAAGCAAATTGGAGGGAGATCACCGATTCTAGAGAACACAAAAATGCAGGCTAAAGCGCTTGAGTATGAACTCAATAAAGCTGTATTTTATAGTTCTAGTAGTACAGTTTCAGAATCTAAAAAAGAGAATTTGGTTCCAGCATCATGTACTGAAATGCCAAAGCTAGCTAAGGTATTCATATGTGTGCGTTATTGGCATCCATTTGCTGATGAAGTTATTAAAGATGTAAAGCGATTTGATCCAGATGAGGTAATTTTGCTACCTCTATATCCTCAATATTCAACTACTACAACTTTGTCATCTATCGATGATTGGCAGAAGAGTGCTAAAAAACATGGCTTTGAATGCAGAACAAAGATAATTCATCATTATTATGATAATAAAGACTTTATTGAAGCTCACGCCCGCTTGGTAGCAAAGTACTATAAGCTGGCTAGTAGAATTGATAAGCCAAGAATACTATTTTCAGCACATAGTTTGCCACTAAGCATTATTGAGAAAGGTGATCCTTATGCTTTGCAAATAGAAAAAACAGTGAGATTAATAGTAAAAAAATTAAATATTAAAGCCCTTGATTGGGCAATATGTTATCAGAGCAAGATTGGACTTGTAAAATGGCTAGAACCTAGCATAAAGAGTGAACTATTGCGTGCAAAAGCTGATGGGGTACCTGTAGTTTTATCACCTGTATCTTTCGTTTCTGAGCATTCAGAAACACTTGTTGAACTTGACATAGAGTATAAAGCACTAATCAATAGTGGATGTTACTTTCGTGTGCCAACTCTCAGTACCGATTCTTTATTTATTAAATGTTTAGCTGATTTGTGCAGAAATAGCTTTTAAAATTGTGATTTATAGGACTTTCCTTTTAGGATTTTTTGTGATAGAATAATAAAAAATTATTATTTCATTAGCAACTATGCTAAATGAGCTAAAAAAGAAACAAAACACTTTTGAACAAAAGGTACATGATGCCTATAACCATGACATCAAAAAGATAATTTGTATCACAGCTGGCTTAACAGCCTTACTATGTAAGGTTTCACTACAATTTTGTTGTGAATTTATTAATAATAATAGATCTAACATTCACCTTATACATGAGATTGCTCAATGGGCAAAGTTTCCGACATTCGTTCTATTAATTGCTCATTCTGGATTCACTTTACGTGACCTAATTGAAGATTATATGGAGCCTGATGGTAAAAAAGAACTATTGAAAATAGTTGGTAAGTTAGCTGGCCTTTTAAGCAATGCTATAGAAGTGTCAATTATGTTACAAATTTTTCATCTCTTAACTGAAGGTAATGCAAACATAATAAATTATGTCCACTTAACATCAACAATTCTATTCTTATTCATTTCAGAACCGATAAGCTGTTATTATACATGTAAAAGGCATCAAGAAGTATATAGAAAATGCCATGATAAAAGTGATACTAACAAATTTGTTGAATCTAAGAAAGAACTTTCTGAGTGTAAGAAAGATCTTATCGTTAGCATATTAACTTTGTCATTGGGTTTATTAAACTTCATATTTAAAAGGATTGATATTGCAGCTACACCTATAAACCTGGGTAATGGTATAGTTTATAGTTTCAATTTAAGTGTGACAGTCAGTATAATATGTAGTGCAGTATTGCTGTTAGTCTGGCTTGATAAATTATTCAATCAACCTACAAGTGATGATCTTTCTACTGGACTTAATAGAGCTCATCATACACAGCTTAGTAGTAATTTGCCAAATGGGCATACTCTATCTATATAGAGTGAGAAATTAAATGTGAAAAGACCTCATTTCTACTGCCAATGCTAGCACCGCTAGTTTACTAACTATATTCCACAGTGGTAGGTTTTTGTTTTCTTCTACAATTTGGCTAATATCGTAAAATTCACAATCAGAAGAATTTAAGCTGGAATATATACTTCTTTTACTATTGCATCGGTACAGATAGCATGTTGGTGTATTTCCTATATAGTATATTAAAGGTTCTGCAGGTCTGTGATCAAGTGCATCTATAGTTGGTACACCTTCTTGTATGATAACGCTATTGATTTCTATTCCATCCTTTATCTTTTTCATTCTATGACGCTTTTTTTTATTGAGGGTTAATATTTCTTCTCCACTTATTGCTGTTATAATGCCCATTCCATATGTTCCGTTATTTGCCTTGATAAAAACATAAGGCTGAGTTTTTATTTTATATTCCTCATATTTTTTCTGTACTAGAGACAACACTTGGTCAACTTTAGTTGCAACTGTTTCTAGCGATGAAGCATCATCAAAATAGACTTCCTTACAGCTTTTTGTAAATGTAGAGATAAGCCATGGGTCTATTTTAAATTCGCTACAAAATTCAGATACTAACTCTTGATAAATTTCAAAGTATCGAAATTTTTTTCTACTATGCCAGCCGTATAGTGGGCTCGGTACTGTTTCTTGTTTTACATTTTCTAATACTTCTGGAATGTGGCTTGTCATATCACGATTTAGTACAACAACATCTGGCACAAATCCTGAAGTTGTCTTTAATAAAAAGTTGTCCCTTACAATAATTTCGTATGTCTCTATTAGATTAGATGCTTCGCTGTGAAAGAGTCCAATTTTTGTTTCAAAACCTGCTAGTCGTAGTATCTTTTCTATGGCAAATACATTTTCTATATACATTTTATTCCTTGTATAGTTTTCTGGTATTACAAGAGTTTTTTTATATCGTTTTTTTTTAAAGTAGCTTTTTATCAATCTTGCAGCTGTTGTTTTTGAATGCTCACTTAAATTATTAAACCCTGCAGGGAATAAATTGGCATCTATTGGAGCAATTTTGTAACCAGAGTTTCTAAGGTCTAAAGAGCTATAAAATGGTAATGCAAAGTCATTAAATTTTGTTTCAAACCAATCATTTACATTTTTTTCTAAACTTAGATGAATTATGTTTTGCATCTACACTTTAAATGTTATAAGGAAAGTACTATATTATACTCTATAGCTAAACATATTTAACTGATTATTGCAGTAGGGTTACTATTTAGAGTTACAAAAAATGATTCAATATGACAGCAATAAAATGCTTGGGACTACTATACTGTCAATTAGAAGGAATAAAAGTGTAGTAATAATAGGTGATGGTCAGGTTTCACTAGGGCACACCATTATAAAGTCACGAGCGAAGAAAGTCAGGTGTCTTTCTGGTGATTCTGTGATTGCTGGATTTGCTGGAGCAACAGCTGATGCATTTACTCTCTTTGAGAGACTAGAATCAAAACTTGACAAGCATCCAGGACAGCTAATGAGAGCATGTGTTGAGCTTGCAAAAGATTGGAGGATGGATAAATACTTAAGAAAATTAGAAGCTATGATGATAGTTGCAGATAAATCCATTTCATTAGTAATTACAGGAATGGGTGATGTACTTGAGCCTGAGGATGGAATCGCAGCTATTGGTTCTGGAGGGAATTTCGCTCTGTCTGCAGCAAGAGCGTTAGTTGAAGTTAAAGATATGTCAATAGAGGAGGTTGCGAAAAGGGCTATGAAAATAGCAGCTGATATATGTGTTTATACAAATCATAATATAGTTATTGAAAAAATAGAGGGGTAATATGTCTTCTAAACAAAAATTTTTATGCACTAATTTCTCCAATCAATCAGCAACTTTTTCAGAAGGACAGCATTATAATAGTGATACATACAACGAGAAAAGCGGCTCTTGTAAAGATGTCAAAAATAGCTGTGATTTGAATGATAGCAGTGCTCAAGTCAATAATGGTAAACAAATTTTGTTAGATGATCTACCACCACAAAAGATAGTTAAAGAGCTGAATAGATTTATAATTGGACAAAATGATGCAAAACGTGCTGTTGCTATTGCACTCAGGAACCGTTGGCGTCGTAACAAAGTTCCTGTCCCTTTGCGTGATGAAATCATACCTAAAAATATACTGATGATTGGTCATACAGGTGTTGGTAAAACTGAAATGGCTCGTCGCCTAGCGAAGCTTGCTGGTGCACCGTTTATAAAAGTTGAAGCGACGAAATTTACTGAAATAGGGTATGTTGGGCGTGATGTTGACTCAATAATACGTGATTTAGTTGATGCAGCAATAGTTTTAGTCAAAGAAAAGGCACGTAAAGCTTTGGCTAAAAAAGCTTTAGATTTAGCTGAGAAGATAATAGTTAATTCCATGGTTGGTGAAGATGCAACTGAAGAAAATAAAGAGATTTTTAGAAAAAGATTGAGAAATAAAGAACTTGAAGATGGAGAAGTTTCCATAGATGTAAAAGAAAGTAAGAGCGTATTACCAGCTTTTGATATACCAGGTGTACCAGGTGGGCAAGTTGGTATAGTAAATATAACAGAATTAATGGGTAAAATGTTTAATGGTGGTAAAAAAACAAAAACTATTACAGTTAAAGTGAAAGAGGCACGTAAAATATTGATCAATGAAGAAAGTGAAAGGTTAATAGATGAAGATAAGATAATCAAAGAGGCTCTTGATCTTGTTAGTAATGAAGGTATAGTGTTTTTAGATGAAATAGACAAGATAGCAGCATGTACAGAAGTAAAAGGTGAAGTCAATAGAGAAGGGGTACAACGTGATTTATTACCACTACTTGAAGGGACAACCGTTTCAACTAAATATGGGCATGTAAAAACAGATTACATATTATTTATTGCATCTGGTGCTTTTCATCAATCTAAACCATCTGATCTCTTACCGGAATTACAGGGCAGATTGCCAATTAGAGTGGAACTTAAGGCACTAACTCAGAAGGATCTAATAAGAATACTAAAGGAACCAGAATCTAGCTTGTTGAAACAATATATAGCTCTGATGAAGACGGAGAACGTAACGCTTGAGTTTACTGATGATGGCATTGAGACTATAGCTGAAATAGCGTTTACAGTTAATAGGCAAGTAGAAAATATAGGTGCAAGAAGGCTACATACTGTCATGGAGAAGCTTTTGGATGAGATAAGTTTTACCTCCTCTGAAAAAAGTGGTGAAAAATTTGTCATAAACAGCGAGTATGTGAAAGATAGGCTTGGATCAATTTCAAAGCAACTTGATTTATCTAAGTTTATACTTTAGTAGAATATAATTATATATTAATATGTGATATAAGTATTTTAGATGATAGAAATTTTTCAAGATGTCTAATATAAAAGAAAAAGCTAAAGCAAAATTTTCTGAGTGTATTAAAGATAATACATAAAAGTTGCTGTAATGACAGTAATCACTTCAGTGAAAATTATGCTGGATGATATCATAGGTAAAAATAACAAAACTAAAAATTTTTTAATGTCAGTTAATGATAGTAGAGAAGTTATAACTAGTTATACTACAATAATATGGGAATAGTAAAAAAGTTAGGTGTTATAGCTAAGTTAATTCTTCTTCACAAACACATAAATATGTGTGATAGAAAATGATACAGCGTTAACCCAAGCGCTGTAGCGATTACGCTACTTGAATAATAAAGTAATAAATTAAGTAGTAAAGATTTAGGAGAAAACGCAAATATGAAATAAAATATAGCGAGAGATTAAGTTTTATCAATACTATCAAAGTACAAGAACAGCAGAGAGAACTAATGACTGAGAAATTAGCTTCACCTAATTACAGTTAAATACTGTAATCAAACTATAAAATAACGAGAATAGTTTATATTACCTGTATAGGTGCTTTGTATTCTTAAGTAAAATTTTAGACTTTTTCTCATTCTTATAATCCTAAAGCTTGTTACAATAGTTGACCTGCTTGCCCAAATTTCATAATTAAATCTAATAGTTCGTTTATATTTCTTAGTTGAGTTATGTCCCTCATGCTTTTATGAGCCTGTACATCTCTTTTGAGACTTTTTATCTACTTTTTCTTTAATATTACTGCTCCTTGCAATATAGCACTAGCTTTATATGTATTGTAAATCTGTGTATTTTCATACCATTCATATCAGATGACTAGATCTCTAACACTTTTTAGTTGTATATAATACTTGTGCTGCAAGATCTATAAAATATAAAGCTATTAAACTTTTGCATTTTAATATTTTCTATCAGACTTAATTCCCCATTTTGATTCCTTGCTTTGGTTCTATTTTTTTGATTATAAGGGTAAATGATTTACTCTATCAGTTAGTCTTGATAAGCTTTTATTACATGTTATTCTACTTATTCTTTATTTGAAGTGATTTTTTCATTAGTGAAATAAAGTTTTTTAACACTATTATAGGACGTGCTGAAACTTTTAAATTTTCCCTTAATAGGTAATTTCTGCTACTTGAAAGGGTTTAATAGAGGGAGGGTCTTTTGTTATTGTTAGTCTCCTTAACGGGAGGGGCATTCTACTTTTGATATGTAAAGACTTCTTTATGATTTCTGTACTGAAATTTGATAATATCACTTCATCGCTTGATGCTCATACTATATTAAAATTAATGAGGTATCTCTCTGACTATTTTAGATGTTCTGTTGCTTGTATTAACTTCAGGTCTCACTTCGTTTATTTTCAATTTGCTAGTAATACAACTTAGATACAAATGATTAAATATGACTATACATGAATGCTGCTTTAGGAAGGCCTCTGTAGCGCTCAAATATAAAAAACAAAGACTTGATTTTATGCCTAAATAATAGATTATTGAGTACCATATAAGCATTCAGATGCAAGAAAAAATTTTCACAATTGTTGATGGTTATGGTTTTCTTTTCAGGGCTTATTATGTTTTGCATAATTTAATCACTACAACTGGCATCCCAATAGGGGCTGTATATGGCTTTCTTAATATGATTCTAAAGTATATTACATGTTCAGATTACTTAGTTATAGCACTTGACTCTGGGAAGAAGAATTTTAGGCACGATTTATATTATAAGTACAAAGCAAACAGAATAACACCCCATAAAGATTTAATCACGCAATTTGCAATACTGAAGGAAGCAATAGAAGCCTTTAATCTTAGTTACGAAGAGGTTGAAGGCTATGAAGCAGATGATATAATTGCAACACTAGTTGCAAAATATGCTAACCATAAAGGCTTCAAAGTAGTAGTAGTTTCATCAGATAAAGATTTGCTTCAGCTGTTGAGTTACAATATTCTTATATTTGATCCTATTAAAAATATATATATAAATGAAAAACAAGTAATAGAAAAGTTTGGTGTAAATTCAAGTAAACTTCTTGATTTATTTTCTCTAATTGGTGATGTACCTGATAACATTCCTGGTGTTCCAGGAATAGGTCCAAAAACCGCGATTAAACTTCTAGATGAGTTTAATTCGGTAGATAATATTATGGAAAATATTAATAACATCAAGCAAACAAGGATTCGTAATATTTTCACTGAACATAAAGAAAAAGCATTGCTTTCAAAAAAACTTTTTTCTCTATGTGAAAAAGTAAATCTTCAGTGTGATATTGCAAAATATGAGGTCTATTCTCCAAACACAAGGGAATTGCTACCCTTTTTGAAGAAGTATGAATTTCATTCTTTAGTATACAAAATAGAGAAGCTTTTTCCACAAAGTAAACCTGGAATAAAAGATAAAATAGAATATGGAAGCGAAAGATTA
Organism: Wolbachia endosymbiont of Cruorifilaria tuberocauda; assembly: GCF_013365475.1. Lineage (GTDB taxonomy): Bacteria > Pseudomonadota > Alphaproteobacteria > Rickettsiales > Anaplasmataceae > Wolbachia. The sequence goes on from NZ_CP046579.1 coordinate 462,617, forward strand.
GAAAAATTTTTAGAGTGTTGTAGATATAATGGTAAAATTGCAATCTACTGTCATTTTGAAAATAATGTATTAAACATGGTTTCCTTATCTTATAGTGAGGATAGTATTTTTTATATAAACCAAAATTGCCTGCAAGATGCATTGGTTATAGTAAATTCAACTCTGCTTTTAAGAGGAGTACTTAAAATAATATGCAACATTAGGGAAATAAGAAAAATATTTCCTGTAATAGAAAAAGTGCTAAGCTCAGTTGACGATTTGATGATAATGTCATATAGTCTTGATAGAGAGAAGCATGATCATAGTATCTTGAGCATAGTTATTCATAACTTAAGTGGAAGTATAAAAACTTTTTCAGCAAAAACATTAGTAGTGATCTATAAAAAGCTAACGCAAAGACTATTTCAGGAAAAGCTTTTTACAGTCTATGAGCGTTTTGATAAGCTGCTTATGAATGATGTTTAACTAGAGAGAAAGTGTAGTATTGCTAAATGTTCAAGGTGATAGAAATTCTTAGTAAATTTTAGTAGTTACTCTTCTCACTATATTTGGAAGTGATATATCAAGCATCAGTTGGAGGTTTAATATTTGCTTTACTAAAAAATCAAGTTGAGTTTTGTTTTTAGGACATGTCCATTCCAGAAAAAAGAAAGGTCAAAATTTGGACTTATACATAGACTCTGAAGTTTTGGAATGATTTAGAATGTAAGTGGCTAAAATTATAAGTAATATTTTAGATTGTTAACACTCAAATAAACTAGATGGTACTTGCACTGGCGCGTTTAATAGATGGTTAATCCTCTCATAGAGTAAAGTGCATGTAGGTTTTGATAGTTTCAGTAGAAATCCCTCAGTCCTAGTAACTCTCTAATCTAGATGGTATTCCTATAAGGAGAGCGGTGAAATCTGACTGGATAAGTATTCATTGGAGCGAAAAGGTGATAGTTGTGTGTTTTATCAATTGTTCGAATAGGATTGAGACTTTTGGTACACGGTGCAGCATCTTTAAGATATTTAGATTACTAATGTCACTATAAAGCAAGTTTTCGAGTACAAGAAGAAGGTACAGATAAACAAATAAGATAAAAAATTCCAATAGTTGTCTTAGCCATTATATAGCGTAACCTGTCCTGCTTTAGAAGCAGTTTTAAAGCTACCTGCTTAAGAGGCTTCTGAATATATTAGTCATTATTTCTTCTTTTATCTAGGATAAAGATCTATATGAATGGAGGGTAGGTACTTATTTATTGCAAGTAAAGAAGCAAAATAATTCTCCAGGTTCGTAGTAAACTACTAATTGAGTTATAGGCAATAATGCACAAGAAGTAGTAAAACACATGAAATGTATGGTAAGAAATATAGTGAAAATTTTTGTACTATTTAAGATGAAGGTCAAATCAACTGTAATTGAGGTTTTAATCTTAGTTATGATTTAAGTGATAAAATTTTGAGGAAAAGATTATTTGAACTGATATGAAAAATAAGATATAATTTAAATATATATGAGTACACGGGTCAGTATCGAATCTCTATGCGTGAGGAATTTGAGCCTTTTAAAGTTTTAAGTAAAGATAGTGAAGTAATCCCCGAAGGGAAGTATAAGGTAATATATTATACCTTTATGCAATTGATAAAAAATAAAGTGCTCTCTGAAGAGATAAAAGAAGAGGATAAGGTTGCATTTACTTTCATGCTAGATCAAGGCAAGTTTGTATTCAAAAATGCTAAATTAAAATATATAAAATTACTAAGTGAAGAAAGTTTTCTTCAGTTTTTGCTTTCTATACTTGAGAGAGTTAAGAAAGGGAATTTAGCAAGCAAAGAAAATTTAAAGAATGGTGAAGTAGAGAAAATAATTGATGAATGCATGTCTGATATATGCAACACGGAAGCTAAAGATTCTTTTGTGAAGCTTATTGGGTGGCTATTTGGGATCAACATAGATCCTAATTTTTTTTTGGTTCTTTCAAGTGTGGATTGTTATTTCCTAATAAAGGCAAAAAAGAAAATGATGGATTACTACTTGGTGATGAAGGGATGGTAATGATATTCTTATGCAAATTTTTATCCCATATTATCCTTTTTGCTTTTTCAACACTGGTATTTAGCATTAGCCCAGTTATGTCAACAATCAATTGTATTCTTCTTATATTATCCATATCAGTAGCAATAAAGAGCCTCTTTTCAAATGATAAAAAAGATACCTTATATAATCCTAATTCGTTAGATAAGATGAAATGGAGCGATAAAATTAGTGATGGTATTAGTAAAATTTTAGGAACAGAAATTGAAAAGGACAAATTGCCTGTCAAAACAAGAGAAAACAGTAAGCTATTTACTATGTTTGATAAAGTTAAGGCCAACCAAAATAAATCCTTTCAGTGGAAAGAAGATGATCGTAGAAAAGTAGTAGGAAATCAGCATGGTTTATAGCTCAGTTCCCCCTACTGTGATTGAATCGATCTTGAGTGTTGGTTGACCAACGCCAACTGGTACATCTTGCCCATTTTTTGAACACGTGCCAATGCCAGGATCTAGCTTTAAATCGTTGCCAATCATAGATATTTTCTTCAGTACTGTTGGACCATCACCGATTAGTGTCACACCTTTGACAGGCTGTGTAACTTTACCATTTTCTATTAAATAGGCTTCTGAGGATGAAAAGATAAATTTCCCTGAAGTTATATCAACTTGCCCGCCACTAAAATTTACTGCATATAGACCTTTTCTTACACTAGATATTATTTCTTCTGGTGTATACTTGCCTGGTAACATATAGGTATTTGTCATGCGTGGCATAGTAATTTTTTTATAGCTTTCCCTTCTGCCATTACCAGTTGTGTTGACACCCATGAGTTTAGCGTTCATATAATCCTGCATATATCCCTTTAAAATTCCATCTTCTATCAATACGTTATAACTAGCAGTTGTGCCTTCATCATCTATACTAATAGAACCACGTAAGTTAGGTAAAGTTCCATCATCAACTACTGTAATGGCGTCAGATGCTACTTGCTTGCCAATAGAATCTGAAAATGCTGAAACTCCTTTACGATTAAAATCACCTTCAAGCCCATGACCTACAGCTTCATGTAACAAAACCCCAGGCCAACCTGAACCTAGGACAACCGTCATCTCTCCAGCTAGAGTTGGAACTGCTTCAAGGTTTACTAATGCTTGTTCTAGCGCTTGGTTTGCAACTCCTTTCCATTTTTTTTCAGAGATAAATTTACTATAAAAGTTCCTTCCTCCATGCCCAGCAAAACCCCTTTCAGTACGGCCATTTTTCTCTACAATAACTATCACATTAAAACAAACCAAGGGCCTGATGTCACTTAATCTGTAATCGTCTCTTATTATTTGTATAACTTGCCACTCTCCACTCAGAGTTACCTTTACTTGCTTTACACAAGTATTCTTAGACCTTACATACTCATTAACTTCATTAATCAGCTTTATTTTTGAGGTCAGATCTATTTCATTTATTGGGTTAATCCTATGATATAGATTCTTTGTCTCATCTTTTAATCTTGTGAAATTTGCTTTGTTTAAAGATGTTGAACTTCTCACTATAGAAGCAGCGTTACTAATTTCTTTTTCACTGATCTCAGAAGAGCATATAAAGGACGTATTACTCTCGCAAAAAGACCTCAGGCCAAAACCTTTTCTGGTATTCAAATTCATATGCTTCAGTATGTTATCATTAAAAATCAAAGACTCTGATTGGCAAAACTCTAAGAATAGCTCACCACCATCACTATTGCTCAGAGCATTACTGACTATTTTATGTATATTACTAATATTCACATCATTTTGAGCAAAAAATATTTGATCTATGTCTATGTTATCTGGCATTGCCTTGAACTAAAAGTTACTTAAGTGTATTATTTAATTTTAATATAGTAAACTACAAAAAGCCAGGGTGGCGAAATTGGTATACGCGCTAGCTTCAGGTGCTAGTAACTTTTCAAGTTATGGAAGTTCAAATCTTCTCTCTGGCACTCTTAATTTTTTATTTTTAAGCAAAGTAACTTTGTAACGTATATGCTTGCTAAGTTTGAATTTATGAGGGAAGAGAGGCTTTCTTACAGGAAAACATGAACTCGCTAAGGATGCTAGGTTACATATAGCTTAATATGGTAATTCATCTTAGATTACCTAACTTTTTATGGAATACAAGTTATGTAGTGCCTAAGTAGTAAGAACAATTGAAGCAGACTATATTGTATAATACTTGATCTCAAATCTATAGTAAAATAATAAAAAAGCAGATAGAAATTAGTAGCATACCTATTATACAAATGTGCTGTTGAAGTAATAGGTAACTAAGAAGGGAAGGGATCAATGTTTATATTTAGTATGACAATTTTACAAAAAAATAGTAAAACTCTAAGTTATTAAAAGTACCAGTAACTATCATTGCTATAGCTAGAAAATTTTTATTTAGTAATTTATTTATAAAGGTATTATTTTTATCTATAGTAAAACAAGTTAGAATGAAGTCCATCTTATTAACGAGACCTTTATCAGATTCATTGAACACAAGAAATACGTTGAGAAAATATGGATATAAAGTATATATAGAGCCGGTGTTCACAATAAAGTACTTACAGCCTGATATATCTACATATGAATTTGATGTAGTAATATCTACAAGCAAGAATAGTGTAAAGGCATTTACTCAAATATGTAAGGTAGATGATATTCAGATTGTTGCAGTTGGCAACTCGACTATGCAAACTGCAAAGGATTTAGGATTCTCTAATATTATATCAGCAGATAGCAATGTTGATGGTCTGGTATCATTTATAAAAAATCACTATTCAATAACAGTAAAGTTTTTGTATATAAGAGGGCAAGAAGTATCGTGCGATTTAAAGAAGAGGTTATCTGAAGAAGGTTTTTATGTGAGAGAAGTCATACTCTATAAAACAATCATTAAAAAGAGCCTAACCAATAGGTGCAAAAACTTATTATCTGGTAATAAAGTCAATAGTATTGTTTTTTTTTCCTCACAGACAGCAAGAGTGTTTTGTTCTTTAGTCCTAAAAAGCGGTCTATCATATACAATGGCGAGTATAATCGCATATACTATGAGTAAGAATATTGCTGATAGTTTAAAGTTAGTCAAGTGGAAAAAGATTATGACATCGAAGCTACCTACCATGGAAAGTTTAATTAATATAATTAATAAAGATCACTAATGTTGAAAGTTGCAACTTGGAACGTGAACTCTATACGCAGGAGGATTGGCCAAGTTTGTGATTTCATAATTGATGATCAAATAGATATAATTCTACTGCAAGAGATAAGATGCACGGAGAAGCAGTTTCCTTATGATGAGATAGAAAGGCTTGGATATAAATGTGCTGTCTATGGACAGGTTGCAAGGAATGGCGTTTGCATTTTATCTAAACATCCAATACTCGAGACATTTACAATTGATATTGTAAAGGATTACAAGGAAGCACGTTATGTAGAATGCGTAATAAAATACAATAATCAAAAGGTAAGAGTGGCAAGTATATATATTCCAAATGGTCAGAGCCCTGATTCTTGTGCTTTTGCATATAAGCTTAAGTTTTATGATAACTTATATAAAAAAACAAATGATTTATTGAAAAATGAAGAGCTGACTATTGTAGCCGGTGATTATAATGTTGCGCTAGATGAAATTGATGTTTTTGATCCTGTTTTTTTTAATGGCAAAATATGCTTCCATATAGAAGAGCGTGAAAAGTTGAGGGCAATTTTAAATCTTGGGTTCAAAGATGCATTTAGAATATCTCACCCAGATTTACAGCAATTTACTTGGTGGGATTATAGATGCAATTCATTTCTAAGGAACCAAGGAATGCGAATAGATTATATACTATTATCACCACAGGCTGCAGATAGATTAGAAATGTGCTACATAGAAGATAAATTTCGAGAACTAAGAAATCCATCTGATCATATACCTGTTGTATGTACTATATGGTGAGTAGTTCTTTCGAGAGAAGAAAGGGAAGTATAATTGTTGTGTAATGTCATAATGGGAGTTATAATAACTATATTAAATACTTTTTGTATATGGAATAGATAATAAATAGAGATCAATAAAACTAATTTTATGAAGAAAGATAAAATCTGGAGTTCAAAATATTGAAGGTATTAGTAAAGTTGTATACTATATGGTTTAGAAGTTTAGTGGGATTTTAGCAATTTTAGAGTTAATACTTGTTGAATATTTAGTACTCTAAAATTTAGATTACGCTTTAATTATGTCAGGGGGCCCATGGTAAATGATTTTTTTAGTGACAACTTAAGCGATAGTCCAATTTACCTTAGGAAGATTGTAACAGAAAACTTATCTTCAGAAAGCAAACTGAATCAACTAAAATCTACTGCAGATAAAATTGAAAAATATATTGCTGCTAAACGCATTGAATTGCAAAATCTGGCTTCCAGTTGCGTTGATGACTTGTTATCTAAGAAGCTAACCCTTTCAAAGGGCCCTAGTGTTGAAGCATCTGATCCAGATATTCATTTGAGTGAAGAAGACGACTATCTTATAACCTACATAGGTATTTTACTGAAGAAGCTTTTTAGATTTTTTAACTTCATAAACAGTGAGCTCGTGGTAAATACAGACCTACAAATCTACAGCATTGTAAAGAGAAGAGAAGGAAAAAATTACGTTGCTATGGTCATAAAATTTATCCATGATAAGCTTAAGAGATTAATCAAGGAAGTCTTTTCAAGAGAATTAAGTTCTAATGAGAAACTAGAAAAAGCAATAAAAGAGTTACAGAAAAAAATAGGTAATGGTGAGTTATCTCTTGAAGAGTTTACAAAAATATTGGGTCGTTTAGAGTTATTGCAAAGTTTAAAACTAAAAATACAAACATTGCTGATTAGTTGGCTAACTTTCTCAGTTGCTGAATCGCTTTCAGTTGGAGTTACTTTTTTGACAAAAGCAGCTGAAGAGGATAGAGGAGGGCGCAAAACATTACTGAGAGAGGAAGTAGATAAAGAAGCCTATGAAAATGAAAAAATTAAAGTAGGTATAGGAGAGAAATTTCAACTTGTGTATGGTATTATCCCAGTGCCAAACACTGGAATCTGGTTGAAAGAGCCAATCTTTTTGACCAAAGAAGAGCGAAAGCTTTTGCTAGAGTCTCTGAAAACCACAAAGTTTTATATACATAAAGGTAATGTAAATAAAAATAAACCTAAGATACTGAGGTGTAATGAACAAAAAAAGGGACGTGGAGAAAGAAAGGATGAGTTAAGGCTAACTATATATCTAGTCAGAATTATAGAGGAAGGATTTATGGAAGGTGGGATAATATTTGATTCTAAGAGTCAAGGAATATCTACTGGTTACAATATAGACTTTAATGAAAGTATTCGTAAAACAAAAGCAGTGTTCATTAATGGATATAGTGCTACTAGCAGTGTTAGTAAAAGAGAATCAGAGTTTGATAATAAGCCAAAAGTTGGTATTCCCGACGGGGAATTTAAGGAAAAAATTGCTGAGAGGAGTTTACAAAGAGGAAGGTCTTCTGTTGTGAGTGATTTTCAACCAACAAGTAAGTGTAAAAGCGTAAAAGTCAAAAGTCATGTAGCTTTAATAAATACTTCAGAGTTGTCTTTATTGAGGAGTAGGTAACAGGGAAAAGTGCAAATCAACAGTAAATTCGATCCTGTAATTGTATAATCTATTACAATAGAGGGTTTTGACAGAATTATAAAAACTAAATTCTGGTATTGGATCTACTAGCTAGCACAAGAAAGGATGAAGTTTTTTGAAAGAAAACATAAAAAAGTGTTTGCACTCGAATTTATTCTAAGTATACTAATTACATAATACTTTTATTGGAAGTGATATGCGGGGTAATACCAATAATAATGAAGAAGATGATTGGGGTCCTCAACCTGATGGTACATGGATCCCAAGTGGTAAGTATGAAAAGATTGATATTGATAAATATAGGCTAGAAAAGAAGCAACATGAAAATGATAGACCTAATACGCAATTAGGTAGTAGCAATGCTACTAGCATCAGTAGCAATGAGAGTAGTAATGTTGTTTCATAAATGGTTTTAGCAAGGAGATTATGGGTGATTTTGTAAAGGCTCTGGTTAATGTGTTTAACTTAAACAATTATTTTTGTGACAGGGTTAATACTAATTTGATTGTAAAAGATAAAAAAATTATTGGTGTGTTTGCTTATAATACTAATGTAGTAGAATATTTGCACAGGATAAGAAAGGAAATAATAAAACAACAATATCTTGATAGGGAAGTAGTAGCAGGTAGATATTACAATTTAAGCTGTTTTCCTTTTGTTCTAGGTGTTAACGCTAATAAGAAGTATTTAGGTGAAAATATTGTAGCAGTAGAGCTTGCAGATTCTACAGATAAAGAAGTGATTCATAATTTAAAGATACATTTAGTTAATGAGCTTGATAGGGCTGTGACATTAAAATTGATTGCACGTTTAGTAGTAGAAACAGGAATAACAGAAGAAGAAGGTCATGAATGGGTAAGAAGTACTATTAAGATAGGTTCATTTTATGGAGCTCATCCTTTAAAAAAGGACTATCTATACTGTATAGCTTTTGATGGTAATTACTTTGAAAAGGAAGGGTTTGATTCAGAAATCCTTGAATTATTTAAGAAGATGTATATTCAAGAACTCAACTCGAGATTAGAGGAATGTGATTTAGAAAATTCTGACTTTTATCATTGTGAAGGTAATATATTATATATTAGAAATATAAATGATAAGGTAGTTGAAAACGTGGCTAAGTATGTTGGAGGGCGAATAGCACTTACTTTTAGAACTCCAGGTAGGGAATATTCTAAAATTGAGAATTTTAAAGGTATTCTTGGTGGATTAATTTCTAAATGTATAGGAAAATTGGTTGATGGATATGACTATGATATTTTTATAGATGAAAAGGAAAGGGAGAGTGGTAATTACTTTGCTCTTATACCTTTAATAAAGAGATATGATGGTCAACTTGAACTTCTAAGAAATAGTGATATGTATGAAGTTAACTCAGTAATGAATAAAACTCTTATAAGTGATATTAGAGGTAAGACTGAAAAATTGAGTATTGCAAATTATAAAAATCCAGTTCACGCTATCTCTAATAAAAAAATTGCTCAAGTACTTCCTGAAATCATGTACTCTCCAATTGCATATAATGAAAAAACTGGATATTTCGAGTTTACAGCTGATCTTGATATAAGTTCAAAATTAGGTTTTATATTTCCTGAGCTTGACTCAGAGGTACCTCTAGTACTTAAGTATCAAGGTGAAAGTATCAATTATTCAGGTGTTACTGAAATAGCTGATATGCGATATTCAGTATTAAATAGGAGTAACAACTATCTTACTAAATCAAGTTCACCAAAAGCCAAAACATTAGGTTCAAAAACTAAAAGTAGTTCAGACGGTAGTGGTATAAGATCTATTAAGGAATGCTCTGCTAATGGTAGCAGATCAAATCTGCAACTACTGAAGAAAACACAAAATGGATATCAATCTTTTAGTTCTGGTGAAGAGAGTAATTCACAACCAAGTTCATTACTTAAGCGAGTGCAGGTACATCTGTTCAATCAAGGGTTTAAGCAAGACGCAGAAATAGGTGAGATATATCATAATATAAATTTATCTGAAATGAGTGATAAATCTTCAAATAGTAGCACTTCATGCATGTCAAGAGAATCTACTACTTCAAGTACCGATAATAAGTCTCCCATAACAAAAACATTATCTCATTTCAATCAAAAGATCCCAAAGATTCAAGTCATTAGAGTTCCACGTATATCATTAATGTTGCAAAGAAAGTATAGTCAAGAATTTAAATCTCAGAAATTATTTTCTATGCATACTTCACTTAGTACTCTGTGCGAAGGAATTGCAAGGTCATCAAAGTCAATGTTTGATCTGCCTCGAGAGAAGCTAGATTTTCCAAATGTTAAAAAGTATTTCCAGAAGATACAAGCACAAAAAGGAAAATCCTTGGAATATTAGTTGAGCTTATACTACTTTATTTAATTTTATTAAATCAGTAAGTCAGGTAATCAACATAAGAGCTAGAAAGTAAGTTTTACTCTATTATTTCTTATTATAGAATTTTATAGTATTAAAGAGCAATTCACAGATTACTGCTAAAGATAAAACTTGATTCTGATTTTAGTAAAAGATAGATCTTGTGATTTGCCTGTAACATAGCTAAAACTATAAATAAGCAAGTCATAAGCTGATATTACCCTGAGATTCAGAAGTGAATCTACTGCTTTTTCAACTTTATTGAAGTAAAAAATTGATTTCCATTACGATAAACAAGCAACATTATCGCCTTCCTGCTATCCTGCTCTTTTACTAAGTTTATTTGATTTTGGAAACTTTTGATGTTCTCTATACTAGTTTCATTCACCTGCATGATAATATCTCCCTTTTTAAGGTCACGTAATGTAGGATTCTTATAGATATCTACATTAGTAACCATTATACCTTTTATAGATGAATTACCTTCTTTTGATATATCTGAAATAGTTAAGCCAGTTACGTAATCAGATGTTGATGAATTTTCTTCTTGATTGTCATCTTGGATATCGTTTATGGATTCTCCAATAATGACCTTAATGTTAACTTCTTTGCCCTTTCTCAATAGTTTTACTTGTACCTTTTTCCCAGGTTCAGTCCTTGAAACCATTTGAGGTAATTGTGCCATTCTATCAACTATTTTCCCATCAAATTCTAGTAATACATCTCCTACTTTAATACCACCTTTTTCTGCAGGACTACCCTTTACTATACTTGCGACTAATGCACCTTTTGTATCTTTCAAACCTAATGACTCTGCAAAATCTATTGTTATACGCTGAACTTGTACACCAAGCCAACCGTGCTTTACCTTTTTCCCATCTTTTAACTTATTAATGATTGGTACAGCTATGTTAGATGGTATAGCAAAACCTATACCAACATTACCTCCAGACTCAGATGGAGAATAAATAGCTGTATTAATGCCTATAACCTTCCCATTTAAATCAAACAAAGGACCACCAGAATTACCTCTATTGATTGCAGCATCCGTTTGAATAAATTCGTTCATAGTACCAATACTAATATCTCTAGACCTTGCAGATATAATTCCTGTACTTACAGAACCACCTAAACCAAATGGGTTTCCTATTGCCATAACCATATCACCAACCCTTGCCTTATCAGAATTGCCAAGTGTTACAAAGGAGAGATCTTTGCCTGCCTTAATTTTAAGCACAGCAAGATCAGTTTTTGCGTCATAGCCTAAAACTTCTGCCCTAAAATAAGTATCATCGTTCATGGTAACTGTGATATGCTGGGCATTTTTAATAACATGATAATTAGTAACTATAATTCCACTCTTATCTATAATAAACCCAGATCCGAGTAGTACTGCTTCTCTATTGATATTTGGACTCTTATCCATAAAAAATTGATCAAAGTATTCAAAGAATTCTCTAAAACCATCGAAAAAATCATTTCTTGGTAATGGAACTCTAGTCTTGTTGCTACTTCCTTGTTTAATAACCTGTTCACTTGATATGCTAACAAATGCAGGAATAAGCTCTTCTACTAAATCAGCAAGTCCTTGATTGCAATTGTACGCAGAAGTATCAATATCCGTAGTCTTTTCTGTATTCCAGTTAAGTACCCTAGCATATAAAGAAGATGAAATTAAAAGGCATAAAAATATAGATAAAACTTTACTTCTCATAAATTACTTCCATCCTTTATTTAAAATATCCAAAAAATTGCTATTTTGTGAGAGTACAAATTTAGTATTGCTTCCACTAAAAGATTTGCTGTAAGCGTTCATAGAACGATAGAAATTAAAAAACTCTTGATCAGACTTAAATGCTTCATTGTAAATTCTGGTTGCTTCAGCGTACCCACGTCCTCTTATTTCATAGGCTTCTTTTACTGCACTAGAAATGATCTCCCTTTTTTGTTTATCAGCTTTTGATCTAATTTCCTGTCCTATTTGCTCTCCCTTTGCTCTTATTTCCTTTGCTTCTTTTTCCCTCTCAGTTTGCATACGACGGAATATTGCAGAACTATTCTCCTCAGGCAAATCTGCTCTTTTAATCCTAACATCTATTATTTCTATACCGAAATTTTTAGCTTCGGAGTAAACTCCACGCTGGATCAACTGCATGACTTCTGACCTTTTTTCATTTAATAAACTAATTAGTGAAAACCTAACTATGTTTTCTCTTAAGTGGGATTCCATAATTGGATATAATCTTCTGACTAACCCTAGCTCATTTCTTACTGCTTGATAAAAAATAATGGGGTTAACTATTTTATATTTTGCATAAGCATCCACTATGATGCGCTTCTGATCTGCAGTTATCACTTCTCTTGGAGTTGTATCTGGACTCAAATCCAAAACTCTCTTATCAAAAAATTCAACGTTATTTATAAATGGTAACTTAAAATATAAACCACTTTCTTTGATATCTCTTATGACTTTGCCTAATTGCATGACTATTGCTTGCTCTGCTTCCTGTACTACAAATACTGAGTTAAATAGAAAGGCTGAAAGAATAGCAAATATAGAAATGAAAACAACTTTAGTATTACTAATCATAGCTATTTCTCCAAGCTTATAAGAGGCATATAAGAAAATATACTTTTTAAATCGTCAGTGATGATAACTTTATCTACTTTATTAAGAATATTTTCCATAGTTTCAAGATAGATACGATTTTTTACAAGAGATGGGTTATGCTTATATTCCTTGTAAAGGGATAAAAAGTGACTTGCGTTACCTTTTGCTTCATTTATTATCTCATTCTCATATGCTTCCGCATCTAACTTTATTTTTATTGCTTCACCTTTTGCTCGTGGTATAATATCATTGCTGTAAGCATATGCCTCATTTACAATACGCTCTTTATCTGCACGAGCGCTTTGTACATCTCTGAATGAGCTAATTACTTTTTCTGGAGGATCAATTTTTTTCATCTGAATAGATAGAACTTCTATACCCATCTGATACCCATCAAGAATCTGTTGCAGTAAAGCTTTAGTATCTATAGGAATTCCTTGTCTGCCTTGGCCAAGCGCAAAAGAGATTGTGTTTTTACCTATTATTTCTCTCATGGCACTTTCTGCAGCATTCTTAACACTAAAACCGGGTTTATAATCTCGCACTTTGAATAAATAATCTCTAGCATCTCTAACGTGCCATTGAACTTCAAAATTAACGTTAACTATATTTTCATCTCCAGTAAGCATTACACCTTCACCACGATCTGTATCTTTCCCATAGGAACCGCTTATCCCAACCTCTTCACGGTTTACTTCTTTAACATTCACTTTAAAAACCTTACCAATAGGATATGGAAAGTTGTAGCGCAAGCCTGGTGTTTTTGTATTAGAGTACTTACCAAAAATAAGCTCTATCCCTTCTTCACTTGGATTAATGATATAGAATCCAGTACAAGCATAAAAAAATAGAATAATAAAAAATATTAAACAAGGTTTTCTGCTGTTATTTCTAGTTAAACTAGTGAAAAAACACCTTATTTCAGATATAGCCTTACTAAAAGTATCTTTGTTATGTGTTGTATTCCTTACTGTTTTTTTTCCTAGATTCCAAGGGTTATTCTCATCGAACATAGTGATTAACTATATAATTAATATTAATATTACCTCTTTAATAGAAGATTGCAAATCTATTTTATTTATGAATTAATTGCCAAAGAAGGAAAAATAAAAGTAAGCAAAGGTATAACTTTCTACTTCACTTTCTCTATAGTGGAGTAAATTGCTAAATTTTCTGACTTTGCTTTTTACTATTTTTAGTATATCTTACTTTTATAAGGGTTAGTACAAAAAGTATGAGACTGTTTGTTAGTATAGCTATGATAAAAGTATAAATACCTTTTTTACCTCGTAAATGCTTTAGTTTAAAAAGGTTTCAGTTTCATTTTCCATATTCCTGGAAGATATGTTTAGCAGACTGCTTGTTAGATGAGTGAATACCTGACGTTTAAGTTAACACTAACTTAAGAACTAAAGGCATACAATATAGATTGTATTTAATTAGTAGTGAGGTGAAAATGTTAGGTCAAAATGAAATAAATCCAGGTGTTATTGATGCACAACTTCAACAAAATCAACAACATGGCAACTATGCACCTCTTGCTTTATATGATCTCTTACAACAGATGCAGTCATTAGAGAAAAAAGTAAAGTCATTAGAAGTAATGAACATGGTGACACTAAGCTTGTTGATAGGTACAGCAGTAATAGGAGCTAATTTTTCTATCGTAGCTTCTCCAGTAATCGCAGGTAGTATAGTAGGTGGAATATTTGCGACCGTGCTGTTTACAGCACTTGGCATGGCTGTACATAAACACAAGATAGAAATAAAGAATGGCTTCAAATATGCTACAGATAAAACTAGAGGTGGTGCTGTGTATGCTAAAGATTCAGTAAAAGAAGCTATAAGTTATATGGGACAAACGGTAAGAGAAGGAACTAGTTCTACATTAAAGGTAATTGGCAATAAGGTAAGTAATTTTGGTAAAAATATGTCTGATTTAGATAAGATTTCATATTTAGGAGAGCATAAAGATCAAGCTGTTGTATTAAAAACAGCAGCAAAAACAGAAAATTTTAATAATATAAAGGAAATGTTTTTTAGAGAGGTTTTCGAAGATAAAACTGTAGGTAATTCTGTTTTAACTAAAAAGATATTCTCTGAGTTGAAGGGGAAAATATTAGAAAAAGCTTATTCTGTTGATGATCAACATGGATTTAAAAAGGACCGGTTAATTAATCAATTAGGTCAACAAGCTGATTTTGTCAATAGATTAAGTGCTAAAAAATTACAAAACTTATTGGCTCAAGATGATAACAACCTTTATGAAATTTTCTCAGAACATCATAATGAAATTATGAAAATTATTAAAGAATCTAAGATAGAATATAAGCTTTCTAGTATTATAGAAAAGCTTAATGGAACGGCAAAGAAGTATGGAAGTAAGAAAGGCTTGATACGATCAGTTGGCAGTTCATTAGAAAGTAGTTTGTCAGATGTTGATTCTATAAAAACTGACAGTACTGCTGTTGTTTCTAGTTCAAGTTCTCAGGGTTTTGGAATGGTTAATTCTAACTTTCTCGCAAGAAGCCCTTCATCTAGTAGCTTAAGTAGTAGTTCTACTAATTGGGGAGTAGATTCATTTGGTTTTTCTCCAAAATTAGTAATAGCTACTGGATCTGATAGCAAGGTAAAAACCCAGGATGGATTAAAAAGAGTAGATTGTATGGATAAATTGAGAAGAAAACAGCAACCTTCTACTGACATGTCTGTTGAGGCTGATGTTCAACCGTACATACCTATGAAAGTACCTGCAGTTGCAAATAGGTGTAAGTAAAATTACTTCTTCCTGCAAAGGATGTTATTTTTTGTAACATCCTTTTTTGATCTTTTTTAATCAGAAGTTTATTCTGAAATATTCTACTTTTACTTAATCCTAATATGCTAACATTTTACTTTTAAGCATTTGAGTAAACTAGGTGGTTTTACGCAGGCAGTTCATTAGCTTTAAGCTTAATGATTTGCCTTTATGGAAGGTTCTCTTTTCTCTTGAGAGATTACTCTAAGCAAAGTATATTAGCAATATGTTTATGCAGATTTAATGAGTAATATAGTTTTGGTTTACACGACTTTTTCAAGCTTAAGGGAGGCTAAAGCTATTTCTAAAGAATTGTTAAATAAAAAATTAGTTGTATGTATAAATATATTTCCTAAGGTAAGTTCTCTATATTTATGGAAAGGTGAAATTCAAGATAATTATGAAACAGTGGCAATTATGAAAGGTAAAAGCAGCAAAGTGGATAGCATTATAAAAAAAATTGAAGCAATGCATTCTTACGATCAGCCATCTATTATAGTAATACCAATAGAGGTAATAAATAAATCTTTTAATGATTGGGTTAATAATATTTAATAATATTGTTACTGTAAATAATATTGGGGTGTAGCCAAGTGGTAAGGTAGCGGTTTTTGGTACCGCCAGCGAAGGTTCGAATCCTTCCACCCCAGCCATATTAAAGGTGCTGTAAAATGATATTATTTTTCTATAAACTGAGGCTATTGAACTATCTAGTATCCTACTCATGTTTCTCAGCAGTGGTTTCTGGTATACTGTAGAACGTGGCTCTTTCAAAAGTACATTTCACTATTTGTTTCAATATTGCAAATGGTGTTTTAGTAACAGTGAAAACTTGAGCTGTGGGACTTTTCTTAGATTGTTAGTAGCATTTCTTGTCCATATTTTCTGTATAAATTTTTCCTAAATACAGTCTGGAAGATATTTCTAAAAAAATGTAAAACAGACAATTAATAGATAAAAGATTAAATAGTATCTTTTTCAGTAAAGTGGAAAACCTCATTAGCATATATAGTAGCCTTGCATCTTTTTGGTTACCCGAGTACTTTTTGATTATAGTCAGCTATCACATTTCAATTCATTTAAAATATTTCAGATAACCTATACTAATTTAGTAATTAATCTCTCAAAAAAACATCAATAAATAATATCAGTAGTAAGACCTATATTATCGAAATGATCATGTTTTATAACTTTCTTGATTTTATTTTGGAGCAAGAGTAGGTTCTCTTGCTCCAAAGGCTTTGTTTATTAGAAGTCATTCATTCTATTCATACCCCCTGCTCCCATAGGAGAAGAAGAGTTTTCATCCTTGCTTGGTATATCAACTATCATAGATTCAGTTGTAATTAGCACACTTGCAACAGATATTGCTGTTTCAAAAGCAATACGTACAACTTTTGCTGGATCAATAACACCAGCAGTGAACGCATTAGCATAATTCATAGCTTCAACGTTATATATAAGTTCTTTATTATTCTGCTTAATCAAATAATCAATTATCACAGCAGACTCAAGACCAGCATTCTTAACTAATCTTTTAATAGGTACACTAAGAACTTTCTTGATAATATTTATACCTATTTGCTCTTCATCACCTATACCTTTTAGCTTATCGAGGGCAGATGAAGCATAAAGAAGTGCAACTCCACCACCTGGAACTATACCCTCTTCAATTGCAGCTCTTGTTGCATGTAGTGCATCCTCAACTCTATCCCTACGTTCTTTGACCTCTACTTCAGTTGCTCCACCAACTTTTAGTACAGCAACACCACCTGATAGTTTTGCTAAACGCTCCCTTAATTTTTCTTTATCATAATCAGAAGTTGAAGTTTCAATTTGGGATTTGATCTGGTCAATCCTAGCCTTCACCCTATTAGTGACCCTATTTTCACTAACGATTGTAGTATTATCTTTAGTAATTTTAACATTTTTGGCAATGCCGAGATCTTCAAGAGTTAGGTCTTCCATTTTAATTCCAAGCTCATCCTTTATAACATACCTTGCACCAGTTAAGGCTGCTATATCTTCAAGCATTTCCTTTCTTCTGTCACCAAAACCAGGAGCTTTTACTGCAGCGACTTTTAATCCACCACGTAACTTATTGATAACTAAAGTACTTAATGCTTCGCCTTCAATATCTTCTGCAATAATAAGCAAAGGCTTGCCAGACTTAACAACGGATTCAAGAATAGAAAGCAAAGGCTGAATAATATTAAGTTTCTTCTCTGTAATCAGGAGATATGGGTCATCAAGCTCTACAATCATTTTTTCATTATTTGTAATAAAGTACGGAGAAAGATAACCACGATCGAATTGCATACCAGTAGTAAGCTCAACTTCTAGTTCTTTTGAACCTTTGCTTTCTTCAACGGTAATTACACCTTCTTTTCCAACCCTTTTAACAGCATCAGCAATACTATTACCAATACTTCTATCACCATTTGCAGAAATTATGGCAACTTGTGCTACTTCATCTATCTTTTCTAAAGAAATTGTACGGGACATTGATGTTACTTCTTTTAAGACTACATCTTTTGCCTTTTGCATTCCATTTTTAATACTGACACGATCATTTCCAGCAGCAATCAACTTTGAAGCTTCCATTACCATGCCGCTGGTTAATATCGAGCATGTTGTTGTACCGTCACCAACTTTGTCATTACACTGAGAACAACTTTGTGCAAATACACTTGTTATCGCAGCGTTTAACGGTTTTTCAGGCTTGATGCCTTTCATTACCTTATAGCCATCTTTTGTAATTTCTGGCGCCCCATAAGGTTTATTAATACCTACTGTTTTTCCCCTAGGACCTGCAGTTATTGCTACTGTTGAGTCTATTACTGCTGCAACTTCGCGAAAAGCCTGCTGCAACTGTTCACCTGATACTACTATATTAGTCATCTTTATAACCTCATTATTAATAAAAATTTAGAAAACTATAACAATATTATTGTATTTTACTTGAGTAAAATGAAAAAAATGCTACTTAACGATAGCAAGTATATCGGACTCTTTCATTACAATAAACTTTTCATTATTGTGCTCTATCTCTGTACCAGCCCATTGACGATAAAATACCTTATCACCAATTTTTACAGTTAAGGGCATGCGCTCACCACCTGAGTTACGTGAACCTTCACCAATTGCTATGACTTCACCTTTAGTAGGTTTTTTTTCAGCGCTTGAAGGAAGCACAATCCCACCTTGTTTTTCTTCGCTGATAGGTTTAATCAGAACACTATCATCCAATACATTTAAGTTTACGCTCGACATTTATTTTCCCTCATCAACATTAACCTGTAAACCTATATATGTACTAATAAGCTAGATTTCAAGGGCTTAAGCATCTAAAATATTGAAGACAAGGAATATTCAGTATTGTATAATATAACTAGATTTATAGGTAAAAACTGTATGAGTTATATACCATTACAAAGCCGTGGCGTAGTAGCTCTATATGGACCAGATACAAGAGATTTTCTACAAGGTATTATAACAAACGATATTGATGATTTGAGCAGTAAAAAAGCTATTTATTCTCTACTGCTTAGTCCTCAAGGAAAGTATCTATATGATTTTTTTCTTATTGAGCATGGTGAGTATACATTTTTAGAATGTGAGAGCATATATCTACAACAAATAATTGAAAAACTAGATTTACTTAAAACTTACTTGAGAGTAAAGATTAGAGATGTCAGTGCATTATATAAGATAGGTGTTTTGTTCAATACTAAATTAGCAAAACCAAGTAATGAATCACAGGTTATTTTTCATGATCCAAGGCATAAGTCTTTGGGGATGAGAATAATACATAAAAAAAATGAAATAAAGCAAGCAATAGGTGATTTTATTCAATATGAAAAAATCAGAATTCAAAACCTTATTCCAGATGGAGCAAAAGATATGGTGCAGAATTCATCGTTCCCTCTGCAATATTTAGTTGATAAGATAAATGGCATAAGCTTTAATAAAGGATGTTATATAGGACAGGAAGTTGTAAATCGGATGAGTAGGCAAAAAACATTAAGGAGGAAACTTTATTACGTGGAAGGGGATAATATATTGCCAAATATTGGTGCTAAAATAGTAAATGAAAATAATGAAAAGGTAGGTGAATTGCGCTCTAGTGTGGATAAGACTGGGCTTGCGTTGCTTAATACTGAGAGGAGTCATGCAAATTTGTGTGCCGATGGAATTAAAATAACTGTGTACTAATAGTATTGAGGTTATGCCAAGGATTCAACTATAGCAGTTGCCATAAAATATAGAATTAAAATTTATTTTTGATCTGAATACTAAACTATAAAATTTAGTGAAAAACTAAAAATGTTTTTTGTAGATCAAATAATACATAGTAAAATTACAGTAGCTGTATCTCTTTAATAAATTTTCTATACTCAATTCAATTGAATTGCCCTTTATTCTTAGGAAGAAATAGAATTAAAGTGCTATCTATTATAGACTTTTACATTACACTAATCTGATAAATTTAAGATGTTTTGTGATAGAGTGATCAATCAAAGAAATTGTCACTGCTAATATATAAATAATTAACTAAATCTTACAAGTGGACTTTGTTATCCAAATCACTTATGCTATAGCATAAGAATAAAGCTACTTTTTATGCCATACATCTTCCATTAAAGTACAAAATAGCTGACGTATTAAATTTTATGTGTGGTAATCCTTTTAGGACTTAAATGTGTGAAAATTATAAAAAAGATTTTCAATCGTGCTCTTGATCTCGTTCGTAATAATTTACCAAATTGTTAAAAATTAAGTTGTAAAACTGCTTTAGTAATTGAGAAAATAATTTTTTTTGTTATGTAGTAACATAATACATGAGCAATTTGTTAGCCTAATTATTCTTTAGGCTTTATTATCAATTGACATGCTAGTTATAGAATTATTAGAAAATATTAAGCTGCTAGTTGATAACTCAAAAAATGTAATAGAAAGTAGTCACATAATTTTAGTTGGAAATAATCGAAGCTACAGGAAACGCAATCTATAGTGGTAATGAACAGAGAAATGAAAAGGTGTGAGCTTCTGGCAATATATATAATCAAAAATTGAGATAATACCTCCTAACTTTTCGAGTGTATTTGGAATTGTAAACCCTCGTCTAAGCTCATATAAGGGGT
This sequence comes from Wolbachia endosymbiont of Cruorifilaria tuberocauda, assembly GCF_013365475.1. GTDB lineage: Bacteria > Pseudomonadota > Alphaproteobacteria > Rickettsiales > Anaplasmataceae > Wolbachia. The sequence continues at coordinate 483,217 of NZ_CP046579.1, forward strand.
GATACGAAAGTTAAAAAATGCACTAACCAAATAGAGATATAATATACTGATCACGTGATTAACTTATCAACTTATAATAAAGCACTTTTTAAATGTTTTTTATCCAAAAATTGTGTAGCATTATAAGTAAGGTCTTCTTGTGCTTGATGATTTCTGTTTACATATTTTTTGGATTAAACTTTTTCTTCTTATTAGTATTTTACCATATCAGCAATAAAAAGAACAAAGAATTAAGTGAAGAAAAGATAAATGTAGAAAATCTTAAAGGTAATTTATATAAGTTGGAGCTTGAACTTCAAGAGATAAAACAGACTTTACTGAGTAAAGATGAAGAAATAGTAAATTTAAAAGTTAGTAATATAGAACTCGTAGTAACCTTGCAAAAAGAACGTGAAGAGAAGAAAAGAGAAATAGAGCTATTAAAGAAAGCAGAGGAGAGGCTTACAAATACTTTTAAAGTGTTATCCATTGATGCTTTACAGGAGAATAGTAATAATTTTCTAAACCTAGCAAAGGAAGTAATTAATAGCAAGTTAAAGGAAACAGAAAATGATCTTGAAAAAAGGCAGAAAACAATTAATGAAGCTGTAGCTCCAATAAAAGAAAGATTGGAAAAGTTTGATAGCGAAATACGTGAGCTGGAGAAGGAAAGAATAGGAGCTTATAGAAGCTTAAAAGATCAAGTTGGAGTATTAATAAACCAAACTTATAGTCTTGCTAATGCTTTAGGCAAGCCTCACACTAAAGGGAAATGGGGTGAAATACAGTTAAAAAGAGTGGTAGAGATGGCTGGAATGGTTGAATACTGTGATTTTTTTACCCAGCCTTCAGTAGTTGATAAAAATGAAGTTAATTTATTGCGTCCTGATTTAATAGTCAAGATGCCATCTGGAAGACAAATAATAATAGATGCTAAAGTACCACTTGATTCTTACCTGGATGCTATCTCACAAAATGATTTGCAGGTACAAAAGGAGAAATTAAAAAATCATTCTTTAGCAGTAAAAAAACATATAAGTGATCTGAGTAAAAAAGAGTATTGGAATCAGTTTGAGAATACGCCAGAGCTTGTAATACTTTTCTTGACAGGTGAGGGGGTTTTTAGTGCAGCATTAGAATATGAACCTGCTTTAATAGAGATTGGAGTGGAAAAAAAAGTGATTATTGCAACACCAATTACTTTAATTGCACTATTGAAAGCAATAGCTTACGGGTGGAAGCAAGAAATAATAGCTGAAAATTCAAAAAAAATCAGTGATCTTGGTCGTATTTTATATGAACGTATCTCTACAATGGGTGAAAATTTTGATAATTTACGTAGAAGCCTAAAAAGTACTGTTGATTCTTATAATAGAACTATCGGTACGCTTGAAGCAAGAGTGCTTCCTATTGCTCGGAAATTTAACAAGCTTGGTATACATACAAAAAATAAAGAATTAAACCAAGCAAAGGAACTCGAGTTTTTACCACAAAACTTACATGCTGATGAACTGAAAGTAGATTAGGTTTTTATATTTGCTTCCATAATCTAAAATCTAAGTATCATCTGTTATATGCTGGTATTTCCTTTAGTCCTTTAATTCACTAACTGATAGATTGTAAATCTAATATAGAGTATAGTGTTTTAATACTATTAGCCAATATCACCTGATACTTCAATTTTTGTCTCATATGACCTAACTTTACTTTTTATTCCTAGGTAATGAATTCTTTTCCTAACCAATCTAATCTATTTAACTTTTGTATGCTATCTTGATCATTATATCTTTCTGATATTACGTTTTCTAGTGTCTTTTCACTGATTTCATCTTATCCTTTAAGGATGTTTCAGTTATGTTTGGAAGCTAATCTCTTTTATTTTTATTAGCTTTAATAATTTAATAAGTGATAAAGTAAAAACTTTTTTCACTAGTACTGTTATTCTTATAATGTGATCAATTTGCGCAGGTTTATCCAGAGATTATTATAGCTCTACCTGATTCTGTATTTTAACATTGTAAGCTTGTTCTGGATGTTCAAATTATACAACATTAAATAGGTACCTGAAGTACACTAGCTTTAGGAGTAAAACACGGAGATTCCTACGCTAGCTTCAATTTCTTTTTTAGACTTTCTTTATCTTGAACTAATTTGCTTATAATGTCCCTAAAAAATAGCACTCTTATTGGTAGTATCAACTTACAACAGAACTTTCTTAATTCCTTAAGAACTCTAAAAATTCTTTATCGAGTCTCTCTTAAGAATCTAGAATCTTTTTCATATAGGTTTGCTGATGCTAATTCGTTTTAGCAGAGAATGTTTCATATCCACTTTGTTTTAATGGATTTATTTCTTGTAATTTTGTATTGGCTTCATTAGCTTCATAATTAAATTCCTAGTGTGTTCTTTAAAGCTTTAGTCTGTTTTAATTACATGAGTAGTTATCATAGCAGAGCCTATGCTGGTGAATACTGTATGTATGTTATATACCATATGTGATATGTAAAATCCACTATTGCCATGTAGCTCCAAGGCAGCATTGCTATTTGAATTTTTATCTATTTAGAGTTGCTCACTTGAACTAAGTTATTCATTTAACTTCTCCTACAGTACAGGACTGGATGCAGTAAGGGCACTTTTTTATTTTACATTCATAACTTCTGCATTTTAAAATGTTTTAGCTAGTTTTATGCGTTAGTGCTAGCAAGTTACATTTTATGTGTGGAAGTTTTATCTTAATTTCATTGTAATGTCTCTTCATAATTATACTCTTAAGTATACTTAAAGCTTAAATTATGGATATGCTAAGTAAATTGGTAATCTTACTACTGGTTTTTTCGTTCCCTTTTTTTTCATATTCATATCAATTTAGAACTAAAGCAAAGCAAGCTGTTATTCTAGATTTATCTTCGAATTCATTCATTTTTGAGCATAACTCTGATGAAAAGATGGCACCGTCTTCAATGAGCAAATTAATGACTTTATATATAGCTTTTGACTGTTTAAAGGCTGGAATAATAAACATGGAAGACAAATTTCGAGTAAGCAAAAAAGCATGGTCAAGAAAAGGCTCTTCCATGTTTTTAAGAGAAGGTCAGTTTGTCACAGTAAGAAAACTCCTCGAAGGAATTATAGTAGTTTCAGGCAATGATGCTTGTATAACATTAGCAGAAGGCATTTCTGGATCAGAGGAGAATTTTGTGATTGAAATGAATGAAATAGCGCAAAAACTTGCTCTAAATAATAGTCATTTTGTTAATTCAAGTGGCTGGCCAGACGAAGATCACTTTATGAGTGCAAAAGACTTGGTAGTACTGGCGAAAAGGATCCTCACTGATTTTCCTGAGTATTATGATTTATTTTCTGAGCAATATCTGACATACAACAATATTTCACAAAGAAATGAAAATCTTCTACTTTTTCATGGTATTGGGGTTGACGGATTAAAAACAGGTTACACGAGTGCTGGTGCATATGGAATTGTAGCATCTGCAAAACGAAATGGTAGGAGAGTTTTTGTTGTCGTAAACGGTCTAAGTACTGGAGAAGAGAGAATAGAGGAAGCAAAAAGGCTGATCCGATACTCTTTAGATCATTTTTATACTAAAAAAATATTCACTAAAGATGATGTAGTTGAGGAAGTAAATGTTCTATATGGGAAAAGCAAAAGAGTACCAGTCACAGTTGCAAACGATGTTGTTATAACATATAATCATAATTTATATGATCAAATTAAAGTTCACATTGAGTATAGAGATATGGTACTTGCACCGATCAAAAAAGGACAAGAGATGGGTAAGATTTTTATACAAATACCAGGTATCAAGCAACGGACCGTGCCACTTTATGCAGTAAATGATGTACAGGAATTAAATTATATAGAAAAGTTCTTTAGAATATTATTTTAAAATTTAAATAAAAAAGCTTGTTTTAAGTATCATTGAAAATATCATTTATTTCACTTCTCTTGATTAATTTCCTTCATTGAAGAATTTAGAAAGATATGTCTTATTGAATATCTAATCCTAGATTAGGAAAAGAATCAAGAATTACAGATTTTAAAATCCTATATTTTATATTACAATAACTTTTTTTATTCCTTTTTATTTAGTTTAAATCAATGAGATTTACTTTATCTTGGCTGCTAGAACATTTAGAAACCAGTGCTAGTTTAGAAGAAATTATTGATAAACTAACTTATATAGGACTAGAGGTAGAAGATGTTATTGATAACCATAAGTTGGCTGAATTTGCTATTAAGAAGTCACTAGAAAACTGGCCTTATCTAAATACTGATAAATTAAAATCATATAAAGTGGATGATGGCAGCAAAGTTCTTGAAGTAGCTTGCGAAGCGAAAAATGTTGGAGGAGATATAGGAACTATACTTGTATCTTTTGGTAGTTTGCAAGAAAGTGATTTTATAACCAAACCTGTAAAAGTACAGGATATGTCAATAATCAAGCTTTCTGATGGTTCTAAAGTAAGAGATAAATTTTCCAATTACAGTCCTGTGATTAATATAAGTGTTACTCCAAATCGTGGAGATTGCCTAAGCGTTTATGGAATAGCACGTGATTTGGCAGCAACTGGAATTGGAACATTAAAGACCTTTGCTAACTTTGACATTACTACAACAAACAGCATTAAAATTCAAAATAAATCTCATTTTCTGACTTCTTTAAGAAAGATGGATTCTTCTATACATGTCAAAGTTACTGATGGGGAGAGTTTCATTAGTGGAGTATATATTGCAAACGTAAAAAATAAAGAAAGTCCAAAATGGCTAAAAGATAGGCTACAATCGATAGGGATACCTTCTATTTCTACAATAGTTGATATTACTAACTATGTTATGATATCTTTTGGCTGTCCAGTAAATGTGTATGATGCAGAAAAAATAGAAGGAGAGCTTATAGTACGCAAGGCAAACAGTGAAGAAAAATTTACTGATTTAAACGGTAAGGAATATTTATTAAATAAAGATATAAGTGTTGTTGCTGATAACAAAAATACTCATGCAATTGCTGGGGTTATATGTGGTGAGTATAGTAAATGTACTCTTAAGACCACCGATATCTTCTTAGAGTCTTCTTGGTTTGAGCCTATTTCTATCATTAAATCTTCAAGGCAACTGGGTATCTCTACGTACTCAAGTTACAGATTTGCGCGCTTAGTTGACCGTAAATTTGATGGATTAAGCCTTGTAACTAAGATGATTTTAGATTTGTGTGGTGGAGAGGTGTTAAGTATAGTGTCTGCTGGAAGTTTAAGCAAAGTTGATGCTAAAGTAGACTTTAATTATCATGATGTGAACAAACTTGGAGGTGTATCTGCGTCACATGATGAGATATTTGATATCTTAACAAGACTAGGTTTCAGTATTGATAAAAGAAGTGAGAATAGTTGGGATGTACAAGTACCAAGCTGGAGATCAGATATTGCTATGTCTGCTGATTTAGTTGAAGAAGTAGTGAGAATATATGGCTATGATAAGATAAAAGAGGAGCCACTAATAGGTAATGGTACAGTAGAAACAAATATACAAGATGGTTTGCGTAGTCTAATGACAAGTAGAGGATCCTACGAAGTTCTTACTTGGTCATTTATGAGTAAATCAATAGCTGAAAGATTTGGTTACTTAGATAAGTTGTTTTATATCAACAACCCATTTAACAGCAACTTTAATATAATGAGGCCAAGTATCATACCAAATTTGTTACAAGTTGCTGCAGATAATATTGCTTATGGTGTGTCTGATCTTGCAATTTTTGAAATTGGACCTATTTATGATAGTCTAAACCAAACTAAGCATGTTTTAAGTGAAATCAAGCTAGGAAATGACTTACCGCGAAACCATTATAGTTCTAACAGAAAGGTGGATATTTTTGATGTAAAAGCTGACCTCGTGAGGGCTTTAGAGTTTTTCAACGTTAACTGTGATAGCTTAACTATAGAAAAAGCAGGGAAGGAGTACTATCACCCAGGAAAGTCAGGTACTTTTTCCTTCAAAGGTAAAATAGTAGGTCATTTTGGAGAGTTACATCCTAATGTATTAGATTTTTTTGGTATTAAGCAGAAAGTTGTCGGTTTTGAAGTGATGCTAGAAGATATCAGTAATTTACCTACAAGTAGTAAAAAGTTTATCGATTATAAGTATCAGGGTGTGAAACGAGATTTTGCATTTATTGTAAATAAAGATATAGCAACAGGTAATATAATAAACATAGTAAAAAAAAGCTCAGAGATGATTACAGATATTTCTATATTTGATATATATCATGGAAATGATATGGATCCGAATAAGCTATCTATAGCATTATCAGTTACCTTTTGCTCTCCAACTCACACTTTAACTGAAGAAGAAATCCAAAAAGAATCAGCTGCTATAGTTAATCTAGTGTGTAAAAATACTGGAGGGGTTTTAAGGTATAGCTAAAGTCTGTTTGATAATAGTTGTAGAGCATATTTCAAAGTGCTCTACCTGGTTAAGTTAATAAAGGTACTATCTAGTTGACCGAATTATTCTTGATGAATCTTTACGATATAACCTGAAAGAATCTTTGTAGAATAACAACAGCAGAGTAAAGAAGAACCGCTCCACTGACTCTTATAGTAATTCACTTTATCAGTGGTAAAGTAATACCGCACTGCTTCATATATTTCCCTTTCATATCATCATATGATTTTTCACACTCACTTTTGCTATGTAAAAATACAAATTGGCATGCACCTTCATTAGCATAAATCTTTGCAGGAAGCGGAGTGGTATTTGAAAACTCCAACGTGACGTGACCTTCCCATCCAGGTTCTAAGGGAGTAACATTTACTATAATTCCACACCTTGCATAAGTTGATTTACCAACACAAATAACCAGTACATTTCTTGGTATACGAAAATATTCAACTGTACTTGCAAGTACAAAACCATTTGGTGGAATTATGCATACATCTGTTTCCTTATCTATAAAGCTATTTTCAGAAAAGTTCTTAGGGTCCACAATAGCTGAATTGACATTAGTAAAGATCTTGAATTTATTATCTATCCTTGCATCGTATCCATAAGATGACAGTCCAAAAGATATGATGCCTTTACTGCTTTTGTAACTCACAAAAGGTTTTATCATCCCAAAGTTTTTAGCTTTTTCTTTTATCCATTTATCTGGCATGACTGTCATGGTTATCCTTAAAGTTATATAATACTTACAATAATATAAAATAAAATTTAAATGTAAACTATAGCAGGCAGCTTCTGTATTTCATTGCTAGCTGTGTTAGTAATCACATGAAACTGATTAAAGACGTGAACCTTTGCCAGGGTATCTCCCTTACTTACCGCTTCTGCGCTTAATACTAAAATTAGTATGGAAAATTAAATAAAGTATATACAATTGAACTACTGGATAGTAATTCCTAAATATGGTATGCTTTAAATACCTTCATAATCACCTTTTGCTATACCGAATGGATACAAAAGCCACTACCCTTTAGATTTCTTCTCAAGACTTTTGTTTGTAACAACAACTGTACCTGCAATTTTATCATGCCAAGTTTGACATCGCTTATCAAAGTTTGACCATAAAAAGCCAAGAAGTAATGGTATAGATGACAACAATATAGAAAGAAATCTCTTCGTCGCTTGTTTTATCGTTACCTTCTTGAAGGTCTGTACATCTACAACCCTGAGTCCAAGTAATAATTTTCCAGGTGTAGCAGCAAACTTTATCCACATGTATATGATATAAGTGAAGAGTGCAACGAACTGGGCTATTTGATTTAGGATCAATAGTTTGACAAATCTTTTCTGCACTGCCCTTTCTTCTGTAGAAAGTGACACCTGCATTTGATATTTTGCAGAGATTTGGCTTAGTACTTTGTTATCTTCTGAATTTATAAAGAGATGATTCATGTTTTGACTGCAAAACTGCAAGAATGAAACAATAATAATCAAATCAAGTAATATTGATACATAGCGTTTGAGTCCTGTTACATAACATATACCGTTTTCATCTTTCTTTACCTTTTGAATGGCATTTAAAGAAGGAAAGATAGAGAATAAACAATTAAAAATTTTGTGCAACATAATGGCATTTCTCAGTATCTTGAGTGCTCCTGACTGGACTTGAACCAGCATGCCCTTTATAGGCAACAGATTTTGAGTCTGTTGTGTCTGCCATTCCACCACAGGAGCTTTAAGTTCTAATGCTATAGGCAACACAGAATTAGTCAAATTTTTTCACCTTTATTATATTCTTCCAAATAAACATAAAATGCCATACAATAATTCCAATTGCTCTGGAAACTTGAAATGAATCGGCCTAACTTTATAGATTCAAGAGATATAAACAAGGAAATATGTAAATTACCGCATAACTTAGAAGCAGAGCAAATGCTCATTGGTGCAATGATTCGTGATAATAGAATTTGTGATGCAGTTGAAGATATGCTTGCAGCAGATAATCTTTATGACCCAGTGCATCAAAGTGTTTTTGCGCAGATATCAAAAACTAGAAAACATGGCATAGTTGCTAATGAATTAAGCCTTAAAATGTTTTTTGAGAATAATGAAGCATTTACAAAGTGTGGTGGAGTCGAATATCTTGCAAAGCTTGCAGCAAAAGCAAGTATTGCACTTGATATTTATAGTTTAATTAGAATAATACGCGATGCTTATTTAAGAAGATGCTTGATTAAGATCGGGCAAGAAATAATTGATGATAGTTATAGCTATGACATTGAGAATCCTGCGCAGATTCAAATTGAACAGGCAATGACTAAACTATTCAATTTAGCGGTGAAAAAACAAAGCGAGAAAACGTATGTAAAACTTGCAAGTTCAATTAAAGATGTAGTTGAAAGGATAAATACACTAAAAAATAATCCAGAAGCGTTAGGCATTACAACTGGACTTCAAAATTTAAATCAGCTTCTTGGTGGTCTACAGAAATCTGATCTATTGATTTTAGCTGCAAGACCTTCTATGGGTAAGACAGCTTTAGCACTGAATATTGCGCTTAATGCTTGTAAAGTTTTACAAGAGAGGGGAAATGAGCAACACTATGTAGCATTTTTTTCGCTTGAAATGTCAGCAGAGCAATTAGCTGCGAGGTTAGTTACTATAGATTCAGGAGTTAGTTATTATAGGGCATTAACCGGGAGGATTAGTGATTTTGAACTTCATGAATTTGTTAATGCTAGTACAAGATTATCCGAGTTATCTTTTATGATAGATGATACTCCTGCACTATCAATTAGTGCTCTTCGTACTAGAATACGTTTGCTATATCAACTATATAATGTAAAAGTGGTATTTATTGATTATCTTCAATTAATTAAAGGAACAACCAAAAGGAGTAACGAAAATAGAGTACAAGAAATTTCAGAAGTAACTCAGGGTTTAAAGGCGATTGCAAAAGAACTGAATATTCCTATTATTGCATTGTCTCAGCTCTCACGTTCTGTTGAACAGAGAGATGATAAAAAGCCACAACTTGCTGATTTGCGAGATTCAGGGAGTATAGAACAGGATGCGGATATAGTAATGTTTCTTTATAGAGAAGAGTACTATGAACTAAGAAAGCAGCCAAGTGAAGGAAGTAATAAACATAGGGAGTGGCAAGAGAAGATGGAGAAAATCAGAAACATTGCAGAGCTTATTATTGCAAAACAAAGAAACGGACCAATTGGCAGTGTGAGACTGTATTTTGACTCAAATCGTGGTGTATTTAAAGATTATACTGAAAGGCATAATAACTCATAGTTTTTAGAGATATTCATTAATATCCGCTACTTATTATGTCTGCTAGTTTGTTAGTAAAGTTGATTCATTTTTATTCATATTAAAATTTTAATAATTAATTTTAGTAGATTACTTTCAGTATTAGAAAAATGAAGATCAAGAAAATTCTTGAGTTAGAAAATAAAGTGGCAACTCAAGTTCAAAGAACTTTTATCCTTGAAAGGGATAAAAGTTCTAGCCATGGAAATTAAACATCTGAATAAAGAGGATAGTGCTAACTTCTATTTAATCTAAATAATAAATATTGTTAACTAATTTGCTGGTGATAGCATCATAATATGTTCCTTAATTTAACTGAAACCTATCTACCTCATTTTTTATAATTATCCCCCTATTCCCATGTTAGTACAGTTTGATAATATTAAAATCACTGAATCTATCTACTGCTAATCCTAGTTAAGGCATAATCAAACTAATGTTTTAAAAGAGGAACTTCAGAGCTATACTGCATATTCTATTCGAGTGTCAACCTTCGGAAAATTGGTGTAGGTTTAGGTAAAATTATACCTGAGCTTACACATCCACTACACAAATATTTTAAATTGCGTTGTTCATTTGAAATTTGCAATTGGTCAAGTATTATCTTTGCTGATTTTGGAATAATTGGTTGTAGTAAAATACCAATTATTCTAATATACTCTAATAACTTGTAGATTACTAAATTCATACGTTCCCTGTCAGTTTTACTTAGGATCCATGGTGCACTTTTGTCTATATAAGCGTTGGCTTCAGATGAGATATTGATAATCAAAAATATGATATGGTTAAATTCATACTTTGATATATGATTCATCACTTGGTCTAGTATGGCTTTACAGTTTGGCAAACATTCAGTATATTTGAGTAAATTTCTGTTAATTGTTGGTATAACTCCAGAATATTGCTGATGTAAGAATGAAATTGTTCTTTGGACTAAATTGCCTATGTTATTTACTAAATCAGAGTTTATTCGATTGACCATATTTTTCTTATTGAAGTTACCATCTTGACCAAAGCTTGTTTCCTGAAGAAGAAAATAGCGTAGTTGATCAATGCCAAATTCTTCAGCTAGGCTGATTGGGTCTATAACATTGCCAAGAGACTTGGATATTTTTTCTCCTTTATTTATCCACCAACCATGAACTGCAATTTGTTTTGGCAATGGTAATCCTGCTGCAAGAAGAATTGCTGGCCAATATACAGCATGAAAACGTAATATATCCTTACCAATTACGTGAATATTGCAAGAATTGTCATTTGCCCAAAGATTTTTATATTCCTTGTCTTCAATGCTAGAAAAACCTATTGATGTAAGGTAACTAGCTAATGCATCTACCCAAACATAAATTACGTGTTTGTCATTACCTGGTACTTTTATTCCCCAATTAAAACTAGTGCGAGAGATTGAAAGGTCAGTTAGCCCAGATTTTGTAAATGATATTACTTCATTTTTCCTGTTCTCAGGAAAGATAAAGTTGGGTTGATTTTGATATAATTCCAATAACTTGCTCCTCCAATCTGATAGACGAAAAAAGTAACTCTCCTCTTTTATCCACTGGACTTCGGCACCTGTTGGTGCTTTGCCATCTATTAGCTCTGATTCTTGATAAAATGCTTCATCACGTACTGAATACCAACCTGAGTAAGAATCTAAGTATATTTGCCCTCTCTCTTCAAGCCTATTCCATAAAGCTATAACTACTTTCTTGTGACGTTCTTCCGTAGTGCGGATAAAGTCATCATACTCAAAATTTATAGATTTAGCTAATTTTTTGAATGAGGTGCTTATTTTGTCTACAAATTCCTTAGGCTCCATTCCTTGTACTTTAGCTGCCTTTTCAACTTTTTGTCCATATTCGTCTGTACCAGTAGTAAATTTAACGTACTTTCCAGTCAATCTTATAAACCTTGCTGTTACATCACACAAAAGAGAGGTATATGCATGACCAATATGTGGCTTGCTGTTTGCATAATATACTGGAGTAGTGATATAAAAATTCTCGAATTGCTTCATTAGTGCAACTTTCAAAACTTGATCGTACCTATACTAGTGATAAAAATCAATAGATTAATTACTCACCGAGCCACACAGTATATAGTTGACACCAACATCTTCAGTTAAATTCCACTCACGCTTTATCACATTGTACTCCATACCAGCCATATTTTGCAGTGTTACATTATTTTCCCTTAGGTAATTTGCAATTTCTGATGGTTTTAGAAATTTATTCCAATTATGTGTACCTTTTGGTAGCCAGTTTAATATATATTCTGCACCAATTATTGCAAAACAGAAGGACTTAATAGTTCTATTTATTGTAGATATAAATATTAATCCTTCCGGCTTTAGCAATTCTATTGCTTTTTTTATAAAAAACCCTAAGTTATTTACATGCTCAACTACTTCCATAAGCAAAACTACATCATATTTTTTGTTATTGCTCAATTCTTCAATGCTAGCATGTGTGTATTCTGTATTTGATCCTATTTTTTTTGCATGAGATTGTGCTACTCTTATATTTTCTTCGCATACATCTATTCCTACAACATTAATACCAACACGCGCCATTGACTCTGACAAAATGCCACCACCGCATCCAACATCAAGAAGTGATATCTCACTCAGATCGCATTTTTTTAATTCTTTTATTTTCTTGATAATATAAGATACCCTCACAGGATTCATCATGTGTAATGGCTTGAATTTACCACTTTCATTCCACCATTCAGCTGCTACCTTAGCAAACTTTGACATCTCATCTTCATCGTAAGTTTGTGTGTTTTTTTTCTTATTAATATTGCTAAGCTTATCAAGACGCTTCTTATGTCTGCTCTCTTTTGAGAATTCTGTTCCGAGAAATTCTTTAACTATGTTTTTTGCTAACTCATTGCTGATAAACCCTGCTCCAAGACACAATACATTTGCATTGCCATGTTCACGAGCTAATTTCGTAATCTCAACGCTATCACACAAAGCAGCATAAATCCCTTCAAAACGATTTGCTACAGTACTCATACCTAAACCTGTGCCACAAATTAATATTCCATAACTTGCTCTTTTGATTGTTATATCCTCTACAACTTTAACGGCGTAGTCTGGATAATCTACACTCTTTTGTTCGGCAGTGCAGCCATGATCTACCACTGCATAACCCAAGACTTTCAGGTAAGACTTTATCTCCAATTTTAGCTCATAACCGGCATGATCTGAAGCAATAGATATCACATCTGACATATAAAAATTATGACTCAAAGGTACTTAATATAAGTAAGTAGTTTTATCCTTTTTGTCAAGTTGCTTAGTAATTCTAGTCTTTCATTGATCTTGAACTTGAAATAAATTTCGAGTTAAACATTCATAAATCCTATACAATTCTTACTATAACTCACTCAATAAAATGGATTATATAGATACTATAAAGTCAAGGCTATTGTTATCTGACATAGTAGGTAATAAAGTTAAGCTAAAAAAAAGAGGAGACAACTTTATTGGTCTTTGTCCTTTTCACAATGAAAAAACTCCATCTTTTTTTGTAAACGATACTAAGGGGTTATATTATTGCTTTGGTTGTTCAGCTCATGGGGATGTATTTGAATTTATTTCTCAAACTGAAGGCCTGAGTTTTAAAGAAGCGTTAGAGAAGCTGATGTTAATCACAGATATTGAGTTACCTAGAAATTTTAGTGTTGCTAAGTTTATGAAAAGCAATAAACTTTTTTTAGCACTAAACCTAGCTACAAATTGGTTTGTACAAAAAAGTCACGGAAAAATTTTAGATTATCTAAAACAGCGTAAGATTTTACCTAAAATCGTAGATAAATTCAGGATAGGTTATGCACCGAGCTCTGGTTTAAAAGAATATTTGAATTCTTATGGTGTTAGAGATGAAGTTCTGATTGATGTTGGCTTAATAAATAAAAATTTTCGCGATTATTTTTGTAATCGACTTATATTTCCTATACATAATATTGCAGGCAAAATTGTTGGTTTTGGTGGGCGTGTGCTAGGTTCGGGGCAGTATCCGAAATATTTAAATAGTCCAGAGAGTCAGCTCTTTAGAAAAAAGGAAAATTTATATGGGCTAAACTTTGCTTTAAGTGAAATACTTAAAAAACAACATGTGTTTGTAGTTGAGGGTTATATTGATGTGATAGCTCTGCATCAGACAGGAATTAGTAATACAGTTGCTTCACTTGGTACTGCAATTTCTGCAGAGCAGATAAAAAATTTGTGGAGATTTACTAAAGAAATCTCTATATGCATGGATGGCGATAATGCTGGACGTAATGCAGCAACTAGAGTTGCAGAATTTGCTTTATCCATGCTAAAACCTGGATATGTATTGAAGTTTGTAACTTTATCAGACAATAAAGATCCGTATGATGTATGTAGTGAACTAGAATACAAGAAAGAGGAAGTACTTTCTATGCTCGATTATTCAACAGAACTACATTCTGAATATTTATGGAATTACATAGTCAATAGCAGTCTAAAAAGCTACGAAAAACTTACTCCAGAAAAATATTCGGTTCTTGAACACAAGTTTATGAGATACATTAATGCTATTAGCAATAATAGTATCCGGAGGTACTACAGAAATTACTTTTACGATAAAGCTAGCAAATTAAGGACAAGCTTTAAAGAGCAGGTTTTCGACAGCAAAATTAGAGCAATAGAAGGTAAGTATCTTTGTGGTAAGTCTCCAGATGTGATTAAGGAAGAACAAAATGAAGCCATAGTTCTGCGTATAGTGATAGAATTCCCCAAGATCTTACGCTATCCTATATTCTTTGAGCAGTTTTCTCATTTTGAGTTTACTAATCCAAAGATGAAAAGACTGCATCAGTTTATGATTGACGACATAAATAATGTAGATAAGCTTAGTAAGGAGGAGTTATTACAAAAGCTTGAGCAGTCTGACAATATTGAGACTGTAAGGTTTATATTAGAAAAAACTAGTGTATTAAACAGTCAATTAAATAAGAGGGAATCAGCAGAGATTGTATGGAATAACGTGGTGTTACTGAGAGAGCTAAATATATTACAAGAAGAAAAAATCAAGGCGAGGCTTACTGGCAATTTCGACTTAGAGAAAAGGTTGATAGAACGTGTAAAGCAGATAGAAAGTAGTGTACAAAAAATGCAAATGGAGTTTATTCAAAAATAAACATGTTAAGTATAAAAACTGCTTCGCAAATTTCAACTACAGTATTACAAGTACCCTCACCTGTGATCTTGGCTAGTATAAGAGTTGCTAGTACCATTCGTTAGTATCAAGTTAATGTTTCCATGTATTGTTAATTTTAAAGGGTTTTAGCTGAGCTATGTGCGAGAATCATCCTTCTGAAGGAGTAAAATATGATGACAAAGAAGATAACTATAATAAAAAGGAATTTTAGTAATGAAAATCGGTTAAAAAACACCAAGAAGGTGTAGTCTAGTCTACTAGAGACTATACGACTTACGAGAATAATTCAGTAAGGTATAAATCCCATAGGAGGGAAGAAAAGTGAGTAAGAATACCCTTATTTTCAGAGCTAAAATTTTAGCAGGAAACAGAACTATTAATACTGAATCACTCTTAATTTGCTTCTTGTAATTGAGTTTTACTTGCTTGAGTAGTTGGAAAGCATGAATATATCATATTTTCCATAATTCAGATGTTGATACTATGCTCAATAACCTTTACGATATTTTATATCACAGCTACATGTTTAAGCAGAGTAAGTCTAGCATTTGTACACAAGTTTTTAACTCGAAATTAATTTATTCTCCCTAATACTGTATTTTACTTTAACTATTCAGCTTTAAGCTTTTAGATTTTGACTTTCACCATTACTATCACAAATTTCATTGCCTTACTAGCTAGAATCGTTTTTACTGTTTAAATAGCTCGACTTTCTTTGATATTTCCTCCACCTAATATTACACTTTTTATATGTTGTGATGTTGCACTTAATCTAAATTAAGTACTAGTTGAAGCAACAATAACTCTTCGAAACTAAAATCAAGTAATGTTTATCAAAGTATCCTTATAAAATCTTACATAAAACTGCCCTGATTGTGTTAACTTATAGTTGAAGAGAAAAAGATACTTATGCTAGAAGGAAAGTACAGTTTTAAAGAAATTGAAGTTAAATACAACACATTGTGGGAGAGAAGTCAAATTTACAAGTGGAATGGGAAAAAGGGCAACACCTTTACTATAGATACACCTCCTCCAACGATATCAGGTAAATTGCATATTGGGCATATATTTAGCTATTGTCATACAGATTTTATTTCAAGGTTTCAACGTATGCTTGGGAAAGATGTATTTTTCCCAATTGGATTTGATGATAATGGACTTCCTACTGAAAGATTGGTAGAGCAAGCCTATAAGACTAGCGCAAAAGAAATTGGTAAAGAGAGGTTTATAGAAATGTGCCTTAAAATTATTGAAGGCTCAAAGCAGGAATTCAAGGAATTGTTCAAATCAGTTGGTATTAGTTACGACTGGAGTCTGGAATATCACACAATTAGCAAAGAAACTGTTGCACTTTCCCAAATGTCGTTTATTGATTTGTATAACAAAGGGTATGCATACAGAAAAATGCAACCAATTGTTTGGGATCCAGTTGATAAAACTGCAATTGCACAAGCAGAAATAGAAGATAAAGTTTTTGATTCGTCCTTGAATACGATAGTATTTTTTACTGAAAAAAATGAGCAAATTAAGATAACAACTACACGTCCTGAACTGCTTTTAGCGTGCGTTGCAGTTTTCTGTCATCCAGAGGATGTACGCTACACTCATTTGATTGGAGAAATAGCTGTAGCACCAATAACAGGAGCAAAAGTTCCAATAATAGCTGATGATAGGGTAAAAACAAATAAAGGTACTGGGCTTGTTATGTGTTGTACCTTTGGTGATGAACTAGATATATATTGGCAGCATAAGTACAATTTACCATTGAGAATTATTATTGATCATGATGGAAAGATAAATCTAGGTTCAGATTACCTGAATAATATATTCCAATATCAAGGTGATAGAGTAACAGGGGAAATGGCTACTTGGATGATGAAAAAGGATGTTATACATGATTCTAGAATCCTTAATGAGATCAATAGACTAGAAGTTGAAATAGCAAGAAGAAGAATAATTGAGATTCTAACTGATAAGGGATTCTTGACAGAAAGTATTAATATCTCTCATTCTGTGAAATGTGCAGAAAGATCTGGTGCTCCTCTTGAAATACTGCCTACTTACCAATGGTTTATCAAGATCATGGATCAAAAAGCTCAGGTATTGGATAAAGTTAGGGAATGCAATTGGCACCCAAGCAATATGCGTAAACGTATGGAGATGTGGATAGAGGGGCTAAATTGGGACTGGTGTATTTCAAGACAGCGTTATTTTGGTGTGCCGTTTCCAGTATGGTATTCAAAACGCAAAGGAGAGGAAGGCCAAGTTATCCTACCTAATATAAAGGATTTACCTATTGATCCACTCAAAGACTTACCAAATGGGTATAGTAAAGAAGAGGTTATTCCAGATCAAGACGTTATGGATACTTGGGCTACAAGTGCAATTACTCCTCAGTTAAACGCGTTGGCAGTAAACAATGAGTTCTATTTACCAGGACATCGATACGATAAGATATTTCCTGCTGACCTGCACAGTCAAAGCTACGAGATAATAAGAACTTGGGCATTTTATACGATTTTGAAAGCACATTACCATGCAAATTCATTGCCATGGAAAAATATTATGATCAGTGGATGGTGTTTATCTGATGATAAAAAAAAGATGAGTAAATCAAAGGGAAATGTTATTACCCCTCATACAGTACTTAATAATCATGGTGCTGATGTAGTACGCTATTGGGCAGCAAATTCAAGACTTGGAGCTGACACAGTTTACTCTGAGAATATATTAAGAATCGGGAAACGTCTCATTACAAAGCTTTGGAATGCAAGCAAGTTTGTTTCCATGTTTATGGAAAAGCACCAACCAATGAGTATAAACTTTGTCAGTGAGACAATGGATAAGTGGATATTGTCTAAGCTATATAAAGTTATAGAGGAGACAACAAATGATCTACTGCAGTTCAAGTACTGTGAGGCTTTAAGTACAGTAAAAGAATTCTTTTGGAAGGATTTTTGTGATAATTACTTAGAGCTAGTAAAAAAACGTGCATATGGTGATTCAGTTAGCAACAAGGAAAACTTGAGTGCTAAACAGAGTTTGACATATGCATTAAATATTATTCTTCGGTTATTTGCCCCCTTTTTGCCATATATTACAGAGGAAATATACCATCAGTTGTATAGCTATAATTCTGTACATAAACAAAGCAATTGGCCTGATAGAGAAGAACTTATCTATGATAAATTCTCTGAAGAAATGGGGCGCAATTTTGTGCAAATATTAAATCTTGTGAGAGAAATAAAGACAAATAACACTGTATCAGTCAAGCACCCGGTAAAAAAATTGATGATAAAAGGGAATTTACAAGATGATAAGTTAAATCTGTCTGCGCAGAATGATTTGCAGACTGTATGCAACGCTGAAGCGATACAGTGGAGTGATGATATACACTCAGGACTTGAGACTGAAAATAAAAAGTTTATTGTAAGAGTATGTTTATATTAATTTTTGTTTTGCATAGAGTCGTTTTGACTTTCTTTGTGATTAAGCTAATAGCTACGTGGTGCTTGTGAAGAGGTGATATGAATAGATAGACTAATAAAGCTATATCTTAACTTTTTATTACCTTGAATAGTCAATCAGTAATGCTTCCATTATCACTTACATTTTGTCCTTACCTCAATTTCGTTCTTTGAATGAAGCTTTTTTGTTACTTTAAGTATATCTTCATTTCTTTTTATATCTATTCATTCTGAATATAAGGAAACTGGCAGAGATGAGAAAATGGGCTAGAAAAGAACGTAGATTATAGCTAAAGTAACTTTAGAAAAAAGAGCTAGGAAATTGCAAATATAATAAGTGGAATTAATCAGTTAAATAATTCTACTAAAAAAGAGAGTTTAGGAAGTAAAGTTGAAGAATTAAACCAAAGGAATAGCAAATTGGCATATAGCAAAAAAATAGATGGTGCTCTAAAAGAGTCAGTGATGAGTTGCAAAATACAATAATCATCCTATAGTTTATTATAAAAGCA
Organism: Wolbachia endosymbiont of Cruorifilaria tuberocauda; assembly: GCF_013365475.1. Classification (GTDB taxonomy): domain Bacteria; phylum Pseudomonadota; class Alphaproteobacteria; order Rickettsiales; family Anaplasmataceae; genus Wolbachia. The sequence continues at coordinate 502,142 of NZ_CP046579.1, forward strand.
TTAAGAAAAAATATATAATGAACCCAATAGTATGTGCACTAGACACGCAAGATTTAAATGAAGCCATATTTTTGGCTAATGTTCTGCGTGGTAAAATTGGTATGATAAAACTTGGGTTAGAATTCTTTGCTACCTACGGACCTTCTGGAGTGAGAAAAGTTGCAAAATGCAATATACCAATTTTTTTAGATCTGAAATTGTATGACATACCAAATACTATAACTAAAACTGTCAAAGCAGTGAAAGCTTTGGGTGTTGAGGTATTAACATTACACATTAGTGGTGGAACAAGGATGCTAAAAGAAGCTCTAAATGTAGTGAATGATACAAAAATGGAATTAATTGGAGTAACAGTACTAACTAGTATTAGTAATGAGGATCTAAGCGAGCTTGGAGTAGTAAGTGAAACAAAATCACAAGTAATTTTACTGGCAAAGCTTGCAAAAAAAATTGGTTTACATGGAGTAGTCTGTTCTGCACTGGAAACACAGGAAGTGCGTAAAGAGTGTGGGAAAGACTTTAAAATCATTACTCCAGGAATTCGCATAGATCATGATTTTGATGACCAAAAAAGAACTGCAACACCAAAAGAAGCCATAGATTCAGGAGCTGATTATATTGTAATTGGTAGGCCTATTACCAAAAGCATCAGCCCTAGAAATAGTGTAGAACTAATACTAAAATCATTGGCTTGATTGAGGATAGAAAAGGTACATGATATCTAAAAAGAGGTACTATATCCACCATCCATATGTAATATACTGTTTTGGTTAATTAGCAGTACGGTACTTATTTTCTCTTTTTAAGGAGAGAGGAGGTTTATATGCAAAGGTAGCTCTTCATCAAGAAAAAGAGATAAAACACTTTCTTAACTCTATCCTTAAAGGAGTAAGTTATTATATACTTATCAATGAAAAGGGTATGAGTGATTTTCTACAGTATACAAATTTTCTAATCAGGTACCTTATACATGAAATACGAGGTATTGAATTGTACTATGAGAGATATAGCCATGCTAGTATATCAGAAGCGGTAAAAAGTTTAGGAGTAGATGATGAGATGGCAGCACTGATCTAAACCGATCTTACAAGAGATACTGTATACCACCTTAAAAGGTTTTATTAAACTTTACAAATTACGCGTTCAACATCAAATGTTGTGGAAGTTGTTTTATAGACGCATTTGTTAACGTTAAGAGTCAAAGTAAAAAAGGTTGTAAATTTTTAATAAGGGTTCTTCTGGCTTGTGAAGTAAAAATGGTTCTAATAAAATAGGGTGAGTTAAATCTGACAAGCTAAAACTTGTACAGTATATATTGAATTACTAAAATTTCAAGGAGGCCACGTGTTTAGCAAATAAGCCTTTACTTTAAGTTCAATACATTTCAGAAAAAAATAGGAGCATACAATATATCGATTTTCTGTTATACTGCTGTAATGTATAATTTTTACTAATTATTAAATGGTAGCCTAAAATAATGAGGCTATTATTAGGTAGAAGAGAGACAAGGGTTGCACTGTGTACTTTTTATATAAATAAAACTTAATCTTTTTAATTACTTATAGCTGAATATATTAGTGAGGAGATTGTAAATATCACAATATTACTAAATAGTTAAAAATCACAAGCTCAAATAAGAATGATATGCTATTATCGGATAGGCTGCTGCTGTTTAAGCACCTTATCAACTCACTACAACCACTTAACTAAAGGTGGCATTGACATCATAATAGCATCTGGATCACCATCAGTCATCAAACCAAACCTTGTACCGCGATCATAAAGTAGGTTGAATTCTACATACCTGCCACGTTTTATTAATTGCGCATCTCGCTGCTCTTTTGTCCAAGGCTTTTTCATATGTTGATATATGATACGCAAATAAATTTTTAAAAAGGTTTCTCCTACTGTTTTTATAAACTTGAAATCATTTTCCCAGTTACCAGAATTAAGATTGTCGTAAAAAATTCCACCAATGCCACGTGGCTCTTTTCTGTGTTGTAAAAAAAAGTATCTGTCACATTCTTCTTTAAATTTTGGATAATATGTAGAATCAAATTCATCACATGTTGTTTTAATTGACTCATGAATGTACTGGTAGTCTTCCTTATCTTCATATGTTGGAGTAAAGTCTATTCCTCCACCAAACCATTGCTTTGATGTATATATTAGTCTTGTGTTCATATGTGCTGCAGGAACAAGGGGTGATTGCATGTGAGATACTAAAGATATACCACATGCCCAAAATTTCCCATCACTCTCATTTGCGCCAGGAATTTCATTTATAATTGAATCTATAAACTTTCCGTATACTTTTGAAACATTTACTCCTACTTTCTCAAAAATTTTACCATAAATAACTGTGGATTCACCACCTCCGCCACCTGGACGATTCCACTTCTTTTTTTTAATTTTAGGATTTACAGATGACTGTCCTTCAACCAATAAAAAAGACTCCAAAATTTTATCTCTTAGCGTACAGAACCACTCAAAAGCTAGCATTTTTTGTTCTTTCATGATGTTTTACAATATGCCAAAAATTCTAATGGAAATTGTATATCAAAGGTGTTAATAAGTCTATAGTAATTAAAAGGTATAATGAAGTATTGTTATACGTAAAATGAGTAAAAGATATATAGACAGCAAGAAGGAAAATAGAGTCGACTTCATATTAAGAAATCATGGGATGTCACTCAAGATTAGTGCAGTCATTATGATCTTACCTTCAATAATAATATCAGCACTCTATTTTTTAGATACATATGATTGCTCTATTAATATAGAGATTAATATGCTAGTTAGCATCTTCACGACTTTTTTTATGATATATAATGCAAAGCGTTATAGGCATCTGCTTAGTATTACAGAATTCCAAAATGCAATATTTGCAAGTGCACTCAATCATAATACAGAGTTTTGTCTTATCTTACACAAAGATGATGGTGTTATTTATGCTGATGCCAGATTCTATGAGAGGTTCAAGGAATACATAGATAATGATATTACACTAAGCAAGATTCTAGAAGTAGGAAACCTTTCAGAGAAAGATAAAAAAGCATTATATCATGCACTAAAAAATAACTCTTCTGTGCAGTTACGTATTGCTTTAGGTAAGAAAAATAGGACATCCAATTTTCTCTTGCTTTTTGACCCAATACCAGATAATCACCAAGTTGCTCTGGATAATAATAAAGTTCTAAACCTCTCATTAGCGCCAATAGCAAGACCTCACGGGTATTTTGTACTAAAAGCAATACAGATGAACAAAGAGCAAGTATATGAAGAATTAATAGAAAAGCACAATATAGGAACTTACATTGCAAATGCTAAAGGAGTAATTTTATCTGTAAATAGAAGGTTTTTAGATATGTTTGAGTTGAGAAAATTTGAGAAGGGAAGTTCAATCAATGATTTTATGTTTCAATCTAATTATAGTAATACAGCAACTGGTAATGAGATTTCATTTTGTACTGTAAGTGGTGTCCCATTTAAAGCTTATATGAGTACTGCTATGTTTTGTGATAAACATAGTCACAACTATATATATGGTTTAATTACACCAATTGAATCAAATGTAGTTGACTATCAACTGCATCCATGTTTTGCAAATTCATCAATTGCTATTGCACAATGTGATTCAAGTGGAAATTTCATAAAGAAAAATACAGCGCTAATAAAACTTGCAGGTTCAGATACTAACTCAATTTTTACATTAATATCAGATAATTATCATATGAAAATACGTGAATACTTTTCTAGCAACAGGATAAATAATGCATCCTTTGATGTACAGCTTAGCAACAATGATAATATGAGGATATACTTCAACAAATTTCTCCACAGTAGGGTCATGTTTATACTTTGCTATTTTGTTGACAATACCGAGCATAGAAACCTAGAAATAAAGCTTGAGCATTATCAAAAAATGCAAGCTATAGGTCAGTTAGCAGGTGGTATTGCACATGATTTTAACAATATATTGACTGGGATAATAGGGTTTTGTGATTTGCTTTTACTTCAGCACTCAGCTGGCGATCCATCTTTTGGAGACATAATACAGATACAACAAAACGCAAAGCGTGGATCAAATTTAGTTAAGCAGCTGCTTGCCTTTTCAAGGAGGCAGACCATGCAACCAAAAATTATTGATGCGAATAGTATAATAGCCAACCTCTATGAGATGATAAAAAGGTTGATAGGAGAGAATATAAAATTCACTGCCTATTACGGTGGAGATTTAGGGATGGTTAGAGCTGATCAAGGGCAGTTAGAACAAGTTATTATTAATCTTGTGGTTAATGCTAATGCTGCCATGGAAAAGGGAGGGGAATTGACCATACGAACTTTTAATAAAAAAATTGACTCGTTAAATTCTACACCTAGGAATATGTTTTCTCCAGACAAAGATGGTATTGAACATGGGAATTATGTTGTGATTGAAGTAATCGATACAGGATGTGGAATGAAGAGTGATACAATTCAGAAGGTATTTGACCCATTCTTTTCTACTAAAGATATTGCTTCTGGTACTGGTCTTGGCCTTTCCACTGTATATGGTATCATTAAGCAAACTGAAGGGTATATCTATGTTGCTAGTAAAGTCGACTGTGGAACTAAATTTAGTATATTTTTACCTATGGTTTATGTTTCAGATGAAAATAATATAGAGAAAGATACTGAAGAAATAGAAAAACCAGTAGTAAATGAAGTTAAGAGCAATGGCACAATTTTGTTAATTGAAGATGAGGATTCAGTTAGGGAATTCACTACTAAAACACTACAAAGAAAGGGGTTTGATGTGATAGAAGCTAGTATGGGAAGTCAGGCACTAAAAATAATAAGTAAAAAAAGTCAACATATAGACCTAATAATTACTGATGTCATAATGCCAGAAGTTAGTGGTCCAGAAATAGTCAAAGAAGCCTTAATCCATAGACCAAATATTAATGTCATTTTTATTTCTGGGTATGCTGAAGATGCTTTTCTAAAGAATGGCAATGTTAATATAGAAGATTTCCACTTTTTGCCAAAACCATTCACTCTAAGTGAATTGGGAAACAAAGTTCAAAGTGTACTGCATAAAGTAGAAAAAACAGTTTAATTTCAATAAAAGATAATGCTCTAACATGAATTTCTAACATACGCACAGTAGAGTTGTTTTGTACGCGGAATAAAAAGTATAGTAAGCTTGTTGCGAGAAATAGAAAATAAAGCGATATACAAGGTTAAAACTGATATCAAGTTACCTATACTTTTCTACTATTATAATTTTAAATTAAGCTTGGAACTTTTTTTACCAGGAGAAAAGAAAGAACACATATAACACTATTACTAATAGTAAAAATAGTCTGATAGACTTTATAGTAGGAATTCTAAATTTATCGTAATTTCGTCAGTAGTTGGTTTTATCAGCTTCAAAAATTTGACTTTCATAGCTTGAATAAAGGGATTTGTGTCCAAAATATATTGGATGAGATAGTGACAACTTAAGCACTAGTTACTTATTATCCTTTACTACTTGATTTATTTTTGTTAACTTCTTGACTTTTGATGACTATTACTACTGCCATATTTCAATGTAAATCTTTTGCTCTGATAGAAAGTATGAGTTACTATGCAAAACTATAAGGCTGGTAATAAGGAATAACATATCCTTTTTTAGTAATTTTTAGTAATATAATATAGCAAAAGAGTATTACTTACACTATAAGCTAAGTATAGCAAACTAGGAGAATTAGGTATTAAGGATAATATTCATCAGTATTGAAGCGAAGTAATAAACGACAAGGTAGTATGTAGCCATTATTTCATATATAAAAACATTATTCTATGTATCTGATCTAGGCATTACCTTTCTCATGTAGGGTGCTGAAAATACTCTATTTGTTAGCTTAGCAAAGGGTCTAAAACAGTTATGAAAAAGTGGTTAGTATAAGAATAAATATTTTACACTATACAAAGCAACTGGCTGGAAAATTACTTTTTGATAGAGTTGTTAAGAGAAGAATCAAGTTCTACAGTAAAAAATAGTATTATATAATATGATTATAACTTACAAAGCTTTAGTCAATAATAGTTATAAATTCATAAGGCAAGTGTGGCTTAGTAAGCAAGTATTGGATTGTAAATCCTGGGAAAAGGGTAACGGTTTCATTATAAAAAAATTTTAGCACAATAATTAATATGTCTCAGATATTTTACTTCTCAGTTGTAAAAACTGTCCATTGTTACTGGGAGTGTTATCAGTGTCATATCTGTATATTTAATGCAAAATATGATAAAGGTGCCAATAAGAAGCTTAGATATGATCTAATAACTCAAGTTAATTGGATTTAATGTTTTTAAGTTGCTACCTTCAAGTAAAGAAACTTAGGAAGATAGTTGTGATGTATAAAAGATAGTGCTTTTAGGAAGCGACTAAATGCATTTTTCTATCGCATTACGTCTTCTTTACCTGCGGTACACTTTGCAACGCATGTATCATTGATCATTTCCTGATTAGTAGAATAACTTATACAAGTTTCTGCCACGCCTGGTGCTATTATGATAACTATTTTTGGTGCACTAAAAATACAGCAGTAAATATACTGAGTGTAAAGAGTACTGGTCAAGGCATTTTGCCAAGTATTGTAGCAACACTATACTATTACTACTACTGTAATCATCGGTTCCACGAAGATTTGAGTATAATCTACTATTTATATATTATTATTAATGCATCATCAGCAAATGAGAAGAATAAAGACACAAATAGAAGAAATTCATTCATTGTGCTAAAAAATTTTATTCATGCTATTTTGCTTTGATCAAGTTTAGGTAAAAGTGCAACTTAATATTAGACCTTACGCTGTAAAAAATGCTGTGTATCTATTATTTATAACAATCAGTTACTTGCATCTTTTAGATATATTTTCCTACGCTATTATTACTTCTAATGCCTTGTTGCTCATTTTATAAGGAAAGATGACAAAATTATAAATATAGTATTTTTCACTCACATTTATTAAAGTTGAGGTGTTAGTGAATTTATTACACTATAAACTTGATTTTGCTTTGTTTTAGCTTTTATTAAACTAATTGAATCGACATGTAAAATCTGCTAAAGTCCATTTTATAGAATGCACCCTTAGCTCAGTTGGATTAGAGCATTTGACTACGGATCAAAAGGCCGGGCGTTCAAGTCGCTCAGGGTGCATTTGTTTTTAAAATGCATGGAAAGTATAAGCCACACTTGAAATTAATGTATGTAATACTTACCTTTAGAGGTTAAATACTGAACTTTATATATGAGTACTAAAGATTACTATGAACTGCTAGGAGTAAGCAGGAATGCGAGCATTGATGAGATCAAAAAAGCATATAAAAAATTAGCGTTAAAGTATCATCCTGATAGAAATCCTGGTAGCAAGGAAGCAGAGGAAAAATTCAAGGAGATAACAGCTGCATATGATGTTTTGTCTAATCCTGAAAAAAAAGCCGGTTATGATAATTATGGTCATGAAGGTGCTTCTGGTGGTTTCAACTTTAGCCAGGCTGCTGGGGATTTTAGTGACATATTTAGTGACTTTTTTAGCGGAGGATTTGGGGAGTCAAGAAGATCAAAAGCAAAAAGAGGTACATCAGGAGTACCTGGGTCAGATTTGCGTTATGATCTTGAAATTACTTTAGAAGATGCATTTAATGGAATAAAAGCACCTATACATTATATTACAAATGTAAAATGTGACACGTGCAGAGGTACTGGTAGTGAAGGTGCAATTAAGCCAACACAGTGTCACTCCTGTAGAGGAAGTGGTAGGGTTAGGTCTCAACAGGGATTTTTTACAATTGAAAGAACTTGTACCACATGTTATGGGGAAGGTGAAATAGTGCAGAATAAGTGTAAAAAGTGTGGTGGGAATGGACGAAGAAGAGATGAAGTGAATATATCAGTTTCAATCCCGAAGGGGATAGAGGATGGTGCCAAGGTAAGGGTAAGTGGTAAAGGAGAGGCTGGAGCAAGGGGTGGAGAAAATGGAGATTTATATGTATATATAAAAATTCTTCCACATAAAATCTTTACTCGTGATAAAGCTGATTTACATTGCAAAGTACCTATAAAAATGACATTAGCAGCTCTTGGTGGTGAAATAGATGTTCAATCAATTGATAAAGCTAAAATAAAAATAAAAGTCCCTGAAGGTACTCAAACTGGTACTAAATTACGTTGTAGAGAAAAAGGTATGCCATATATAAACTCAAATGCACGTGGTGATTTGTATGTGCAGGTGATAATTGAAACTTTAAACCCAAAAACATTAACTAAAAAACAAATTGAGTTGTTAAAAGCACTTGAAGAAGAAGAAAATATGCAGCAGCCCCCAGAAGGGTTTTTTAGCAAAGTAAAAAAAAAGTAAAAAACTTATTAGATGATGCTAAGAATAATTTTAAGTCTCTTTAATTACTAAAATACTTGGTGCGTAACTATACAGATATTTCTACGTGAGGTTAACTCTATCTGATTTTTAAATTGAGTAATGAGATAGGTGATGGAAGAGGAAGCTCTATGTGTTTATATGTTTAATTTAATAGTTTTTAAAAAAGTCTTAAATTAAGTTGTAAATATACAGGTGTCTGATAATATTTTAAACTACCGTCTTCTATTTTTTAGTGCAATATAGAAATAATATAATTAAGCAATAATCTAGTAAATCGTTCATTATAAAGTGGTAATATGCTACAAAAGTATGTTACTGCTATACTTAGCGACATTAGTGTAATAAAGTAGAATATCATAAACGCATAATCCATGGAAGAAAAATAGCATCGAAATATACCACTTTACTAAACCATGTAATCCTGATATAGTTACCTTCAAAGTATGCAAAAATATAAATGGCAACTTTAAGCGTTAGAGAAGCTCTATGTACGGCAATTAGGGAAGAAATGCAAAATGACTGTGATGTGTTTATCATAGGGGAAGAGGTTGCAGAGTATGATGGTGCTTACAAAGTAACGAAAGGATTGCTGAAAGAATTTGGAGAGGGTAGGGTAGTTGATGCCCCAATCACTGAGCACGGGTTTACTGGCCTTGCTGTTGGAGCAGCGCTTGCTGGACTTAAGCCAATTGTTGAGTTTATGACCTTTAATTTTTCTATGCAGGCAATCGACCAAATCGTAAACTCTGCAGCAAAAATCAGCTATATGTCAGGTGGTCAGCTTGGGTGTTCTATAGTGTTTCGTGGACCGAATGGTGCTGCAACAAGAGTATCTGCACAACATTCTCAATGCTTTGCATCTTGGTACTCACATATACCGGGATTAAAAGTAATAGCACCTTACTTTTCATCTGATTGTAGAGGTCTACTCAAAGCAGCAATCCGTGATCCAGGTCCAGTAATATTTTTAGAAAATGAAATTGCTTATGGGCATGAGCATGAAGTCTCTGATTCTGAGCTATCAAATAAAGATTATCTACTTAAGATAGGTAAAGCTGCTATTATCCGAAGAGGAAAGGATGTAACCATTACTGCTTTCTCGTTGAAGTTAGTAGATGCTTTAAATGCAGCAGATTTACTTTTAAATGAAGGTATAGAAGCTGAAGTTATTGACCTTAGAACTTTAAGGCCACTTGATACCAAAACTATTATTAATTCTATTAAAAAAACTAATAAGTTAGTAAGTGTAGAGGAAGGTTGGCCGTTTGCAGGAATAGGAGCAGAGTTATCCGCCATCATTATGGAACATGGATTTGATTATCTAGACGCCCCAATTGCTCGAGTAGCTAGTAAGGATGTCCCATTGCCTTATGCTGCAAACCTGGAAAAGAAAGCATTACCACAGGTAGAGGATATAATTAAAGCTGTACATCATACTTGCTTTAGAAAAGCTTAGCTATTCATTAAAAAGATTGCAGCTAAACCTAGAAATATAAAAGCAGAAAGAATATCAGTTGTTGCTGATGTTAGAATTGAAGAAGAAACTGCAGGGTCGGATTTTAAACGATGGAGCATTATAGGAATAAAAGTTCCAATAAATGTTGCAATAGTTGACATCATAACCATGGAAGCTACAAAAATAACCTCTACTTTAAAACTATGAAATCTGATTACTAACACTACAAGTGATATGATAGATAAAATTATTCCATTTATCAAACCTATTAAAAGCTCTTTTATTAGTATTCTGTTTGCATTTTGCTCAGTTAAATATTTTGTTGCAATTGCTCTGATAGTTAGAGTTACTGTTTGAGATCCTGCGTTTCCACTCATTGATGCGATTATTGGCATGATTATTGAAAGTACTATAAAACTTTCTATTACGCTATCGAAAAAACCAACTACTATAGAACATAGAGTTGCTGCTAAAAGGTTAAATAATAGCCAAGGTAACCTCTGAATTATAGTTTTATGTATAGGAGCATTTATATCAGCTTTAGATGATACACCACTTATTTTAAGTACGTCCTCTTCTGTTTCTTGTTGGACAACCTTTATTACATCTTCAATTAAGATTACACCTATAATCTTGCCTCGTTTATTTACTACTGGAGCTGATAGTAGAGAATAATCTTTAAATATTCTTGCTACCTCTTCCTGGTCTACTCCAGTTTTGATGATTTTTATATCCTGACTCATTATCTCTTTTATTATTGTTTCTCCTGAGTGGGATATTACTTTACTTAAATTAACACTACCTATGGGTTCTAATTTTGAATTGATAATAAAGACCTGGTGAAATTTCTCTGGTATTTTTCTATAGTTTCGCAAAAATTCTGTTAGCTCATTTACTGTCCAATAATATGGTGCTATAACCATATTTTTATGTATTAACCTACCTGCACTTTCTTCTGGGTATGATAATAACTCTTCTACCAGTTTTTGAGTTGAACTTGGCAAGTAATCAAGTATACTACCTATAGACTTTTTGTCTAAATCTTTGACTATGGTCACTATATCTTCTACTTTAAGAAGCATTAATAACTTTGCAGTATTTTCTACTCCAAGTGTCTCTATAATTTCCATTTGTAAATCTGGCACCACATGTACTAGGGCATCACTTAACAAGTGCTGATCTAGAATACCAACTAGTTTTTCCCTGTGATCACTAATTGAAGTAGATAAAAAATATGCTAACTGAATGCTGTCTATTGCTTTTACAATCTTACGAGTATTTTCTAACTCCTCATTATCAAGAGACTCAATCAAGTCATCAATAGCTTTTTTGTCTAAGCCATAATGAGAATTTATTTCAATATCCATATCTTTACCTTACTTTTTAATAAATATATGTACTTGATCCATTTAAGCATTAGAGTATAATAAGATTGTTTTAAATTAACTACTATATGGTTAAATTTCTCTTTTGTGTACTGTTATTGTTATTGATAGTAAATATATTAAAACCCAAAGCGTAATGAGAACTCATTTAGAAATCCTTGAACATTTTCAGAGCTTAGCTAAAAGTATTTCAGTTATTAGGAGGTGTCTTTGACTTAGAAAAATTAAAATTACGCCTTGCAGATCTGGAATCCCAAGCTATAGATGATAATTTATGGGAAGACAACAAAAAGGCGAAGAAAATTTTAATGGAGCGTTCTAAAATCAAGAATGATGTAGAGTCATTTTTAAAACTAGAGAGTGAATACAAGGATATTATTGCCTTAATGAAATTTGCTATTGACGAGAATGATGAAGGATTTTTTTCTAAAATTGAAAATGAACTAATAGAACTAGAAAAGTTAATCAAGCATAAGGAAGCAGAATCTTTATTTACTGGTGAAGCAGATAATAATAATTGCTTTTTAGAGATCCACTCAGGAGCTGGTGGAACTGAAAGTAATGATTGGGCTGAAATGCTTATAAATATGTATATAAGGTGGGCTGAAGTTTATCATAACTTTGAAGTTGAAATTGTGGAAAAATTAGATGGGGAATTAGTTGGAATAAAATCTGCAACAATAAAGATTATTGGAGAAAAAGCTTATGGATGGGCAAAAAGTGAAAGTGGCATTCACAGACTAGTTAGGATATCACCATTTGATGCAAGCAATAAACGCCATACCAGTTTTGCAAGTATAGGCGTTACTCCAGTAATAGATGATTCAATTGATATTGCTATAGATGGTAAAGATTTAAAAATTGATACTTACCGCGCCTCTGGAGCAGGAGGTCAGCATGTAAATAAAACTGAAAGCGCAGTGCGCATAACACATATCCCAACAGGCATTATAGTTCAATGCCAAAACAGCAGATCCCAGCATCAAAATAAAAATGATGCATTAAAATTGCTTAAAGGACGTTTATATCAAATTAAATTGGAAGAAAAAGAACAAAAAATGGCTCAAGATTATAGCAAAAAACACGATATAAGTTGGGGCAATCAAATTAGATCATATATCATGCACCCATATCAAATGGTAAAAGATTTAAGAACTGGATATGAAATTAGTAATATAAGTTCTGTTTTTAATGGTGACATAGATTGCTTTATAGTTAGCATGCTCACCAATAAAAAAAATAGGTGTGATTAATTTTTGTATGATGTATTTATGGAACTTTGCTATGTTGTCCCGATTTGGAAACTCTAACTTATTATTAAGTAGGTGATTGTATAAAAGCAAAATTTTCAGTGTAAAGTCATCTACTTGAATGAGACTTCTTTCTGCACAGCTTTATTATTTACTCCAGGTGTATTACATGTATACTTATTACTAAATTAAACTTAAAACGATAATGAATGAGTTTAAATCGATTCGTAATATTGCAATAATCGCACACGTTGACCACGGCAAGACTACTTTGTTGGACAACATGTTAAAGCAGAATGGTATATTTCGCGAGAATCAAGGAATACAAGAACGGATTATGGATAGTAGCGATCAAGAACGTGAACGTGGAATCACAATACTTGCGAAATGTACATCAATAATGTGGGAAAATGAAAAAATCAACATTATTGATACACCAGGACATGCAGACTTTGGTGGAGAAGTAGAAAGGGTGCTATGCATGGCAGATGGTGTGCTACTGCTTGTTGATGCTGTCGAAGGTCCAATGCCACAGACCAAGTTTGTATTATCAAAAGCACTAAAAGCAAATTTAAAGCCAATTGTAGTAATAAATAAGGTTGATCGACCAGACAGCAAAATTGATGAAGTATTAAATGAAATATACGAACTATTTTTTAATCTTGATGCAACTAATGAGCAGCTAGATTTTCCAGTACTGTATGCCTCAGGTAGGAATGGCTGGTGTGTTAAGGATCTTTCTGATGAAAGGAAAGACTTGAGCCCATTATTTTCAACAGTTATAGATCACATAAAACCTTTTGTTTATGATCAAAAAGCACCTTTTGCTATGCTGGTCACTTTGCTTGAATCTGATAAATTTCTTGGAAGAATATTAACAGGGAAAATTTATCAAGGAGTTGTGAAAGTTAACTCTGATCTTAAAGTATTTACCCTCGATGGTAGAGTAGTTGAGCGAGGAAGATTGATAAAATTGCTATCATTTTCTGGTTTAAAACGTATTCCAGTAGAACAAGCCGTAGCAGGTGATATAATTGCAATTGCAGGTCTTGAAAAAGCTTCAGTTTCAGACACTATAGCAGCACCTGAGGTTACAACTGCAATAAGCTCGACTCCTGTTGATCCACCAACTATGGCAGTCATGATAAGTGTTAATGATTCACCTCTTGCTGGACAAGAAGGAACAAAGCTTACCTCAAACGTTATAAAGGACCGTCTATATGCAGAGGCAGAAACAAATGTTGCAATTACTGTAACTACAACACCTAGTGGCGAAGCGTTTGAAGTTGGTGGGCGTGGCGAACTACAACTTGGAGTGTTAATCGAGAACATGAGAAGAGAAGGCTTTGAACTTTCTGTTTCACGTCCTAGGGTCTTTTTTAAAGAGGAAAATGGTAAAAAGCTTGAACCTATAGAGGAAGTAGTAATCGATGTAGATGATGAGTATAGCGGTATTGTCATGGAAAAACTCAGCTTGCGCAAAGGTGAAGTGACTGATGTGAGATCTTCCGGTAAGAATAGAACAAGATTAACTTTTTTGGTGCCATCAAGAGGATTGATTGGCTATCAAGGAGAGCTCTTAACTGATTCTCGTGGTACTGGTATAATTAATCGTTTATTTCATAGTTATGCTCCACATAAGGGGCAAATTTCAGGAAGGCGTAATGGAGTGCTGATTTCTACTGATAAAGGTGAAGCTGTAGCGTATGCAATTTTTAATTTACAAGACAGGGGAACAATGTTTATTAAGCCACAAGATAAAATGTATTGTGGTATGATCATTGGCCAGCATAGTCGTGAAAATGATTTGGAGATAAATGTTCTTAAAAGCAAGCAATTAACAAACATAAGAGCTACAGGTAGCGATGAAGCTATAAAACTTACTCCACCAAAGATAATGACTTTAGAGGAAATGATATCGTATATAGACGATGATGAATTGGTAGAAGTAACTCCGAAATCTATACGTTTGCGTAAAAAATTACTTAACCCTAATGAACGTAAACGTGCAGAAAGGGAGAAAAAAATGAAGAATAGATAGAAAAGAATAGACATGATTATATATTTCTAATGTCAAACTTTTACTTATAGATGATAGCACATGCGTTCATCATTTCTACCTTGACAGTTACATTTTTCATTTTTTGCTAAGTTTCATTGCCATATATTTTTGGTAGTGAGCATTGGACCTTTAGGTCTTTATGATAGAGAGTAGTTCGTGTCTACCAGCAGTTACTAAAATTCCTAATTAGGATGGAGAAAATAGAATGAAATATCAAATAATATGCTCTATAATCAAGGTTTTAAGATAAGAAAATGGCAATTTCTGTAGGAATTAATGGTCTTGGTAGAATAGGAAGGAATGTATTACGTGCTATTTTTGAAATAGAAAAATACAGTAAACAAATAGAAGTTATAGCTGTAAATGGATCACTTAGTGCTAAACAACATGCACATTTGATTAAATATGACTCTATTCATGGTAAATTCAATGGTAATATTAGTTTTAGTGAATCTGAAAACTGGATTTCTATGAACGGCAGAAAATTTTTCTTGTATAGAGAACGGGATCCTGCAAACATTCTATGGGACGTTGATATAGTGTTTGAATGCACAGGTGCATTCAATAAGCGAACAGAAGCAATAAAGCATAATGCAAGAAGAATAGTTGTCTCTGCTCCAGTTTTAGATGCTGATGTAACTATAGTTTATGGTGTGAACAATGATATGCTAAAAAAAGAGCATAAGATAATATCTGCAGGTTCTTGTACTACAAATTGCCTAGCTCCTGTTGTTCAAGTTTTGCATTATAATTTAGGAATAAAAAGTGGTTTTATGACCACTATACATGCCTATACAAATGATCAAAACATTCTTGATGGCAATCATGAAGATTTACGAAGAGCAAGAGCTTGTGCGCTATCTATAGTACCAACTACAACTGGAGCAGCAAAAACAATCAATTCTATTATTCCTGAATTAAAAGGAAAGATAGACGGTACTGCCATTAGAGTTCCAATTAGTAATGTTTCCATGATTGATTTTAAATTTATAACTGATAAAAAAGCAACTGCTAATGAAATAAATAAAATATTTAAGAATTCGACAAGTTATATACTTTCCACATGTGAGGATCCTTTAGTCTCAATAGACTTCATACACACTCCTTATAGTGCAATTGTAGATCTAACTAGTACATATGTTACAGGTGATATATATAGGATTGCAGCATGGTACGATAACGAATGGGCCTTTTCATTGAGAATGCTAGATATAGCATTACTATGCTATAATAAATAATAGAGTATGAAGAAAAAACAAGAAAAATATACTTCATTTTATGAGCACTTTGCAGAGCTTAGAAGAAAGGTCATTTTCTGCTTTCTATTTTTTCTTGTCGCTTTTTGTTTTTGCTATTATTTTAAGGAGAACATATACTATTTTTTGCTTACACCACTAATGGAAATCACAAAAGGTAGTGGTGACTTTTCTCTAATCTACACAGATTTGACAGAAGCATTTTTTGTATATCTAAGGGTTGCTATAATGAGTGCTCTTCTGTTTTCTTTTCCTGTATTTGCGTGGAAATTTTATACATTTTTAGCACCTGGCTTATATAAAAGAGAAAGGGCAGTGTTGTTGCCATATTTAATTGCGACGCCAGTCTTATTTATAACTGGGGCTGCTGTGGTTTATTACTACATATTTCCTTTAGCATGGAAATTTTTTATTGCTTTTGAGTATAGTAGTAAACCCTTCGGTATACCAATAGAATTTATGCCATCAGTGAGCGAATACTTAGATCTTGTTCTCCAATTCATGTTCGCATTTGGAACTGCATTTCAAATTCCAGTTATACTCACATTAATGGTCAGAGCTGGACTACTTACTACACAAAGTTTGTCGAATAGGCGTAGAATTGCAATAGTGTTAATTTTCATTATCGCTGCAATTTTAACTCCACCTGATGTATTAAGCCAAGTAGGACTTGCTGTACCAATGTTGATTTTATATGAGATATCCATCTTAGTGTGTAGGTATATTGAAAAAAAAGCAAAGAGTAATACTTGAGTATCAATATCTATCTGTATCTATAAATTACATAATATATATTATGGAAAATAGAACTAAAAACAAAGCATTTCATTTGTATTTAAGTAGGCTTAGATTTCCTTTTTAGACCCTTAGTAAGGGCATCATTAGTCTTTGTCATAGCACTATCAAACACCTCCAATAATCTTTTAAATAGGCTTGGAGTTAATGAAAAAATAGGGTTAACAGATACGTTATTATTTTTATTATCACCACTTGCTTTGTAATCTATTGAAATAATACCCCTACTTTTTCCACCAGTAAGAAATTTTCCAATTATAGGAATTTTTAATAGAAATTTATTAATTAAGTATGCTGGTATTACTTGTCCTTCAACCTGAAATTTATGATCTTTAATATCAATCTTACCACTAGTACTAATGCCTAATTCTGCTCCTTCAACCCATGACTCCTCAATTTTTATGAGACCACTTTTATACAAAAAGGGAGCATTATATTTATCAAAATACACACCCTCATTCTTTATAACATTTACAATACCAGGGAGCGAAGACATCGACAATAAAGTAGTGAGTAGTGGAGCATCTTTGATATAAAAATTGCTAATGGATAACATGCCATAACGTTCACCATTTTCTCTCTGAGATGATAGATAAAAAGATAATTTCCCATTTTTAACTGATTTGCTAATGCCTAAGGACCGTAAAAACATACCTGAATTATCCGTGTATATTTCAAGACCTACTCCACTATACTCTGCAAATATATTACCGCTATCTTTAAGGAACTGCCCTGTAAATCGACTCCCATTGCAACTACCCTTAGTACAAATCAAAGCTAGCTTAGCATCTTTAATAATAATATCTTCTTTCATAATTATGTTATCAACATTCATATCAATTTCTATTCCTATATCTCTGCTTAATTTATTATTATCTTTGCTGAAGAAATCCAAAATATTGCCTAAATTTACTTTCTTTCCCAAGATAGTTATAACGTTTTTCTCTTTACTTGATTTGATTTTTACACTTAAGTCACTGTTAGGCAGCATGAAGTTGCTAGAGTTTAAATGTAAATTCCCGTTTTCTAATTTTCCACTGAATCTTATATCTAAGCCATTTCCAATAACATCTAGGCTATCTATTAATAGTTTTCCTATTCCATTTAATCTTGTAGAAAACACAATTTTATTGTGTGTATTAGAATATTTTTTTTGTCCTAAGCAGCTTAAGCTCAATTCTAGCTTTGATAAATCTATGCTACCATTAATATATCCAGTCTTATCTGGATTTATCATTGATTCTATGTTAGCATTAATATGCCCACTATCTAGATTAAGTATCTTAGCTGGTAAATCACCAGTTAAATTCCAGGAAAGCCCCTTATTTTTATTACTGCTTTTCAGATCAAACAATAGCTGTGTGTTATTTACCATGCCACTTCCATGAAAATCAATGAAATCTCTGCCAAAATCAAGCTTAATATCATAGTTACCGAGACTTGCACCGTAGATAACTAAATTATCAATTTTGGAATTAAAGCTGGCTAAAAAGTCTGCTTTTTTGTTACCAGAGTTTAGATTAAAAATACGTAAACTGAATACAGATTCCGCTCTTCCATTTATCTTATCACTTGTAACCTGAATGATATCATCTAGCTTAAATTTTATATGTTCATATAACCCATAAACATCACTTACAGCTTGACCATTAATGATAAGAACTGAATCTTCTTTATTGAGAGAATTCATTTCAATTTGTCCGGCATTAATAATAAAATTCTGAAATTTAGCACTGTTTACAGTAATTTTAAGATCATTATTTTTAAGAGTCAGATTACCATTTAATTCCTTTACTTGTTTTGAATTTTCATCAAACTTTATGCTACCGTTTTCTATATCAGCAACAATCATAATGTCTGACAGGTCATTATTATTGATTAAGCTATTGATTTTGCCGTTAAAATTTGTAATTATATTTACAATGTCACCACCAATATGGTTGCAATACCATTTTTTAAATTTATTATTCACTATACCATCTGGTACATATGTGCATAAATCCCTTGTAGTGAGTCTACTAATATTAACCATAAGCAGAGCATTATTTGTATTAAAGTTTATCTTCCCTATTAAAGAAAGATATATGTTATCCAAGTTAAAATGGAAACTTTTTATACTAATGATTCTGTCTCCATATGTTAAATTTATATTTACGTCAGTCATGGGTAAGCCTTTACTCACACTGCTCTCTATATTATTTAACACGTATATGTTCCCATCTATTACTTCATCATTTTCATTGATCCTTATAGAAAAGGTTCCTTTGAATCCTATGTCTTTACATAAATTGTAATCTTTAACTAATGTAATAAACCAACTTAATGATTCTAATTTTAGGTTATAGAACTTACCATGCATATCTAACAAACCATTACAATTTTTTATCACAATAGATAAGTTATCTAGAACTCCTTTCTTATCTTTTGTACGAATATAAACATCTAAAGTATCAAAATTCTCTCCTTTCCCTATATACACCTTATTAATGAAAAATTTGCTCCCCATATCTTTATGGATTGAAATATTAGTAATTTCAATCTTTGAATCTGTGCTTAATTTAAGGAATAATTTCCTTATTGCTTTCAAAAAGCTTTGGAAATTGAAATCAATTGTTTTGGAGTCAGATTTTTTTTTATTATCTGCAGTCCAATCTATTATCATTAAATCTGCTGGTACTGTGACCCATTTTCTTTTCTCTTGAATTCCAGAGTCATGCGCTGGAACTACAGTTGTAGGACAAATACGTATGTATATTTTGTCAGCTAAAATCTGAGAAAATTGCATATTGGTTTTAAATAATGAACTTAGCTTAAAATGTGCAGAAAAGTTAGAGATCTTTACAGCAAGAGCTTGGTTTGTTATTTTAAGGTCTGTAACAACCAAGCATATATCCTTGATGCCTTTTTGCCATACAACTGAAATGCTCTCCATATCAATATTTGCATTTGCAAACATTTTTGATATTTTTTTCTTTATATAAAAATTAATATAATTATTATTGATTTCTAAAGAATCATTCTTTTTAAATAAGATAAAAAAGCAAAATATAAATAATAAAGCTAAAAAAAATAATGCATTCTTAAGCATCTACTATTGCTTTTCTCGCTAAACTATCAGCCTCCTCATTGTACATATTATCACTATGTGCTTTAACCCACTTCCAATCAATCTCATGTTGTAAGATAACACTATCCAACTCCTTCCATAACTCTATGTTCTTCACTGACTTTTTATTGCTTGTTTTCCAACCGTTTATTTTCCATCTGTTTACCCATTTTGTTATACCATGTTTAACATAAAAACTATCTGTATATAAACTAACATTACAAGGGAACCTTAACACCTTTAGCCCATTGATTACTGCTGTTAACTCCATTCTATTGTTTGTAGTATTTTCTTCTCTACCAAAAATATTCTTTCTATGACCTTTGAATAGTACTATTACCGCCCATCCTCCTGTCCCTGGATTACCAGAACAGGCTCCATCTGTGTATATTGTTACTTCCTTTTTGTTCATCTTTTTACTATGTAGATAGATAAAGTATATATTTGCTTCTACGAAAGTTCAATTTTAATGAGATTTATATGCTAAGGCAAACTTAAACTGTATTTTTAAGTTTTACTATAGAAACAAAAAAAAGCCCAACAACGAGCAACATTAATAGAAAAAGCAAAAAGTAGTTTTTATATTTCTGCTGTTCTTTCATATCTAGAACCAATCGATAGAGCAAAAAATAATACTAGCAAACAAAGAAAATAGGTAAGAAATTGAATAAGAAAACATTCTTTTTTGTGAATGGTAATCCTTGAACTTAATAATAGATATAGCATACCAAATAAAAACACAACCTTCAAGAATTGCTATACTCAGGTAAAGTAGAACATTTTTTAAAAACAGTGATGGAAGTAAGCTAATTAACACTAAAAGTATACTATAAATTAGTATATATTTTCTTGTTCTCTCTGATCCGTAAACAACATTAAACATTGGAATTGATGCTTTTGCATATTCTTCAGACTTGTTTAAAGACAGAGACCAAAAGTGTGGTGGAGTCCATATAAAAATTATTAAAAATAGAATAAAACTCTCCCAACTAACAGCATTAGTTACGGTTGCCCAACCAATCATTGGAGAGAAAGCACCTGATGCGCCACCGATAACAATATTTTGCGGGGTGCGTCTTTTAAGCCAAAATGTGTATATAAAAACATAAAATAATATGCTAACTGCAAGTAAAACAGCAGAAATATAATTTACTGCTACTGCCATAATAAATACTGACAATATTCCAAGAATAGCCCCAAATGCAAGAGCGCTTTCTGCAGAAACTTTACCAGAAGGTATAGGACGACTTTGTGTCCTCTCCATAAGTAGATCTATATCCCTGTCATACCACATATTTATTACTCCTGCAGACCCTGAGCCAAGAGCAATACATATGATAGATATTAGTGCAAGAAAAGGATGTATACTATCTGGAGCAACAACTACTCCAGCGACTGCAGTAAATACTACAAGGCACATTATCTTTGGTTTTAGCAAACACAAAAAATCTAGTATTGTTGACTCAATATTCAATAAGGTACCTGTATACATTTATTTTATCACTGGCGGTTTTTCGAAGGTGTGGAAAGGTGGAGGTGAAGATACTGTCCATTCTAAAGTATTACCTCCCCAAGGATTATCTTCAACTTTTTTACCCCATTTGAATAGATGTATAATTATAAATATAAAAAGGACAACTGAAGAGAAAGACATGTATGATCCAATTGATGATACATAATTCCAAGGAATAAATGCATCAGGATAATCAGGTATACGTCTTGGCATACCTGCTAGTCCCAAGAAATGTTGGGGGAAAAAAGTAATATTGGTACTAATAAAGGTAAGCCAAAAGTGTATTTTCCCTAGGCATTCATTGTATTGCTTACCTGACATCTTGCCTATCCAGTAGTAAAAGCCAGAAAAAACTGCGAATAACACAGCTAGTGACATAACATAATGAAAGTGAGCGACAACATAATATGTATCGTGCAATAATCTATCTACTCCACCTTGAGATAGAACTATTCCAGTTACACCCCCACCAGTAAACATAAAAATAAAACCTAATGCAAACAGCATAGGAGTTTTGAGCTCAATTGCCCCACCCCACATAGTTGCAATCCAACTAAAGACTTTTATACCAGTGATAACACCAATGAAGATTGTACTAGTACTAAAAAATATAACTGCATCTTTACTAAGTCCAACAGTAAACATGTGATGAGCCCAGACCATAAATCCAAACACTGCTATACCTATCATAGCATAAATCATTCCCATATGACCAAACACTGGTCTATGAGAGAAAGTTGATACGACTTGACTTATTATGCCAAATGCAGGGAAGATAATGATATAAACTTCTGGATGACCAAAAAACCAAAATAGATGTTGAAATAATACAGGGTCACCACCACCAGCAGGATCGAAAAAGGAAGTACCAATATTACGGTCAGTAAGTAGCATAGTTATAGCACCGGCAAGTACAGGTAAAGCAATAATTAGCATAAATGATGTCAATAAGATTGACCAAACGAATAATGGCATTTTGGTCAATAGCATACCTTTTATGCGCATATTGAGTATAGTAACTATGAAGTTAATTGCTCCAACAATTGATGATATACCAGCAATATGAAGTGCAAATATAGCAAGATCAACTCCTGTACTTGGATGGAATATAATTTGTGATAAGGGTGGATATAAAGTCCATCCTGTTCCTGGCCCTTCACCAGCAAATGTTGAAAAAATAAGCAGAATAAAAGATGATACTAATAACCAGAAACTCAGATTATTCATACGAGGGAATGCCATATCTGGTGAACCAATCATAAGAGGTACAAACCAATTACCAAATCCCCCATTAGAGCTGGCATTATCATAAAGAATAGCATTATTATTGCATGTCCTGTAACCATTACATTGTACATTTGATAATTGTTGTTAAGTATATTAACGTGCATTAGCTGAGTACGAATAACTATTGATAACAACCCACCAATAATCCCAGTTAATATAGAAAAAATAATATATAGTGTCCCTATATCCTTATGGTTAGTAGAAAATAACCAACGCCTTATACCTTTTGGTATATCACTCATGCCTGTCTCCAAATTTAACTTGCTAATTTTTTGCTTTCAATCCATTCATTGAAATCTTTCTTACTCACTGCCTTAACAACAATTGGCATGAATCCATGGCCTTGACCACATAATTCATAACATTGCCCGTAGTAAATACCAGGGTTTTTGACATTAAACCATGCTTCATTTAACCTTCCTGGTATTGCATCGACTTTTATGCCGAAAGCTGGTATTCCCCAACTATGTATTACATCCCCTGCAGTAACTTGCAGACGAATATTAGTATCAATAGGTAAAACAACATTATTGTCAACAGAAAATAGCTTTAAATCTTCTTTAGCAAAATCATTTGCTTCCTTGATATAACTATCAAATGACATTTGGTATTCAGGATACTGATAGCTCCAATACCACTGGTGGCCAATAACCTTCAAGGTTATATCAGACTTTGGTATTTTTTCTTGTAGCTTAATTAATTGAGCATTCTTAAATGCTAACACACCAACAATAATCGTTGGTATAATAAACCAGGCAATTTCTAAGGTGACATTATGATTTGTTTGGCTTATATTTATAACTTTATTTTTGCGAAATCGGAATATCACATAAGCAAGTAGCATCCATATAAGAAACATTATCCCAACCATTACAGCAGTGACAAATGAATGTGCCCTAACTATAACTTCCATCATTTCAGTTGCAGGTTTAGGAAATCCTAATTGCCAAGGAGTAGGAAAAGAAGCAATTGATATGTTTGAATAAAAGACTATCAATAATGCAAACAACCTTGACATACTTATTTATTAGTAATGGTGTAAAACTAACTATATAATATTGTATACAAATTTGTTATGCAATAAAGATTAGTGATTTTTAATATCCAGTGTTATAAAAAATATAGCCCTAATGAAGGGGGATCGTATTTATCTTGAGCTATGCTATAATGATATCTGTTGTTGCTAGTAATTTTCTAGCTTCAAACTCAAAAGCAGTGATAGGCTTATTAAGCTTTTTATTTTTACTTGTACCCATTTGTTTAGAATGGGAGCATTCCTATGGTATAGCAAAATGCGTAACTATCTTTCTATAAAAGACCTATCAATCGTTGCAATTATAGGTGTAAATAAGAATGACAAAAGTGTGCGTGATTGAGTGACTATGTATACTTCTACTGGCATACCAGGATATAGGTACACATTTTTAAACTGAGCAAGTTCTGACTTTGGTATCATTATACGCACTGAATAATAACGTCCTAACCTTTGATCATCAAGAGCATCAGGAGAGATATGGCTTACTATGCCATTAATCAAACTCAAACGACGTGCATTATATGCACTCAGTCTCACTTTGACTTTTAACCCCTTTAATCCGTCAATAGAGACTATGTTGCTGTCTTTTTTTTGCGCTGATATTATTTCTTCTATATTTCTTGTCTGAATCTTAGTGTCTATCATAAGATCATCATTGGAAGGTACTACGCTCATAACTGGCACTCCAGATTGTATAACACCGCCTTCAGTGTGATATCTTATGTCTGTAACTATTCCATCCTGAGGTGACCTAATTACTGTATGTGCTAACGTGTCTTCTGCAACCATTAGCCTCTCTCTTAAGTCAGCAATAGATATAGCAATTTCCTTGAGTTCTGTATTTGCTTTTTCTTGAGAATCATTTCTTATGTTTAAAATTTCTAATTCGTTCTCTCCAATTTTTTGCTGCGTTTGAGATATTGCAGTGCGATAATGACCGACTCTACCATTAATCTCAGCAAGCTGCTTTTCTAGAGCTAAAATATTTGGTTTACCAATATATCCATTGCTAAGAAGCTGTCTTTTTATTTCCAATTCCTCAACTATTAATTTACATTGCTTTAGAGCTGCGTCCAATTGATAGTTTAGCCCTACTAACTCATCATGTAGCTGCCTTATGCGCAGTTGTAGTATGTTAGTTTTTCCTAATATGCTACTGCAATGAGAATAGAATAATTTTATCTGATTTTTTACTACTTTATTTACGAGCTCACTCTTAGTCAATTTTTTGACTTCATCAGGAAAATTAATTTTATCTAATCCTTCTCTAATAGAGATTAGTCTTGATTCATTTGCTAAAAGCGATAAGAGCTTTTCTTTGATTATATTTAGATTCGCCTTTTCATTAATATCATTTAGCAAAACTAAAGGCTCATCTTTCTTAACTATTTGACCTTCTCTGACTAGAATCTTTTTTATTACTCCGCCTCCTAAATGCTGAATTACCTTTCTATTTGAAGATACAACGACCTCTCCATTTGCACGTACTGCACCATCAATTGGAGCTATAGCTGCCCAAATACCACCTATTCCAAAGAAAATGACTATTATTACCAGGCCAAAAAATAGTGGTCCACGTGTTACTCTCAAGACCTCGTTTGAGTGATTCCTCTCAAGGTTTAAAATAAAACTTGTTATTGTGTCAATTAATATAAAAGTTCTATCCAAAAATTTTAGTTTTTTTTTCTTTTTTATCACTTGCATATTTATATTATCACTATAGATAAAAAACCATGTCAAAGAAAATAAGACACAAGTTTGCTTATTCAGTAAATACTACTGTTGACATATAGGATTACATCTAAAAATTAAAGTATGTGACTCAAGCACATAACTTAGACTGTTTTGTACTTTGGATAAACCGTTTAGTAATAATCTGTACTATACTTAGCATGAATTGAGCTCTTGTAAGTATTAAACCATTTATGCATGTAAAAAATGCATTGCTAATTAAACAATGTTCTGTTAGTAATATCAGGAAAACAAAATCATTATGTTCCAATTGGAAGGCAGGAAATTTCTCGTTACTGGTGCTTCAGGTGGGATAGGCCAAGCAATTGTAGGGATTATGCATAAAGCTGGAACAACTTTATGTATCTCTGGTACAAAGAGAGAGATCCTTGAAGGAATTGCTAAGCAGTACAAAAAGAACATACACGTACTTCCTTGCAATTTATTAAGTACTGAGGAAGTAAATAATTTAATAGAAAGAGCAAGCGAATTGATGACAGGTTTTGATGGGCTTATATGCAATGCAGGCATTACACAAGATAGGTTACTACTAAAAATGACAGATGAAGCATGGCAAAAAGTAATTGATATAAACTTGAGCTCTACATTTAAGTTGAGTAGAGAAGCGTGTAAAAAATTAATTAAAAATAACTGGGGAAGGATTATAAATATTTCTTCAATAGTAGGGTTAACAGGAAATGCTGGACAAGCAAATTACGCAGCAGCGAAAGCTGGAATAATAGCTATGAGTAAATCTATAGCAAAAGAAGTTGCAAGTCGAAATATAACAGTTAATTGTATTGCTCCTGGGTTTATAGATACTAAGATGACTGGAGGTTTAACTAAAGAACAAAAAAGAAAAATAATAGATAATATCCCGATGAAAAAGATTGGAACTGCAGAAGAAGTAGCAGCAGGTGTTTTATTTTTAGCAAGCAATGAAGCAAAATATATCACAGGTCATGTATTAAATATTAATGGCGGCTTATTTATGTAGAGCACCATTATTTATATAGTCTATAGACAAGTTGTAGACTTTGCTTTAAAATAAAATGTGTATAAACTAAAATGAGGAAATGGGCTCTGTAATAAGAAAAATTTTTAATATCTTGTATGCGGCACTACTTCTTTCAGGTTACCCAACTACCTCAGATGCTGGAAGTAGCGATATAGATGATACAACTGCTCAAGTAATATGCAATATTATTGGTTATATTTGGGGGATAGGTGGTCCACTCATGACTGTAGTAATAATTGGTGCATCTTTGCTTGCAATATTCGGTAGGATGCCTTGGCCAGCCCTGTTTGCTTTAGGGATGTTTTGTGGTGTATTTTTCGGTGCTAAGGCAATTATAATGAAAGTTATACCTAACATGAATGATAGTGTAAAGATTATGCTAGAAAACTGCGGAACGAAAAAATAGTAAAAGTAAAAAGGATTAGATAAAATTATTCTATTCTCATTGCAGTAGCATATTAGGAAAAACTAACATACTACAACTGCGCATAAGGCAGCTACATGATGAGTTAGTAGGGCTAAACTATCAACATTTTTCATATATTTTCGATACTAGCTCAACTTCTTTTTTTGACATAGCTAATTAGTTTATCAATGGTAGTTAACTTAATCTTATGTTGTCCAGCAAACTCAAGTAACTGAGGTAAACGCATCATAGAACCATCATCATTAACTAATTCACATCCAACAGCTGCATGATTAAGATCAACTAACTTTGCTATTTCTACACTAGCTTCAGTATGACCATTGCGTGCCAAGACTCCGCTATCATTTGCAATAATAGGAAAAACGTGGCCAGGAGTAATAATGTCATCCTTAGTGCTCTTTTCATCAATAGCAATAAGTATTGTACGTGTCCTGTCATTAGCGGAAACGCCTGTTGTAATACCATAACGTGCATCGATTGATGTAGTAAATGCAGTATGAGGAGTAAGTTTCTCATCCACATTACTTCTTCTCATAAACTCAAGACCTAGCCTATTCATGTGAATCTTTGTCATAGCTAAGAATACGATGCCAGTACCATATCTAATCATAAAAGCTACGTGCTTTGGCTTTAATTTTTCAGCTAAGATGATCAAATCTCCTTCATTTTCCCTATCTTCATTATCAACTAAAATAAATAATTTACCAGACTGGGCATCCTCTAATACATCTTCTACAGGAGAAATATATGATAGATCCATTGATGCATAAGTAGCTTCTACCATAATTTATTTAAACTCAATCCTAACTACTTTATATAATTTCTCTCCGCTTGGGACTACTACCTCTACGTATTCACCAATTTTTTTGCCAATTAAAGCACTACCTAAAGGTGAGCTAGTAGATATTAATTGCCTTGAAACATCAGCCTCATATTCACCTACAATTTTATAAATATACTCTACTTCACTACCATCGTCATTTAACATGCTTAATGTTACTGTTGCACCAAACATTACTGAATTACCAGATAAATTCTTTACCTCTATTACTTCTGCATGAGAAAGCTTGTTTTCTAGCTCTATTATACGACCTTCAATAAACCCTAACCTTTCTCGTGCAGCATGATACTCTGCGCTCTCAGACAAATCACCTTGATCGCGTGCATCAGAAATAGCCTGTATAATAGAAGGTTTTTCTTCTTTTAATTTCTCAAGCTCAGCTTGCATAAATCCAAAACCTTCTTTTGTTATAGGAAATTTTTTAATGACGGATGAAGTCATAACCACCACCTAAACTCAATTAAATTGAGTAATAAAACTACTAACGATATTAAAAATATCCTTTTTGATAACATTATTCATGTCACTTGACAACTTTTCTAAAACTTCAGGATATTCATTATGAAAATAATTGATAAGCTCACATTCAAATTTACTAACGTTACTTATTTGTATCTTGCCTAGCTGATCATATAAATTAGAAAAAATGTACATCAGTACTACTTGTTCTTCTATCGGCATAGGTGAATGCTGTTTTTGTTTTAATAGCTCAATAAGATATTTACCCTTATCCAAGGATAATTGGACACTAGCATCAAGATCAGAACTAAATCTTGCAAAATCCTCCAGTTCTCTATACTGAGCTAGACTTAGCTTTACAGAGCTAGAGACTTTTTTTACAGATTTCAGTTGTGCAGCAGAACCAATTCGCGAAACTGATAAACCTATATTCACTGCAGGACGGAACCCTTTATGAAACAGCTCAGACTCAAGAAAAATTTGCCCATCAGTAATTGAAATTACATTAGTTGAAATGTATGCAGATACATCACCTGCTTGAGTTTCAATAATCGGCAAAGCAGTCAAAGACCCATGTCCTTTCTCATTAGACATTTTAGCAGCTCTCTCAAGTAAACGAGAATGTACATAAAATATATCTCCAGGATAGGCCTCACGTCCAGGAGAACGTCTCAGCAGTAAAGATATTTGTCTGTACGCTATAGCATGCTTAGACAAATCATCATATACTACCAAACAATGCATTCCATTATCACGGAAAAATTCTCCAATAGTGCAACCAGCATAAGGCGCTAAAAACTGCATAGGTGCACAGTCAGATGCACTAGCCACAACTACAACTGTATAATCTAATGCTCCACTTTCTTTTAGTTTATTTACTACTTTTGCCACTGATGAAATTTTTTGCCCGATAGCAACATAAACACAATAAATCTTTTGATACTCATCTGCCTTATCATTAATCCTTCTCTGATTAATGATAGTATCAAGTGCAATAGTAGTTTTCCCGATTTGTCTATCGCCAATAATTAGTTCACGCTGTCCTCTGCCTATTGGGATTAGTAAGTCTATAATTTTAATTCCGGTCTGTAGAGGTTCATGGACAGATTTACGATCAATAATTCCTGGGGCCTTAGGGTCTATGTCCATTTTGTTCTTAACTGTAATCTTTCCACCACTGTCTATTGGGTAACCAAGTGCATTTACTACCCTTCCAAGTAATTCATGTCCCACAGGCACTTGCATAACATCACCACTACATTTTACAATATCTCCTTCTTTTATATCACGATCATTACCAAGCACCACTACTCCAGCAGTATCATGATCTAAATCAAAAACTATCCCTTCTATGCCACTCGCAAAAAGTACCTTTTCGCTAAACTTTGCTTCTTCAAGTCCGTAAATCAGTGCAATACCATCAGTCACTGAAATCACTTCGCCTATATTTTCTCGTTTTATAGGATAATCAAATGTATCAACCTTTTCACGTATTATATTTACTATCTCAGAAGCATTTATACTATCCTTCATATACAACTCCTAATCTTTAATATCTCGGTTTTGCTAAAACCAACTAATCTATCTAAGTAACTTTTCAGCGAAACATCGATTAAACTAAAACCATACTTTACTACAAAACCACCAATTATGGAAGTGTCTACTATATTATCTACTTTTATTATCTTACCAATAGAACTCAAAGATTCAGTAATTATTTTTATGTCAGTCCCACTCAGCATCTCTGCTGACTTTATAGTAACTTCTAACTCATTATCATTTTCTCTTACAAGATTTAAGAACTTTTTTAGTATAAAGAGTAATAAATTAGAGCGCCTGTTTGCAAGTATTACTATAATGAATCTTACTAAGCTTTCATTCAGATCTCTACCTATGGAAAGTAGAACCTCTCTCTTGTGCGTAAGAGAAATTATAGGATGAGACAGATACATAAAAACCTCAGGTCGACTTTCAAAAAAATCCAATAAAAACTGGACTTCTTTTTTTATAGGACCTAACTTGTTTTTTGCAACATAAAACAGGACCTTAGCATAAGATGAAATTAAATTAATGTATTGAGCCTTTTTCACATTAAATTACACATATATAAAAAGCTAAATATCTTACAGTTTGGCCATATGGTCAACTAAAAAGCTTAGACCTCAGCTGATATACAACCAAAACTTTTATGGCTTAAATTCATTTAGTTATTTGTCTGCTAAGGAAAAACATGCTAAAAATAGTTAGATCCAACGATCAAGTTAATTATAACGATTTTCTTAGAATAAAGGAAAATACTTTTCACTACTTACCTATTACTAATTGCTAACTACTAGCTAAAAAGATCACATCACCAAAGATAACACATAATTTTATAAACATTTCTTCTTAATTTAACAAAAGAATATCGCTAAAGCAACTTGAAAAGTGTATTCTCAGCAGAGCATGACAATCTAAATACATTGTGGTTTTACTTTTTTAAGTTTAAAAGTTGCTGATTGCAACCTTTGTTCTAGGCAGCTCTTTACTGACATCCTGCCCTTTCTTCAAAAAAAAATTCCTAGTATATATAGATCAAGAAACGGATCATGAGAAAAAAGGCACATACAGACATGTTTCAAGATGAACATATCCTTTTAGATTAGATGCTACTTCTACAGCCTATCTATAGTAATTACTATATACACATATGTTCTCGACTCACTTTTAACAATACAACATGACATTTACCTATTCTTCTTTAAGCTAAAATATAGTAACTTACCAAGTAGGTTAATTGCAAGATGTTCCTTTCTTGCTTAATTTTAAGAGCATTAATCTTCCTTTCTTTAGAAAAAGAGATAGCAAATTTCTCTTATTTGTATTCTTCAAAGGTTTATCTTATTTTGTTTTTATACTTAAACTCTCAAAATCAATTATCTTTACTTATATATCCCGCTAGCGGGAGTCCTAGATATTAAGAGCCCATATTCCAGTCTAATTGCTTTTTCAGTAGTTTGTTTCTTGTTTTCGAGTATGCTATATGTCGGTAAAGCCAGATAATTCAATAAGGAGTCTTGAAATTCTCTCACCATGTACTTATACTAACTCCTAGATCTGTAAAGGTTGTACTTATGGTTTATTATCTATATACAACATTTATTTACCTTCTTAAAATAGTCATAAATAGTTATGAGTTCTAATGATAGAAGGGATTTTCGCAATTTCAATAAAAATTTCAAATATATTTAGATTGAATTAGCTTTTACAAAAAAAGAGAAAATGGGTAAGTCACAACTAGTCAAGAAGGTATTTGATACTGTAGCAGACTACTATGATATTATGAATGACATGATGAGCTTTGGTATGCACAGGATATGGAAGGATAAGATGGTTAGTAGCACGTATTTTATAAAAGACTCAAAGGTTTTAGATATTGCCGGAGGGACAGGAGATATAGCAATAAGAATCGCAAGAAAAGAACCAAGTGCTCAAATAACAGTATGCGATATAAATCAAAATATGCTAAACAGAGGAATTGATAAAGCTATAAATTCAAACCAGCTTAATTTTAATTGGGTATGCGCAAATGCAGAAAATTTACCATTTGAAGACTCAACATTTGATTACTGTACAATAGCTTTTGGTATTCGAAATGTTTCTGATCGTAAAAAAGCTTTAAGTGAAGCATATAGAGTACTGAAACTAAGCGGGAAATTCATTTGCTTAGAATTTGCTCCTACGAACTATGAAAATAAGATGTTTAATAAATTTTATGACTTATATTCATTTAAAGTAATCCCAAAAATCGGCGGCTTAGTTGCTAAAGACAAAAATCCTTATGAATACTTAGTGAGAAGTATCAGAAAGTTTCCAACTCAAGCTGAGTTCCAAATGGAAATTATAGAAGTAGGGTTTCATAACGTTGAGTTTCATAACATGAGCTGCGGAATAGTGGCATTATATATTGGAGTAAAATAATCATCAGAATGTGATATAGAACATATGGTATTAACTTAGATTTAGTACCCTTTTTGGTCTCATAAGATTTACTCTTAATTTAGTAAAGATACACTTGCATATTCTTCATTTTAGACAATATATTTTGCATACATCATAGTAATATACTACTAAACCATACTTAACCTCTCGTTTAGCAATCCCATTATGGGTTTTACTCAGTAATACTAGGTAATACTAATTAAAGACATAAATTGATTAATGCTATTAACTCAAATAGTAAGCTCTGATTCACACCAAGAAGATTTACTAGGAAATAGCATAAACCAGCTCTAACTATGGAGATAGCTTTCAGGTTATAATACTAATTTATCAGCCTACCTTAAATATACCTTAGCAGCATAGTACTGAACATTCTCCTTAAACCATTTAGCAAAAGGCAATTTACATTTTTACAATAATATTGTCCCAACTTTCCTTCCTGCACACATGTGCAGGTAGCCAAAGTGGCATTGTTTTCAAGAGCTATTTAGAAGGCCAGTACCTAAAGTATATATCACCAATTCCTACTTAACTTTTGTAGTAATATCTAAAATATTACTTATTCTTATGTAAACCTATGTTTGATCTATCTGATAAATCTACAAATTAACTCTTATTAGATAAATAAGCTTGCTTTCAGCTAGTAAATTATATCTTTCTCCTTTCCCCTAAAACTGAAATCCATATACTTAATTCTTGAAACTTTAAAATGAAATGCGATCTGAAATCAGGCAGTTACTTTACTATATAAAACCTAATCTACATTATTTCATTATAGCTTTTATTTCAGTTTTATTTTCTGCTCTAATGATTCTCCTTTTTGGTAGAGGGCTAAGCAGCATAATAGACTCTAGCGCAGAGAATAATTTTATCACCAAATTAGCAATGACTATGTTTATAATTCTGTCCATTTCTCTTACTGCATTTATTAGGTTGTATTTCATTGGAATTGGTAGTGAAAAAGTTATTGCGAGGATCAGGTATGACTTATATAGTAACATTACTGATTTACAACCAAGTTTTTTTGAAAACACAGGTGTGCAAGATATAATTTCGGCATTAATCACTGATACTTCTGTGCTTCAATCAATAATAAATAGTAGCTTACTTACTATATTACGAAATTTTGTATTACTAACTGGCAGTGTTGTTATGTTGTTATGTACAAATCTATACTTAACTACATATGCAGCTACAATAGTGCCAGTATTATTGATCATTATGACATCACTTGGGAAAAAGGTACGAGGTTATGCACGCCTTGCCCAGAGTAAGTTAAGCGAATTAGCATCATTTAGTGAAGAAAATTTCAGGTCTATAGTAACTATTAAATCATTTGTACTAGAAGAAAATGAGAAAATACGTTTTAAGAAACACTTGAACTCAGTATCTGAATCATACATAAGATTGGTTCTTTTACGTGCTATTTTGGTAACTTTGATTATTTTATGTGTAATAGGTTCATTAGTTATTTTGCTCTTTTTTGGTATCAAAGAAGTCTTAAACAGTAATATGACTATTGGAGAGCTATCTTCATTTGTGTTCTACTCAGCGCTTGCAGCAGGAGCTATAAATAATTTAAGTGATAATGTTAGTGATTTACAACGAGGCCTTGGGGTAGTGGAGCATTTATTTGAATTCAAAGGTATAAAAAGCTCTATAGTGGACACTAGCAATCCTATAAAAATTTCTAATGTTCAGAAAGAAATTGCATTTAACAATGTAACATTTTTCTATGAATCTCACCTTGATAAACCAGTATTAAGCAATGTATCCTTTTCCATAAAGGTAGGTCAGTCTATTTCAATCATAGGACCCTCTGGTAGTGGTAAAAGCACTATTTTAAAACTTTTGCTTCGCTTTCATGATCCAAGTAAAGGTAGCATTACTATTGATGGGTACAACATTAAGTCAATTGCACTAAGTAACCTCAGATTGTTATTTGGTTTAGTGCCGCAAGATCACATGATGTTTTCTTGCTCAATAATGGAAAATATACTATACGGTAAACCGGGTGCTAAGTATGAAGAAGTAAAACAAGCAGCCATTAGTGCTTATGCAATGGAATTTATTGATAAGCTACCTAATAAATTTGATACATTTGTAGGGAAAAGAGGACTAAAGCTTTCTGAAGGACAAAAACAACGTATTGTAATAGCGAGAGCCATGCTCAAAAATCCTCAGATTCTAATGTTAGATGAGGCAACTTCTGCCTTAGATTACAAAAGTGAGGACCTCGTGCAGAAGGCACTAAACAAATTAATGCAAAACAGAACGACGATAATGGTTACGCATAGGCTATCGTCCACACTAAAAACAGATAAGATAGTAGTAGTTAATCAGGGGAAAATAGAAGAAGTAGGAACTCATGACTCCCTGATGCGTAAAAAGGGACTATATGCAAAATTGGCGAAAATATAGCAAATATAGTTTTGATAGAATGAGGCTTAAATTAAAGTTAATATCCTAAAACTCAGAGTAAAATCATTTATATTTCTAGATATTTAGCTCATAGATATGTACTCATGCTATTAGTTTTAGCCCATAGTTTTTATCTATGTTAGAGTTATCATGATATACACCACAATCATCGTAGTGCACTGATTCTATTCACTAAAAAGTCATTTTAAAAATTTATACATATATAAGTGTTGCTTTAGTATAATATGCTTTATCTCCTTACATTTGAAGTATGTGAACACTACTTGAGTTTATCTATATAAGAATATAAGATATAAATAAATCTACCAGCTTGTAAGGATGACTTAAACACACCAAACTTGGCTCCTATGCTACAAAATTGCAATCATTTTGCCTGTGATAATTTAAAATAGGTGTCTTAAAATGATCTTGTGACTTGCTATCTAATTTTATAGCCATATATAGGATGTCTGTTCCATAACATAACATGGATAAACTTTATTATCAGATGTAAAGCATGATACCACATGATAAGTTTGGTAACAGAATATATAAAAACATTTCCTCAAGAATACAAAAGTTTTTCTACACACGTGCGGTTCGATTACTATGTTCTTAATTGCACATCTTTTAAGTTAGGTATTATTCTCCATCTTAGAGAGATTTTAACTGATATATCGAGCACTGCTGTAACCTCTCCTAGAGCAGTTCAGTATGATATAGTAATGTATAATGTGCCACATTTATGACTCTAGCAATACAGAAATCAAAGATGATGAAAGTAAGGAAACATGTAGAGGAATCAAAAATGAATAGTACCATGCTAAGACAATAACCAATATTTACTTAATACTTTAAGTAGAGTAAAAGATGAAAAAGAAAATGTAGATTATATGTTTTTACATATTCATTTGCTATCAGCAGTCTATTCAGTAAGAGTGAATCAATATATGCTTAGGTTATGAAGTTTCTGACTGTTATTAATTATGGAAAGAAAAGGAATATTTATTTCTTGCAATTTCTCTTTATGCTCACGAGATACATTATGAGAAGCTTTCAACTCATGCCACTTATTTACTATACTGTACATGATTTTAGCTTTTTGATTAATGAACATTTTTAAACGAATTTCCTCGCTAATCTCTAGAAAACTAGATGAGTTAAAGCAAAGTGGTATTATAAATATGGAGGTAGAGAATTTTATCTTAGAGCCACCAAGTAATAGAGCGCGTGGAGATATTTATACAAACGTTGCTATTGTGATTGCAAGATATGAAAGGAAAAACCCTATTGAGATTGCAGAAGTACTAGCAAAAGAATTTAAACTCTTTAATGAAGTTAAGAAAGTAGAGATAGCTCACCCTGGTTTTATCAATATGTACTTAAAAATAGAAGTATGGCACGGGATTGTTAAACAAATAAATGAGCAGAAAACAGAGTTTGGTACTCTAAACGTTGGAAATAACCAAGCCATTAATCTTGAATTTGTATCTGCAAATCCAACTGGTCCACTGCATATTGGTCATGCAAGAGGAGCAGTATTTGGTGACGTCTTAGCAAATTTGCTAGAAAAAGTCGGATATAAAATCACTAAGGAGTATTACATTAATGATGCTGGAGCACAGATAGATAATTTAATCCGATCAGTATATCTACGATATAGAGAAGCCCTAGGAGAGAAGATTAGTATTGAAAAAGGTTTATATCCAGGTGAATATTTAAAAGCAATAGGAGAAGGATTAAGCAAAAAATATGGCAAAGGTCTCTTAGAAAAGCAAGATTATCAAGTAATTAGAAATTATACCTTAAATTCTATTTTAAGACTCATAAAAGAAGATATGCGCTTACTTGGAGTAAGTCATGATGTCTTTACTTCAGAATATGAGTTACAAAAAAGTGGTAAAATTGAAGAGAGCATAAAGATATTATCTAATAAGGGTTTAGTATATGAGGGATATCTAGAAAAACCAAAAGGTAAGGAAAAAAAAAATTGGGCTTCTAGAAAAGAGATGTTGTTTTGCTCCACAAAGTTTGGTGATGATGTTGATCGTGCGTTAAAAAAAGAAGATGGAAGCTGGACTTATTTTGCATCAGATATTGCCTATCATTTTGATAAGATATCACGCGGTTTTAACAATATGGTAGTAGAGCTTGGCAGTGATCATGGTGGCTATATCAAAAGGCTCAAAGCAGTTGTATCCGCGTTAAGTGGCAACAAGGCAAAGATAGAGGTAAAGCTACATAATATTGTAAATTTCTTAGAAAATGGAAAACCTGTTAAAATGTCCAAAAGATCAGGAAATTTTCTGACAGCAAGGGATGTAGTTAAGAAAGTTGGCAGGGATATTACCCGTTTTACAATGCTAACGCAAAAAAACGACATGGTTCTTGATTTTGATTTTGCAAAAGTAAAGGAGCAATCAAAAAACAATCCTATTTTTTACGTGCAATATGCATACGCTCGTGCTCACTCATTAATGCGCAATGCTCCAAAAGAACTTCCAAACGCAAATCCCTCACTTTTGAAAAATGATGGAGAGCTATCACTTATAAAAATCTTGGCAAAATGGCCAAGTATAGTAGAAGTATCAGCAAAGCTTTATGAGCCACATAGAATTACTTTTTATTTACTTGAAGTTGCAGAAGCATTCCATGCTTTATGGGGATATGGGAAAAACGATTCGAATATGCGATTTATACTGAAAGATGATTTAGATCTGACTGCTGCAAGAATATTCCTTGTTCAAGCTTTAGCACACATCATTGCTTCCGGATTTTCTATTTTTAATATAGAGCCTCTGAAAGAGATGAAATAAACTAAAGAAATTTTATAAGTCTATCCGTAATTAAATTACAGTATCATAGAGCCCTTTTCTTTCTTACTGTTAACAATTATTTCTCCTACTGTAACTACTACTAAGATAAAACAGTAATGTACTTGCTTTGACAAAGAAATAGGCGATACAGTAGCTATGCTACCTGCTAGCAATAATTGAGAACCATAAGGCAAAATACCTTTTGTAGCACAAGCGAAAACGTCTAGTAAGTACGCACTACGGTATGGCGCAATATCATGTTTTTTTGCAAGCCTTTTTACAATACTACCACTTAGTAGAATAGCAATAGTATTATTAGCAACCAAAACAGTAAATATGGATGCTATTCCTGCTATCGCAAATTCAGCTTTAGTTTTTGTGATTCTACTTTCATCGATAAGTTTATACAATGCTTTTTGACCTTGTTTATACATTATATTACTTAACCCACTAATAAATAGTGCAAACAGTACTATCTCATTCACCTTCCTGAATCCCTTATATATGTCGTGAGAAAATTGAATGATTGAATAGTCAAAAAAAGTTACTCCTAGTACACCAGCAATAACTATGTTTACAGTTATTACTACTAGTGTAGTAACTTCAAATAGTACCATGACTATTAAAGAAATGTAAGGAATAACTTTTATTATTGAAAAACAATCTAAGCTTGATATAGTAACAATCTTTGTATTATCTGAAGTTACTACCAGATAGGCTAGTGTTATAATGCTAGCAATAAATGCTACTTTATAGTTTATTTGAAGTTTATCCTTTATTGTAGCATCCTGTGATGAAACAGATGCAATAGTGGTATCAGATATCATTGATAAGTTGTCACCAAATACTGCACCACCAACTACAGTTGCAGCTCCTATCTCAAGATCAAAAGCTCCACTTTTTGCTAAATTAACTGCGATTGGTACCATTAGCGCAACAACTCCCATGGATGTTCCGATTGCAGTTGAAATAAAAGCAGAGGTCAAAAATACTCCAGGCAACAATAACTTTGCTGGAAGAAAATTGAGAATCAAATTAGCAACAGTATCTGCACTACCAATTGATTGGCTAACAGAAGAGAACGCTCCAGAAAATAGGAAAATCAAACACATAGTAAGGGTAT
Organism: Wolbachia endosymbiont of Cruorifilaria tuberocauda; assembly: GCF_013365475.1. Classification (GTDB taxonomy): domain Bacteria; phylum Pseudomonadota; class Alphaproteobacteria; order Rickettsiales; family Anaplasmataceae; genus Wolbachia. The sequence continues at coordinate 540,522 of NZ_CP046579.1, forward strand.
TTTTATCACCCATACCTTCAATGACAGTGTCAATGTTATGTTGAATTTTACCTGGTCTGCATGAGATGGCAAAAAATAGTGCTGGCAATAAGCAAACTACGGGAGAAATCTGATGAAGTGGATTATCAGTTCCAGTGAAGAAGAAGTAGGTTCCGCTTCCAAGATGTAAGACTAAAAAAATAAGTAAAGGAATAAAAGCAATCATTTTATTACAATTGAAAGTTCGAACTATAACTAATTAAATAATTTTAAGCAAGTCTGGTTTTACCAGATCTGTAGAGAGTTGATAGTAAAGTTTTAAGCTTCATGCTTAATATATTTAACTAATAATACAGAACATTCTATTGACAATAGAATCTTCCAGCGTCATGCTTGAATGCAAATCTTTACTTCATTAAGTAGAAGAATATGAGATCAAAAAAGCTTTTTGCGAGTAAATGAGCTAATTCATTGAGATGAGAAGCAGCTTATTTATGTTAAATTTAACAAGATTTTATAAAATCTTAATTTTAATGTCCGCTACCTATGTAGTATCATGCAGTTGATATTGGGTCAATATCGATAATTGATGTTCTACTAGAAGTTTTTATAAATAACAAAATGTCTCGAAGTACTAAAACTATACCGATAGAAGATGATAACGTTAGGCTAGATAAGTACATAAGAAGAATTTTCCCAGACCTAAAGCAGTCTATGATTGAAAAATCTTTAAGGAGAAGACTGATCAAGGTTGACAATTATAAAGCAAAGTCAAGTGATAGAGTATACTCTGGGCAGGTCATAACAATAAAGTACTTTAATTATATAAAAAGGACTAATTTCAATACTAAACATAACCAAGAGTTAGTAAATATACTGAAAGACAACATATTATATGAAGATGAATATATACTGGCTATAAACAAACCTGTGGGAGTAATTATTCAGGGTAGTGTAAAGACAAAAATTAGTATTAGTGATTTACTTGATCAAATCAGAGAAGGAGAAACATTAAAAATTGTACATAGGTTAGATAAAGATACAAGTGGAGTAATGATATTTGCGCGTAATACTAATGTTGCAAGGTTTCTTATGGAAGAATTTAAAGGACGAAGAATAAAAAAGATTTATTTAGCACTAACTTCTGGTATGCCTAGTATGGATAAAGGGACAATAGATCTTCCATTGGTAAAAAAGTATATTTCAGGCCAAGAAAAAATGGTTGTCGACAAAAATTCACCACAGAATGCTGTTACACACTTTTCAATTATAGCAAGACTAGGAAGGAATGTTGCTTATGTAAAATTACAACCAATTACTGGTAGGACTCATCAATTAAGAGCACATCTAGCTCATATAAATTGTCCTATTCTTGGTGATGGTAAATACGGTGGTAAAAGAGCTTTTGTTGATGGAGCAGTCAATAAAATTCACCTACATTCATATTCTTTGTCCTTAAAACTGCCAAGTAATAAAAAAATCACCATTACTGCCCTTTGCCCTGAACACTTTGAAAAGTCTATCAGAGCATTACATCATCCTTTTGAAGGATGAAAAAACATTTATCTAGATAGTGTAAAAGCAGAACATAGAAATATATAATGAATATAACACAAATCAAGCATAGGGAGGAAATGAATCCCGTCCCGTTATAAAACATCATTAACTCACCACAGTGAGTGGTTACTTGACTTGTAAACGTCAATACACAATTCATCAATATCTGGTTCTTTACTATTTTTTGCAAAATCTTCAGATTTTTTCACTAAATCACGTATTTCATTATCAATTACTTTACACCCTTCCTCTGAAACAATCTTACTATCTATCATATGTTTCCTTAAAGTGCTTATAGGATCGTAATTTTGTTTTATATTTTCAATTTTTTCTTTCGAGCGGTAAGTAGCAGGATCTGACATTGAATGGCCACGATATCGATACGTCTTCATTTCAAGCAAAATGGGCCCTTTACCGCTGCGTACATACTTAGCTGCTTCAGATGTTACCTCATAAACAGAAAAGCAATCCATTCCGTCAACTTGCTTTCCAGGAATACCAAAACTCTCTCCTCTTCTATATAGATCAGTCACTAAAGTCGATCTCTGCACAGAGGTCCCCATTGCATATCCGTTATTTTCTATAATATAAATTACAGGCAATTGCCACAAAGATGCCATATTAAAAGATTCATATACTTGTCCCTGGTTTGTAGCACCATCACCAAAATACGTAAACACTACGTTGTTTTCTTTCTTATACTTGTTAGCAAATGCTATTCCAGTACCAATCGGAACCTGTGCACCAACTATTCCATGTCCACCAAAGAATTTTTTTTCAATATCAAATATATGCATTGACCCACCCTTGCCTTTTGAGCATCCTGTTTTTTTGCCTGTCAGTTCTGCCATCACAATATTCGGATCAGAACCACATGCAAGCATTAAGCCGTGGTCTCTATAACTTGTAATAAAAGCATCTCCGGGCTTTGATGCAGCATGAGTTCCAGTCACAACTGCTTCTTGCCCTATTGATAAGTGACAAAACCCGCCTATTAATCCCATCCCATATAATTGCCCTGCCTTCTCCTCAAATTTACGTATTAGTAGCATTTTTCTATAGAACTCAATCACCTGGTCTTTAGTGAAACTTTCTGCTTTCATATCAATTTCTTTTTTATTAAACTTAGATGATATCAGAAATTTTAACATTTTATAATGGATTATTACCGATGGCTTGAGGCATTTCATGTTATTTCTGTCATTATGTGGATGGCAGGTATGCTTTACTTGCCTAGGCTTTATGTCTATCACACAACTGTAAAGCTAGGTTCAGAGAGTGACAGCTTACTTCAAATAATGGAGAAAAGACTACTTAAATGTATTGTAAATCCTGCAATGCTTTCTTCACTAGTTTTTGGTGTTACACTTATGATTATAAGAGAGTCTTACCATGAAGGATGGTTTCATGTGAAAGTGTTAGCACTACTCTTTATGTTTACTATTCATATATTACTCGCAAAACATAGAAAAAGTTTTGCAATGGGTTTAAACAAAAAAGCTCATGTTTATTTCCGTATCTTAAACGAGACAGTTACGATATTAATGATAATTATAATTATTACAGTTATCGTAAAACCTTTTCGGTGAAACTTCATTCAGAAATGGTATTCGAGAGTTTTATTGACACTTTTTAATGTTCGTAGTAAAATTTATATATGTTCAATGGTTCAGAGTAAAAGCTTATGAGTGGTGAAGCTCAAGGTCCAAATATTGCAGAGTGGCAAGCTCAACAACAGCATCAAGAATATCAAGGGGGAAGAGTGGTTTCGGTCTCGGTCACAGTGACTCTATCGCAACGATTATGGATGGAATAAAGTGGCTATTCAGCTTTCACGAAGGAGCAATTTCTTCCTATAGTAACGTATTTGAAGGCTTAGTGAGCGGTAGTAGCCTAGTAACATTGTTAGGGAAGCAAGGTAATATGTTTGGCATAAAATGTCTTGAAGGTCTTGCAGAATATTTTTCACATGAAGACAGAAGTTGTGATGATATGGCTTCAGAAGGAATAGATATGAGCTGTAGTGATAAAAACCTTCATCTAGATGATTACCCAAATTTTAACAATGAAATAGCTCATAACATTGATGGCTTACATGACATACATGATTTAGGTAATCACTATGATAGTTTTTTTTCGCCAAGTCATTCACCTCATGTTAGTAATGACTACGTGCATGAGCTTTGATACCTGGAAATTATAAAATAACACTTGAGGAGTAATATTTTCCTTCAACTTATCTCAATTAACTGAGTTCATTCTAGTGAAAAAGGTTTCAATTTTAGGGTCAACTGGAAGTATTGGAAAAAAAACTGTAGATCTTCTTTTAAAAGAAAGAGAGAAATATCAAGTAGAAGTACTTAGTACACATTCAAATTTTGCTCTACTAGCACACCAAGCAAGATCTCTGGGCGCAAAATATGTAGCTATTTCTGATAAGATGTTTTACATGAATTTAAAAGAAAGCTTACTTGGTACAGGTATTAAGGTAGAAGCTGGTACTGAAGGTTTAATAAATGTTGCTTCTTTACCCACTGATCTCTCAGTTGTTGCAATAACTGGCATTGCAGGTCTTGAGCCAGTTATGCATATAATAGAAAGTGGCACTAAAGTTATTGCACTAGCAAACAAAGAAAGTATTATTTGTGGTGGAAAATTACTATTTAAGAAAGCTAAAGAAAAAAATGTACAGATAATTCCTATTGACTCTGAACACAATGCAATTTTTCAAGTTCTGCAAAATGGAAATAAATACGTGGAAAAAATTATACTCACTGCTTCTGGTGGACCATTTTTAAATTATAGCTTTGAACAATTAAGAAATGTTATAGTAGACCAAGCACTAAGTCATCCTATTTGGAATATGGGAAAGAAGATTTCAATTGATAGTGCAACGATGATGAATAAAACCCTAGAAATAATAGAAGCACATAGCTTATTTAATATCAACCCTAATAAAGTTGAAGCAGTAGTGCACCCTGAATCGATAATACATGGAGTTGTAGTTTATCAAGATGGTTTCAATTTTGCTGTACTTGCAGAAGCTGATATGGCAGTTCCTATTTCATATGCTCTATCTTGGCCAGAAAGGTCAATTTCAGGCTATAAATTAGATTTAACCAAACAAAAAAAAATGACATTTCAAGAGCCTGATTACAAGCGTTTTCCTGCCCTAAAGCTTAGCATGGAAGTATTAAATTCCTCTCTGCCACACACAAATAGCATTGTGCTCAATGCTGCAAATGAAGTAGCTGTAAATGAGTTTTTGAGGTCACGTATCAGTTTTTTGGGGATAGTAAAAGTAGTAGAATTGACAATAGAAAATTTTAATAATTATATCAACATTAATTCACTTCCTGATATAATAGATATTGACCGTGAAAGCCGTATCCTTGCTAAAGGAATTATCTCATCTAAAACTATTACGCCATAGTTAGATTCAATGATCTAAAATATATTCTTTTGTCAAAGAAGAGTTAGCATTTTCAAATACTTCTTGAACGTTTCCAGATTCAATAACCTTACCATTGTGGAAGAAAATTACACTATCAGATAGCTTTTTAGCTTGCTTCATCGAATGAGTTACTATAATTATAGTAAATTTCAATTTCAATTCTTGTATAAGATTTTCAATTGCATTAGTTGCCATTGGATCAAGTGCAGAACATGGTTCATCCATTAGTAAAATGGTTGGTTTTACTGCAATTGCGCGTGCGATGCACAACCTTTGCTGTTGACCGCCAGATAGATCTAATGCACTATCCCGCAATCTATCTTTCAATTCTTTCCATAAACCAACCTTGATTAAACTATTTTCTACTATTTCATCTAATTTACCTTTATTCTTTACTGTACCTTGCAACTTAGGCCCATAGGCAACATTATCATATATTGACTTTGGAAAAGGATTTGGCTTTTGAAATACCATGCCGACTTTTGCTCTGAGCAGCACAACATCCATATCGCGTGAGTATATATTACCAAGTCCATCAATAATCAACTCACCAATAACTTTGCATCCAGGTACATAATCATTCATACGGTTAAAACAACGTAAGAATGTTGATTTACCACACCCAGATGGACCAATAAAAGTAGTAACTTTTCTTTTCCGAATATCAAGGCTTATATCAAACAGAACCTGCTTAGAGCCATACCACAGGTCCAAACTCTTAATGGAAGCACGTATATCGCTCATATTACACTCTGCATCGAATAGAGCCCTGGAGCTTCTCTCTTGTTTTCATATAGCCATATTGCCGCTCGCACAGCACCTTTAGCAAATGCTGTTCGATCAATTGCTTTATGATTTATTTCTATCCGTTCATCAGAATTAACAAACATTACACTATGATCTCCTATCACTCCACCTCCACGAGATACTGCGAAACCTATCTTACCTTTTCCTCTTACATTTGAACTATTAAGTAAATGTTGATTGAGTTGGAAGTCTCTTTTCGAAGCATTAGCAATTGCTCTTCCAAGTTCTATAGCTGTTCCAGATGGAGAATCTTTTTTAAACTTATGGTGCATTTCCCAAATTTCAGCGTCGTATTCACTATCTAAAAGACCAGCAGCTTTTTTTACCAATTTCAGTAATACATTAATTCCAACACTCATGTTTGCTGACCATAATATTGGAACTTCAGCAGCATACTCTCTTAAAGAGATATCTTCTGCTCCGGTTGTTCCACTAACTAGTGGTGTTTTAAATTTTACAGCTGCTTTAAGACATGCTAACATACATTCTTTATTCGTGAAATCTATTATAACATCAGATAACTCAAACACATCACTAATAGAACTTGTAACCTGGATTCCTAAAGTAGAGCTGTGACCTATGATTTGGCCAATATCTAAACCTATATATCTGCTGTTAAGTCTAGTAACAGCACCAACTATCTCTACTCTGGCATTTGTAATTAATTCGCTGAGTATCTTTTTCCCCATTCTTCCTAAGCAACCTATTACTCCAATTCTAATTTTCATAAAGTTTTCTATATTGAACATTTCTTTTGAATTTTGCTACTATCGAGCTACAGCTAGATCTCTAATAATTTAAAACTAGTATTAATATTTTTTCATATAACACTCTTACTCTACTAAGATAAAATTTAGCCCATGGAAGGCATTTAAAGAAATATAAACCATGAAGTAAAGCTATATCTTCTCTAGGATAGAAAGCAACAAAAATTAAGCAACACATTCCTTATTATTTTTACTCTACTTAAAAAAGCTAGACATGTAAGCATATTTTACTTTACATCAAAAAAAAATTGCAAGAACATAAGAACATATGATAATCTTCTATTGCCCACATTGATTTAGCAAATAGACCTATTTCTTAAATATTCATAAAATATATGAGACTAATTACTAATACTTGAGTAAGTCCTTAAATTTATTAACTTCAATAGCTAATTTCGAGTTGTTAAATTTTCCAAAACGTCAGACGTATCTTGGTTTTACATAGTTAAGTATAACCATATCATATTAGAAAAACATAGATAAAATGGTAAGTGTAGAGCATTATCTTTACGAAGAATGAATATAGCAACCTGTAATAAGATTGTAGAAAAATTAAATTTCAACACCAGTCATCTGCTGCAGTTCATGTTGAAAAACCATTTTATGATCTAGATCAGTTGCTTTACAGAAAATCTCCAAGCTTATTAACTTTTCTATCAATTTTTTAAGCTCTGAAAGCCGAAAAATTTTTAGATGACATTTAAAACTTTGCAGTTGCTTAAAGAACAACGGAGGAACTAGCTGGTTAATTGCGGCCTGTTCATTCATTCCTCCTTGTACTAGCAGTAGAACATTTTCAAGATGTAGGAAGTAGTTTAATGTAATACGAATTAGTGCTATTGGTGAAAAGTTTTCTTGTGATATTAATATATCAGAAATCTTGATAAATTGTCTCGTATTTTTATATACTATAGCAGAGTACAAGTTATCAAGTGTAACGTAATCATTATCAGAGGTAGGAAAACACAGTTTTACATCAGTAAGTTTAAGATCTTTTTTTTCTCCAAGGTATAAAACCAACTTCTCAAGTTCAGAATATATAGGCAACTTACTATAATTAAAATAAGATTGCAAATGATAGATTATTTCATTTGTATACCATATACCATTTTGCTTCAAGTAATTTGATATCACATCACAAGAATCACTACTATTATTCTTATAGCAGGAAATTACACCAAAAATTTTTGAGCTTTCTGTATAACTTTTAGTTGTAGAATTATACGGAAGTTCATTTGCTATCATTACTATATAATTGCCATTTGTATTATTATCAAGCACATTTTTCAATCCTTTAGATATTCTCCCACTTACGTTTATCAGCTTAATCAACTTTTTATTAGTAAAAATCGAAATATTTACTAGCTCAGAAAACAGCAAACCAGGAAATTTATCTACTGTCACAAAGTCCATCACCTGAACTGAATACTCACATAAACTAGCAATCACTTTTTTAGCAAAAAAATCTACTTTATCATTATCACTTCCATAAATTAATATACCCTTTAAAGCATCAGGTTTCTCTAAAAATTTTTCAATTTTGGATGGTGTAATCTTCATATCTTTTATATAATAGCATATTTTTATTTGATTATATAGAAGTATCTAAAGATTTTAAAATCTCTTACGTGTCATTATATACATTACTTGATATGTTCCATTTGCACAAGATTAATCTATTTCCCTAGAATATACTTATTAATAAAATCTTTTTACAAGTTTAAATGCATGTTCAAAAAAAATCCTTTTTACAGATCAGTCATTATAATTCATATGTAAGTAATAAAGTTGCCTACCATAAAGCGATTTTAATTGCCAAATAAAACAGTACTAGGCAAGTAATCACTTAAATGAGTTAAGCTAATTTATTTAATATTAACCTCATAAAATAAGCAACAATTAAGTATGCAGCTGCAACAAGTATAATTGTAGGTCCTGTTAATAAATCAAAACTTGCAGATAGCATTAGACCAGATACTCCAGAGATCACAGAAAAACCCGTTGCAGTAACAATCATTTGTATTGGAGTCTTTGAAATAAGCCTTGCAGATGAAGCTGGTATCAGTAAAAATGCAGAGATAAGTAATATTCCTATCAGTTGGGCAGATACTGCTATGAATATGGCAAGAGTAATTAAGAATTCTAGCCTTATTAAACTCACGTTCACTTTCTCAACTATTGCCAAATCTTGATTAATTGAAATTACTAGCCAGTAGCGCCACCTAAATATCAGTATAAGAATAACTATTAGCGAAATTAGAAAAATTAATACTATATCACTCTGTTCTAGTGTTAATATATCACCAAATAGAGAGCTGATAATGCTACTATTACTCGATGGGATAAAGGACATCAATATTAAACTTGACGATAAAACTACGTTGGTGACAATATTTAATATTGCATCAACAGAATATAATCTATTAAAATTAAGAGAAAGTAGTATTGCAAAAGCAATTGCTATAAGCATTATACTGATTGAAGGGCTAATTTTGAAGATTAGAGCAAGCGCAATACCAAGTAATGAGGAATGTGACAAACTGTCACCCAAATATGACAATCTTTGCCATATCATGAATGATCCTAATGTACCTGTCACTAGGCTAATTATAACCACTGCAACCAGGCTGTTAATAAAAAAGCCCTGCGTAAATATTTCAAGCATACTACATTATCTCTAAGTAAGTAACAACAAATCTGCCTTCAGATATTAGAACATTATGTGTTCTACATGCTGCATCAGTTGCCATAAATTCAAAATTTAAACTCATTTGCTCCATTATAAGGTATAGACTGACAAAAGGATTCGTCATTTTACGTGTTTTACCAGTGCCTATTAGCAGAATTTCTATCTCCTCTGTCAAAAAAGATTTAAAGTATTCCTTACTATTTATATCATTTTTTCTGAGTTCAATCACCTTTTCAGGAAAGACTATAATTGAGCTATAATATTCCTTATTGTCTACTAAAAATTTTCCTTTTTCATAGCTGTATATAAAGTTTTTTTTCTGAGAAGTTAAGGGGATTATATTCATAAGTTAAATTATCAATTGAGTGCCGCACACCCACCATTCTGGCTGCTTTTCTCTGATATTTACAGCAGCAGCTTTTGCATTTTTCTCACTATCAAATACTCCAAAACATGCTACACCACTACCAGACATGCGAGATAGTACAGAACCTCTCTGTGACTCTAATGCTAATATCACATCCTTAATTTCAGGTACAAGACTCACTGCTATCTCTTGAAGATCATTCCTAGTTTCTTTAAGAAGTTTTAAAATATCTTTTTCGGCATTATCACTCCATTCAATTGGTCTAGAAAAATTTCCCTTATACTTCGAGAACACTTCTGGTGTGCTTAAGAACTTTTTTTTTGGTTTTACAAGCACCACATTTCTTGGAAAAGAAAATTTTTTTATTGGGTATAATTCTTCGCCAATACCTCTGACTAAAACCGGCTTATTATCTATACTTGCAGAAACATCAGCACCAACACTTACAGCTATTTCATTTAAGATAGATCTGTCAATTTGCCATAATTTCCCTAGTGTACGTATCACTGCTCCAGCATCTGAGGAACCACTTCCTAAACCTGCAGCAGTAGGTACATTTTTTACAACTTTTATAATAACTTTAGTACGTATAGGAGCATACCTGAGTAATAAATTAACTGCTCTCATTACTGTATTGTATCTGTTACTTATCTTGAGTTCAGAATTCACAAATTCAACTATAGAGTTATCATATCTGAAACCCTTTTCCCCTACCTTTATCTCTAAAAAATTGGAAAGATTAGCAAAAACAGATAAGCCTTCAACTAAATGATACCCTATTTCTTTCCTTTCAACAACATGCAAAAAAAGGTTAATCTTTGCAGGAGCCTTTGCGCAAAAACTTTTCATTTATATATCTTCACTAACACTACTTTTACAGTATATTTTACAATGCCATTTTAGTCAAAATTTTATATAATTCCTTCACTTCTGATGAAATTAAAAATAACAAATCCTGATTTTTCTGTATGGGTAAATGCATCTGCTGGCACAGGAAAAACAAAAATCTTAATAGATAGAGTACTAAGACTTTTATTAGAAAACAAGAAAAATATTCTCTGCTTAACACTTACTAATGCTGCAGCAAACGAAATGGAAAATCGAATTCATAACATACTAAGTAAGTGGGCAATATGCTCGAATAGCGAGTTAATTGCATCTTTGGAGCAATTAGGTCTTTCTTTATCTTACTCCTCAGTGTTACCGAAGCACTCAACACCAAGGTCTAAAAAAAATGAAGTACTTGATCATTATATAGCTCAAGCAAGAAAGCTTTTTTCTGAATTGGAAAATCTAGGCTTAAATATACAGACCATACATGCTTTCTGCTATAAATTGATTTCTAGCTCTCCTATAGAGGCTGGTATTGCTCCAAATTATATGTTAAGTGAGTGCAAAGAATTACATTCCATAGTATTTAAAAAAATACTTCATAATAAGGATTTGCAAGATAGCATAAACTCTATTGCAACAGAAATTGATGAAAATAAACTAAGTAACTTGCTTTACACTCTATGTGTAAAAAGACCTTTACCAGTAACCGATTTAGGATACATCAAAGAGAAATTAAGCATGCTGGATGAAGTTCATGATTTAGAGAATGAAATAACTAAGAATGTAGAAAGGTTAGTCACAATATTAAGCAAAGGCAGTAAAAAAGACCAAAGTTACAGTGCAATCCTTTCTAATTGGTGTAAAGGCACAAAATTACCTGCCGCTAACACTGCAATTAAGAAAAAAAGCACAGACTTCATATTAACACGCTGGGAAAAAATAAAAATAGAAGACTTAGCTAAGGTATTTTTGAAATTAAAATCATATGAAAGAAAAAGTGTATCATCTCTAATAACAAAGAGCACATCAGAGAAATTTAGAGATGCAGAATTGATAGTGGAGAATACTCAAAATATATTATCAACTTGTATAAAAGATATTAACTCTTACAAGGTATTCAAGAGGACTAGCAACTTATTTAACATATTCAAAGTATATATTGATCTATATAACAGTGAGAAATCAAAAAATGCATTACTTGATTACAATGATATAATTGATTTAGCAATAAATCTTCTAAGTAATCCAGAATATAAAGATCTTGCATTGTTCAACTTAAATCAAGAAATAGATCATATTCTCATCGATGAAGCACAAGACAATAATATTAGTCAATGGAAAATTGTAATAAATCTCTGTGATGAATCCTTTACCAGTGGTGAGAAAAAACGCACCTTGTTTGTTGTTGGCGACATAAAACAATCCATTTACAGGTTTCAAGGGGCAAGTCCACATCTTTTCAAGCACATGCAACAATATTTTCATTCAAAAATTGGCAACAGAGGCTTGATATCATGCCAATTAGAAAAATCATTTCGCTCGGCTCCAGAGATTCTAGCATTTGCAGATAGAATATTTAACAACTTTCGTGAGGAGATATCCCTCACTAGGAATGAAATAAGACATATCCCACATAGAGAAAACGATCAAGGATACATTGAAATTTGGCCTTTATTACCAAAGTGCAATAAAAAAGATCAGAAAGCCTTACAAATCCATCTAACAGATAAAAGAGACTATATGATATCAGACAGATTGCTTGCTCAAGCGATAGCTCATAGAATCCATGGCTGGTTGAGTGAAGGACGGATCTTAGTTACTAAAGATCGCAACATAGAACCAAAGGATATTATAATTTTGATGCGGCAGAGAAATATGTTAATCGATTACACAATAAGTGAGCTTAGAAAAGTAAACGTGTCAGTTGTAGGACGAGACTGCTTTAGGATTATGGACTATATAGTTGTACAAGATCTAATAGCTTTGGCTGAGTTTTTGCTTCTTCCTACAAATGACTTAGCACTTGCAAACGTTCTAAAATCACCGCTATTTAACTTTAGCGAAGATGATTTATTTAACATTGCATATAACCGCAAAGAACATTCACTATGGGAAAAACTCCAAAATTACTCTTTTGCTGTTTTTAATGAATTAAACTATCTCATTGATTTATCTCGTACAGAATCACCACTTACATTGTTCATACATGTAATCTACACAAGTAAAAAGAAATTTTCTGCAAGATTTGGTTTTGAGTACTTTGAAGTTATGGATGAATTCATAAACCTCGTATTGCAGTTTGAAGAATCATCTCTCCAAGCATTTATCCAGTGGATTAAGGAAAATAACCCAGAAATTAGAAATGATATGCAACCAAAACGAAATGCTGTGAGAATAATGACAATCCACAAGTCAAAAGGTCTGCAAGCACCTATAGTGTTTCTAGTCGATACTAATACAGTACCGAGAAACAATGAAGACATTGTTTTTGATGAAATGGAAGTACCATTTTGGTGTGGAAAGAATGCCAATCCTTATTGTGATCAAGTGAAGAAAAAAAAGAAACTAGAGAACTATAATGAATATTTGCGTTTGCTATATGTAGCACTAACACGTGCTGAGGATGAATTATATATTTTAGGCAAAGAACCAGTACAAAAAGGTTCCTGGTACGATTTAATTACCAAGGACCAAGAACTATATGAGAAGAAACAAGGCTGGCTATATCCTATATTTAAAGAAGAAGTTGAAGTCTTATGCATAAATGCAAACTACCCTCATATTTATAAAAAACTCGATTGTCTGAATGGTCCAGTAGTTTTGCCTCCACAAAACACAGCAACATTACTTCAAGAACCTAGAAAGAAAGAAGAAGAACCAATATCAACTTTCCATTTCTATTCTCTATTCCATGACCACCTACAAAAGTCTATGGAAGAAGAAGCATCAATTCTAACTTCTTCTACTTTATTAAGTGAAAAAAAAATGCAAGGAATGTCAGATGGATATACAAGAGGCTTGATAATCCACAGTATATTACAGTATATGCCTAAGATAGAAAAAGATAGAAGAAAGGATTGGATTAAAAAATACCTTGATCATATAAACACTAGAGATGGGAAAGATGAGATTTATAAAAAAATACTAGCTTTCAATGAAAAATATGATTACTTATTTGATTTAGAAGGTAAATCAGAAATTCCATTAAGTGGGATGGTTGATGGTAAAGCAGTACTAGTACGATTGGATCGGTTATGCATAACGCAAAATAAAGCAATCATAATTGATTACAAATTACACCGTAATATTTCTGCTTTTTCATTGAATGAAATAAAAAAACAGATGTTGACGTATAAGACTCTAGTACAAGAGATATATCCGAATAAGGATGTAGAGTGTGTGGTTATTTGGGTAGAAGATTTAACAATGCAATCTGACTTTTAATGAAACTTGAAATATATGCCATTTGCTAATTGATACATATACCTTTTTTAGGTAGGCACTAAGTTGAAATTAATCAAGAGGTAGGTTTATATAATACATTTTAATTTGTCATATATTTTTTTCCGTAATACTAGTTGTATTAGCCACAGAAATGCTACTTATCAATGCAAATCAACATAACACCTGCTAGTAAACTCATGATCCTTTTTGCTAACGTATTTTTATAGTATTAGTTATGTATATGATGATCTTCTTAAGCTAAAATGCCTTATAGCAATCTATCTCTATGAAAAATAGCTATTAAAACTGCAACAATGTCATCAATACACTTTATATGAACTCCTACCATATTTAACTGATGAAAGATATATTTCTATTCAGTGGTAATGAACTACACTTGGACATCTTGGAGATGATATTGTAAAGATTTGAATAATTAAAAGAGCGTTCATGATTTCCTTGACACATAGCAGTTTACTAATATGCAAGGTACAAAAATTTTTTGCTGAGACTTTCTATATTTATCTTTGAATAACCAAGGAAATTCCATAGTTACAGATTATAGGCATACTTCTTGTTCTAATGACCTACAAAATAATCGAAGACTTATTTTATTCCTATAGAAAAATGGTAGTATAGATGTATTATTAATTTTATTACCATATTTGGATAGCTTCAAAAATAACATTAAAAGTTCTATTTAAACTATCAAAATTCTCATAAGGCTCTTTGCTACTTGGGTTAATATCAACTTCAGTATATATCAATAAGGATATACTTAAGACCTCATAATAAAGAATAATTGTCCATTATTTTAGGATGCTTTCCTCTTTAGGAGTCTTTCTATCACTTTTCATATAGTTTTTCACTATTAATAGGATATCTTTGTATCTCCTTAAATTAAGAGATTAGACCATTATATGAAATAATCAAAGAATTCTTTTGATTTTTAAATATTGATAAAAACTTGACTTATGCACTTTACACCTTTAAAATTTAACTTTACCCTTAACTATAATGTCATTAACACTGTTAAGTATACTACAAATAATACTAGTTACCATTTTAGTAATCCTAGTTATCTCACGTCCACCTGGAAGTAGCTCACTAAGTGGTTTTAACAGTTCACAACAGAGCCTTAATTCGATGATCACAGTAAAACATCACACAAATCTTCCTAGTAAAATAACAGCTACAGTTGTTGGACTGTTTATAGCAAACACACTATTATTATCAGGACTATACTCAAAAAGTATACATAAAAAATCAATTGTGGGGAAAATTATATCGGAAAAGAAACAAGAAAATGAATTTACTTCTGTTCCTTTTGAAGATTAATGAAAGAAGCAAAGTTTATTTTTGTAACAGGTGGAGTTGTCTCGTCACTCGGCAAGGGTTTAGTTGCTTCAAGTCTTGGTACGCTTCTTCAAGCTTATGATTTTAAGGTACGAATTAGAAAGCTTGACCCATACTTGAATATTGATCCTGGAACAATAAGTCCAACTCAGCATGGAGAGGTATTTGTTACAGAAGATGGTACCGAAACTGATTTAGATCTTGGACATTATGAACGTTTTACTGGGATAAAAGCAACCAAAGACGATAATATAACAACTGGTAAAGTGTATCACGAGTTACTTAAGAAAGAGAGACGTGGTGATTATTTAGGCAAGACTGTGCAAGTCATTCCTCATGTAATAGATTTAATTAAATCATTTATTTTTAATTGCACTGAAGGTTTAGATTTTTTAATATGTGAAATAGGTGGAACTGTAGGTGACATTGAGAGTCAACCTTTTTTAGAAGCAATACGTCAAATCAGCTATAAATTAGGAAAACAAAGAGTCATTCTTATCCATCTAACCCTAGTTCCATACCTAACTGCAGCACAAGAATTAAAGACAAAACCAACACAGCATTCAGTTCGAGAGTTAAATTTTGCAGGGTTGCAGCCAGATATTATATTATGTCGTAGTGAGAAGGAAACTTCAGATAACCAAAAAAGAAAGATAGCTAACCTTTGTAATGTCTCTCTATCTAACGTAATATCTGCTCCTGATGTGAATCATATATACGAGTTACCAGTTCTATATAATAGATGTGGACTTGGTATACAAATACTGAAACATTTTCATCTAAGTAAACCACAACCAAGTTTAATCGAATGGAACCAAATAGTGTTCTCTATAAGAAATTCAATGCAGGAAGTCACTGTATCCATAGTAGGGAAATACACTGAATTTCCTGATGCATATAAATCACTAATTGAAGCATTAAATCATGGAGCAATTAGCAACAAAGTTAAAGTAAGGATAAATTGGGTTAACTCAAGAGAGAAAAGTAAAAAATATATCGATGAAAAATTTATGAGAGAGAAACTAAAAAACTCACATTCAATTCTTGTACCGGGAGGATTTGGTGATGATGGAGTAGAAGGTAAAATATCAGCAATAAGTTATGCTCGTGTTCATAATATCCCATTTTTTGGAATATGTCTTGGTATGCAACTTGCAGTTATTGAATTTGCCCGCAATGTTATTAAGCTTGAAGATGTTCACTCTGAAGAATTTTATGCATGCAAGCACCCAATTATCAAGCTAGCTGGAAATAAGAATGTTAATATCGGCGGGACTATGAGACTTGGAGCACACATATGTAATATAACACCAAATTCCAAAATGGCAGATGTATATGGGAACACTATCATCTCGGAAAGACATAGGCACAGATATGCAATCAATTTAGACTACAAAGACAATTTGGAAAAAAATGGACTAATATGCAGCTGTATGTCAGAAGATGGAACATGTATAGAAGCAGTAATATTAGAAAGTCATCCATGGTTTACTGGTGTGCAATTTCACCCAGAATTTCAATCAAAACCGTTTTCTCCTCACCCTCTTTTTGTGTCCTTTATTAAGGCAGCAGTTAATAAGATTAAAAAAGAGAGGAATTAACAGAAAAAGTGTTTAAATATCAATATATGGAGCTTGCCATAGAACAAGCAAAACTTGCTCAAAAGAATGATGAAGTCCCCATAGGGGCTGTAATAGTCAATGGCAGTAATATTGTTTCTTTTGCGCACAATATATACAATGACCCAACTGCACATGCAGAGATATTAGTAATAAGACAAGCATGTAAACTGCTTTCAACACCGGTACTTTGTGATGTAGACATGTATGTGACATTAGAGCCATGTCCAATGTGTGCTCAAGCCATTTCATTTGCAAGAATTAGAAGAGTATACTTTGGAGCCTATAACCCAAAAGGTGGAGGGATTGAAAATGGTGCTAAAATATTTCAGTTTTGCAGGTATGTACCTGAAATTTATGGTGGAATATTAGAAGCAGAATGCTCCCTTCTATTAAAGGATTTTTTTGAAAAGCTAAGAACTTAGTTTTGGACTATAGTTATTAAATTTCTATATTATTACAACACAATATAGTAAATATCAACTGTCTAAGGAAGCCATTTTTATTAGCTATACCATCCCCATTAATGACAAGCCCCTATTTCTAGTATAATAGACTGCATATTAAAAAATATCGTTCAAAAAACGAATAAAGATAAGCTTAATTTTCCCAAATACCAAACGGTTTTTATGAATATCAGTCCAATTTGCGATTGAGAAATTTTAAAAATCCACATTAAAACAATTTCAAAATATTAATAATATAATCCTTCTAAAAAGACTTAATTGTACGCCATGATTGCAACTTTGAGTTAACTTAACATATAATCCATATCAAAATTCTTACCAGCCATATCTTTTATCTTGTGGTTTTATTTGTAACATTGCTACTAAACTAACTGACAAGCAAAAAACTATATAAAGCCCTGCTGCAAAATTTATTTTAGGAAATGTTATAGTGAACCAAGTGCATATCATAGGAGTAAACCCACCATGAAAAGCAAAAGAGATGTTGCGTGATAAACTCACTCCACTAAATCTTACATTGGTCGGGAAAAGCTCAGATGCAACTATTCCTATAGGATTCATACCCTTTTCTATTACAGAAAGAACCATTATACTAAGCATAATTATAAGATAGCTTTCATAGTGGCATGCAATAGATAGCATAGGGCAACATATTACTATCGTAATCACTGTGAATAAGATCGCAGTGCGCTCTTTACCTATTTTATCAGCTAACATTCCAAGTGCTATTGCAAATATAGGTATCAGCATACTAGTTACAACTAACATAATCTCATTGATGTATGTTGTTACGTACATCTTAAATAATATTGTCTCTTTTACAAGAGTACGGAGAAATATGGTAAATCCAACAGTAACATTAACTGGCACAGATATTAAAATAGCAAGTATAAGAGCTCTCTTGTAGTGCTTTATAAGCTCTATTATTGGTAAATTTGGTAATTTTTTTTGCTTTTGGTTCTTTTCGTACGCTAGAGTTTCTCCAAGCATATATATGCTATATGTACTAATTAAGCCTAACACAGCTGAAAAAGTGAATGGTAATCTCCAGCCCCAAGTATTAAAATCAGTATTCTTCTTGCAGATAATTACTATTACTACAGAAAGCAGGACACCAATAGAGCGACCTAAACTTATTATTCCACAGAATACTCCTAGCTTTTTCTTATTAGGTAAGTGCTCTATTAGGTAAACAGAACTTCCTCCTTGTTCAGCTCCTAGAGCAATCCCTTGTGTTACATGAATTAAAAGAAGCAATATAGTGGAAGCAATACCTATTTTACTATAACTTGGAATAAAAGCAACAAGGCTAGATGGAATCGATACTAACAAAATAGCAATCATTAACGCTACTCTCCTCCCGTATCTATCACCAATATGACCAAACACAGATGCACCAAGCGGCCTTACCATTGCACCTAACCCAGCAATTCCAAATAATTGAAGTATGTTGTAGTAAACGTCATTTGCAGAACAGAATTCTCTACTAATTATATTAACTAGCTCAATAAAGAGCATATGGTCATACCATATTGTAATCCTGCAAAGTATTGTTGCCAACAACACCTTTGTTTGCTGATTGTGCACTAAATTTAATTTTTAAACATTTATTTATTACATTGTGGCTGCTTTTTTAAATTTAGTAAAGCTATAACCTGATGGAAGACTGACTTTTTATTATTGTATGTAATACTGAAGTCACTAAAATTTATGAGTAAGTTTAAGAGGTAACTCTGTTGCAAAAATCATTATGTTAAAAAGTGTAGTTTTTAATAAAATCAATATCACTGAATTCAAGAGTTTGGCTACTCATGACTTGAGATTTTTCGTGTCCTTTTCCAGCGACTAGCAGAACCATATCTTTGCTATGCGAGATATCTATGCCTTTTTTTATAGCCTCTTTCCTATCTTCTATTTCTAGTGCATCAGGGCAATGTAGCAAAATATCATGACGAATCTCTGCAGGATCTTCGTTACGCGGATTATCATTTGTAACTATAACTTTCTCTGCGTATATTTGTGCTATTTTACCCATTTCTGCACGTTTTGTCTTGTCGCGATTGCCACCACAACCAAAAACTAAAGTTATTTCTTTGCTGAAGTGCCATTTTAAAGATAACAGCGCTTGCTTAAGCGCACTTGGAGTATGTGCATAATCCACAAATGCAAATTGGCTTGCCCTTTCCATTCTCCCAAGTGGAGAGATAAGCTTATCTATGTATATTCTTTCGTAGTTTAACCCAGAAGAGATGGCGATACCAATTGCACACATCAAATTATATGCTTGAAATTGCCCCAAAACCGGGAAAAACTCGTTATAAATTTTATCGTCAATTCTAATTGTCAGATATTGACCATCTTGTGTTGGTATTTGCTTTATTAAAGTAATATCAGAATATTTTTCTCCATAAGTTATAACTTTATTGTTACGTTTTTTGGCTATTCCAAGCAATATATAATACTCATCCATATTTGCATTTAAAATCACTGTTTTTTCCTCTTGAAGTACTTCATAAAGTAACCTTTTCTTAGCATTAAAATATTCGCCAATATTTTGATGATAATCTAAATGGTCTTGCGAGAAATTTGTAAAAGCTGCAGCAGTTAGATCAAGTCCGTGAATTCTATATTGATCAATTCCGTGGCTTGAAGCTTCCAATACTAAATGCTCTACGTTTTTACTATTCATATCACACAATAATGTGTAGAAATCATTTGCATCTGGAGTAGTAAGACTATTATAATCAAATTCCCTTTTATTACTAATACATGTTCCAAGCGTTCCAATAGACGATGCATTATAGTCAGCATTTTGCCAGATCTGGCGACAAAATTCTACTACTGAAGTCTTACCATTTGTACCTGTTACAGCAGCAACATATTTTGGATGCTTAAACTGATAAAATCTACTAACTATTTTACTGTATACACTTAGAGGATTTGGGTGAAAGATATAGATTTGAGCATTATACCATACATAACTTGATATTATTGCTGAAACTTTTGTGTTACTTACATATTTCTCACACCCCTTTGATACACAAACAAAAAGATAGCCTTCTCTAATCTTCTTAGGGTTACATGTAACACCTCTGATTTCAATATCAAAAGCAATATCAATAATACCATATACTAATTCTCTTAACTTCATATTTTACTTCGTATTTTAAAGAGCTAACTAGGCAACCTAGCTAGTGCAGAATCTAAATCAGAGATCAAATCTTCAGGATCCTCTAAACCACAGAATATTCGCACAAAACTACCATCATAATCTAAGTGCATTACAGACCTTGACATAGATTTACGATCTATTGGTAACACTAAACTATCACACCCTCCCCAAGAAGCACCAATACTAAAAACTTTCATGTTATCAACCATATAACTGAGCTCTTTACATGAATACTCTCTATCTAGTACTATACTGAATACGCTACTTGCTCCTTTGAAGTAACTTTTCCATAATTTGTGCTGAGGATGAGAGGAAAGCGCTGGATACAAAACTTTTTTGACTTTCGGGTGCCCCTCCAGCCATTTTGTTACTTTCATTGCAGTACTTTGATGCCTTTTTATACGTGTATGCAATGTTCTAAGTCCCCTGTGTGCAAGATAGCAGTCATAAGACTGAACAGTTACTCCATAATTTTTATAGCTGTCATAAAGTAATTTAAAAACTTCACCTTCAGCAATAACAGCACCCATTAATAAATCTGAGTGACCAGATATATACTTTGTAACTGCATATAGAGCAACATCAATTCCATAATTGAGAGGTTTAAATAATAAGGGAGTAGCCCATGAATTATCACAAACAGTTACAATTTTATGCTCTTTAGCAACCTCTACTATATGTTCTATATTTGAAATTTCAAACGTCATAGAACCTGGAGTTTCAATCATTATCAATGAAGTGTTACTCTGAATCAAACTAGCTATATTCTGTCTCGGATCATAAAAAGTTACTTTTACACCTCTTCTAGGTAACTCATTTTCAACAAATCTCCTAACTCGATGATAACTATTATCTTGAACCAGAATATGAGAACCTGCCTCAGCAAAAGTTAGAATAGCAAAGGTAAGCACAAATAACCCAGAAGGATAGACTAATGCCTGACCCCTACCCTCAATTTCAGCGAGTGCATTCGAAAGATAATGAACAGTTGGAGTACCAACATTACTGTAACTGTAATCCCTTGATACACCATCGTTGATTACATCATATATGCTCTTCCCGTTTGCTGCATTTAGGTAGTCCATATAGGTAGGAAATAATATAGTAGAAGAATGATAAACTGGAGGATTCATAGAACCCCTGTAATCATTAAATTTTCTTCCTGCCTTGACTAATAAAGATTCTTCTTTCACACTTTTGCTATCTATTTTTCAGATTATATTCACTTTGCGTATAAAAATGAAAAGAAATCGCATGTATCAGTTTTATCTCATCTTTTAGTAATTTACAAATCAACTTATGTCTTTTCATAGTATTCATCCCTACAAAGCTGTTAGATACTAATATTAGTTTAATATGTGAAGGAAATGTTAAAGACGAATGAAAATAATGACCTACATGCTTCATAGACTCATCAATAATATTAATACTAACTATATCTATTGCATTTCGTACTTTTTTCTCCATCAGATTAATAATACTCACCACGATACTCAAGTACTGAATCTCATAAAAAACTATTCAATGAAATCAGAACTTTTCTTATAAGCATGACAAATTGCTATAGCAAGAGCATCCGCAGCATGATGACACTTTATATTTAAGTTGTCAACCATCTGCTTTACCATAAATATGACCTGACTCTTATTAGCATGGCCATTCCCGGTAATACTTTTTTTTACATAGTTTGCATCATACTCATTAACAATAAGTTCTGTCATTTCTGATACTAAAATTATAATTCCTCTAGCATATCCTAAAGTTAGCGAAGATTTTGGATTCTGATTGACAAAAATTTTCTCTACTGCAGCCTCATCTGGGGAATATAGAGAAATTACTTTTTTTAATTGTTTGAAAACTATATGAAGACGTTTACCTATGCTAAGCTTACTATCGGTTGATATGGTGTCACCCGCCAAAAATTCAATACTTTTCCCATTCAGGTTAATAATAGCCCACCCAGTCTTACTTATTCCAGGATCAAGACCTATTATTCTAGTCATTTAATGAATACTTAAACAATATACAAATATAAACACAAATATCCAGATTATATCTACAAAGTGCCAGTACCAAGAAGCAAATTCAAGGCATAAATGATCTTGAGGTGTAAATTGATCTTTCCAAGCTCTAAACAAACACACTGATAAGAATATTATTCCAATTATAACATGTACACAGTGAAACCCCGTAATCATATAAAAGTTGGATGCATAGATCAACTCTTCCCTTCCCCTCTTAAGAGAAAAATTTACTTCACTGTACTCTATTGCTTGCACTATCATAAAAAACACTCCAAGCAATATAGTTATAAATAACATTTTAATCGTACCTCTTTTATCACTTTCAAGCAAAAAGTGATGTGCGGAAGTGATTGTTGTACCAGAAAGCAGTAACACTAATGTACTCATGAATGGAAATGACCATGGGTCAAGCGGTAAGATTCCACTAGGAGGCCATTTAATTCTATCTTTAGGAGAAAATGCTTCGAATAAAAAAACAGGGTCAAGCCAGGACTTAAAGAATGAACAAAAAAACGTTATAAAGAATAAAATTTCTGAAAGGATAAATAAACACATTGCAATTTTGAGCCCATGTTTTACAACTGCAGTGTGGCATTGATCATAAATGGCTTCTTTTATTACATCTGCCCACCAATAGAACAATACTACTAATACTACAGAGATTCCTGAAATCAAACCAAATATTCCAGGAATTTGTTTATGGAACGTACCAACTAATCCCAGTACAAGAACAAGAATTGCTGCTGATAGAGAAATTGGCCAAGGACTTGGATTTACTAAATGAAAATCATGTTCTTTACTTTTCATATTACCTTCAAAAACAAAGATTAAGCATGTGAATTAACTAAAAATTATCAATGATACTTAAAAACTGATCAATTTTATAAAATTGTAAGCCTACTCTAATAACCTAATCATCCTACTCTTTTATTTTCACATAATTTTTATAACATTCGTTAACAGTATTTTCTAAGGCAAACGCATTCATATGATATTAAATTGCGTTATAAGAATCAAATTACCTGCCATACCTACAGCTTTTTAAAACTACTTTCCAAATAGAAGTAATAGCCTTTATATAAACGAATATAAATATAAAACCATTATAGCTTCATAGATAACTCGATACAAGATAAATAAAAAAAATTAATAATATTGAAATAGAAAAGAGATTTTCCATACCTTAAACACTATGTATAGGACATGGATTATACAAAAGACTTATCACAAGTCATGTTTACCATTGGACCATGGCACAAAAAGTTAGTAATTATATTTATGATCATCCTATATCCCAACAGAATAATTAATGATACTACAAATAATATCGCTACATGTAAAAAAAATTGTTAAACTACACCTCTTAAAGGATTAACAACAGCAACTTTCAGTATTACTAAGTACACAAAACACTGGAAGCAGAGTTTTGAATGAGCAGTTTTATGTTAGAGTCGGTAGAGATTCATTAAAATGCATTTTTAACTCTAAACCTCCTTTTAAAAATGTTCTACATGTTTTTCATTCATCATTATTCGATCCATTATATACTGTTTATAACTCTTGTTACGTCATCATTATACTTTACTACATCAGTGCTAAAAAATCTTAGCCATTTTTGCTACTGTATTATTAGCATTGTGTTATCTTTCACAATAAATAACTGCTTAACATATATAGAAAACATGCCTGAGGTCTACTCAATATTCAAATAACAGAATTATAGTATGTAGTATACACGAAGAAGATGGTAAAAGCTGAACAAAACTGACTCATAATATCAGTCTATTCATTATTTTAGGTATCATAAATTTTATCTGCAAAAATTAACAAAGCATAGGTACAGCACTACTACTAATATACTAAACCCTTTCCGATATTAAAGTTTGGATTTCCTATAATCCACACACTTTTTTCCAACTCAACATTGTTGGAGTATTCTTTTGCTTTATCAATGAGACCTTGTGATTTTTTATATCCACATCATAGAATCTTCTTTCGTTCTTTATATGCTTTACCTATTTATAAATAAAATTTCTGTTAATATAGGGCTATTGTTATAAAAAGCTAGTTAGTACCTTACTTACTATTAAATAAGTATAATATTATCAAATTAAATTATGAATTTTAGCAATGCAAGGAAATTTCTTTGTTTCTAATGTTGAATTCCTTACGGAGAGCATCAGACAAATTTGTATCTTCCCAAGAGAATGTACCATCTTCTCCTGATCTTTTACCAAAGTGCCCATAATAGGCTGTGCATTTATATATAGGGCGGGTGAGTGATAGATGCTTGATGATGCCTTTAGTTGACAAATCTATATTATTCTCAATAAGTTCTTTAACTTTTTTCTCGTCTACTTCACTTGTGCCAAATGTATCAATATAAAATGAAGTAGGCTTTGATATACCTATTGCATAGGAAAGCTGCACGAGACAACGTTTAGCTAAACCTGCAAAAACAATATTTTTGGCAAGGTATCTTGCCATATAAGCTGCAGATCTATCAACCTTTGTTGCATCTTTTCCGGAAAATGATCCTCCACCGTGTGGGACATATCCTCCATAAGTATCAACCATAATTTTTCTTCCAGTTAATCCACAATCACTAGCTGGTCCACCAATAACAAATCTACCAGTTGGATTGACTAGAAGGTTCTTCTCAGAACACATCCACCCTTCTGGTAAAGATGATACTATATAAGGGTAAATTATTCTTCTAACTTTTATCTGATCCAAGTTTTCTGGGTGTTGTATTGAAACAACAATACTCTCAGCACGCACAGGGATGTTGTTCTCATATACCAAAGTAATCTGCGATTTTGCATCTGGTCCAAGTTTTATTTCTCTAACTGCATTCATGATATTTTTCAGAATTAAGTGTGCATAAAAAATAGGTGCTGGCATAAGACTCTCTGTCTCTGTTGTTGCATAACCATACATTATACCCTGATCGCCAGCTCCTTGATTCACACCAATTGCAATATCATCTGATTGCTCATGAAGAAATATATTTATTCCTACTTTTCTCCAGTGGAAGCCATCGTGTTCATAACCAATATCTTTTATTGTGTCCCTTACAATATCCTCAATTCTGCTACTTTCAATATTAGGTCCAAATACTTCTCCAGCTATAATAACATTATTCTTAGTAACTAAAGTTTCTATTGCAGTTCGTGAGGCAGGGTCAGCGAGAAGGTATTCGTCAAGTATTGCATCTGCAATTTGATCTGCTACCTTATCTGGGTGACCAGCTGCAACTGATTCACTAGTTATAAAATATCTATATAAATTATGCTTCATGTTTTTTAGTACAACTAAAGTTATTATAAATAATATAGTTAGCAATTACTAGATGAATAAACTTAAGATATAAAAGGTAGTATTACTTTTAATCTATAAAGTATTTTAACTTCATCTCTAAATTAGAAGAAGTGCTAGAAGATACAGAAACAACGTTAAAGCAAAGACTGGTGGGCCTGGGAAGAATTGAACTTCCGGCCTCACGCTTATCAGACGCGTGCTCTAACCAGCTGAGCTACAGACCCATGACTTATTTAAACTTAAGCTTGTAAATTGTCTACAGGCAAGATATCAATAAAAGCCTTTTTATTTGCTGATTTTCTAAACTTAACCCATCCTTCTACTTGAGCAAAAATCGTATGATCTTTACCAATACCAACATTTTTCCCAGGATGAAACTTTGTCCCCCTTTGACGAACAATTATATTACCAGAAATAACCTTTCCATTCTTTTTTATTCCCAACCTACGACCTTTAGAATCCCTGCCATTACAGGAACTACCACCTGATTTCTTAGTTGCCATATTTCACCTCTGACTCTTGAAGATTGATTTCATTAATACAAAGAACAGTTACATACTGCCTATGACCAGTTTTCCTACGATAATTTTTCCTTCTCTTCTTCTTAAAAATTAGAAGCTTTTGCCCTCTACATTGCTCAAGTACTTTAGCTTTAACAATAGCGTTAGGTGAATAAAATAAACTGCCATCTGAAGAAAGGCAAACTACCTTATTAATTTCTACTTCCTTTCCATCTTCAGCCTCTAATTTTTCTACCTTTATTACACTACCTTTTTTTACTAAATACTGCTTCCCACCTGTTTCAATCACCGCAAACATATAAATATACAATTTCACTATTAATCTTAATTTTGAGTATGCTATACAGGATGTCAAGGCAAATAATTTCCATGTAACATATAAAAAACAGTTCTAATGACAGGAATGCACCATAAGTAAACCACAAAGTTCTCTGATTGATGTTTAACAACATAATAACAATAATATACACTTTTAGTATTAACCTTGATATTGGTGCTTTAATAATATTTTTCTATATCATCTCTTTCTTCTAATAAATCAAGTGAAGCAAAGCGTTGTCCTTTCATCTTTGACATATAATACCAGCACCTGCTATTTAATATGTATTATACTCTACCTAAACACTTCTCTTTTACTACTAGTATCAACAATATAATTAAATTTTTATGTATTCTCTTTTCACACATGTTAATATATCTCGTGCTTATGCTTCATGGCTATGTAATTTTACAAATATCAGCATAGATGATAAAAAATAATAAGTCTACATTGCTATACATAAATGTATAGAGCATAAGTTTTAAAATATTACAGATATGCCTTTAATATAAAGCTAATTACTTAATCTTTTACGTAAAATCGAATTTACAACATCAGGATTAGCCTTTCCTTTAGTAAGTCTCATAACTTCACCAATTAGAAATCTATACAATTTTATTTTGCCGCTTTTATATTCTTGGACTTTATCTTGGTTATCATTAACGACTTTATCAACAACTTCTGATATCTGATTCTTATCAGTTATTTGCCTTAAGCCATGCTCTTCTATAATAAGAGAAGCAGATTTGCCAGTCTTAAACATAATATCAAAAATATGCTTACCAAGTTTGGCAGATATAGTTCCATCAACAATAAAATCCAGGAGTCTTGATAAGTCATTTGCTTTAATTGGTGAATGTACAATATCAATACCAGCTTTATTCAAACGACCAAGAAGCTCTACAGTCAACCAAGTAACTACAAGCTTTGAATCGTGTTTTTTTATCAACTCCTCAAAGTAATCAGCAATCGCCTTATCAGAAATGATAACATCTGCATCGCATTCGTTGATACCAAATTCATTAATATATCGAAGTTTTTTTTGGTCCGGCAACTCAGGTAAAGACGACTTAATTAGATCAATCCTGTCCTGACTTACTTTAACAGGCAGTAAATCAGGCTCTGGAAAATACCTATAGTCACCTGTATCTTCTTTATTACGCATCACCTCTGTTTTTCCCAAAGCAACATCAAATAATAGAGTATCTTGAATTACTTCTCCCCCATTTTCTAAAATCTCAATTTGCCTTTGTACTTCGCAATCTATAGCTTGAACAATATAGCGTATTGAGTTTAGGTTTTTTATTTCACAACGAGTGCCAAATGTGCTTCTGCCTTTTAGACGAACAGAAACGTTTGCATCACAACGAAGTGAACCATTTTCCATATCCCCATCACATGAACCAACATAACGTAAAATCTGCCTCAGTTTTTTCATAAATTCTGCAGCTTCTATGGATGACCTAAGGTCTGGTTCTGAAACAATTTCCATTAAAGCAATCCCAGCACGATTTAAATCAACGTAAGTTTTACTTTCTCCATGAATGCTTTTCCCTGCATCTTGCTCCAAATGAATCCTTGCAATCCTTATCCCTTTTTTATTATTGTCAATAAACACTCTGCCGTTTTTAACTATTGGCTCAAAAAACTGAGTTATCTGATAACCTTGCGGTAAATCAGGATAGAAATAATTTTTTCGATCAAAGTGGGAACACTTATTAATTTCTGCAGAAAGCGCAAGACCAGTTCGTATTGCCTGTTCTACAGAGTAGTAATTCAGTACTGGTAATGTGCCTGGCATCGCTGCATCAATTAAAGAAACTTGAGTATTATGCTCAGCACCAAACTTGGCTGATGAACTAGAAAAAAGTTTTGCCTTGGAAGAAACTCGAGCGTGAACCTCGAGTCCAATTACTGCCTCCCAATTCTCCTTTGTCATCCATTTAATTTAAACAATAACCTTGATATTTTACAAAATTAGCACAAAAAGTCAAAATAAAATTCATATTTTTATATCTTTATCTTAATTTTTTAGCTTAAAGCTTAAAAAATTATCACCTGTAAAGGAATGCTATAGTCTTAAGCAGAAATATAAAAATCACTTAGCAACTTTATTTAGGGCACTTTATTTGTAACGTCAAAGTTATTTAGTTCTTTCAACTTATTTGGAGACTAAATTACTGGATAGTCAAAAAACTGGTACCTTCTATCTCTCAAGAATCTTTATTACTATATAACTTAAAATGAACTTACAAACTAGATAAAGAGTGCTATTCAAATGACCATAACGAATACAACACTATTTATTTTCCTCCTTTTTATCCATATCCTGGTAATCAGAATCTACTACTTTTCCTTCTTCACTATTAGGCATGGATGAATTGGAGGAGTTTTCTTCACTTTGCCTTTGAGACTCTTTATATACCACTTCTCCAAGCTTCATAGACAGTTGAGAAAGATCAGCA
Organism: Wolbachia endosymbiont of Cruorifilaria tuberocauda; assembly: GCF_013365475.1. Classification (GTDB taxonomy): domain Bacteria; phylum Pseudomonadota; class Alphaproteobacteria; order Rickettsiales; family Anaplasmataceae; genus Wolbachia. The sequence continues at coordinate 569,684 of NZ_CP046579.1, forward strand.
ATTTTTTGCTGTATTAAACTAGTGTCACTGATTATATCAGATTTACCAGCTTCCTTTAACTCATTAATTGCATTTTCAATAGCAGATTTATCTTCTGGGAGAACTTTATTACCATACTCCCTAAGAGACTTTTCTGTAGAATGGATTAAACTATCTGCCTGATTCTTCACTTCAATAAATTTTTTACGTTCCTCATCTTCTTGAGCCTTCTCTTCAGCCTCTCTTACCATACGACTTATTTCATCATCGGATAACCCACCTGAAGATTGAATACGTATCTTCTGCTCCTTCCCAGTAGCTTTATCTTTTGCAGAAACATGTACTATTCCATTTGCGTCTATGTCGAACGTTACTTCAATTTGAGGAATTCCGCGAGGAGCAGGTGGTATCCCTTCTAAACTAAATTGGCCAAGTAGCTTATTATCAACTGCTAATTTTCTTTCACCTTGATATACTTTTATAGTAACAGCAGCTTGACTATCCTCTGCAGTTGAAAACACTTGAGACTTTTTAGTAGGGATTGTAGTATTACGCTCAATAAGTGGAGTAAACACCCCTCCTAAGGTTTCAATACCAAGAGAAAGTGGTGTTACGTCAAGTAATAATACATCCCTTACATCACCTTGAACAATTCCAGCTTGTATTGCAGCTCCAACTGCTACAACTTCATCAGGGTTTACACCTCTATGCGGATCCTTACCAAAGAACTCTTTAACTTTTTCTATTACTTTTGGCATACGAGTCATTCCACCAACAAGCACCACTTCGCCAATTTGACTAGAAGAAATGCCAGCATCTTCAAGAGCTTTTTTACAAGGGATCATAGTCTTCTCAATTAAATCATTGACTAAGCTTTCAAGCTTAGCCCTTGTTAACTTCATATTTAAGTGTTTTGGACCACTTGCATCAGCTGTGATGAATGGAAGATTTATTTCAGTTTCCATTGCACTTGATAGCTCAATTTTTGCTTTTTCTGCAGCTTCTTTGATCCTTTGCATGGCCATTGGATCATTCTTTAAGCTAATACCATTATTTTTCTTAAACTCGTCTAATAAATAATCTACTATTGTGTCATCAAAGTCTTCACCACCAAGGTGGGTATCTCCATTCGTTGCTTTTACCTCAAAAACTCCATCACCTATTTCAAGTATAGAGACATCAAATGTGCCTCCACCAAGGTCATATACCACTATTGTATGTCCATGTTTCTTATCAAGACCATAAGCAAGAGCAGCAGCAGTAGGTTCATTAACTATCCTAAGCACATTCAACCCAGCAATTTTCCCTGCATCCTTTGTTGCTTGACGTTGTGAGTCATTAAAATATGCTGGTACTGTTATTACAGCATCTTTTACTTCCTCTCCAAGATAAGCTTCTGCTGCTTCTTTCATATTCTGCAGTATGAATGCACCAATTTGACTAGGAGAGTACTCTTTACTATTATCTGTTTTAACCCATGCATCACCATTCCTTGCTGCAAACACTTTATATGGCACATTTAGATTCTTTATCTCAGCATCACTATGTTGACGGCCTATTAACCTCTTAGTAGCAAAAAAGGTATTACTTGCATTTGTAGTTGCTTGCCTTTTTGCAGGAGCACCAATTAGTCTTTCACCTGATGAAGTAAATGCAACTATAGATGGAGTAGTTCTTGCTCCTTCTTTATTTTCTATTACTTTTACGTCTTTACCCTGCATTATCGCAACACAAGAATTCGTCGTCCCAAGATCTATACCTATTGCTCTTCCCATAATAAAACTCCCTTATAAATAATATTATCTAACATAGGATATATAAGTATAGAACCTGGCAATTACAAGCCCCATTTAGGATTTCTAGTTAGCTATTAGAGCTCAAAAGACGTGAAAGCCATCTAGTTAACCAAAAATTATTTTGTAATTCACTTGAATCATCATTTTTCTCATCACGTCTACTTTCAATTTTATAACCAGAGTTTTGCAGTGGCTTACACTCGTTTGAATCGACATCATCACCACGCTTTAAAACAAACACATCTATACCTAAATTATTATCAGCATTAACATTTAATTTGATATTGAACTCTTTTTCAATTGTAGAAACCGTATCGCGTTTATTACTAAAAATATGTGCAATAATTGATCCATGTGCTGTTAAATTAAATGATCCACTTCGATTCTTACTAGCAATATATTGTAACTCTCTTAATATTGATGCAGAAATTACTTCATTTGATTTTACTTTGCCAACTCCCTTGCAGTGAAAACATTCTATAGTGTTAATTTCCTGTATGCTTGGCTTAATCCTTTGCCTTGAAAATACCATCAAACCAAAGTCGTTTATGTAGCTAAGCTGAACCCTAGCCCTATCATCTCTAAATGCTTGTTTGACAGCAAACTCAACAGCTCTACAATACTGATATTTTAACATACCAATAAAATCAACTACTATTAGCCCTGATAAACCTCTCAGATTCACTTGCCTTGATATCTCAGGCACTGCCTCCATATTAGTTCTATAAGCCGTTTCTTCTATGCTATCTTCCCCAGTCATTTTCCCAGAGTTTACATCTATTGAAACAAATGCTTCAGTTAAAGTTATTATTAATGAACCTCCAGAAGGTAATTTTACTCTATTGCTATATAGCTCAGAAACTTGATCCTCAATTCCATAGTAAGTAAATATTGGGATAAACCCTCTATACAACCTATAACGTAACTTACTGCCTTTTAACACATTTTCAGCATATTGTCTAACTGACTCAAAAGCCTCCTTTCCAGATACTATAATTTCTACATCATTGCTACAAAGATCACGAATGGACCTCATAATTAAATCTGCTTCATTATAAATCAAGGATGGAATATTTGCAGAAAAAGCATTTTTTTGAATATCCTGCCACAATGAAAATAAATAATTATAATCTTGTTCAATCTCTTTTTTGCTTTTTCCTGAGCCAACAGTTCTTATTATTAAACCTGACTTTTTTGGTAAGTTTATTGAATCGAGTATATCTTTTAATTGCTTTCTAATATTAGAATCTTCAACTCTTCGAGATATCCCACCTCTATTTATAGAATTTGGCATAAAAATACAGTACCTACCTACTAAAGTTATATAAGTTGTAAATGAGGCACCTTTGTTACCTCGTTCCTCCTTAGTCAGTTGAACTAACATTTTTTGATTAACTGTAATAACATCCTGCAACTTGTATTTTTTATATAAAGGTACCTCCTTTACAAAACTACCACTGGACTCATTAATATTTTTATTAGATGTAGAATCTAAAGAGATATTTGCTGATGTACCACTATTTTCCTCTACACAATCGCTACTTGAGTAATTCTCAAAGAGAGCTTCTTTTTCCTTTTCTGGAATGTTAAAATAATCTGGAGATATTTCAGAAAAAGATAAAAACCCTTGCTTATTTTTACCATATTCAATAAATACAGCCTGTAAAGAAGGCTTTATACGCTTAACATAGGCAACATATATATTACCTCTTAACTGTTTTTTCTCTTTAAATTCTTGTTCAAATTCTACAACCTTATTATTAACTGACAAAGCAACTCTCACTTCATCAGAACAGATAGAATTTTCTATTAACAGTAACCTTTTACCACTACTTGCCACTTGCCTTTCGTTCTGAATTTAACTCTATATTATCAACATACCACAGGTTGTCAAGAATCTTGCGATCTATACCACCTAAAAGGTATAAAGTAGTTGACTTTTACTGTTCTGTGTGATAAAATTATAGAAGAATTATACTATTATATTAAATATGGCAAAAAAAAATGTTTCTTTGCTTGTTAAGTTAGTTAGTAGTGCAACCAAAAGAATAAGCACAGGTGAAAAAAAACTAACAGGTTATTTTTATATAAAAAAGCGTAATCCCAAAAAACTCACTAGAAAACTGGAATTTAGAAAATACGATCCGGTAGTCAGGAAGCATGTTTTATTTAAAGAAGAAAGATTAAAGTAATTCTCTACAAGAAAGTTTTTTGTCATGCAAGATCTACAATTAAATTATCCAATACTGATAGAACTGAATAACATAAAAAGCACAAAACTGAAGTTGATAAAAATCATTGCACAGCTAATAAGTAAAAAATACAAAACACAAAAGAAAGCAGCAACCGCCTTAGGAATTGACCAACCCAAAGTATCTCAAATTAATAAGTCAAAAATTGAAGGGTTTTCGTTAGAGTACATGCTTAACTTATTAGTCACACTTGGTCAAGATATATGCATAGAAATAAGGGATAATTCTGAATCTATGTAATGAAATTTACTATTCACTTTCATTTGATCTACTACAATAGTACCAATAAAAACTTTTTGAATAGGGTTTAACGAATAAACCAAATCATGAGAGAACTAATTAAAAGTTTCCATTTTAAAAATTCTGTTTCAGTATTTATAAGTATAAATATCAAAAGCTGTTAGACTACTAAGCATAGATCTGAAGAATAATAGTCTTCCAGATTAAACAAACTGCTAGTATAGTTCTTATAATATTGATCAAAATCTCTCCATTTCCTTTGCACTATCACTGTATTTTTGCCACTTAAAATTATCGGCATGATGTATCTTATCTCGAGTTTGCTTATGTTAAATCTTAATGCTTTACAGCCCATTTTTTTAATCTGCAGCTCAAAGAATAAGGTGCTGTATCAATATTCACACAAGATATTGCAATTTAGGACTTAGCTGCTGCACAACCTTTCCTACTAAAGTGAAGAACAAATAAACTATAAACACCTATGACAAGGCAATCTTACGCAATATTAAAGCAACAATACGCTTACATTTTTACTAAGTGCATGAAATTATAATATAAAACAGAACTCTCTCTGATTATTTCAATAATAATAAACTTTAGTTATGAGCCACTTTTAAATCTTGTAGGTAATTTGCCTCAGTGAATTTAGATCGCCATGTTGATACTTCACAGGCCTAGTTTTGTTAAAAACACAGAAAATACATGCTAGTATGATTTATTTTTATATAAAAATAGTCTTGTTAACAACAAGTAACAAATACTAGCTGATCTAATAAAACTAGAAGTCTAAGTTAAAGGTGAAACACATACTGATCTTTTTACCTTAAATAAGGTAATTAAGGATTATTAGACTCTACTTGTCCATATACGTTTTACTTTTAAATAACATGCTACTTCTAATTTTACTAAAACAGGTAATCGTTATCAGAAAAACTGATAAATTTCCACCTGAGATCATGGCTCATTATCTAAATCTAACTCCTAACATTTTCTACTTACCTTAACAATAAGGTATCACAGTCTCATTTATAGCTCATAAGTAGATTTAGTCTTTAAATGATATACCTGAAAAATATCATAGTAAAATCATAACTACATACTCTTTTTAAGAGTAGATACACTAAAATATATACTATTATAGTAAATTTATATCACACTAAAATAAATATAGAAAGAAACTTGTAAAATATGACTAGTGGCTGAGGAGGGATTTGAACCCACGGCCAAGAGATTATGATCCTCCTGCTCTACCAATCTGAGCTACTCAGCCTAATTAAAAACCTTACTATACATATAGTCTATATGTTTTGTATAATAACTCACATCAAATAAAGACTCAAGCTTCTTAGAATCAATAACTTTAAACAAAGACTCATCTTTCTTCAATTCAGAAAGAAAATCACTATTATCTTGTTTCACCTTCATCGCGTTACTTTGAACAATTTCATATGCTTCTTCTCTTGTTAAACCACTACGTACTAACTCAAGCAACACACGTTGCGAGAAAATTAGACCTTTTGAAGAGCTCAAGTTTTTTTCAACATTTTTTTTATTAATCACTAATTTATCTATTAGATCTGTTAATCGCACTAAGGCAAAATCCATCACTATGCAAGCATCAGGAGCAATGCACCTCTCTACAGAAGAATGTGAAATATCACGTTCATGCCATAATGCAACATTTTCTAATGCAGGAAATATATAACTTCGTATTAAACGCGATAGCCCAGTCAAATTTTCACTTAAAATAGGATTGCACTTATGTGGCATAGCAGAACTTCCCTTTTGTCCAGTGGAGAAATACTCAGAGATTTCTGCAATTTCAGTTCTTTGCAAATGACGGATTTCAATAGCAACATTTTCTATTGAGCTTGCAATAATACCTAAAACTGAAAAAAACATAGCATGCCTATCACGAGGAATCACTTGAGACGAAACAGTTTCAGGTATAAGACCCATCTTCTCTGCTACATATTCTTCAACAAACGGATCAATATTTGCAAAATTCCCTACTGCACCTGACATTTTACAAGTTGAGATTTCTTTTTGTGCATTAACCAACCTTTGGTAGCTTCGCTTGAACTCTGCATAAAACCTAGCAAATTTTAACCCAAGTGTTGTCGGTTCTGCGTGCATTCCGTGACTTCGCCCAATACATACAGTATCTTTATAGCCCTCAGCCTTTTCTTTTAATATTGCAAGCAAATTTTTTAAATTCTCAAGTAGAAGATCACATGATTCTTTTACCTGCACAGCGAGACATGTATCCAATACATCGGAACTTGTCATCCCATAATGAAGGTAGCGAACATCAAGCCCGACTTTTTCAGCAATATAAGTTAAAAAAGCTATAATGTCATGCTTTACAGTGAATTCAATTTCATTGATACGTTCAGTATCAAATACAATAGTGCTGGAAAGCTTTTTAGCAACATAATTTGGGATCACTCCTAACTTCGCTTGAGCCTCACAGGCTAATCTTTCTATTTTGAGCCATATATCAAATTTATTGCTTTCCTTCCAGATAGAAGACATTTCTTTGCGACTATAACGAGGAATCATTGAAAAAAAACCTCAAATTTTATTCGGGTGTTAAGCACTTGGTAATATCAATTTAGCTATAAAAACATTCATGCAAACAAAATCAGAAATTCACTTATGATTAACCTTATCACTAGTTCCCTCCTTGCTTAAGTCCTGTCCATGCTCTTCTTGCTGTTGGAGCTTTTGTCTTCGCAATTTTGCCTGTCTCAACTCATATGCATCCATTTCTGACCTAACAACATACACAGTAATTGGTATAACTATCTTGCTATGAAGTTCTATATTAACTTGATATTCACCTAAATTTTTTACTTTTAGCCCATTAAAAGATATCTTGCGATGATCAATTTCATGAACTTTCAACAAAGACTTTGCAATTTCCTTAGTAGTTACAGATCCAAAAATCTTGCCATCTTCAGAAGCTTGCTTCACTAATACTACAAACTCATCTGCAAGAGACGCTGCTAGCTCTTTTGCTAAACTTAACTTTCTCATATTTTCACTTTCTAAAAAGGAACGTTGCTCTTCCAGTTTTGCTATGTTCTCCTTAGTAGCTCTGACTGCCTTCTTTTGTGGAAAAAGAAAATTACGTGCATAACCAGGCTTCACTTTCACAACCTCACCTAACTTACCTAGAGTTCTTATTTCTTCCTTTAAAATCACCAACATAAATCACCTAAATTTTTCTAGTACAATATGGAACAAGGGCTAAAAAACGTGCTCTTATAATTGCTAACCGCAATTTCCTTTGCTTTCTTGCAGACACATTTGTTAGCCTTCTAGGTAATATCCTACCATAGTCAGAGGTAAACTTAGATAACAAATCAGTATTCTTATAATCTATATCTTCATCCTTAGATGCAGCAAGAGGACAAATTTTAGGACGCCTAAACCCAGCTCTATTATTCGCAGGCACATAGGAATCGTTAAAATTATTCCGTTTCTTTACCATTAGAAACTTTGCTCCTCAATTTGCCTATTCATCATATAAGATTTACCTTCAAAAAATTTGTCAACTTGTATAGATAGGTGGCGAATAATATTCTCATTAAGCTTTACTCTACGTACAAATTCTTTCATAATACTTGAAGTAGAACCTATACACATCATACAGTAATGACCACTTTTCATTTTGTTTATTGGATATGCGAAGTCTAGTAACCCCCAATATTCATATTTTACCAACCCAGAAGCTTCAATATTTTCTAAAAGCACTTTCAACGTTTCATTCAACTGATCTAAGTTTACTATTTCATGATCCTTCAAAGTATCTTGAAAAATCTTTGCTAAACTATCTGAGATGTTTTTTTTTAAAACACTTACTACGTTATGAATGAATGAGCTCTTAGAAATTTGCTTATTACCCTCTAAAAGTTTTATAAAACCCTGTGTTGTCCCCAAACCTTTTAATTCACTTTTCAATTCCTTACCAATTCTCAATTTGATTTCTTTTAAATTTGAAAGATCTTCCTTCAGCTCAATCCATAAAATTTTTGAAAAATTTTCCAAGAAATTAGAATAATCAACTAAACTCTCTTGAACAGCTTTAGAGCTTACTTCTAGTTCTTGCTCCGCAAGCTTGTTTTTTTCCAGAAAGCCTTTGACTTTTTGAAAAATAATATCATTCTTAATACTCCTAAATAAGAGAGATAATTCTTGAACCATTTCTTCTACTTCTTGCTGTAATAAACTCTGCTGCACTATAAAAGTAAACTCGTAAAGACTCACTATATCTCCCCTAAGTACGGATTAAATATTTCATTATATAGAACCTTTTCATATAAGCAAGCTATTTGTGTTAATCTCCATGTCTTTAACCCAACTTAAATTAGATATCTCATAAATAACCTGAGGAGTAATTGAATACGTGTTCGGTAACAAAATACTTACCTTACTCTTCTCAAAAGAGAGCTCTAACATTACTTTCGCTATACCACCATCTTTTAATACTGAATTTAATTCTATAGCAACTTTTCGTGAATCTGCACTCCCAGTTAAGACTAACCCTTTAATTATAGAAGTAATTCTTTCTGTGAATTCATATATATCACTTCCCACCAATCTTGTCATATTTTCTGAAATTTCAAGATCAATTATAACAAACGTACCTGGTGAAAATAGATTCCTCTTCTTCTCTATTATTTCATTTTTGTAAAATGCTATTTCAGAAACATTATATGGATCAGAAAGTGTGAGTATGATAAATCTTCCGTGCTCTGAGGTTCTTATACGTACACTTAATACTACACCAGCAGTTTTCATTGCTCTACTCTCTCCAATAAACCCAATGTTTAATTTTTTTAAGAGAGTCTTAAATCTTTCAAGTGGATGATTGGTTAAGTAAAATCCTAATGAAAATAACTCGTATTCTAATCTCTTATCCTCACTAAAATCCTTCACATCTTCAAGTTTAGGCTTTAAAACATCAAGACTATCAAACAAAACAGTCTGGTTCGATTCCTTATCCTGCCTATTTTTATTCGCAAAGTAAATCAATTTGTCCATTGATTCATATAACTGTTTTCTGTTTTGATGTATATTATCAAACACTCCAGCCTTAATTAAACTCTCTAGTGCTCTTTTATTTATTAAACTCCTAGAATTTTTGATAAATTCCCATATATTTTGATAAGTATTTGAATTTCTGTTCACTATTCCCTCTGCTATAGAGAACCCAACATTACGCAAAGCAGCAATACCATAGCGTATATTTTTACCCTCTATCGAGAATAGAGCTTGAGATTTATTTATGTTAGGTGGAAGGACAACAATCCCACAAAGCTTTGCAGCATGGTAAAACAAATTTAATTTATTTCTGTCACTGATATTTAAATTCATCAATGCTGTAAAAAATTCTAATGGATAGTTAGCTTTAAGGTAAGCTGTTTGGTAAGATATTACAGCATACGCAGCTGCATGGGATTTATTAAATCCGTAACCAGCAAATTTTGCAACAAGGTCAAAAATATAACTTGCTCTATCATAATCAACACCATTTTTCGCTGCACCTTGAATAAAAAGCTGACGTTGCTTATCCATCTCTTCCTTGATTTTCTTACCCATAGCACGCCTTAGCAGATCTGCTTCAGCTAGGCTATATCCAGAAAGAACACGTGCTATTTCCATTACCTGTTCTTGATAGATTATCACTCCAAATGTTTCTTTTAATACTACTTCTAGTAACGGATGAATATAATCCGGGTTTTCAAGTCCATGTTTTCTTGCAATATAAGTTGAAATATTGTCCATAGGCCCTGGGCGATAAAGGGAGATCAAAGCAATGATATCCTCAATACAATCTGGCTTTAACTTAACTAAAGCCTCCCTCATCCCAGAACTTTCAAGCTGAAATACCCCAATTGCATCACCTCTCGAGAGCATTTCATAGGTTCTGTAATCATTTAAAGAAATTGAAGAAATATCAATTTTTTCCCCATTAATGCTAATTAAACGGCACACATGGTCTATTAGCGTTAGCGTACCAAGTCCAAGGAAATCAAATTTTATTAGCCCAGCTTTCTCCACATATTTCATACTATATTGAGTGATTGGCAAGGTAGAACTTGGATCATAATAAACAGGAACAAAATTTTCCAATTTTTGATCGCATATCACAATTCCTGCAGCATGAGTTGAAACGTGACGACATATTCCTTCAAGTTTAAGAGAGATATCAAGGAGTTTTGCAATCACTTTATCACTATCTCGTTCTTTTTGGAGATTTTGATCAAGCTCTATTGCTTGTGATAAAGTTACAGGATTTACAGGATTAAATGGAACCATCTTAGATATCTTATCTACTTGAGCATAAGGCATCTGTAATACCCTGCCAACATCACGTAGTACAGCTCTTGCTTGCAATTTTCCAAAGGTGATTATTTGGGCAACGTAACCATATTTTTTACGAACATAATCAATAACTAAGTCCCTCTTTTCTTGACAAAAATCAATATCGAAATCGGGCATTGATACACGATCAGGATTCAAAAATCTTTCAAAGATAAGGCCAAATTTCATCGGATCAAGTTCTGTAATCCGCAGTGCCCAGGCAACAATTGACCCAGCACCAGAACCTCTTCCTGGACCAACTGGAATGCCATTTGCTTTACTCCAGCGTACAAAATCAGAAACTATCAAAAAATATCCAGAATAATTCATCGAGGTTATCACGTTCAGTTCATAATTCAACCTGCTATAGTATTGATCAAGATCTATGTCTGTTTGATTTGCAATACGCAATTCTAACCCTGTAATCGCTTGCTCTCTTAGTTCTTCATTCTCAGTTCTATTCTCTTTACAAGAAAATTTAGGCAAAATAGGCTGTCTGCTCTTCGGCATGTAAGAGCATCGTCTAGCTACTACTGAAGTGTTATAAATTGCCTCAGGAATATCACTAAATAACTCCTCCATTTCTATTACAGACTTAAAATAATGTTCAACGGTTGGTTTTTTTCTATTATCACCTAGAATATAATCAGCATCTGATATGCAAGTTAATATTTCGTAAGCTTCATAGTCAGACCTATTCAGAAAAAATACATCATTCGTTGCAATGAGTGGTATATTGTGCTGGTAAGCAAATCCTATCAAGATTTCTTCAAGTTCTAAATTCTTATTAAGACCATGACGCTGTAATTCAATATACAAATGTTCATTGAACGCTGATAATAGTCTTTTTACTGTTTCTTCATCTTTCTTCAATAAGAGTTGAGCTAGTATTCCGTCATATCCACCAGTTAAAGCTACTAGACCTGAACTTAAATTTAATAATTCAGTAAAATCAACATGAGAAATACTGTTGCTGTTCTTGCGCTTTCTAAAAGATTCACTTACTAAAGTGACTAAATTTGTATACCCCTTCTCATTTTTTGCGAGTAACAATATAGGTAAATTTTGCTCTGAGTGACGAACTATAATATTGCATCCCACTATTAACTGTATCCCGCTACTTGCTGCATATTCTGCAAATTCAAGCGAGCCAAACAAGTTACCTGAATCAGTGACTGCAACTGCTGGCATTCTATACTGTAAGCAAAGTCTGATTAATTCCTCAATTTTAACTGAACTCTCAAGCAATGAATAAATACTGTGAACACGCAAATGTATGAACATAAAAAAACTTTAAATCAGTAATATAAAGAATACCATTAATCTACCTGCAGTGATACAATTCCATATCACTGAAATAGAAGCTTACACAAGATATAAAAAAAGATTCTTTGTAATCTATCTACTACACCTTATTTCAAAATGAAAGGTGCTTAATTTTCTACCATGATATCATGTTACAACTTTACTGCCTTCCTCTATAAGAGATTTTTACCTATCTAAAAGCCTTAGAATATTTTTATAAAGTGCTAAAAGCAATACACAAACAGTTACAGGTTAAGTAAAACTGTTTCATACAAAATAATGTTTCACTAAAAATCCAGCAGTACCTTACTTTGATAATACATCCTCAGGATAGTATATCTACTTCATTGGGAGTAATTCGTTTCCTCAAAATGTAACTTTTTCAGCCCTATTTTGTAGCTAGGATAGATCAGAGAGATATTAAGATCTTTTTTAATTTTGAAGTTACTTACTTTTTTTGATCCTAAGTAAAAACTTTGTACATAGTTTGGCAAAGAGGAAATTTCTACTAGTTTCGGAACACTGATGTTTAGTAGTCTAGCTGCATACGCTACTACTTCTGATTGTGTAGCAGGTAGATCATCTGCACAGTTATATATTTCTCCAGGTTTTTTATTTTGCATGGAAGAAAATAGAATATTAGATACATCACTAACATGGATACGAGAAAAAAGATGACCCTTCTTTCGTACATTTCTTGCTTTATTAAATTTCAAATCAATTAACACATTTCTGCTAGGACCGTATATCCCAGATAAACGGAAAATATGTACAGGTAGTTTGCTATCCAGCCATTTTTTTTCAGCTTTGAGACGATTTTTTCCTCTGCTTTCCACAGGCCGTGTTTCAGACTCTTCTGTAACCCAATTACCAGCATGATCACCATAAACATTAGTTGCAGACAAATATCCAAGCCATTTGATATCTTGAAAATAATGACCATATCTTTCTAGTACATCATCGCCACCTGGAGGAATAGAAACTAAAATATGTGTTACACCATGAAAAGCACTTTTATCTACATTATCGTAATTAAAGAGATTAATGTCTTGCATGTTTTTATCCCTTGAAGTACCACCAATTTTCCAATTTAAATCTAGCAAATTTTTTGATAAAAATTTAGCTACATACCCATAACCAAAGCAAAATAAGTACATAAATTAGCTCTTAAAATTTCTCTTGATAAACTCTACACCTAACTTTATTCCCTCTTCATTGATAATATGCCCTAATCCATGCATTGGATATCCCTCAACACTTACATCATTTTCTTCTAGAGCTTTAACTGCTAAACCAAGAGAAGAAAAAGGTACTACATTGTCAGCATCTCCATGAATAACACAAACATTAGGTTTTGATTTGATTTTTGGTGCAACTTTTAAAGGGGAAAGGAATCTACCGGAGTACATAACAACCGATGCACAAGATTGAGAGCGAGTAAGAGCTGTGTTTATTGCAAGCATCGCTCCTTGGGAAAATCCAACTAAAGAGAGTTGTGCATCTTTTAAGGAAAACTTTTTTAATTCTGTATCAATAAAGTGATTTATTATTAATGTAGCATTTTCTACTCCATTGTATAATGCTTCTTCACTGCGATTCTCTAAACTAAACCACTGATAACCGTTACCTACTTCTCTTTTAAACGGAGCATCCGGTACTATAAAACATGAACTAGGTAAAGATTTGCTCATAATCTTAGCAAGATGAATAAAATTACTACCGCTCGATCCCCACCCATGTAAACAAACAATCAAATTTTCTCTATCTCTATTTCCACAAATCTCCATACTTTTTAGCTTAATCATTTTTCCCTTTTTTTTATTTATATCTTTATCTAACATTAATTTAAAGTTCTGTAAAAGCTATATTCAATGCTATATTGTATTAATACAAGGTGAAAGAAACTAAGTTTTCACAAAGGATTATTTAGATATATATTTTAGTTTATTTAAAAGAAACTATGAATACTGATGAAATAGTTTTAAAGATTTATAAACCAACAAAAACTGTAACACAATCTGGCTTAGGTAATACACGCTTCTGGTATCTAAAAACTACTAATCCAGATTCTTACTATATTGAACCACTGATGGGATGGGTTGGTTCAAAAAATACAAAAAAACAAATTATATTAAAGTTTGATTCCCTTGAACAGGCAATATCTTACGCAAAAAGACGCAACGTTAAGTATAAAGTTGAAATGCCAAGGAGCATCAAGAGGTTACCTAAATCTTATACAAGTAACTTTACATCAAAGTCTCAGGTAACTTTAATATAAATAAAGTTTGCTATTCTGATAGAAGAATGATACTGTCCTGCTAACAAACTGACTAATTTGAGTAGAGAAAAATAATTGCAGCTCTCTCAGAAAATTTTCATTTGTAGAAATGAATACTTTTAAAAACTTCTCTAAGAGAAATTGTTTCTCTTTAAGAGAACAAAGGGGAAGCACTAAGAAAAACATAGCATTATCATTTCCTTGTCATATATAGTAATTCTATTAATAAATCATATAAAACTGTTTTTATATTATTTTGCAATAAAAGCAATGAAATATTAATACCTAGCAAAATTCTGCAATAAGTTAGAGTTATTTTTATCATTTCCATTATTAACCTCATTAAAGATGAAAATCTAAAACTTGAAGTTTGTAATGCAAATAGCTAGAAGTATTGAATGCATACAATACAATTGCACTTTGCATACTTTCCCTTCTAAGAAAGCAAAACAGATTATGTATGTAACATAAAGTTCCTTAAAGGATAAAGAAAATATCATTAGTGATATATTACATCAAGTGTATTTACTAAATTCCTTATAAGGAATCTCATAAAAATAGCTAGAACTTTTGCTAATACTATATCTATACAGCAATAAGCAGCCACAGATGTAAAAAATACTCAATAAACAACTAGCTTCCAGCCTTGCAACATTGACATTGTTAATACTAAATACAGACCTTAGCTTAAGAATTAAATGAAAAAACTGAAAATTATTGTTTTTATCTCTACATAGAAACCAACTCTTAACTCTAGAGATAATTGGAATTAACCCAGATAAAAATGCCATACCTAACTTAAAAAGTAGACTAGTCCAAAACACTTAAATACTCTTCACTAAAGAACTATTTATTAAATTTAAGCATTAGTTCCAACTCTTAAGAGAGACAAACTAAGAGATTCATTTGATAATTTTAATCATAACAAACTAAAAATAATATTTATCCAACTAACTAACAAAATTATGCTATACTATGATTAATTCATTAATTGATAAAAGTTAAAATTTCTCAGTATCTGAATAGATAATTTGAAAACTCTTAAATAATTTAGGCACAAGAGAGCTTAATGACATTATTTACAATTTGCCATAATATAAGAAGACTAAATTGCCGATTGATAACCTTGGCAATCAAGATAATCCAAAGTTATTACGAAGTATTGTAAAAAGAAGTTTAGGACATAAAGTAAAAAATCAAAGGAGGAAATCCTTAATAAAGTTGATAGGCTGTACCCTTTGGAGAAAAGAAAAAGGTTTTTGAAAGTGTATATGATGCTCTTATTAAGGTTCCAATAACCTATAGAAGTAATAACATCACTCAATACTGATATAATTATTTTCCACTAATGTCTATAGATCATAGAGAAGGTAGCGTAGGAGTAAGGATAAGTTTAAAAAAATTTAATAATACTTTAGAGTAATTTATATGTATAGTAATTCGTAAAATAAATTTTAAACCTTGAAAAAGCAGAGAGTAACAAATGATGTTCAAAAAGTTAGCAAAAACTAGAATACAATACAAATAAAAATCACAATGATTAAGCACTAAATTACAAACAGTAAATCTCAAGGAATAATATCAGTAATAGAGACTTAGCAATTTAGAGTAATAAGCAGTTAACTAACGCTAGAAGAGATACTACCAATTGTCTGTGAAGAATTATAATTAGTAAGATATTTACTTGCTTATTCAGTGTAAGTACACTCTCAAAAATAGAGCTTTTCTGAACATTCGATTAACGTACTGAATAGAAGATAAAAAGGCTTTCTTGGACATTTCTGCATGCCTTCAGTTGATTCTTCATATGCGTAGTTAAACTTCTTTAAAAACACTTTCCCTCTAATTTCCTTTACTTACAATCTAGGTCGATTCTTTTCTTTAAAACTTTACCTTGTATGATATATTGACCTTTTTAGGTTAATTTCGACTTTTATTAAAATATCATCAAAATGATCAGATATTTTAATTCAAGTATTCAGAATATTCACTGGTGGTTCAAAAGAAGAAGTGGAACTAATGCCAGAATTCACAAAAATTTTGGATTATACTACAACTAAGTAATTATGTTCAAGAGCATAGAATAGAATGCTGTTTTGCTGATAAATTTAAGACTAGCAAGTACTACTATAAATTTTAGTCAGTTACAAGGCTGAAGAGGTATACGTCCAATGAAAATGGGACATGTCTTAAGAAAAAATTTCAACTGATGTTGATTTGCTGTTTGATTATGTTGAAATATGCATTTTAAAGTGAAGTATATTTATTAATTGTATTTATGAAACCCTGAAACTTAAACTTTACTTATATTTCGTTATAATAAATTAATTTATACACCTAAATAAAAATGATAAACACACAAGATCTATTGGCATTGATGAGAATAAGACACAGCGGGTGTTTATATGATCCAAACAAAGTAGTGAATCAGGAAAAGATCAATTTGCTGATAGAGGCAGCTCGTCTCTCTCCTTCATGTTTTGGTGATGAACCTTGGAGGTATATAATATGTAATAAGCAAAGCAATCAAAATTCATGGGTAAAATTACTAAATTGCCTTGATGAGTCGAACCAGAAATGGGCGAAAAATGCACAAGTATTAATTATATCATTAAGTGCTAAAAATTTTCGCAAGCTAGATAAGGGGAAAAACTTTTGGGCTAAGCATGATACTGGTGCAGCAAATTATGCACTTATTCTACAGGCAGCATCTGCAAACTTAATGGGACATCAAGTGGGTGGTTTTGATGGAAACAAGATAGCAAAAAAATTCAATATACCTAGTGATTTTAATATAACATCAGTGATAGCTGTTGGCTATGAAGAAGAAGGCACTAAAGTTAATGAAAAGAAAAGAAGACCAGTAGAAGAAATATTCTTTTACGATGAGTGGCCAAGTGAGCTAATTTGAATATTCCTTTCTTAATATCATAAAACAGGTTGCTTGAAAAATAGTTTTTCGTTTACTCTTTCTTAAATTTTTATTAATTTTTCAAAAAACTTTTAAAACTTAATAACCTATATCATTATCACAAATCTTCATGAAAGCCATAATAAAAAGACTGAATATACCAATCATCCCCCATGGCTAATTTTAAATTAGCATAAACAGAAGTGTTTTGCATAGAATAAATAACATATTAGACATCAATTGCTTTTAGCTTACTAAAAGCACCGGTATTAGCATAACTTCCAATCAAAATCAGAGATACACCTTAGTCAATTCTATAAATGCTTCTATAAAAAGAGAACAGAAGATTCTGGACTTCATCTTGTATACACTCAATAAATACTAAAGTAAGTATAAAACGTTTTTAGATATAATTTACTTAAGGTACACTACCTAACAGTAATAGATGATTTTTAAGTTTTAATACTTTGCTAAAATTTAGCCCTACTTTCAAAGATCTCAATCATGTATAATAAATCATCTTTATCATTATTATTTTTCTTTATTACATAAACCTGACTAAATGAGTATTACAGGTGCTACTGGTATTCCTTAAATGCTGCTATGGCTATATTATATAATTTTTAAACTTATTGAGAGGGAGATGAACAAAGCATATACATTTTATTATTTTAATTAGACCATTGATAATCTCTTACTAGAAGTTCTCCCTTATTCTACTCAAGTTAGTTAAAAGAAAACCTTATTATTGCATAATATTAACTTAATACCTATGATATAAAAATGTATCATAGTAATTAGAAAAGAAAACTCTATTTTATATATGTAGCCTTACTATTACTATAATGAAAAGTAGTATAATAAGCAAAATTCCCTATGTAATAAAGATGCATGGTACTGGCAATAACTTTATTATCATAGACTCACGGTTAACAGATAGTTTAGAATGGAGATACAGAGAAATCGCCAATCAGAACAGCTGTGATCAAATAATAGTTATAACTAACTCCAGTATAGCTGATTGCTTCATGCATATTTATAATGCTGACGGAAGCAAAGTTGAGACATGTGGGAATGCAGCCCATTGTGTTGGGTACTTAATAATGTCGGAAAAAAGTACTGAGTACGCTACCATTGAGCTAGTGAATAAGCGTATCTTAGAGTGCTTTAAGATTGGAAACAAATTTATAAAGGTAAATATGGGCAAACCTTTTCTTAGGTGGCATGAAATTCCTCTATCCATCGAGTGTGACACTCTTCACTTGCCTATAAAACTTGAGATGCTTAAAGAACCAGCCGCAGTAAACATTGGCAACCCACATATGGTCTTTTTTGTTGATAATATAGACAAAATACCATTGCTAAGCTTGGGACCAAAATTAGAAAATCATATTCTCTTCCCAAAGAAAACCAATGTTAGCATTGTTCAGATTGAAAAATCTGGAGAAATAGCTTTAAGAGTATGGGAAAGAGGTACAGGTATCACCGCTTCATGTAGTAGCGCAGCTTGTGCAGCATTTATTGCAGCTGTACTTCGTAGGTACCTAGTCACCAGGCAAACCTCAGTAAACTCACCAGGAGGGAAATTACTAGTTGAATGGGCAAATGATGTATTTGTAACTGGTAACATAGGGTTTTTATAACAAATCTTAAACCTGATACATCACTTCTAAAACTTTTCTACCAATTGCTGCTGGAGTATCTGCAATCGCAATTCCAACACTTCTCATAACCTCTAACTTTGCAGCAGCACTTCCACTACTAGAGGAGATAATAGCTCCAGCGTGCCCCATACGCCTTCCTGGAGGTGCTGTCTGACCAGCTACAAATCCAATAACTGGCTTTTTAGTTTTCTCTGCCTCTACAAAGTTTGACACATCCTCTTCTTCACTCCCACCTATCTCACCAATAATTACAATACCGTGAGTACTATCGTCTTTTAAGAATAGTTCCATACAATCGACAAACGTCATTCCGTGAATAGGATCACCTCCAATCCCGACACATGTTGACTGACCAAGACCAACAGCAGTTGTCTGCGCTACCGCTTCATAGGTTAAAGTTCCAGAACGAGACATAATCCCTATATGCCCACGCTTGTGAATATAACCAGGCATAATTCCTATTTTACATTCTTCGGGAGTAATAATTCCTGGACAATTTGGGCCAATTAACCTACTTTTTGAACCTACAAGGGTACATTTGACTTTCACCATATCAAGTATTGGGATACCTTCTGTAATACAAATTATTAGCTCTATCTCTGCATCTATTGCCTCAAGTATTGCATCAGCAGCAAACTTAGCAGGTACATATATTACTGTAGCATTTGCACCAGTTTTTTCTTTAGCTTCTATCACAGTATTAAAGACTGGCAAGTCAAGATGAGTATTTCCACCCTTACCAGGGGTCACCCCACCAACTACCTTCGTTCCATAACTAATCGCTTGTACTGAGTGGAATGTACCCTGTACACCAGTAAAACCCTGGCATATTAATCTTGTATCTTTATTTACTAAAATAGACATGCTTTATTTACCTCTTTCACTATTCCCTGTGCAGCTTCATCTAGTTCATCTGTAGCAATAACACTCAACTCTGAATTCTCTAAGATTTTTCTACCATCTTCAAAATTAGTACCTGATAATCTAACCACCAGAGGAACTCTGATACTCATTCCTTTTGCAGCTTCAACAATTCCACTTGCAACAACATCACAACGCATTATCCCACCAAATATATTAACTAAAATTCCTTTTACATTTCTATCAGATAAGATAATCCTAAATGCTCTAGTGACAGTTTCCTCACTTGCTCCACCTCCAATATCCAAAAAATTTGCAGGTTCTCCTCCGTAGTATTTTATTATATCCATTGTTGCCATAGCAAGACCTGCACCATTCACCATGCAACCAATATTACCACCCATTTTTATATAACTAAAACCATGCTTTGCAGCTTCTATCTCTTCCTTTACTTCTTCATCATAATCGCGGAGCTCCATAATTTCTGGATGGCGGTATAGAGCATTGTCATCAAAATTAATTTTTGCATCAAGAGCAACAAAATTCCCTGAATCTGTTTCAGCTAATGGATTAATCTCTATTTGGCTTGCATCAGTCGCAATAAATGCATTATATATGCTCTTTGCGATGTTTGTTATTTTTTCTATTTGCTTTTGATTAAAGTTAAAAGCACTGTTTAATTTTCTACTGTCAAAACTTGCAAAACCAGAAGCAGGATCAATATTAAGCTTTACAATTTTTGTAGGGAATTTTTTTGCAACTTTTTCAATGTCAATACCACCTTCTGAAGAAAATATAAACACTGGCTTACTTAATTTCAGATCAATTGCTAAACTTAAATAATACTCTTTCTTAATACTTAAACTTTCTTCAATGTACACTTTTTTTACTTTCTGGCCATCTGAGCCTGTTTGATAAGTTACCAAGGTCTTGCCAAGCATATCCTTTACAAGCTGTTGAGCTTCCTCAGCTGACTTTGCTAGCTTTATACCACCAGCTTTACCCCTTCCACCCGCATGAATCTGAGCCTTAACCACAAACACGTTAGACTTTAGATGACTCATTCGAGTCTCTACTTCTTCTGCAGATGTAGTGACAAAACCCCTCAATACTGGAACATTGAACTTACGTAAAACCTTTTTTGCTTGATATTCATGAATATTCATAAAAGAACCAATATAAATTATTATAAATTACCAACTATAACGTTGTCTTCTACTCTCTTGCTGACGCCTTTTTTTTTAACTTCAGCTTTCTTTTTAGCTCTTATTTCTGATTTCTTTTCATGATACTGCTTCTTTATTTTTACTCCTCTTCCTTCTTTTTGAATTGTTTTTTTCAATATTGGGAAAGCTCTATTTACATCACCATAATGAACTGATACTTCAATCAAACTTCTACCCCCACTTCTATAACTATCTCAAAAACCTACTTATAAATTAGAAAATTAACGTTGTCAATTATTTTATAAACTAAGCATTAAGTTGCAATATAACTGAAACGCAAAACTCTTCTTACTAAGATACTAAAGTACTCTAATTTGCAATATATAAGACTATTTCACATAGGTAAGTAAAGATAAGCCATATTAGTTAAAGTTCTCACTACTCAGGTTACTCCTTTGCCGTTGACTCTGCTCATACATAGATTCAAAATCTATGGGATCTAATATAAGAGAAGGAAATCCAGCACTGCTCGTAACCCTTGCAATTATTTCCCTCGCAAAAGGAAAAAGAAAAGTAGATCCACCAATAAACAATGCTTGCCTTACCCCTTCTGCACTCAGCTTTGCAGAGTTTCCTATTGAAAAAACACCACAATATTTTGTTTCACAAATAAAAGCAATACCATCCTTTACGTTTTCACCTTCTACCATAGCTTTTGCTTCTATATGTAAGGTAACTTCATGGAAAGACTTTTCTCTATCGTTTCTTCTTTCACATTCAGCTCTTTCCAATTTCACTGAATTAACATTAACCATCACGTTAATACTTGGAGCTTCCTTTGAAAAAAGGAATGGTGAATTTGGATTCTCGAACGATAGATCTTTAATATATTGGCCATGAATTTTCATTTCGCGTTGCAACATTTCTTACATCTCCATAATTTAAGTTGAAGTATTTAACATTTTCTTCTACAATATATTCATCTGAAATGAATAGCAAATTTAAATCTCAGATTGACGTGAAATAAACACGTTCTTAATAATTAATAATATTTAAGTACTTTATATACTAAGGAGTTGGGTTGCTATGGTAGAGCTTGTAATATATGCTTTATTAGCTGCATTCATTTTTTCAAGATTATACAGTTCTTTAGGAAAGTTAACAAACCCAAACTTAAGGAAATTGACTAGTGTGCTAGATATCAGCCAAAGTAACGAAGATGTATCACCAGAAAACATTGAAGACTACATTAGTAGCAACAACAAAAATTTAATAAAAGCTGCCTACGAACAAATATTACAAAAAGACAAGAATTTCTCTATCTCACATTTTATGGAGGGTGCAAGCATGGCTTTTGAATTAATAATAAAGTATTTTAATCAGGGAAATCTGTCTAAATTAAAACCTCTTTTAGATAAAGGCTTATATAGTGACTTTACAGAAAAAATCAAACAACGCAAGGAAACATACGAATCAATAATTGTTTCTATCACTTCACAAAAGATTTTAGAAATAAAGCTAATAAAAAATGTGGTGTTTATTGCAGTATATTTCCTCTCAGAGCAAATTAATTTTGTTAAAGACAACAATGGAAATATCATATCAGGTAGCACATCTACAATTAATAGAGTTGAAGATATGTGGGAATTCAAAAAAAATATTAATTCATCAGATCCAAGCTGGCTGCTTATTTCTATTAACTATAATAATGATAAGTGTCAAATAATAAATGATAAGGAAGACTAGCATTATTTGAAATTGATTATGGAAAGTAAATTACGAGAAATAGTACTTGATACTGAAACTACTGGTCTTGACATCGAATTTGGTCATAGGATCATTGAAATAGGATGTATAGAATTGATCAATCGCATCCCAACAGGTAAAGTATTCCATCATTATCTTAATCCAGAAAGAGATATACCTTACCACTCATTTAAGATTCATGGCATTAGTGAAAAATTTCTGGAGAATAAACCATTATTTTCAGATGTCGCGTTTGAATTTCTCGACTTCATATCTAGCGATATTTTAGTAATTCATAATGCTGAGTTTGATATAAAATTTCTTAACATGGAGCTTAGTAAATTGAATAACGAGTTAATCTCTTCGGAGAGAGTATTAGATACATTGCTACTTGCAAGGAAAAAGTTTGCAGGGTCACCAGCATCCTTAAGCGCATTATGTAAGCGTTTTAATATCTCGCTAGATGAAAGAGAATTACACGGAGCACTAATTGACGCTCAGTTACTTGCAAAAGTCTACGTTGAGCTTACAGGAGGATTACAAACTTTCTTGTTTGATGATATCAAATACAGACAAGATAACAATCAAATAGTGACTTACCATAAAGTAGGTAACCTAGCTTGCAGGGAACATTCACCAAGCGATGAAGAAGTTAATGAACATAAAAAATTGTTAGATAAAATCAACAATCCACTTTGGAAGGAATATATTGAACAAATTAATTAATAAGATATAATTTTATTTTATCAAAAGATATTTTAATGATAGGATTTATAAGATTATTATCTATCATACTAATAGTATTAGCAGCTACTTTCCTCAGTTATTGTTTTTTTACTAAAAAAGGTATATTCTCCTTAACAGGAGGGATTAACAATGCAGAAGTTAAAATAGGAAGTGAGTTCGCTCTGATTAACCAAGATAATCAAATCATACGTAGTAAAGATTTTAAGGATAAGTACATGATGATCTTCTTTGGATTTTCCTCATGTAAAAAGGTTTGTCCTATGAATCTTGGAATAATTTCAGAAATACTTGCAAAGCTAGATGAGAAAACTAATGAGAAGCTACAAACATTTTTCATAACAATTGACCCTGAGCGTGATAACATAGAAAAACTTAAAGAATTTCATCAACAATTTGATCATAGAATACAAATGTTAACTGGTGAAAGAGAAAAAATAGATGAAGTAATTGCAGGCTATAAAGTATATACCAGCAAAGGTGTGGGAGAAGGGGAAATTAACCATTCTTCGGTAATATACCTTATTGGTCCTGGGGGGAAATATATTGCACACTTTGTAGCTGATTTAAACTCAAATGAAAGTCAATCTGATAAGATTGCAACTAAGATAAGAAAGTACATAGATGAACTGTAGGCCTTCTTGCTTAGAAGCAGC
The DNA here is from genome assembly GCF_013365475.1 of Wolbachia endosymbiont of Cruorifilaria tuberocauda. Lineage (GTDB taxonomy): Bacteria > Pseudomonadota > Alphaproteobacteria > Rickettsiales > Anaplasmataceae > Wolbachia. The sequence continues at coordinate 593,654 of NZ_CP046579.1, forward strand.
ACATTAATACGTGCACGTGGATTATAATTTTTATAAATACGATACCCAAATCCTACCAATCTAAACTTTTCTTTATTGTCCCTTACTTTTTTAATAAATTTATCTACATCACCACTTTGCCTTATCTCCTCTAACATACTTGTAGCTGCTCTATTAGCTGCTTCACCATGAGCTGTCCCCATAAGGTAGCAACTCCCTGCAGATAGACTAGCTAATAAATTGAGGGACCACAGGGTAGATCCACTAATCTTACAGCTGTTGTAGAAGCACTTTGCTCATGGTCAGCGTGAAGAGTAAATATTCTTATCTAAAGCTTTTATAAAAAGAGTGCTCTTGTCTTTGTCAAGAGGTCCCATTGTTGCACTCAATATTGGTAATTCAACCTTCAGTCCATTTTCTAATTCTAATAAAGCTTTTTTGCTCATGACCTCACCACTACTAAAGTTTTATACAAGTAGAGATATACTAATAAAGTATACATAACCTAGTTAACTATAAATTAATCATGCTTAAACAGTCATCAATGCCTTTACTTTTGCATTCAAGCGACTTATTTTACGTGCAGCAGTATTCTTATGAAGAAGGCCTTTATTTACACACTTATGCAAATGAGATTCAGCATTTCGAAATGCTAAAATGATATTTTCTTTATCACCAGATTTGATTATGTCAACCAACTTTCTAATAGCAGTGCGAGTTTTATTTTTGCGCATTTTATTTATTAAAGTACGTTTTGCTACTACTTTTATCATTTTTTTAGCGCTCTTATGATTTACCATATATATACATAAAACAATGTATTTCCTTTATATTATGGGATTTTCCACTAGTTTACAATACAAGTTTTTTTTGCGATTAATTTGCTACTTTCTCCTTCAATAGTTTTTTGTAAATTTTTTAAAAATTTTCCTTTGCTTAATCCAGGATATATTGGAGATAATATTTTTATTATCGCCTTCCCAGGATTCTTCCTTATGGAGAAGATGCTTTTTGGCCAAAAAAAACCAGTATTTAAAGCAACTGGCAATACAGGAATAGATAATATACTATATAAAGCAGCTACACCTGAACGATATTTCACCTTTTGCCCTACAATAGTTCTTGTACCTTCAGGAAATATGATTATGCTCCTATTTTCTTTTATACGTATCCTAGCTAACTTAATAATATTCTGTATGGAACCGATACTATCCAAGCGGTTGATAAAAATCATATCAAGTGCCATGAGATACAAACCAACAAATGGGATCCATCTTAGTTCACGTTTTAAAATAAAAACTGCATTCTTAAATAAGAGCATAAAAATAAATGTCTCGAACGGAGACTGATGCTTAGAAGCTACTATAAAAGGCTGCTTTGGAATATTTTCCATCCCTCTAATTTCATACTTAATACCACATAATAAGCGAAGCATGTATAATATAACTTTTATTGAAAAAGCAAGGGAAATAGCTACTATATGTGTAGGGAAAAGGAGTATAGGAATGGTAGCTAAAGTATAAATTACTTCCCACAATATAAGAAAAAAACTAAATAAAAGACTTGAGATCATAAGTTAAAACAAATTTATTTAAGTTTATCTTACTACAAGCTTAAAACAACAAATTTAACTATTGATCACCTTAGTAATAGGGTGTGAATCGGCTAATTTAGCTTTCAGTTTTTTATCAGTAACGTGAGTATATATTTGTGTTGTAGAAAGATTAGTATGACCAAGAATTTTCTGTATTAGCACAATATCTGCTCCACTATCTAGTAAGTGAGTAGCAAAAGAATGTCTAACTACATGTGGGGAGATTTTGCTTTCATCAATATTGCATTTTCTCGCTAATTCCTTAATCAATTGACCAATTCTTTGCCTTGTAATCGGCTTATTGGGTCTATTACCTGGAAACAACCAATCAGACTCTTTACCTCTTGGTGTCAGATTATGACGAACTAACAAATAATTTTTAAGGCTTTTTAGTGCCTGCTCATTAAAAATGATTTGCCTTTCTTTACCACCTTTCCCCTTTATAATTATAAAACATTCTTTATGATTACTACTTATCAAATGTAACACCTCACATAATTTTATATTAATCAGCTCAGTGATACGCATACCAGAAGAATAAAGAATGTCTAAAATAGCACACAGCCTTTTGTTACTTATCTCTTTGTTTGATCCTATCACTGATTTTCTAACTGAATCCATTAATAAAAACATTTTCCTAACACTTAAATGCTTTGGCAAAGGACGTGGAACTTTTGGACTTTTTAACTCATCATCACTAGCAGGAGCAGGATTAAAAACTACTATCCCATCATTAAATAGGCACTTATAGAAATTTTTCACAGTAGATATTTTCCTTGATATAGAGCTACTTTTATATTTCTTTTGCGTGTTTAAAAAACTTACATAATCTTTAATGTTGGTTTTGCTTGCACTAACCAAAGTAATACCACTTTTTAATAAAAAATCTTCAAGCTGCAATAAATCTGAACGATAACTTTCTAAAGTGTTTTGCGTAATAAACCTCTCTGACACAAGAGCATCTATGTAGTATGTTATATAAAGATTTTCTTTTTTATTCTGTAACTTCCTACTTTGCATCACTAGTTCTTATATTTATTTCCTTGACTACAGCTTGACCTGAAATATCACTTGCACCTCTTATAAAAAGAAATAAGAGAAATGAAGCGTTAACTAATATTATAATAAGTAAAAAAAACTTTCGTCTTAATTTTTTCTTTAAATTTGATCTCATTCTTACCATACCTAAGTTATAGCATCAAATTTACAGAAATTATCTTACAAACTACTAATATGCTATCTCTTTTCTTCATTGTATCTATAATAATAGATTAGTTTTATAGCACTAGCGTAATAAAATGGTAGTATATAGTGTTATAAACATCAATAATAAATTTTAATTTATATAACAATCATTATTCTTTAGCAAAGCATTAATAAATGGGATAGTAATATTTGATCCCATAGATTCATCTATTTTTTCCATAATCTTGTTAACACTATGAAAAGAACGCTCTACTCTTGCTAGAATATAGTCGATTACTTTCAAATCAACTCTTAGCTGTTTATCTGAAAATCTTTTTATCAACATAATTCTCAATAACTCCCAACTTGCAGGTGGGATTTTCACACTGATAGTTGATAACATACGGGAACTCAAATCTTTTAACTTTAAGTTAAGCCCTTTTGGTGAAGCTGAAGAAGTAATAAGCAACCTTTTGTTGTTCTCTTTCATGTAATTAAAGCAATGTAACATCATTACTTGATCTTGAATATTTTGTATATCTTCCAAAATAAAAGCATTACTATATCTCATCTCACTCAGAAAATTATTCTCACTAACAAAGACCGCATTATTTACCGATTGCCAAATATGAGCAAGATGAGTCTTGCCAGAACCTCTAGGTCCAAAGAGAATCAGACACTTCCAAGATATGTCATCAATTACTAAATTGTATACATGCTTATTTTCACATAAAATGATAAAATTTTGCTGACTATAATCAGTTTGATTGTTACTAAATAGATTTAGTTGCATATTGAACATCTTATTCCTCTTATATACATCATAGTATTTTTTAGCCATCTTCCATTATAAGAAACTTATTATACAAAAAATCTATTAGATACAATCAAATTACTTTGAAGACATACATAGAATGTATCTCATTGATACATCAAGAATCACCATTACTGGGTAAAAATGTACCTCTCAACCCAAAATATGTACATATATTCATTCAAGGATACTGATAGTTTAAGCATATACATTCTCCAATTTTCCATATCACCTACTCTCTCGAGTAATTATATCCGATGAACTAATCTAAAGCTTGAGTTCAATATCTGACAACAAGACTACTGAAACACAAGGTATTTATAAAAAATGACCAATAACCACACTAATCTTCCTAGATTTCTGGGTAAGTAAAATAAATCATTTATTACTTCACATCAAGAGGGGGAGTAAAGAATTTAATACATAGTAATTTGAACATTATAATAGATAAAACGAATGTAATAACTAATATAGGGAAGTAGTGGTAAGTATTATAAAAATTATAGAATATAGTGCATATTTTGTACTTTTTAAGTTCCACTACTAGTGGATTAAATGAACATATAATAGTGAAAGATATAAAACTAAGAAAACCTAGGTATACTAGGAGTAACATGCAAATTATAAGATGACAAGACAAATAATTGCTTAATTACTGCTTTTAGCAGTAAATTTAAATATATAGTCTGTTTTACTCACCTTAAAAGGGTTTTATAGAACTACTCCAGAAAGTCCCTAACAGATAGAATAACATAACTATCATATCATTTCACTTTCTTCTCATATAATATAACCTACACACTTTAATTATATTCTTGCTGATTTTGCTACACAGCAAGAAAGTAGCAGATAGTCTAGTTCATCCTCCTATTCTGGAACTAGCATTTTTTGCTATTTTAAGTGCTTTCTAATCAAGTTCCAAATTTATACAGAAAAAGCTTAGAAATGCTGTAACCCATAAATGTACATGTAGTATAAAAATTGAATATACGATACTAATTAGACATAATTTTTATTATTTTATCGTCAAGACTAAAGATAATCAAATGATTTTCTTTTTATGGTAAGAAAGATCAATCAACTTATTAAATAGTTCTTACTTCTATTTTATAACTACTTTAAACTTATCATCGTACTATTAAAGTTGCATAATAGGTCTAATGCTTCAGTGTTTCTAACTCAGAAAAGCTATCGTCTCTATTTTTTATAGAAGAGAATGATGCACTGTTGTCAGTATCGTCTCCTATTGGGATAGTAGATCTTGTCAAAGCAGCCTTTATCACCTCATCAATATTCTTAACAAGAACTATATTAACCTTTTCCTTAATATTTGATGGAATTTCCTGTATATCCTTTTCGTTCTCGCTAGGTATAACCACAGTCTTGATTGCTCCCCTAAGGGCTGCAAGTAACTTTTCTCTCAAGCCACCAATAGCTAAAACTCTACCACGTAATGTTACCTCACCGGTCATAGCAACACCCTTATCAACTGGTATACCTGTCATAAGAGAAACAATAGACGTACATACCGCACTACCAGCAGAAGGTCCATCCTTTGGTACAGCACCTTCAGGTATATGCAAATGTATATCATTACTTTGAAATTTTTCAGGTTCTATTCCAAAAGATAAACAACTTGATCTAATATAACTATACGCAGCCTTTATAGATTCTTGCATTACCTCCCCAAGCTTTCCTGTATATTTTATTTCACCTTTACCAGGAATCATAACTGACTCTATCATTAAAATATCACCACCTGTTTCAGTGTAAGCAAGACCAGTTACTACTCCTACTAGATTCTTATTTTCTGCAATACCAAAAGTATATTTACGCACCCCCAAATAATCTTGTAGGTTATCAACTCCTATAGATATTTTCTCACTTTTATCAGTTAATATTTTTTTGACTGCTTTTCTCATAAGCTTTGCAAGCTCTCTTTCCATACTACGAACACCACTCTCACGTGTATATAAGCGTATTAACCCATACAGTGCTTCATCAGTTATACACCACTCCTTTTGACGCAAACCATGCTCTTTCCTTAATTTAGGAATCAGATAATACCTAGCGATATTAACCTTTTCATCTTCAGTATAACCAGACAATTGTATAATTTCCATCCTATCACGTAAAGGATATGGCAAGCTTAAGCTATTTGCCGTAGCTACAAACATTACACTTGAAAGATCAAACTCAACTTCTAGATAATGGTCCATAAAGTGCTTATTGTGTTCTGTATCTAGAACCTCAAGCAATGCAGACGCAGGATCATCACGCGAATCAGAACCCATCTTATCTATCTCATCAAGTAAAAAAAGAGGATTGCACGAATTAGCTTTTTTCATGTGTTGAATGATTTTACCAGGCATTGACCCAATATAAGTTTTTCTATGGCCACGTATTTCAGATTCATCACGTACACCCCCAAGAGCAATACGGACGAAATTCCTCCCCACTGCTCTTGCTATAGATTTTGCTAAAGAAGTTTTTCCAACACCAGGGGGACCAACTAAGCAAAGTACAGGACCTTTTATCTCTCTTACTCTCTTTAATACCGCTAAAAATTCTACTATCCTGTCTTTTACCTTCTCTATGCCATAATGATTTTCATCTAATATCTTCTTAGCTATATTTAAGTTAATTTTTGCATCCCTATATTTCCCCCACGGTAGATCAAGTAACCAATATAGATAATTCGATATAACTGTAGCTTCAGGAGAGACTGGATTCATTTTCCTATATCTTTTTAATTCAGCTAGAGCTTTCTCCTTTGCCTCCTGAGAAAGCTTTGTTTCATCTATCTTTTTCTCAAATTCATTTACTGAATTTCCTTCTTCTCCATTCTCAAATTCACCCAATTCTTTTTGAATCGCCTTCAATTGTTCATTAAGATAGTAGGCTTTCTGAGTGCTCTCAACTTGAGACTTGATCGTTTTACACAAACGGTTTTGCGCATCCAGGATGCTTATTTCTCTTTCAATAAAAGTGAAAGTTTTTCTTAAACGCTCTATTGGACCGTAAGTTTCAAGTATGCTTTGCTTATCGGATGCTTTTACACTCAAACACGAAACTATTGTATCTACAAGCTGATCAAGCTTTTTGATTTGTTCAATAGGGTTAACAACAACTTCAGGGTGGTTTTTCTTATTTAGCTTACACCAACTATCAAATGCGCTTATAACAGATCGCCTTAAAGCCTCTAGATCAACATTATCCTCACCTTCCTCACACTCATAATAACTACCTAACTCTACCTTAGCCTGTAATAAAGTATGGGAGCTAATATACTCTAAAACTCTCCCTCTGTTTACTCCTTGAACTACAACCTTTACTGCATTATCGGGTAGTTTTATTAACGATTGTACAATATTTGCTAGTACACCTACCTCATAAAGGTCTTGTGGTTCGGGGTTGTCAATAGAACCATCTCGTTGTGTTACAAGAAAAATCTCATTTTGACGATTACTATTATCAATTGCACACTCTAATGCATTGATAGATTTTTCCCTACCTATAAATAAAGGAACAACCATGCTTGGAAAAATTACTACATCCCTTAAAGGTAACACTGGTAACGTAACAAAACTAGAATCCATAGCACACTCAACGCTCATACATATGCTCCAAATTAATCATTAACTGTTATAACAGTACCTTTCTCACTGCGATTAATCACTACTTTTCCCAGTTCTACCATTTCCTTAGTGACAACTATTGTACTACCTTCAAGACCTCCATTTCCAGCTGTATACATAACATCTAGCAAAAGTGACTCTAAAATAGCACGTAACATTCTTGCACCTGTTTTATAACTCATAGCTTTTTCAGCAATAGCTGATATCGCTTCATCTGTAAACTCAAGGTTCACCTTGCTGAACGCAAGCAATGCCTTATATTGTTTTATTAGTGCGTTTCTTGGCTCTATTAATACATGCACTAGATCCTCATGATCTAACTCATCTAAAACAGCAGTTACCTGAACTCGACCTACAAACTCTGGTATTAAACCAAATTTGATTAAATCTTCGGGCTGAACATCATGTAAAACATTCTTTTTTCTTTGCTCTCTAGACTGACTTATGTCAGCTCCAAAGCCAACTGATGTTCCTCTTTTTCTTGCTTCAATGATCTTATCTAGACCCTCAAAAGCTCCCCCGCAGATAAATAATATATTATTAGTATCTACTTGTATAAGTTCTTGTTGTGGATGTTTACGTCCACCATGCGGTGGCACATAAGCAACCGTGCCCTCCATAATTTTAAGAAGTGCCTGCTGCACCCCTTCACCAGAAACATCTCGCGTTATTGAAGTGCTCTCAGACTTTCTAGTGATCTTATCTATTTCATCTATAAACACTATACCACGCTGTGCTTTTGCAACATCATAATTTGCAGCTTGCAATAAACGTGACAACACGCTTTCCACATCATCACCTACATAACCTGCTTCTGTTAAAGTTGTCGCATCAGCCATAGCAAATGGCACATCTGAAACTTTAGCAAGTGTTTTAGCTAGCAAGGTTTTACCAGAACCAGTAGGACCAATAAGCATTACATTAGACTTTTCAATCTCAACTTCACTTATAGAGTGAATCTGCGCCATAGATTGACAATGGTTATACATAGCCACAGATAAAACATGTTGCGCATGTTCTTGACCCACAACATGTTTGCTGAGAAAATTCTTTATGTCTTCAGGCTTTTTTAATAATAACTTCACATCTGATATATAATCTGAGTTAAAAGGTCCACTTTTCTTTTGATTTATTGCCCTATGGGATAACTCTATACATTCATTGCAAATAAACACTTTTAACCCATCTGAAGAATTAGTTATTAATTTATCCACTTCATTTTGGGCTTTATTGCAGAAAGAACAACGGTGTCCATCATTGTTATTCATTAATTCACCTTCTACTTAACCTTAACATCTTCACGCTCAGCCATTACTCTATCAACCAAGCCGATTTTCTTAGCTTCTTCAGAGTCCATGAACTTATCCCTCTCCATCATTTTTTCAATCTTCTTCAGTGAATTTCCCGTATGTTTCTCATAGATCTGATTTAGCTTTTTCTTAACTCGCAAAATTTCATTAGCATGTATCTCTATATCAGTTGCCTGACCTTGATAACCGCCAGATGGCTGATGTATCATGATTCTTGAATGAGGTAAAGAATAACGTTTACCTTTTGTTCCAGCTGCAAGTAGTAAAGAACCCATGGATGCAGCTTGTCCTATACATAGAGTTGAAACATCTGGCTTTATATATTGCATTGTATCATAGATAGAAAGACCAGCAGTTACAATACCACCTGGTGAATTTATATACATATAAATATCCTTATCAGGATTCTCTGATTCAAGAAATAAAAGCTGTGCTACTACTACACTAGCCATGCTATCTTCAATAGGACCAGTCACGAAAATTATTCTTTCCTTTACTAACCTCGAATATATATCATAAGCACGTTCACCACGACTAGTTTGCTCAATTACAATTGGTATAAGAGTCATCTCTTCTCGCTAAATATCATCAAATAACTTCTTTAACTCCTTCACAGAGACAATTTGCTCTTTCTTATTAACTTTCTTTAGTATATAATCTGTAACTTTATGCTCAAGAGCTTGTCCCTCAACTAACTTTTGAAACTGCTTACTTGACTTAAAATACCTCACTACCTTATCAAATGGCATATTTTTTTTGACATACTGGTTTATAACACTTAAAATGTCATCTTGAGTTAATGATATTTTATTTTCTGTACTAAATTTTATAAATAATACTGCAAGTTTCACACGCCTTTCAGCTTCTTTATAAGAGTTACCTTTATAATTTAATTCCATTGCTACTCTTTGCTGTTCCTGTTTTACTATGTCCATAGGTAAATCAAAATTATAACTAGTATCCAAGTAATCAAACAGTTCCTTCTTAATCAATAGACCTCCCATTTCTTCACACTGATCACCGACTATTTTTTTAGCATAATTTCTTAGCAATGAATAATCTTCAAATCCCATTTTTTTAGCTATTTCATCATCACTTCTAAAACCTTGTACAACTTGAATATCATTAACTAGAACAGAAAAATCAGCTTCCTGTCCTGCAAGTGAAATTGCTTGGTAATCTTCAGGAAATTTCAACTTAAAGCTCTTTGCCTCTCCTTTTTTCATACCAATTAATTGATCATCGAAACCATTAATAAATGTCCCAGAGCCTAAAGTAACTTTAAAATTTTTATTACTTCCACCTCGAAAAAGCTTATTTCTAATCCGACCTTTAAAATCAATCGTTAGTTTATCTCCACTTTTTGCTTGATAAGAAGCATCATCAACAGAGATGAAATCAGGAAATTTTATTCTTATAGATTCAATAAAATCTTTTATATCTTCCTCTTCGATTTTTGTTTCTATCTTCTTCAAGTTTATTTTGCCAAGATCTATTACTGGGACTTCTGACATTAACTCGAAAGATAGCCTATATACAAAATTACCTTCTTCATACTTTTTACTCAGATTTGGTAATGATACAATATCGATTTTGGGACAAACATGAGATTTAACCCCAATTTTTTTCATTAAATCGACAGAGCAATAGTCAATCATATTATTTACTACATACTCCAAAGCCTCGCTTTTATAATTCGTAACGACAAGACTATATGGCATCTTTCCAGATCGGAATCCAGGCAATTTTGCATTTTTCGCTATTTCTTGTAACCTAGAACCTATCTTCTGCTTTATATAATCACTACTAACTGAAATTTCATACCTGTGCTCAAGCTTATCCACACCAAGTTCTTTATATGTATATATACTACTTGACCCACCTATTTTAACAATGCTTTGAGGTATATCACCAGACATTATAATTCATTATAAGTATTCTAATACGTATCTTAATAAAGTTATTTTACCAGAATTTAAGCTAAATACAATCATTAAGAACAGTTTTTTAACAAACAAAGTGTATTCGTGACTAAAGATTTTTCTATGAACTTAAGCTATATTAGTACGGATAGGGGGACTCGAACCCCCATGAACAAGAGCTCACCAGGACCTAAACCTGGCACGTTTACCAATTCCGTCATATCCGTAAATTTTTAGGATTAGAAAATGAACTACCACTGTTACTTAAATAATAGAAATCAACTTAGTTAGAGTGAAGCAATTAATTTAACACTAGTACCACACTTATTAACCTGCTTAAGCAAGCCTAGATTGTCATTATAAGTATTACATTGAAATACTCAAGACCTAAAGCTGCACTATTTACAGTATTTACACAATCAAAAAAGCTTATTAATATCTTTTAACGAAAGCCCTAAACCCTGGAAATCAATAATGAAACTAATAGTAAATTTTTTACTTGCAGCTTTTTTGATAACCCAGAGCGGGTGTACAACTCTTATAATAAGTGGTGTAGTTGCTACAACAGCAACAGCAGTAGCAATGCAAGATAGATCATTGGGGAATATTGTTGACGATACAACTATGATAATAAGAATCAATAAAAGTCTCTTAAAACACGGATTATTCCCATCCATAAAAGTCAAAGTAAGCGAAGGGAGAGTATTACTCATTGGAAATGTTGACACACCAGAAAAACAACTCACAGCAGAAAAAATAGCTTGGCAGGAAAAAGAAGTTAAAGAGGTAATAAACGAAATAAGGGTAATACCAATTCAAACAATTTCCATGCTAGACTCTATTATAGATAGTATGATAACAGCAGAAATAAGAACAAGGCTTTTAGGGAAAAGGAATATCAAATCAATTAATTACAGCATTAATACAGCTGATGGAGCTGTCTATTTGATGGGTATAGCTCAAAATAAAGCAGAACTAAAAGCTGTAATAGCAATCGCAAGAAAAGTTAAGGGAGTAAAGCAAGTTGTAAGTTATGTACGTCATAGACATAGCAAGTTACGACGATAATAGAAATTTAGTTCTAAAACAGTAATTTTGTTTTAAATGTGGATATAATATAAATGAGAGTTGCTTTTCAAATGGATGAAAACATAAATTTTGAAACTGATACTACATTTGTGTTAATAAAAGAAGCCCAAAGAAGGAAGCACGAGATTTTTATCTATTTTCCTAACAATTTAGCACTAAAATCAAATCAACCAATTGCTCTTGCCCAGAAAGTTAACACTGATGATCATGGCTTTATTTCTAAAATAGATACAACAATTAACTTGAATGAAGTAGAAATTATATTTATTAGACAAGATCCACCTTTTAATATGCGTTACATTACAACTACCTATATCTTAGAAAAGACTAGTGCCTTAGTAATAAACAATCCAACAGAGATAAGAAATTGTCCTGAAAAATTAGCTACTTCATTATTTCCAGAGCTAACTTTACCTACTTTAATTACTGAAAATATATCGATGATTATGGATTTTTATCATGACCATGATAGAAGTATTATCCTGAAGCCATTGTATAGCTATGGAGGAAATGACGTAATAAGAGTAAGGGATGGAAGCAACATTCAAGTAGTAGCAGAACTATTAATTTCAAAGTATGAATGTCCTATAGTTGCACAAGCATTTTGCAAAAATATAGATAAAGACAAAAGGACATTATTACTAGATGGTCAACCAGTCGGAGCAATGAAACGAGTTCCAAGAGTTAGTGAAGAAATCAGAACAAATCTTCGGCTCGGAGCAAGTTTTGTGCCTATTGAAATGAGTAACAGAGATAACGAAATTTGTAGTAAAATTGGTCCTGAACTAAAAAAAAGAGGGCTAATATTTGTAGGCATAGATATCATAGACAATTTTCTCATTGAAATCAACACAACCTCACCTACAGGTGTATCTCACATTAATAAGCTATACAATACATCATTAGAAAAAAAACTATGGGATACCTTTGAAGAAAGGGTAGCTAGTCGTACTTGATGGTCAAACTTTTAGACTATTATCTTAATAAATTCATCAATTCCACTTTTTATCATCGTTTTTTTAGTATTATTAGCCATATCACCCAATTTTTGGGGATTTTCTAATAAGTCAATCAGTGACTTTTTAAGGTTTCTTTTCGTTTCATTATTTTGCTCAACTATTACAGCTGCCCCAAAACTCTCAATGTGTTTTGCGTTGTAAAATTGATGACCATCTTTTGAGTGAGGATAAGGAATATATATGGCAGGACGCTCAGCAAGAGTTATTTCTGCTATTGAGGTTGCACCTGCTCTGCTAATTACTAAATGAGCATTTGACAACCTACTTTCTATATCATCAAAAAACTCACTCAATTCACTACTGAACTTTTCACTTTTATACAGATTTCTAACATTATCGATATTTTTTCTTCTGCATTGCTGTGTTATTCTAAGCTTTTCTTTTATTTTAATAGGAAGATCACAGATTACATCACTTACTACATCATCAAAAAAACCTGAACCCTGACTAGCTGCTATTATCAATACATTCAAATTCCCTTTAGGGAGAATGCAAGAATAGCTCTTTGCCTTCATATAAATAAAACTTCCAGCAAAAATACATTTATCACTTTCTACGTATTTAGTTTCCGGGAAGCTAATTGCAATCAACTTTGCGCTGTTGAGAAAAAATCTATTTGCTCTACCCAAAACTGCATTTTGTTCATGTAAAATTATTGGTATAGAAAGAATTCTTGCTGCAAGAAGAGTTGGAAAAGAAGCATAACCACCAAAACCAACAACTAGCCTTGGCTTCAATTTTTTCATTTGATATGTTGTTAATATAAAGCTGTATATTAACAAAAGAAAAAATTTAAACTTATTGTTGCTTGGTTTACATAATGGAATAGTATAGCTATTTACACCAATATTTTTACTTACTTCACCATTAGTGAATAGTATACAACTATACCCTTTAGATTTTATCGCTTTTGCTAATGTTATAGCTGGGAAAATATGCCCACCTGTTCCTCCTGTTGCTAAGATAATAGTCATGTATAATAACTTGATACTAGATTGTTGATTATTATTTAATAATTTGCATTCAAAATTTTATGAACCCTCTAGCTTAGAGTCAAGAGCATCTTACAATAACGTAAAAACTTAACAAGAAAAATAATCTTTAAGATAAACATGAATGAGATGAAGTAGATCCACAGAATTATCAAAAACTTAATGAAATCTTCAATCCTAGTCAGATCTATCTGAGTAAGAGAAACGAAATAAAATGGGAAGCTCAAAAAGTCTTAATCCAAAAAAGCTTGATTGAAAGTAGCAGTTGAAAATTGAAGAAAAGTGGTAAGAGCACAACACTAGTACTCAAAAGTTAGCTGGGAACAATGAGAAACGTTAGCTCAATTATTTAACGATTCATTATCTGCAGCAAGTACTGAGTCATATATCATCTCTGAAATAGTTGGGTGAGGGAAGACTGTAGACTTTATATCAATATCCGTTGCCTCTATCTGCTTTGCAAGAACAAAATTGCTAATTAACTCTGTTACTTCCGCTCCTAAGAGGTGAGCACCAAGAAGTTCGCCTGTTTTTTTATCTATCACCGTTTTCACTAACCCTTCAGTCTCACCAAGAGCAATAGACTTGCCATTAAAATTGGAATGAAATTTTCCTATTTTCACATCATATCCATTTTTGACTGCTTGTTCTTCAGTCAGACCAACACTAGCTATTTGCGGGTGAGAGTAAGTGCAATTCGGTATGCACTCTCTCTTCAAGAGATGAACGTTTTTACCAGCAATCTTTTCGATACAAATCACAGCTTCATGGCTTGCTTTATGTGCTAAACATGGCGGACCAGCTACATCACCTATTGCATATATATTTGGTTCACACGTTTCATAACATTCATTTGTTTTAATAAAGCCAGAAGAACTTAATTTAATTTTTGTATTTTCCAAACCTATATTTCTAGTATTTGCTTGAATGCCAATTGCAACAATCACTCTATCAAATTCTTTATCTTCACCACTACTTAGTTGCACTTTAACATAGCCTTTACTCTTAGTTATAGTCCTTACACTACTATTCGTATATATCTTTATCCCCTGTCTTATGAATACTTTTTGTGCTAAACTTGAAATATCCTTATCTTCCAAAGGCAAAATAGTGTCTCTTATCTCTATAATTGAAACATTAACTCCTAAGGTATTATAAAAGCTTGCAAATTCTATTCCAATTGCGCCGGATCCTATGATTAATAATGATTCTGGTAATTTATCTGGAGATATAGCATGCTGTGCACTCCATATTAAGTCCCCATCTATTTCTATTCCAGGCAAAGTTCGTGCTCTTACACCTGTTGCTAAGACAATATGCTTAGAAGAAATTTCTTGCTCTTCCTCTCCACTAGAAACTTTTATAGTGAGATTACCTGCAAGTTTACCAAAACCACGATAAACTTTGATATTCTTTTTCCTTATTAAGGAAGCAACACTATTTGACAATTTATCAACAATACTTTCTGAATGTTTCACTATTGATTGTATGTCAAAACTCACATCTTCTACTTTTATGCCAAACTCTTTCGATCTTTTTATGAGTTTATATACTTCAGACACCCTAAGTAGAGATTTTGTAGGTATACACCCATAATTTAAGCATATCCCACCTAACTTCTTTTCTTTTTCAACAATTGCAGTTTTAAAACCAAGCTGTACTGCTCTGATTGCTGCTATGTAGCCTCCAGGTCCAGCACCTATGACTGCAATATCATATTCATTCATTACTTTTATATTTAAAAGATTATATATAACAGATGGAATTTATGTAATCAATGACATCAATTCTTACTATACAAGTAGATATATAGGCATTCAGATTTCTTCAGCCACAAAAATATAGATTAAAAACCACTTAATGAGTTTTATTAACTTCTTTATTAGGACAACAATAGAAAATTGATTTGATTATAAAAAAATCCTAAAAAGTTAGACTGTATCCTTAACACTAGAATAGCAGGAAGAAGAGGTACTAAAGTGATAGAACGGGCTGCTCAGTGACATTGGTATTAGCAGACTAAAACTGCAATAGTGACACTACCTATAGCCCATGCTGCTCTAGTCATAGTTAATTTAGTAATTAATCAGTAATCACTCTATTTCTGCCACTATTTTTTGCTTTGTATAAATGGCTATCAGCACGTGTTATAAATTTTTTAACATTATCAAAGTCAGATTTCTGCATTTCTGTAACTCCAATACTCACAGTTACATTATGAGTTATATTTTCATCTAAAAGCAGAAAAGGTTTTGTAGCAATAGCTTTACGTATCTCCTCTGCAATAACATATGCATCCGATACATCAGCACCAGGCATTACAACAACAAATTCCTCACCACCAAACCTAGCTAAAAAATCTGCTATTCTAATGTTTTTAGAAATTCTTTTCTGTATTTGTTTCAAAAGCTCATCACCAGCACTATGCCCAAAATCGTCATTCACTGCCTTAAAATAGTCTATATCAAGCATCATAAGAGATAGTCTTTTGCCATTCTCTAAAGAGCTCTTAACAATGTTCTTTAAGAGAGTATCAAAATATCTTCTGTTATAGCAGTTAGTTAGTGGGTCCTTTACAGACATTTCTACATTATTGAATAAACTCATTCTCAAATCATCTTGGTACCTCTTGCGCTTTACTTGTAAGTCAACTCTTGCTATTAGCTCATTTTCATCCAATGGTATTGTTAAGTAATCATTAGCACCAACATCCAAGGCTTTCACTAAATTGTTTTTATTATAATGCTTGGAAAAAATCATAATAGGTGTATAACGAGTTTTCACCTTACTACGAAACTCAGAGCATAAACGTAGACCATCAGTTTCTGAGAACTGCATGTCTGAAATAATTAGATCGTAATTATCTTCAATACCAACCTTCAATGCTTCAGTTGGGTTATTTGATACTTTAATCAATCTAAAGCGTTGTTTAAGTACATTATACACATGCCCCACCTGAAAAGTATCCTCATCTACAATAAGTATGCTAGCGTCAAAAATTTGATTAGAATAACCAATAATATTGGTCCTAGCTATCTCACCAATCCCAGCATTGACCTTCTCTCCTAAAAAACGCAATTCATCTATTATCATCTTTAATCGTGTAAGAGACTTAATTCTTGCAGACAGTGCGGTTTCGTCTACTGGCTTAGTCAAAAAATCATCTGCACCTGCGTTAATACCTTGCACTTTATCATAAGCATCATGTAGCGTAGTCACAATAATTATTGGAATATGAGTTGTTAAAGGATCACTTTTTAGACTCTTACAAACCTCAAAGCCATTTATTCCAGGTATCTGGATATCAAGTAATATAATATCAGGCTGTTGTTTCTCTACTAAGTCTATAACTTCCTTACCATCATGAGCTACAATAACTACATAGTACTCTGCCTTTAGTCTAGCTTCTAAAAACTTAACATTAGACAGTACATCATCCACTACCAGTATCTTTGCTGTCATTATCTTTAGGTATATTATCAGGTATATTATCTATATTATAACTAGGATAAAATTTACCATCCTTACCGACTATATAACTTACCTTCTCAACATCACGCTCTTTACATAAGTCCTCAACCCCAGTATTTTTTAATAAATCTCTGGTTTTTGACTTTATAACTATAAGATACCTATATATATCAACAATAAAATTAATAAATGCAGGTATTTGCTTTTTATCAAAAGCAATTATACTCACTAGAGCTATAGCTAGAATTTCTGGGAGACCTATACTAAACATTTTTCTTATGAGGCAAGTACTTCAATTCTTTTAATTATAAATATTAATTTACTTAAATCAAGTTTAGAAGCAACCATCTCATTTAAGAAGCTATTATAACGCTCTATATAATCTACATCATTGCAAGCCCAAGTTTGAACTTTATTTTTACAATTATCATTAGACTTTATAATCTTGACAGTCAGCTTATAATGATAATTGCTTAAATCATCTAACAAATCGTTAATTAAGCTACGGTTCCAATAAGAAGCATGATCCTTCATCTCAATGGCAATTGTTCTAATTAGATCAAACCTTAATAGTGATTTTAACTCAAAATATATTTTTCCAGTACTAAGAACAGATAAATGTGTCTGCTCAGAAATAGATACAATGTCCAATGCATAGGCCAAAACACATAAGTCAGTGACTTTTTTTGCTAAGTCCCTATCTATATTAAGTTTTACTAAAGAAGCAGACTTGTGATAATGAATCTTTAATAAATGTTCATCTAGAATATCAGTCAAGTTTTGTCCTAAAGTTTCAATTGCCTTCTTAAATCTTGTAATATCACTTAAATCTATAAAGCTAAGTTTGCCTAGGTTTTTTACTAACCAAAATGATACTCTACCAGTAAACTTTTGGACGCTTCTTACTACCTGTAAGTAAGAATGCACATCAATCTTCCCATCTAATTCATCAATTTCTCGCCATAAATTATTTAAACTATATAAGTGAGTAACAACAATATACAAATTAACTGCTTCATATATCTTAATTCCAGTTTTTTCAACTAGGTTATTAATAAATATACATCCCATCCTATTTACCACATCATTTGCAATGCAAGTGGAGATAATTTCTCTACGTAGTCTATGTTTCAATATAAAATTTCTAAACTCTGTTACCATTTTGTATGGAAAGTAATTTAGCAAGTAGTCTCTACATAAAGAGCCCCTTTCAGGTAAGTCAGAGTGTATAACTTCATTTTTTATTGCTGTTCTAACATAAGACATTAGAACAGCAAGTTGAGGAGAGCTAAAACCATCCACTTCAGTCAACATGCTTGCTATCTCCTCATCAGATGGAAGAAATTCCACATTTCTATCCAACAACCCAGATTTTTCCAAACTGAGCAATAACCTATGGTGTTGTTCTAACCTTTTTTTGGCATGTAAGCACTCAAGAAGCAACGCTTTTGTTTCAATTTTATTATGGTCTTCAAGAACTTTAGATGCAACTTCATCTACCATGCTAGCCAATATCTCATTCCTCTTCTTCAAAGAAAGACTGCCTTCTTTCATAGCTGAAACGAATGCAATTTTAATATTAACTTCAAGATCAGAACATATTACTCCTGCTGAGTTATCAATAAAATCTGCGTTGATATATCCACCTTTTTTAGCATACTCTACCCTTCCAAGTTGCGTGCAACCAAGATTGCCGCCTTCTATGAACATAGAAGCTCTAACGTCTCTACCATTCACCCTTAATTCATCGTTTACTTTATCATTAACTACATCATGACTCTCACTTTTTGCTTTAACAAATGTGCCAATTCCTCCATTCCATATCAAATCTACTCTTGCTTTTAATAAATATTGTATTAAGCTACCTGGCGATAATATATCTTCTGTTATGTCAAAGCATTTTTTCATTTCTTGAGAAACTCTTATTTGTTTACTGCTACGATCAAATACTCCTCCTCCTTGAGAAATTAAATCCTTGTTATAATCTGCCCAAGTTGAAAATGGTAACTCAAAAAGACGCTTACGTTCCGCAAAACTACTCACTAGATCAGGGTTTGGGTCAATGAAAATGTGTATATGATTAAATGCACCAATCAAATGTATACTACTTGAAAGGAGCATGCCATTCCCAAATAGATCACCAGACATATCCCCAACTCCAATAACAGACACACCCTGACGAATGTTTTTATTCATCTTCCAAAAATGCCTTTGTGCTGAAATCCATGCACCTCTAGCTGTAATGCCCATCTTTTTATGATCATAACCATCTGACCCACCGGATGCGAATGCATCACCAAGCCAAAAATTATATTCAGATGCTATTTGGTTAGCATAATCAGAAAATGAAGCAGTGCCTTTATCTGCAGCAACCACCAAATATGGATCGTCTTCATCATATCTAATAACATTTTTAGGTGGGATTATTTCACCATCAACTATATTATCAGTAATATCAAGCATTCCCCTGATAAAACTCCTATAGCACTCAATACCTTTATCCCTTAAAATGCTTTTATCTTTATAGGCCTTCTTTATTACAAACCCACCTTTTGCACCAACTGGAACAATAACTGCATTTTTAGTCATCTGAGTTTTTACAAGACCTAAAACTTCAGTACGCAAGTCCTCTGTTCTATCTGACCATCTTAACCCACCACGTGCTAATTTCCCTCCTCTTAAATGGATCCCCTCAAAAAGGGTTGAATAAACATATAACTCACGATATGGGCGTGGATTGGGTAAATTATTTATTTTGCTTGAGTCAAACTTTATAGACAAGTAAGATTTATCATCTTGATAATAACTTGTTCTCAAAATAGACATTATCAAGTTAAATATGGAACGTAAAACATAATCATGTGAAATATTACTGACACCTTTTAAAAGGTCCTCAATTCTTTCTCTGAAGATGTTAGTAGTTTCTACTCTATCAATATCTATATTAGGATCAAACCTCACATGAAATAGCTGTATCAAATACTTTACTACCTTTGGATACTCTGAAACCACTCTTTGGATGTAACCTGGGTTGTAGTTAAATGATATTTGCTTTAGGTAAGCGCCTAGCACTCTAATCAGAAGTACTTCTTTCCACTCTAGTCCAGCAATAATGATTAAGCTGTTAAAATAGTCGTTTTTAATTTCCCCACTAAACACTTTTGCAAGCGTCATCTCAAACTGTTCTTTTAGAGTGATATTGTTTATCAACTCATCAACCTTTGACAACACAAAATGATGTATCCATATACCACCATTAATCTCTATATAATAACTATTATGAGATAGAATCTTCGCCCCTAAATTTTTAGTAATTTCTAATATTTTCGATAATTCAAGCCCTCCATTGCTTGGGGTATAAACCTTTAATTGATAATTAAGATTATCTCCAGTAAGCTTCAGATCAACTTCACTCACTCCTTTTCTTCTTACTATCTCCAACTTTTTCATATCATAGTATGCACTATGAGGCTCAAAGCTTTCTTGATAACTTATTGGAAATGCTTTACAGTAACGAATGAATATATCCTCAACAGTACTGAAAGTGCTATATAGATTATCCATAAAACGATCTTCCCACTTCTCTGTAATGTTCCTTAAAATACTTTCGACACGAAAAACTTTGTCATCAAGAACATTAGTACTTTCAGTCTTTAGAACTACATGCAGTTTCATTAAATCATATTCATTGATAATATGATTATTGCAAATATCTGAACTATCTGCATTCATCTCATTTTTTAATATGTCACGTATTTTAAACATTAACTTAGCACTAGCATAACGCATCGGTATTAGCATTATACAACTAATAAAATTACCTATCCTCTTTAAGAAGAGCTTAACCCTTGGCCTAATCGCAAGAGACATGATCGAAGTACAAATTTTAAATAACTCATCTTCATTTGATTGAAATAATTCATCACAAGAAAATGTTTGTAAAATAGAGACTAAAGCCTTATTATTATGGCTACCAGGTACAAATCCTGTTTTCCTTTCTATTATTTTAACTTTATTTTTTACTATTGGAATAGTACGAATATCCTGAACTTCTGCTACAGAAGTGAATAACCCAAAAAAATGCCGCTCCTTTACTAGATTACCTTGATTATTGAATTCTTTTACCCCTATACAATTCATATATGCACGACGATGAACTATCGAGATCAGATCAGACCTTATTATGTACAAGTTTAAACTCTCAGAAAAAATCAAAGAACTCCGATATTCCTTACCTGCTCTCATTAAACCAAGATTTTTTTCGTCACTCAAAATGAGTTTTCCATCTTCATCAGAAATACATTCTTGATAACCTAAAAATACAAAATTATTATTTTGTAACCAATTTAAAAAATCTATAACCTCATCAGGAGTGTATGAAGATTTACCATGGATTTCAACACCTACTGCTTGAGTGATAGAATAAAGTTTACCTCTCACCTCATCCAGCTCTTGTAGCATTAGGCGCCAATCCCTTACAACACAATTAACTGCTTTCAGTGTCTTTTGTAAAGATTCTCTTAAAGTATTAACAAAATTATCACTTATTCCCTTAATAATTACATATATTACTGACTCCTTTACAGCATTATCTTCTTCTAAACCGTAAATCCCATCAATCAGATCATTTTTCCTTTTTATATTGATTATACTATTACTGTAATAGTATATAGTCAAATTATGTGATCTAATAGTAGCAACGATTGAGTCAACCAAAAAAGGCATATCATCATTCATTATCTTAACTACATTAAAATTACCTTTTATACCTGGTATATCACTTACATTACTTACCTTTAATTTGCTTTTCCCTCTTTCCTTCTTAAAAAGGAAGTTGTATGCATCCCTTGCAATATACAGAAAGAACTCATTGTTGACTTTTAAATCACTATTATAAACAAAACTATAGAAATATTTTATAAACTCTTTTATTTTTCCTCTTTCCTCTTGGTTTTCCTGACTAAGGAGATTGAATAAAGATTCAGTGTCAACATTATTATCTACACACATTTTTTCATACAACAAAAGTAACTTTAAACCCTTCTAACTAAGATTTCATTATTGATGGCATATACTACTAGTTTACTACCTTCTGCTACTTTTTCTGATAAAATTAACTTAGCTAAATTGTTTTGAATACATTCTTGTATTACTCTCTTTAGTGGTCTTGCTCCATATTCAGGATCATAGCCAGTTTTTGCTATTAATTCTTTAGCTTCCTGTGACAAACTTATACTTAGCTTAAGCTTAGCAAGTGACTTTTGTAAGTGAGAAAATTGAATATCTATTATTTTATAAATGTCATCCTTGGTTAAACTATGAAATATAATGATATCATCCAGCCTATTTAAAAATTCTGGACGAAATGCTAACTTAACTATTTTCATCACTTCACTTTTCATAGAGTCAGCGACTTCTTTTAGCATTATTTCAGCACCAAGATTAGAAGTTAAAATCAGTATAGTATTACGAAAATCAACCAACTTACCATGGCTATCAGTTAGCCTACCCTCATCCAAAATCTGTAATAATAGATTAAATATATCTTGATTTGCCTTCTCTATCTCATCAAATAAAATTACCTGATATGGCCTTCTTCTTACCGCTTCTGTCAACCTTCCACCTTGTTCATAGCCAACATACCCTGGAGGTGCACCAATCAATTTTGAAACAGAGTGTTTTTCCATATACTCAGACATATCAAAACGTAGAAGTGCCCCCTGAGCATCAAACAAGAACTCAGTAAGAACTTTTGCTAGCTCAGTTTTTCCAACTCCAGTTGGACCTAAAAATAAGAACGATCCAAAAGGACGATTAGTATCTTGTACTCCAGAACGAGATCTCCTAACTGCATTGCTTATTGCTTCTATAGCATCCTTCTGTCCTATCACTCTTTTCCCTATCTCATTTTCCATGTTAAGAAGTTTCTCCTTTTCGCTGTGCATCATGCTATCAACTGGAATACCTGTCCATTTTGAAACAATATTTGCAATATCATTCTCAGCAACTTCTTTCTTTAGGAAACTGTCAGTAATCTTCTCTTGATTTTTTAATTCATTTTCAAGCTGAGGAATCACACCATACATTAGCTCACCTGCTCTTCCTAAGTTCCCATTGCGCTGAGCTAGCTCTAGCTCTTTTCTAGCATTATCTAATTTACCAGCTGTTTCTTGTATTCTAGCTATCTTATTTTTCTCCACTTGCCATTTGTTATTTAAATTAGAAAATTTACTATCTAAGTCTCGAATTTCTTCATTTATCCTTTTCAAACGCTGCTTAGAATTTTCATCATGTTCCCTTTTGAGGGCTTCCGACTCTATTTTGAGTTGAATTATCTTCCTTTCAAGCTCGTCAATGACTTCAGGTTTACTATCCATTTCGATTCTCACTCTACTTGCTGCTTCGTCAATTAAGTCAATTGCTTTATCAGGCAAAAACCTATCTGTTATATATCTATTAGATAACGTTGCAGCAGCAACTATTGCACCATCTGTAATTCTTATACCATGATGCACTTCATACTTTTCTTTCAAACCTCTGAGTATTGAAATAGTATTAGCTTCAGTTGGCTGAGAAATAAACACAGGCTGAAAACGCCTAGCAAGTGCAGGATCTTTTTCTATATGTTCACGGTACTCATCCAATGTCGTGGCTCCTATGCATCGAATTTCTCCACGTGCAAGAGCAGGTTTCAAAAGATTGGAGGCATCCATTGCACCACTTGTTGCTCCTGCCCCAGCTAAAGTATGAAGCTCATCTATAAATAGAATAACCTTCTCTTCTATTTTTGAAAGTTCATTAATGACAGCTTTTAGCCTCTCTTCAAACTCGCCTCTAAACTTTGTTCCAGCAATCAATGCACCAAGATCTAAGGCTAGGACCTTTGCACCACGTAAACCAAGTGGTACATCATTTGTAACAATTCTATTTGCTAGTCCTTCAACTATTGCAGTTTTCCCAACGCCAGGCTCACCTATTAACACTGGATTATTCTTTGTTCGCCTAAGTGATACCTGTATAGTTCTTCTAATCTCATCATCACGACCAATCACAGGATCAAGCTTACCTTGCATAGCAAGCTCTGTAATATCCTTTGTATACTTCTTTACCATAGTCAATCTCCCACTTCTTGCTGGAGAGACTGTGTTATTACCTCTCGTTATTTCTGTAATAACTGAGTTTAACTTCTGTTGTGTAATACCATTCTCTGCTAAAATTTTACCTACAGTATCACCACTCTGTGCAGCTAGGCTTTGCAGTAATTGTTCAACAGTAACAAATGTATCTTTATTCCTTCTGGCAATATTCACTGAATCATCAAAGACTCTTGCCATTTCTCTTGAAAGTTGAAGACCACCACTTCCTGGACCTTCAACTACTGGAAATTTTTTTAGCGAACTATCTACAGCATAAGAAATATTTTTTACATTCCCACCACAAGCAACTATCAAATCATGGACTAAACTTGATTCATCTTCAAGCATTGCCTTTAGCAAATGTTCAGGCATAAAAACTTGATGTCCAGATCCCAATGCTTTCATCTGAGAACTCTGGATCAGGCCTTTTGCTTCTTCAGTAAATTTACTTAAATCCATAATATAATCTAATTCATACTAAGTATACATCATAGTAACTATTTTCTCAATTTTAAACTAAAAGCTGTTCATCTTAGATAAAAATTATCTAATACATTGAATCTATACTCATATGCAATAACATCATCAAATTCGTAAAAAAAAATATTCAAATTCAAGCATGGCACTATGCAACATAACTAAGAATCATAAGGAACGTCAAGTGTTTTATACCGAAAAACGATAAGCTTTAAGCTTACTAAAATCTTCTCCAGCATGATATGATGACCTAGTTAGTGGGCTTGATGCAACCATTAAGAATCCTTTAGAATAAGCAATATATTTATATTTTTCAAATTCTTCTGGAGTAATATACTTGTCAACTTTTGCATGTTTTGGGGTTGGCTGTAAGTATTGACCTATTGTTATGAAATCAACTTCAGCATTTCGTAAATCATCCATAACCTGAAGTACCTCTTCTTTTGTTTCTCCAAGACCAAGCATAAGTCCTGACTTTACAAAAAGTTTAGGATTAATCTGCCTTACCATTTTCAGCAAATATAATGAATGAAAATAACGAGCTCTTGGTCTTATCCTTGTATATAATCTTGGCACCGTTTCAATGTTGTGATTATAGACATCAGGTGATGCAGAAGCAACTGCTTCAAATGCACCTCTCTTATTTAAAAAATCAGGAGTCAAAACTTCTATTGTTGTTTCTGGAGCAATCTTTCTCACTTCTTCTATACATTTTACAAACTGATTTGCACCACCATCTGGTAAATCATCACGGTCAACAGATGTAATAACAACGTGTTTTAAGTTTAATTTTTTTACTACCCTCGCCAAATTTTCTGGTTCATGAGGATCTAATTTATCGGGCATACCAGTTGCAACGTTGCAAAATGCACAAGCACGAGTGCAAACAGAACCAAGAATCATCACAGTAGCACAACGTTTATTCCAGCATTCACCAATATTTGGACAAGCAGCCTCCTCGCAAACTGTACGCAAGTTATGCAGCTTGACGGTGTTTAGGGTTTCATTGAATATTTCACCAGTTGGAGCCTTTGTTCTGAGCCACGAAGGCTTACTACACATCTGAAACAGATAATTTTACCTCTTGCTTTGCTAAAACTTTTTTTAGCCTTCTCTTTATTTTCTGTGCTTTCTCACTTAGCTTTACTGTCTTAGTGCTGAGTAAAAAAGCATCAAGGTTACCTTTATAGTCTATAGTCCTTAAAGTCCTTGCTGCTATGCGAAACTTAAATTTTTCATTCAACATATCACTTACCAACGTAACACCATGTAAATTTAAGAGAAATGTGCGCTTTACTTTACGATTTGAATGTGATACCTTACTACCAAAAGTTTTTTTTCTATTCGTTAATTCACAAACTCTACTCATCCTGCATATCAATTTACTCTATTTACTTAGACTGCCCTAGCACGCTTAAATAGTCAACACTTTCTTGCTTAATTTTTATAGCATATACTGCTTTATAGCCAAAAAATATCGTGATTCTCTCTATTATCAGAGAAACCATATGCTGAATCTCTAGCGCCTTACTACCATTTGTTACTATCAGATGTAACACACCAGTATTTATGTTTTGTGCATACGAAACCTTTCTCGGCTTCGTACATTCTGATATTTCTGCTCCAACTATATCTTTCCAGTTTAAGATAAGACATATTTCATTTTTGCTCATCTTACTCTTCATACATTTTAATACATAACTTTCTACTATAGATTTTAATCTTCTTGGACCACTGTGTTTGAGCATCTTTTTAATTTAAAAAATTTCCATATTTACTACGTAGGTGACAGACACGTTTGTAGTCCTTAAACTACGTTAATAACAAAACTAATCAACTACAGTAAGTTTACTGAAATAATCTCACTGAACAACTAATACTTCACGTAAGATAGTGATAGTACAATTTATTTAAGATAAAATCACATATAGCAATTAACCTTCTCTTTATACAAGGATCCAACTCTACAATACGCTATTCAAATTACTTGATGAAATCAAAAAAATGTTACAAGTACCCAGCAGGTAAGTTAGTTATTAGTAACATTAGCAATGGATATCTTTAATACAAAAGCCACACAAACGTGTACCTACAGCATTTATTAGATACACTATAATCACTTTATAAAACTTTGTGCTAATTTATATTTTATAATTGATTAACTATCCAATTTTAATCGGAATTAGTTTCCCCATCTCATTGCTATGAGAGTATTTAAAATAGAACTTAAGAACCTTCTTACTCAAATAAAAGCAGTAGCCTAAACTGTTCAATAGAGAACATCTTTTCAAGATCTCTCCTCAATCCAAGCTGTTTGAATAGCTTCAAGTACTTTTTCATTGCAACCATTCCTATCATCGTCAAATTTTTCTAATCCTAAGATCTTCTTTTTAAGCTCAGTAAACCTGATGTTAATTATATCCTCATCTGGAAATTTTTCTTCTAAAGCTTCAGCAATGCTTTTTATACTAATCCATTTCATATCTCTTGCATCCTTTCATAAACTAAACTGGTGCCCATGGGGAGACTTGAACCCCCAAGGTCATAAGACCCACGGATTTTAAGTCCGTTGCGTCTACCAATTCCGCCACACGGGCTTTTCTATTTTACCTAGAATAGAATTCCACTACCAGATTAACTTCCATGTCTGTCGAGTAAGGAACTTCTGAATACTGAGGTACTCTTAAATATTTAACTGAATGTTCCTTACTATTCGTCTCCAAATAACTAGGAGCTTTGCGCTCTTGTTTTTCTATAGCCCCTATTACTACAGGAATTTTCACTGCTCTCTCTCTTATTTTTACTGTATCACCAGGTTTTACACGATAACTCGATATATTAACTACTCTATCATTGACTGTAACATGCCTATGAGATATCAGCTGCTTTGCTGAATAAATTGTTGGTACAAGACCAGAGTGATATAAAACAGCACTTAACCTTGACTCCAAGATACCAATAAAATTATCAGCTGTATAACCTTTTCTGTTATAAGCATCTAAAAATATGCACCTGAGTTGCTTACTTGAAATTGCATAGTAAAACTTAAATTTCTTATGTGCAGCAAACTGCTTACCAAAATCAGATAACCTTTTAAACCCAAGAACACCATGCTGGCCTGGAGGGTATTTTCTTTTATTAACTGGATCTTTTACCCTGCCCCACAAATTAACGCCAAGCCTACGGCTGACCCTATATTTTCTACTGATAATAGTTGTCATATCAAAACTCTTACAATTTAACTCTAGAGGATTTTAGCATTAAATGTCAACTTGTTTTTGCTGATGTAATACATTACACTTCACTTTTAAAGTTTCCTATCAACATATGAATCACATACCTTTAAAATCTATGGCAAATGCTATCCGCTTTTTGTCAGTTGATGCAGTAAAAAAAGCAAATTCTGGACACTTAGGTATGCCACTTGGTATGGCAGACATTGCAACAGTTCTGTTTGCTAAATATTTCAACCATAATCCTGACGATTATGAATGGTTCAATAGAGACCGTTTCATCTTATCAAACGGGCACGGTTCAATATTGCTATACTCTATATTATACCTGACTGGCTATATTAATATAGATGAATTAAAAAACTTTAGGCAATTTGCGTCTAAAACTCCAGGTCATCCAGAGTTTGGTCTAACTCCTGGTGTGGAGGCAACAACAGGTCCATTAGGGCAAGGATTAGCTATTTCAGTTGGCATGGCACTTGCTGAATTGCTTCTCGAAAAGCAGCTCGGAATCAATCATTACACTTATGTAGTCCTAGGAGATGGCTGCCTGATGGAGGGAATAAGCCACGAAGCAGCATCACTTGCTGGACACCTTAAACTAAATAAGTTGATAGCATTTTTTGATGACAATGACACAACAATAGACGGTGCTACCAGCCTCTCTTGCTCTGATGATGTAGAGAAGCGGTTTTTATCATATAGATGGAATGTTGAAAAAATTGATGGACATGATTTTGATTCCATATCACTTGCAATTGAGCGAGCACAAAAGTCTGATGAACCTACGCTAATCTGCTGCAAAACTATTATCGGGAAATTTTCAAAATATGCAGGTACGGCTTCTATTCATAGTGGTGCTCTTACAGAAGAAGATATAGAACAGATGAGAGAAAAATTGAATTGGAGATACGAACCGTTTTACGTACCAGAAGATATAAAAGATGCCTGGATGAAGACAGTTAAGAGAGCAAAACAAAATTACAATTCAGTGTCATTCCAGCATAGGACTGGCAAAAAAGAAGAACGGATTTCAGTACCCATCAACCTGACAACAGAAGCAGAATATAACATAGAACTTAAAAGACGGCTAGATAAACGTTTACCAGATAATATTGAAAATGATCTAATAAACTTAAAGAAGCAAATACATAAAATAATGCCAAGTGAATCTACACGATCCTCTTTTGGTAAGGTAATGGAACTTTTAACTGGATCCATGCCAGAATTAGTTGGCGGTTCTTCCGACCTTACAGGGTCAAACTATACTAAATACAAGCATATGAAGATAATAGATAGAGACCATTATAATGGTTCTTATCTCCACTATGGAGTGAGGGAGCACGCTATGGCAGCTTGTATGAATGGTATGGCTCTTCACGGTGGTATTATACCTTATGGTGGTACTTTTTTAGTATTTTCTGACTACTGCCGTCCCGCTATACGCCTTTCAGCTCTGATGAAACAGCAGGTTATATATGTAATGACTCACGATTCAATTGGAGTAGGAGAGGACGGACCTACTCATCAACCAATAGAACATCTATCTTCTCTTAGAGCCGTGCCAAATCTATATGTCTTTAGGCCAGCGGACGCAGTTGAAACTCTAGAATGCATTAGTATCGCATTGAAAAAAAAAGAGTCACCTGCATTGTTTGCGCTTTCAAGGCAAAACGTAAATTACATGCGCAAATTTCACTTTGATACTGATCAATCAAACAACCTATCAAACTTTGGTGCATATATTTTGTGTGAATACTTAAAAAAATTAGAAGTGACTATATTTGCTACTGGATCTGAAGTTGAAACTGCAGTTGAAGCAAGGAAAAAATTACAGGGGAAAGGCATAGACGCAAGAGTTGTTTCTATGCCATGCTGTAGGCTTTTTGATGAACAAAGTAGTGATTATAAAAAGGCAATATTAGATAATGACAGCATTAAAGTTGCAATTGAAGCTGGAAGTGAAATGGGCTGGCACAAATATATAGGTTCAAATGGTATATTTATTGGCATGAAAAGCTTTGGAGAATCAGCACCTTATAAAGTACTTTATAGATATTTCAATATTAATGCAGATTATGTAGTAAAGTGTGTCTGCAAGAGTATGGATTTCAAGTAAATTTCTTAATTCGCTTATATTAAGTATTATACATCTTACCGCTTCAGCACATAAAGCTGCATTTTATGGATATAATAACCTATAAATAATTATGATGCTAAAACTACTAACAAATTTTTTACCATGCCTCTTATAGTTCAGCTAAGAGCATCAAGGAAGCTTATTTTTAGATTAAATAGCAAAACTTAGCATATTTAGTCACATGTACACCATATGTTTCATACAATTTCTATTTTGAAGATATCAACAAAGGTTTAAATCCTCTCGTAAAGTATCAAGGCACAAAAAGACCAACATCTTGATTATGTGCCCTTTTCCAGTTATATAAGGGATTCATTACCTAATAATAATGCATCTTTTCATTCCCATGAAATCATACACGTACTCCTGAAAAGATAATCCATATGAAGGAATTATTTTATCAATATCACATTGATCTTCACCTATTTCCAATATCACAAATCCGTTTTTTCTAAGGCATTTTCTCAATACTGGAAAGATGCTTAAGTAACATCTTAAGCCATCAATACCACCATCAAGGGCAATTTTTGGTTCTTTTTGCACTTCAGCTTGTAGGGTTTTTAACTTGCTTCTTTTGATATACGGAGGATTACTTACTATAAGGTCAAATGAACCTTTGCATTTTGTCCATGAATTTGGAAGTATTTTAGCCCTACCAAATAAATTATGTTCCTTTACGTTTCGGTAGGCAACTTTATATGCTTTTAAACTCTTCTCAAAACCAACACCAATTGCATACTCATACTCACTAAGCAAAGATATCAACAAGCAACCTGTACCTGTACCAAAATCTGCAATCTTTAACCTTTGCTTTCTATTTGGGTAACACTTTAATGCTGTCAAAATTATTGTTTCACTATCCGGTCTTGGATCTAAAACATGACGATTAACTATAAAATTTTTACTCCAGAATTCACGCTTACCTATTATTTGTGATACTGGATGCCTTTCTGCTCTTTTTCTTATCAACTTCCAAAACAGGTGTTCCTTTTCGATTGGCACTTTATCAGCACGCTTTGTAATCAAAAATGATCTTTCTACATTAAGAACATGCTGCATAATAATCTCACAATCCAAACATGGTGATTCAATTTTATGTGATAATAATAGTTTCGACCCTTCTTGAATCAAGGTACTGATTGTTTTCATTGTTCTTAAGACTGTACTTTTTAATCATACTCAAACTACAATTTGGACATTCCAAAAAAACATCCCTCACATTATCCAAGTTGCTGATACTAAAATCTAATATCTGCATTAAGATTAATTCTACCAAAGACAACACTCCTACTTATTATTAAGTCACTCAACTCAGTAAGTATAGCTAACTTAGTAACACAAGGTGTATGTAAATACAAAACCTAAACTTAGTAACTGTGCTAAATTACACTATCAAATATTTACAACTTATTTACCTCACTTTGTTAACATGTATAACCCCCTCCTAGGTTCTGTTCAAGGATTCTCTATTCTCTTAGCTTGATATTTAATTTGCTCTGTCTTCTTAACAAGACTTAATAAAATTCTCATTAATCTACCTTGCTACATGTGTAGACTTCTTGTTTCTCGCTAATAATTTCCCTAATACACATTCAACAGTCTTTCGTAAAGAACTCTTTCTAAGAGAGATACATCAGGTAAGTTAGTAGTTAGTATAGTAATTATGATAAGTGTAGGTGGATAATCTTCAATGTAAAAATTTAAGGTTCTTGCGTGAGAGGAAAGTGATTTCTCAAGTTTCTTCTGTGCCTTCTTCCACTGTATCTCGGACTTACTTATTCAATCTACCAGTTATAAGGTTGTCATGCTTCTATAAGATTAATTATCTACAATACTTCTTCTCCGACACTAAGCATTGTGAAAACTCTTAACTCATGCTTGATAATACTACTAAGTAGTAGCTTTATTTTACCGCATTTTAGAGTATATTCCATTAAATAGACTGGTATATAGCTTAACAAGAAACTTAGGAACTTAAACAAGTCCTCATTTATTACACAGATAACCTAATGTTCCAACATATTTTAGCACTTCTATAATACAAAAATTCTCAATTTCTTCTATGTCAACTACGCATTATCAGTGAATTTCTTTAATCAATCCATTCCTTTTGATTTTTTCTTGAGTTTCTCATTTTTTGGTTCTGAGAAATTTTGGTTTATTCTCACTAAGACTTTACAAAAAGCCTTCCATGTACTTGTTTTTTCAACGTTAATGCCTCTTGAATCATTTTTCTCTTTAATTACTAGTCTTCATTCAGCACTAGATGCTTTAATTTTTGTAAAAGCATTACTGCAAGTACTTCAGTAGGATTGCAAAATGCATTACAACACATTTAGTTGATTATCAACATATCCCATTACAAAATAATTGACAAGCAGTCACAAATTACGTTTTAATAAATTTGCTTATTCTTATACTCTAAATGCTAGAATAGTATAGGGTTTTTAATCACCAGCTGCTTACGCTATTCTGTTATTTTATTATTTCTATAATAGAATGGCCTTCTAATTTTGATTATGTATATAATATCAATTCGATACCATCATACATAACAAAAGTGTAAAACTTAGCACTTAACTTTCACTTACTAGTTACTATAAGTTAGTATGTGGAAATATGTAAATACCATATTAGTTTTTCTGTATTAAAACTTTAACTCTCAGCTCATCATCAGTAATATTGCTATATAAATAACTACATCATGTCTGAATTCGGGAATATATCACTATTAGTAGCCTGCCTATTATCCTTAACATATCTATTTCTACCAATTAGTTCCTATAGATCTATCACCATTACTTTGTTTTTCTGTGTATCAACATCAATGGTTATTTTGATTTACTGCCATATTATAAATGACTTTTCTCTTGAAAACGTATACTATCACTCCCATACAACAAAGCCTTTAATTTACAAAATCTGTGGTGTTTGGGGAAATAAGGAAGGTTCTATGTTGCTTTGGACTTTAGTGCTTACCTTTTACCTGTTACTTATGGACATTTTCATCGATAACAGCAGTAAATTAAAGAAGATATCTTTAATCGTTCAAAGCTTGATTTGCTTCTGCTTTTTATTGTTTACTCTATTTGAATCTAATCCATTTATTAAAATGCTAAATATCAAAATAGACGGACTTGGGTTTAATCCGATACTGCAAGATATAGGTCTTGCAATTCACCCACCAATATTATACTTAGGGTATCTTGGGTTTAGTGTTCCTTTCTCGGTTTCTATAGCTGGATTAATTATAAATACTGAAGGAAGTGTTTGGGCTGTAATTATCAGGCCTTGGGTGCTTATTTCTTGGTCGTTACTCACTCTTGGCATTAGCCTTGGTAGTTGGTGGGCATACCGTGAACTCGGTTGGGGTGGATTTTGGTTCTGGGATCCAGTAGAAAATGTTTCCTTGATGCCTTGGTTGATTGGAATAGCACTGATACATCTGTTGTCCGTAGTACGAAATTTCAACGTCTTAAGGAATTTCGCTATTTCGCTAGCACTAACAACTTTTATACTAAGCATAGTAGGAACATTTCTAATTCGCTCAGGAATACTAACCTCAGTACATACGTTTGCAAATGATCCGAGGCATGGTCTCTATATACTATCCTTACTTGGCGTAATTGCAACCAGCAGTTTAGTAATATTTACAGTGTGTACAAGAAAAACTTATATATCTCCATTATCATCCAAATACTTGACGCTGAAATCCATAGAAAAAGGAAACATGAAACATGGTAGTCAAGCTAATCAAGCACTGAAGTATAGAAGACTTTTTTCACGCTTTACAATGATATTGATAAACAACTTATTGTTCATCACTGCATTTTTCACAGTATTTGTTGGCACCTTATACCCTGCAATACTTGAATATTTGACTGGTGAACTCATTTCAGTTGGGGCACCATACTACAACTTTTTATTTAACCCTATCATGCTGGCTGTTTTAGTGTTTACTATGATAGGTCAATACTGCAGTTGGAATGGAAACAGTCTATTACCAATGCTTCATGAATATAAATTCTCATTCTGTAGCGCTGCAGCTATTTTACCATTTATCTTCCATATGAAACCAATGATTGTACTATCAATTACCATTTCTACATCATTGCTAGTTTTTATTTTAGAAGCATATAGTAAAAAAATCAGCCTATTTAAGGTTAGGCTGAGCAAATCAATTTTACTAGCAAAAAAAATTCCTAGGGCCCATTATGCAATGATGATAGCTCATGCTGGAGTAGCAATTTTAGTACTTGGTATATCCTACTCAGTCGGTTGGCAAGAAAGAAAAGAAAACTACTTAAAAATAGGCGATAGTATAACAGTCAATAAATTCAGAATCACTTTACGAAATATTGAGCTAATAAAGGAGAAAAATTTCCAAGCAGTAAGAGGTACAATAGATATTAAGAATCTAATGAATAACAAAATGTTAGGTAAAGTAACTCCTGAATACAGGTTCTACCTTGTAGAAGGTAAAAAAAATGTTGAAAGCAGTATTTATCACAATTTATTTTATGATATTTACGTTATAATTGGTAAAATCAATAAGAACAAGATCGCTACTAAAGTATACTATAAACCTGGGATGTCTATAATCTGGCTTGGATCTCTCCTCATCGTTTTTGGCTCGCTTCTTGCTGCTACTTCTCTTGGTAAACAGGCAAATTGCCTAGCCTCAGCCCATGTCTAGCATGATTATGCTAAGAAAGTTTATATAAATTTAATCAAGAAAGTGAGGATAATAAGCATCCAAATGATCAGAACAAAAATCTCATATAGCCACAACTGTAGTATATAACTATCCTAGGATAGGAAGATGTAAAAATTAATATAATATGAAAAGTATTATGGTAAAATACAGTGATTCATATAGATATGAGCAGCTTTAATGATAGCAATAGTAAAAAAAGCATACTGATGCTATAAAAAATAGAGAAATATATCATAAAAATGAAATACTGAATGTTAATATAAAATATGTTCATGTTTAGATAGAACTTGAAAAATAAAACTGAAATACTAAACCTACAAGAGGGAGATAAAATTTAACATAACCTCTATCTCAATAAAAGTTATTAATTGATATTGAAAATCCACTTCTTGTACAGAAGCATAAAAAGAAAATTGCTTTTTAATGGTTCAACACAAGAAAAACATCTAAAAAATAAGGCCTGATCATCACAGGTTAGTTCTTAAATTAAGAGAATATGTTCTAGATAATGAAAGAAGTAATACAAGAAGTGACAAAAAAATAACAGAAGAGGATTAACCGAAGCAGAATTTACCAGTAACATTATTTGCCAAACACAAGATGCTAGCTGATAAATATGATAATAAAGGTAAAAGCGTATGTATGTTACACACCTTAAGCTACAGGAAAAAGATAAGATCTGGAGAATAATGGGATATATTCGAGAAAACTTAGTAAGGTTAAAACATCACAATAATAGACACAAAAATATAAAAATTGGCTAGTTTTCTTTAAGTTAACATACTAGATGTTATGTAAAGGAAACACTAATAGTTAGGATTCTAACATTTAATAATTTAGAAAGAAATTGTCATAAAGATAATGATTCTGGAAAAGAGAAAGGTCATCAAGGCTAATTAAGATGGTATTAAAATTAGTAGCTAAGATTCACAGATAAATCAGATATATTGGTAGACCTTTTACTAAAAAGGCAGTCTTAAAAAGAGAAAATCTTAATTATTTTTTTTATATTAAGTATTCCTTAACACTATTTCTTGAGCAATAAACCATATGACCAGGAACTGAACTGCTTGATTATAAAAAGGCAAGATTTAACACATTTTACTATAAAATAAGCTAGCAGGTCTTTTAAAAAGTATATAAAATTCAAATTTAAATAAAGAACGTGGCGATTAGATTCATTTCAAGCAACTTCAATATTAAATTTTATAAATACAGGAAACTTACTACGCTAGTTAGTAGCATTCTAACCATTTTTTCAATATTCACTGTCATATTACGTGGAGTGAATTTAGGTATAGATTTTACTGGAGGAATTTTAATGGAAATAAAGTCTTCAAATGAGGATCATGTCATTCTTAATATATTAAAAGAAAACAGCTTTACAGTACAGAGCTCAAAAGCAGGTAACAATTTAATCATGTATCTAAAAGATGAAGGAAGTGAAGATAAAATAAAAAAAATAAAAAACATACTAGAAAAAAAACTAGGTAGTTCAATAAGTTACCGTAAAGTAGACTATGTTGGTCCACAAATGGGCTCGTCACAGGTATTTGAAGGGATATTATCCATATTAATTGCGCTTATTGGAATATTCTGCTACGTTTGGTTTAGGTTTAATTGGCAATGTGGATTTGGTGGTGTAATAGCACTGATCCATGACACGATTTTAACTATTGGTTTTATTAGTTTAACTGGCATTGAGTTTAATACTTCATCAGTTGCAGCTCTTCTTACTGTAATTGGTTATTCGATCAATAATTCAGTAGTCATGTATGACAGAATTCGAGAATTTCAGAAAAACAGTAAAGAGAAAAATATAAGTGAGATAGTAGATGCAAGCATTAATGCTACACTATTCCGTACTGTTTTGACCTCAGCTACAACCTTAATTGCTGTTCTTCCTTTGACATTAATTTGTACAGGGACAGTCAGAGACTTTAGTTTAGTTACATTTTTTGGCATTTTCATTGGCACTTGCTCTGCAATATTTATCTCTGCTCCTATACTGACCTGTAGAACTTTAATAAAAAGGCTTACAGTGCAGTATTAGCTTATTATCACTCATAGTTAGTGAAATGAGCGACTACAATTCATCTCAAATAGTAAGTGAAGAAAATCGATTAATGCTTGCATATCATCAACTAAAAATTCCTTATTTTAGCTTAGGTATTTGAACTACTCTAATTTTTACTAGATCCTTTACAGTTTCACATATTTCAAATTTTGAATATTTTCATAAGGCTCAATCTAATATAAATGTATTTTTTTGTAATAGAAAAACTTTACTGCAATGCTGATAAGCAAAAGCATTGTACTTATATAACAACTACCTCTAGCTTAGCTATTAAAGCATCCATACTACATGATTCTGTGAATTTAGTGCCATTCATTACTTTAAACCTTTTCTTTAAAATTTGGAGGGTATTTTGAAAAATCTACTTTCGGTATACCATAACCGACAAGCACTACAGTAATAACCAAGCAAGATAAATAGGCCTTTATTGCGTTCATATTTGTAAAATACGAAATTATTACAATAAATTATAAAGATCTCATTAATAGAGAGTCATCATTAAATAATGAGTATGTCTTATTGTTTTAGTATAATATTTAATATAGACTCTAAGAAAGTGCATTTAGCTTAAATTTTATGTCAGAAGCAAAAAATCTAATTCTAGCAGCTATCTTTTCCGTATTGATCATAGTATCTTGGCGTATTATTTATGAAAATTTCCTCAATATAGAACAAAATCACCTATCAACTAAAAGTACCGAATACATAGAATCTCTCAACGACCTTGCTCCTATAATACACCAAAAGCGTTCAGAAATTATTAATTCTACTCAAAAGCAAAGGGTTAACTTAATTAATAATATGGTCAAAGGGTCACTTTCTTTAAAAGGTGCCAGGTTTGATGATCTAATCCTAACCAATTATCACATGGAGCTAAACTCTTCCTCTCCACAAGTAGCACTCCTATCACCTGCAGAATCAAAAGATGCATATTTTGCAGAGTTTGGATGGCTTGATCCAAGCGGTAAAATCAAAATTCCAGATTCTAAAACAGTTTGGCAAACTGATGACACTGAACTAACTAACCAAAAAGAGGTTAATTTATCTTGGGATAATAAAAATGGCATCTTATTTAAAACAAAAGTTAGCCTTGATAACAGTTACATGTTTAAAATTGAACAAGTTGTCGAAAACAATACAAATGATAACATAATCTTGGTTCCTTACGGTAAAATTAACCGAAAACGCGATAATATTAACGAATCTTATTGGATATCGCATGAAGGAGTATTAGGAACATTTGATAATAAACTAGAGGAGTGGACGTATAAGGATATTGCTAAGAAGCGTTTTATAAGGGCAAGCACAAGTAAAAAGAATTGGTTTGGTTTTGCTGATAAATATTGGCTTACAGCCATTATAACTGAGAAGCCTGACAAAATAAATGTCAGCATCAAACATACAAATATTAATGATATTGACAAATTTCAAGCAGATTTTATCAAGTCTTATAAGAGTATTCTTCCTGGAACAAGCATCTCTAATGTCAATTACTTTTTTGCTGGAGCAAAAAAATTAAGTCTACTTGATTATTACAAGAGCGTCCTCAATATATCTTTGTTTGACAAAGCTGTGGATTTTGGCATCCTTTACTTTGTAACTAAGCCAGTATTTTTGCTGCTTGAATATTTCAATATTGTCTTTAAGAATTTTGGCTTAGCAATATTAGCACTAACCTTGGTAATAAAACTATTGATGCTTCCATTATCTAATAAGTCATATGTTTCAATGTTTAAAATAAAAAATCTACAACCTGAAATAACTCGCATAAAGGAATTATACAAAAACAATAGTTTAAAACAGCATAAAGAAATAGTTGCACTGTTTAAGAAAAATAATGTAAACCCAATGTCAAGTATCCTACCTATAACAGTACAATTGCCTGTATTTTTTGCCCTATATAAAGTATTATTTGTTACCATAGAGATGAGGCATGCACCTTTTTACTTATGGATCAAAGACCTCTCAGCTCCAGACCCAACAAATATTCTTACATTGTTTGGGTTATTTAACTACAACTTTCCTACTTCTGTAGGAATCTTACCTGCAATTTTAGGTGTTACTATGGTAATTCAGCAAAGGGTCAGTGAAAAAGACCAAAACAGTAAAGATGACATTCAAATAAACATCATGAAATTTTTACCTTATATTTCCATCTTTATTTTTTCTTCTTTTCCTGCAGGTCTAGTGATATATTGGATATTTAGTAATATTATAACTTTAATTCAACAATCTTTGATAAAATTTTTCTTAACAAGAAAAGCAGGAATAAATGTCGAAAATATTAATAGTTAATTCAGTTTATTATACTGAAATAGCAGATCTTTTGCTCAAGGGTGCAACTGATAAGCTAAAAGATAGTAATACTAGTTATGATGTAGTTGAAGTTCCTGGTGTATTTGAAATACCAGCTGCAATTCTCTTTACGTTTAAAAATAAACATGTTACCTATGAAGGTTATTTGGCTCTTGGATGCGTAATTCGTGGAGAAACTGATCACTATCAATACGTTTGTAAAGGAGTAATAGAAGGCTTAAACGAAGTTATTATGCGTTATACAGTACCTCTTGGCATGGGAGTAATTACTGCTGACAGTAAAGACAAAGCTTTAGCAAGAGCTGACAAAAATAAAAAGGATATAGGTGGTCATGCAGCCTCAGCTGTTTTATACATGATAGAATTATACAAAAAGTTAAGCTAATGGAGGAAGAACCTGCAAAAAAAAAATGGTATATGAAAAGAAGTACAGCGAGATTTCTTACTGTACAAGTTGCTTATTCAAATATTTTTATATGCTACGATAAAGTTAACTTCAAGTTAGAAAATTGTGAGCTTAGAAGCCATATAAGTAAGTTAATAGATATATTTGAATGTAAAGAGTTTGATTATCAATTCCTAGAAGAGTTAACGTATAAAGTTATAAGAGATAGTCAGAAATATGATAAAATAATAGAACTGCATTTACACCCAAGTTGGTCTCTTGCACGATTGAACTTGATAAGCTTATCTATTTTGCGTGTTGCAGTATGTGAGTTAGTTAATTATAATACGCCTGTCCCAGTCGTTATTAATGAATATACTAATATTGCATCTAATTTGCTTAGTAAATCAAGCGAAATTGGTTTCATTAATGGATTATTAGATAAAGCAAAAGATGCAGCTAAGCTAAATAGCGTTCTTAATGATTCTCTTCACAATCAAGCATTGAGTAATAAAAGAAAACAGTAAAAAGGTCTTTTATCCTCTTTAAGATTTATGTTAGACTGACAAGAACTATTAATATAGTATAGCAAATGGTAAAAGATGAAAAGTTGAAATCAATCTTTGAAGTAGAAGGCACAGTAACTGCCTTACTACCTGCAGCAGAATTTAGAGTGGAATTAGATAATGAACATGAAATTATCTGTCATGTATCAGGAAAAGTGAGAAGAAGTAAAATACGCATCATTATCGGAGATAGAGTACTAATTGAGATGAGCATTTACGATAGAAATGCAAGAAAAGGTCGAATAACTAGAAGGCTGAAGGCTACAAGTGAAAGAAATATTACTAAGTAGTCTTATTCTTGCTTCATCTTCAGAAAAGCGTATAGCTCTACTAAAACAGATAAATATTAAACCAGGTTTAACTATGTCAGCTGATATAGATCAAACACCTCTAAAGAAGGAACTTCCAAAAGATTATTCAATTCGTATTGCAAAAAGCAAAGCAGAAAAGATACAAATTTCACATCCAAATTACTTTGTGCTTGGTGTCGATACAGTTATTGCATGCGGCAGAAGGATATTGCTTAAGGCAGAAACCGTCGAGCAAGCAGGAAAATATATACGCTTGTTGTCTGGAAGAAGACATAGAGTATACACCAGTGTGTGTTTACTAACTCCCAATAGATTAAAGCAACATATTAGAACTGTAGTTACAATAGTAAAATTTAAACATCTCAGCATACAGGAAATAAAATATTACTTAGCATCAGAAGAGTGGAAAAATAAGGTAGGAGGATACAATGTGCAAGGACTTGCTGAAATGTTCGTATTGTTATTACGTGGGTCATACTCCTCTATCATGGGGTTACCATTGCATGAAACTTATTGCCTGCTAAGTAATTATTTTAACCTTAACTTATAAATACGTCTTTATTTTTATTCTTATATCTGTTCTATACCATTAGACAGTAACTGACTACATTTTATTTGGTGCTAATTTTAAATATCTTCTGCTAATATTAAACACTTCCGGATCTTTAGAAGTTAACTTAAGTATAGCAAGTACATTGATAAATAACAAAGCAGAAATTGAAATATCAGCAATATCCCACAGCAATCGCACCTCACTTATTGCACCAATTGGAATAACTAAAGTAAAGATTACAATCCAAATTGTAGTATATTTACTATCTATAAATACATAGTGTATTGTTTGCTTTGAGCAAAAAAACCAAGTAAAAATAGTAGTAAAAGCAAAACAAAACATTATAGCTATAATTACGTAGTCAATATAAGACCAACTCACAGCCTTTCTAAAAGCAAATATACATATGTTAGTACTCTCTAAATCAGTGACCCAAGAATCTGTAACAAGCAGCACCATTGCTGTAATGAATACTATAAATGCAATTATAAAAGGTGATATTATTGTAATTAGACTTTGCTCAACGATAAATTTATTATTATCCTTCTTAGGAAGGATTGAGGAATGTACGATACCTTCAAGACCAAGACCTATATCTGTTGCAAAAATAGCACGTAAAGTTCCGACTTGAATGATAGTTAACATTTCTAAAATTAAGCCTAGAGATAAACCAGAGTTAAAACTGCTAATTGTAAAGAAACTTCTTATTATTAATTTTAGAGAAGGGAGAACATTTTCACTAAATTTAAATAATACAATGCTGCAAAGCGCAAGATAACTCACTGTCATCATCGGTATCACAGCTGATATGAAAATTTTAATCTTTTCAAAACTGAAGGCAGAAACAATAAAAAATATTATAGCCATTATAATCCCACCAACAATCATAGGCACATTTACCATGCCAAGTGGTATAGATAAAGAATTCACCTGAACAAGATTACCAACAGTTACAGAAGCTATTATCATAATAACTGTAAACATAACTATAGCGTTTTTAGAACTAAATGCACGAGCTATATAAGCTATAGGACCACCTACAAACCTTCCATTTTTTTCTTTTCTGGTCTTTATACTTAGATAACAACTAACATATTTTATTATAGAAGTCACAACAATGATTATTGCCATCCATAAAATGGAACCTGGTCCACCAGTTTTTAGAGCAACAGCAGTTCCT
Organism: Wolbachia endosymbiont of Cruorifilaria tuberocauda; assembly: GCF_013365475.1. Lineage (GTDB taxonomy): Bacteria > Pseudomonadota > Alphaproteobacteria > Rickettsiales > Anaplasmataceae > Wolbachia. Next base: position 635,758 of record NZ_CP046579.1, read on the forward strand.
GAAATATTTCCTACTCCTAAGTTTCCACCTAAAATTGTAAATAGAGCAGCTATAGAAGAGAATTTATTATCACCACTTCTAGCTCCAATAAGCGAAAGCGCATATGGCAACCTAAACAGTTGCAACCACGCTAGTCTCACTGACAGATAAATACCAGTGATTAATATGAGAGATATTGTTAGCAGTAATAAAACAAATTTTACTGTACTCACCTGCAAGCCAAAATAAGAACTCTGATTTGAGTGTACAAATAAAAATTAAAAATGCCTAAGCCTATTTTCTGTAAAATTTATATAACTAATAAGATTAGCTCTATTAACTTAGCTTAATTGTAGCCAGAAATAAGCATTTATATCCTGTTAGGATAGGAAGGAGTAGAGTTTTAGATGATCAAGAGAGCTACTTCTAATTTTGTGAAAGTTCCAGTTAAAAGTTAGGCTTTATTAGCAAAATAGAAAGTAATGCCAGCTTCTATACCATGCATAGTAAACAATCCATTGCTTGTGCTTATATCTTCCTGTTTTTTCACTCCTATCAGGAGAGCACCTTTAACACTATTGTCAAGCATCAATCTTTCTCCTGAAATATCTGGTTTTACTTCTCCTAACAAATCTGCTTTTAGTTTATGTTTCTTACTAAGAGTACCAAAGTATCTATATCCAACACAAAGATTCATATCTTTGATTATGTGATAACAAAAGCCAGTTTTTAATTGATATGCAGGTCCTATTGATATTTCACGAAACATCTTCATTTTTGTTAAACCGACCCCAGCATCAATATAATGGAATAAAGGGGAATTATCACTTTTCAAGCAAAAACAAGCATTTACCATTACTGATATGTTCCCAATTTGGTCATTATCAACAACTTTAGTAGCATACATATAAGTTTTTCTTTCTAGACCTTTCCCAATTCCCTTAAAGTATAATATACTCATCCTATTACTCTTTAAGCCAACATTTTCTATCTTTATAGAAGAAAACACTCCTTCCAATTCAGCTCCATACCTACTATTACCAAAATTTCTTTCATAACCAAACACTATACTACCAGCAAAAGGTAGGTTATAGTCTACTTTGTACTCACTTGATTTTTGATCCCTTATCTTGTCGAAAATATACATCTTATTTATAGTCATATTTTCCTTGGAATCATTTCCTATTTTTCTCACTTTCAGTAAATCCACATTATTAAAAAGTTGACTATAGTATCTACTACTAAAGTAGAATCCTTCTGCTTTACCACAAAAAGATTGTCGCGACAATAGTAAAACAAATACTACAACAACCAATGTTCTTTTGTTACTCACTATCACTCCTTCTTAAAACAGCTAATCTAGTACTTATTGATTAAAAATAACTTAACGTAAAAACTTGATGTAATTTACTCTCTTAGTTGGGGAATAAGCAAAATTGACTACTTTCTGTTGTTTTTCAGCTTTTAGTGAATACTTGCATCAAAACTGTTCTCTTAGTCATCAAATTTGATATCATCCTTTTCTTTTTCAAATTCATCATCAAGTGCATCATCTATATCTTCATCATCAAGTTCATCATCAAACTCGGATTCACCAGTTGTATCCTTAGCTTGAGCTTCAATAGGGTAATCATCATTAAGTTCTTCAATGGCATTACTCTCTTCATTATTGACTCTATTATTGCTAGCAGCGGAAAAAATTCTATTTGGGTCATATGGTTCTTGTGTAGGTACATGAGTTGGCTTAAGTAGTTTCCTTGTAAATGCACTGTCACTATAATATAAAACTTTCTTTGATTTAATCGGATAAGTCGACTCTATTAAGATTATCTGCTCATCACGCGGCAGCATAATAATCTCTTGAGGCAATAGCAATGCCCTCTGTGTTTCAGAGATATGCAATGATCTCGAAGCAGGGTTCAAATCTAAAAACTTAGGCTTATTTAACGACTCCTGCTGTACAGTCTTATTTCCTATAAGTTGGGATATTAAATTAGCTGTTTCAATATTATTAGCTGCAAAAGTTATTCTATAAGTCGAGTTAGATAAGAAGGAATTCATTCCTGCTTCTTCGTATATTCCTTTAAGCTGCTCGGTATCTTGAACAATTAAAAACAATCTAACTCTATAGCCACGAAAATATGCAATACCAGTTTGAAACTGCTCCATTTTCCCAAGTGTTGGAAACTCATCCATTAAAAATAATACACCATAAGGCTCATCATCCAAAGGTAATTTTCTGCATAAAAACTCAGTTGCTTGCTGATAAAAAACTTGCATTAAAGGTCTTAACCTATTCAAGTTATCTGGAGTTAAACCAACATAAACAGTAACTTTTTTTTTCTTAAAGTCCAAAATATTAAAGTCACTTGTTGCAGTTGCAGTATCAATCAATGGATTCGCCCATAGTTCAAGAGATGAATTCATAGTTGAAATAACACCAGACCTCTCTTTGTCAGCTTTTTGTAAAAAGGCTGCAATATTCATATATGCCACAGGATGTATAATCTTACCTACTGTATCTAAAATAACAGCAAGATTATAAATTACATCATCACTACGCATAGTACGTACAACTTCACCAAAAGATTTCACTTTCCCTGGTGTAGCAAGCAAGTACAATACTACTCCAACAAATAAGCTTCTTGCTTCATTCTGCCAAAAATCCTGTTCAGGCATAATCAAGTTTGCTATTTTTTGTACATCATCAACCATCTGTCCAGGTTTCTCGCTAATCCACTCCAATGGATTATAACAGTGGCTGATCCCATCTGGTTGTGCTGGATTCCATACATATACTTCTTGCCCTTGACGTTCACGCCAACCACTTGTTATCTCATAATTTTCTAATTTTATATCATGTACAATTACTGAATCAGACCAGAACAATAAATTAGGAATTACAAAGCCAACACCTTTGCCAGAACCTGTAGGTGCAAATAACAATGTATGTTGATACCCATCAGCAATAAAGTAGCCCCTCTTATCCTTACCAAGTAATAACCCCTTCTTGCTTCTTAAGCCTGCTTTCCGTATATCTTTTTCTGATGCCCACTTTGAATCCCCATGAAGGGATTCTTTTTTTTTAAATGGTCGCCATTCAATTATTCTCTCTCTTAAATTCCACAAAACAATCACTAAAACAATGATAGGAAGTACAGAAGATACAATTAATTTAAATGTGAGCCCAGAGTTGTACAACTCTGGATGATGCCAACAATATTGTATATGATCAAAAATCGTTGGCCAGAGAGCTTGAGGAAAAGGAGTTAAGCTAGGGTTAATTGTTTTAAAATCTACACCATCTGGACCATCAACAAATAGATAAAATAATATCCCAGACAAATAGAAGCAAAACTCCAGTATGCTGAAAATTATAACACCACCTACCAAAATATTTCTTATATGATTACCGCTATGATTCATAAATTGCTTCCCTTATCTCATATAAATTTATGAACTCAGTCTAAAGACCTAGTAAATAGTATTTTAGAAATACTTCTTTTCCCACTACTAGTCTTTTTTAATTGGATGACAATATCAATTACGTTTTTAATATACCGCATAATTTGATCTGGAGACATACCAAGGTTTGCTTGCATAACCATCAATTTTATTTGTTCAAGAGCCATTACAGGGCTATCTGCGTGAAGAGTTGATATTGACCCTGGGTGACCAGTGTTTATTGCTCTAAGAAAACTAAAAGCTTCCACTCCACGTAGTTCACCAACTATTATTCTATCCGGCCTTAAACGTAAGCATGCTTCTATCAAATCCTGAGTAGTCACTTTTGACCTACCCTGTCCTCCTTTAGAGGAAATAAGATGTACTCTGTTAAGATGGTCATTCAAAATGATCTCTCTTGCATCTTCAACCGTAATAATTCTTTCTTCAACTGGGATAGCACGTAAAGTAGCATTAGTAAAAGTAGTCTTGCCAGTAGAAGTTCCACCACTAATTATGATATTTTTCTTATTTACTACAGCATATTCTAAAAATTCCTTTATTCTTTTTTGCTTTAATAGTGAATCTAGGTGACGATTTACTGAGTTATCAGGTACTTCTATAGCAATCTCAGAAAAAGCCCCCATCTTCTCATAATCATCCAACACTAATTGCATAGTCGAAGGTTTACGAATTGACATAATTACTTTATCAGGCTCACATGCTGGAGGGAATACTATCTGTATACGATAACCATTTGGCAATGTAGCTGAAAGCAGTGGTTCTTCTTCACTTAGCTTTTGCTCTGTAGCTTGAGCAATTAACCTGCCAAGTGACTTTAAATGGTTAAGATCAAATACTTCCAATTTTTCACATCTTATTTCACCGCGATTTTCAATCCATATCTCCTTTGGTTTATTTATCGATATCTCATTCACACCTTCTTCCTGAAAGATGTCTTGTAAAGGCTCTAAATATGTATCAAGTGCAGCATAGTTCATTTTATCGATTTAATATTGCTTGTGGAGGAAATACTATATCTCGATTAACAAATACTTTCAACGCTGTGCCTTGATCAACATAAATAATTGGCTTCTTACCTATATATCTGTTAACTATGCCTCTCATCTCTTTAGAGAAATCGTTGATTGATTTTTCAATTATCTCTTTATAAACAGACTTACTTTCTTGCTTTTGTAATAATAGCTTTATATCCTCTAAAGTGATTTCATCAACTCGATTATTATCAATTGAACCCAAATTTAAATCCCTTATTACCTGCTTAAATATCTCAACCAAATTTTGTTCGTTAGATGCACTCTTAATTTTTCTAATAGCTCCGATCTCAAGTTTCCACTTATCGCTGCTCTTTTCCCCTTCTTCATCTCCATGAGAATTACCCTTCTTGCCAATAATATCCCTAAGGGGAGAAATATCTATTTCAGATGCAGTAATTGATCTTACTAGATTTATAGCAGTAAATACATCGATAAGATTAGAAGCTTTTTGCGCTATGACAGCCGAACCAATTGAAACCCCTGTAAGCAATATTGAAGAAAATAATGCGCTTGCTACTTTGCTATCAACTATTCCAGAGATTCCTGCTCTACCAAGCTCATCTGTACCAAGTGATGAGATGGAGATATCTATTCCATGAGGTAGAATAATCCTACTCCAATTTATATTTATTCGTACTCTTGCCATATTTGAATCAAAAGAATAACTACCTATTAATCTTGAACCTCTCGGTATTAGAACCATATCACTAGTTTCTGCATAAACATCACTACTAATCACAGCACGCAACATACCTTGCAGGTCAGAATCTATTGCAGTTTCAAGAACAGCATCAATAATTTTACCCTGAGCAATCATAAAACCAAGTTTTCCAATTTTAGTAGCTGTACTTAATTGTGCTGAAGTGTTAGATAAAATAGCATCAGCAGCCACTTTCTTTTTCTCATTGCCTAAAATTGCTAACATTTGCGTACCACGTCTATCTTTAGGATAACCACTGTTTCCTATTGTAGATAACGGAGTAGGCAAACTACTAGCATTACCGCTATAAGGAAAGTTCTGTTTTGGTAAAATAGGTATATTTGATACATGAGCTCCTTTTAGCTTCTCCCCCTCCTTCTTTACTACTTCCTCCTTCTTAATCTTACTTACCTCTGGTATAACTTGTGGTGTAGAAAGAGGAGGCAAAGATGGCAAATCAGTTATTATTCTTTCATGAACTATCGTATCATCTGGGACTTTTTCTAATTTTTTCCTCAATTCCTGAGCACTTTGCTTTATTTTTTCTTCTTTAATGACTTCTAAACTCTCTTCATGAAAAAAAGGGCCAAAATAGAAGTAATACACTCCAGTAACTAGAAGCATTAAAATAACAACCATTAACACTCTATGACCTTGACTAGAGCCAACTGTTACTACCTTACTCTCTACTTCTGATTCGTCCTCTGAGCTATTATCCCTTTCTTTATTCATATTGCATATACCGAAGCTAAAGTGACCTATTTATAATTTCAATCTCATCATCCTCATAACGCATGAATAACCTCTTATGCACCCCTTTTATTATAATATAACCATCAAACAATAGCCTCTTACAAGGTAATTTAGCTTCATTTCCTTCTATAAAAATCTGGGGTATTTTGTTATTATCCCTAAACTTAAAATAGGTTAAATAACCATCATCAAACAACTCCATGGGGATTATATCAGCATTAACACCTTTATTGATATATGTATAATTATACCTTGTAGCATTTTCCTGTATTACACCCTCTAATTTATCTATAACACACTGCGTTTGAGTAGGAGTTGATACCTCATCTAAATCAACGTCAAACTCATCTTCGTCCTGTGGATAATAAAAACGTACCACATAAGATATATCTTTTTCAGCAGAATAGTCATGACTTGCTTTTTCAGCATCAGCACTTGGGTATTTATCATAGTTTGGCCTTGAGATTAAATCAAAAATATAATTTCTCTTTCTTGTGGTTGTAATGATCATGTTAGTACGACTGCTAACTTCAAATGGCATGATAAGTAATTTATTATCATAAGGGCTGATTTTCCAACTAGAAGCATCACCAACAGCAATATTTTTGATCTTTTCTCCTTCTGCAAACTCTATATATGAATAGTAACCTTGACTGAAAACAACTGTAAATACTTCATTAGGACTATATACAAAAGTCTTTATTCTACTGTCTATAGAAATAGGATTACTGTAATTAATGGATGCATTTAAACTGCTACTTATCAGTAAAACTAACAATGCCCTATACATATTCATCATCTACCCTATAAGAAGTCACTTGAAATCCTAACGGGTTAACATACCTTTGTTGATTATTCATTTCAAGTGATGCGTACCTATATGACATGATAGCTATCCTGTTTTTTCTTATAGAACTCCCATCTTTTCGGGTAAATTCTACAGTAAACCTCACTTGAAAAGTATTATCATACAATTTCTGGATTGAGCGAATCTTAAACTCATTTTTAACAAAATCTGAATACAAACTAAAAAGATCATCCATATTCTGCAGTTTTGTATAATTTTTAAACTCATTAAATACACTAGATGAGGAAAATAATCTCACCTTTGTATAGTAGTTATAATTATAGTTATATGGATCGAAAATCTCTCTTGATTTTACATACTCTGCAATAAAATAATTGTTCAATACTTCATCTGCAGAATATCGTTTTACTGTAACAGGATCAACCCACTGTACTATCCCTGATTTTTTTTCAATTTCTATGACAAAAGGTTCAATAGTACTAGCAGTGCTAATTTTAAATATAGCTAATATGCTTACAGAAATTGCTACTGATAATATTAATGTAAATAAAAGTAAAACATTCCTCTGAGCAACAACCACGCTATATCGGCTTGAACTCCAATTTATATCTTTATCCAACAAATTATTGTTTTTTTTTTGCTTAAAAAACTTTAACACTTTAAATTTCCTTAAGACTTTAATTAAAACTGATAAACAAAATAAATTAAAAAAACAATCACAACAAAAAGCTAAAAAGTTCCTAATCTATGGCCTAATTTGCCAAATTTTGTTTTCATGTATGAATTATTATATTTGTTACACTCAATAATAAGCGGTAAACACTTTGTAACTTCTATACCACTGTTTTTCAAGTCTAATGACTTATTACCATTATTTGTAAGTAGTTGGATTCTCTTAATATCCAATTTCTGAAGTATTTTAGCTGCAACAGCAAAGCTTCTTTCATCATCTTCAAAGCCCAATATCCTATTTGCATCTACGGTGTCAAGGTTATACTTTCTCTGCATACCATATGCCCTTAGCTTACTAGTTAACCCAATACCTCTTCCATCTTGCATTAAGTATAATATAATGCCACCATTAGATTCAGACATTACTTGAATCGCCTGATGTAATTGACCTCTACAATCGCATGATAAACTATCTAATAAGTCACCTGTATAGCATGAAGAATGAATTCTCACTAACGGTTCACCTTCTTTACCTGAATCACCAATAATAATTGCATAATGCTCCTTCCCATAATTTTTAGTTCTGTAAGATATGATATTTACCTTTTGGGTTTGCTTCAAAAATAGAGATGTTTTACATACCTCGTATACATCATTATAATCCTGACGAAAACAATTTATAAATGACGTATTCAGTGCAATAACATCATTTCTCTTACACCAATTTTGCATCTCATTCTTATCTTTAAAAGTCATATCGAGCACCAATGCATATGGCAATAACTCTGAGAATTTAAGTAAAATAGCAGCATATTCATCTATCATCTTTGAGAACTGCAACCTCTTTGTGTAAACTTCCATCGAACAATTTACTAAACTAAGCAGCTCATCAAAATCATTTATTGGTAAGCGTTTACTACAGCCATCTCCATTCTTTAATATATACTGCACTTTACTTGAAGTTAATGTAATATATAGCTTGTCTGATATAAGCTTATACTTATCAAATAAATCCCTATCCAAGGTTTCAGCAGCAGCAAATAATAGATAATCGCTTTTATCATACATTAAAATTGGTAAACTGCGTCTGATCTCGGTAATAGCTCTTTCTACCTTATTTCTGCTTTGATCCCTAAACATTTCACTTAAATGAAAACAAGAAATTGGTGCGGACGAGAAGATTTGAACTTCCAAGGCATTATAAGCCACAGCGACCTCAACGCTGCGTGTCTACCAATTTCACCACGACCGCTCTTTATTCTATTTTCTACACAATTGTTTCAAATTACTTAAGTATCTTAAAATTTTTCATCTAAAGTGTCAATCTGATACTAGGATAATTTAAAGATTACCTATACGATTAAATTACCTATTTCAAGATTATGAGCTTTAACTATTTAGGTTTTATATAAATGAATATATCTAATATCCTTGTTTTTCTAACCTTACCTTTTATAACTAGCCTTTATTCTCTCCATGCACAAGCACAAATATTATATACGTGGTCTCAAGTTATTCCAGAAAATAAATTAAGTGTACGTGCAATCATAGAAAATGACACATGTCCTACTGCTCATGTTGATGGTGAGAAAGTAGAAATGCTAAGTCGTAGTTCAATTAACAAAGGCAACTATACTGAAACAGTATGTGAGCTAATAACAAAAACTAGTACCAAAAATATTAGTATTAACAATACAAAAATTCCCACATTGCCAGAAAAAATCGGCAAAATTGCTTTTATCGGTGACACTGGCTGTAGAATAAACGCATTCCTTCAGCAAGAATGTAATTCAACAAGTAGCTGGCCTTTAAAGAAAAATTTAGATTCTATTGCTCTACATAAACCAGATTTAACTATCCACGTTGGTGACTATCATTACAGAAAAAAAAAATGCAGAAATAAAAAAAAATGTGGCAATGTCTACGGACACAATAAAGAAGTTTGGTACGCTGATTGGTTCAATCCTGCAAAGAACATTTTATCACAATCTTCCTTTCTTTTTGTTAGAGGGAATCATGAAGACTGCAACAGGGCTTACGAAGGATGGTTTAGGTACTTAGATCCATATCCTCTCTCTTCTAGAAAGTGTGCAAATTGTATCCCTAGCTGGTTTTTAGATGCTGGACCGATTAGATTTTTTGTATTCGATTCTTCATCTGCTAAGGATATTTTTATAAACCAAAGAACAACTGACATTTTTGAAAAACAATTCGATAAACTGATACAAGCTAATTCTAGTAAGCCTACTTGGTTTTTAACTCATAAACCTCTTTGGAAATTTCCAAAAAAAGAATTTTTGACTCTAAAAAGTCATGGCAATCTTACACAAATTAAAGCTTTTGGAGACAAATTCCCCAGCAACATAGCTACCATAGTTTCTGGTCATATTCATATAGCTCAGATGCTATTAATGAACAATGTTCCAGATCAGATCATAGTGGGGAATGGAGGTGCACTACTACATGCTCAAGACCAAAAATCGATCTACCGAAATGTAGAATTTAATTATCCAAATAATAAAAATTACTTAGCACACGAAGTCAGAAACTTTTTCGGCTTTGGTTTTGCAATACTAAACTTAGACAACCATGAGTTTACTTTCTATACCCAAGATAATAAGGAAATGTATTCTGTAAAACTAACAGAAGACTTTAAGCTTACTATATACTAGAGCTGTGACTTTAGATTAACACAGCTTTATATTGAACAACATGGAGATATAAATTATTTTATCATGTTATTACGATATACAGTAAACCAACTAACTATGAGCTAGATAGCAGGAAAAGCGCTAGAAATAGGAGATCTCCTTGTATTATAAAAGAATAAAAGTGAAAATATTAAAAAGTTAATAGTTGATTTATGATGAGCAGCCTTATTTTGGTCTTATTTTAAAATAGCTAAAAACTGTTTTAGCAACAGGCTTTTTCTTTTAGAATTTTCTTACATTTAGTAGGTCTATAACATTTGACTCAGATCTTGACATGATTTTTATCGTTAACATTGCCTTCTATAAAATGACTTTTCTTAGGTCTTAATATTTCTGTTGATTAGTGTATGAAATTCGAAACTTTAAAACTAATCTCTATAGTCGATATTAACATTTTAAATGGAACCTTACCAATTTAAAATAATCCTCTCTCATAACCACCAGCTTCTAATCTTGGAAACTTTTGTATCATTTTAAGTTTTTAATTTTTTATTAAATAAATAATTAGCCTATCCTACATGGACTAGAGAAACTAGATAAAACAACAGAGAAATAGGTTTTTACTAGTTCAGTGAATTTTAATTAACTTCTTTACTTCTTTGAGTCAAGTCATTGAACACCTTTTAAGTTTTACATATTAAATTTTAATTTAACTCACTTATAGTGAGATCTAATTGAGAGAAATGGCAGCTTAGATTTCTAAAAGGTAAAAATCTTGAGAAACAAGATAACAGAGAGAATGATATTCTGCATCCTTCAATATCAGAACATATAGCATTCATAAATTAGCATTAAAAATATCTTCAAGCAAGTTAAAAAAGTAAAGTATAATTCCATGAAAACAATTTTTTCAATAGTCAGATAGATAAAATCTCTATAACAAGAGAGACATTTCCCATCCCAGTTAATTAGAGAAATGTTCTTATAACATGGCAAAACAATAAATGTTCATGCTGAACTTATACACACTCAAAGATTATAAGTTGTACATTTTACTTTCTACACAGCAACAGAATCAATTAGAATGAAATCACATGTCAGGTTATTTCAGAAAGGTACAAACTTTCGAAGTGAAAATGAACGCAAGTTTTCATGCATTAAACCATATAACCCAATTCCTAAAAAGAAGACTGCTAAATAATCTAAGTATAATGTAAGCCACTTAGAAAAATCTCTGCGAAATATGAAAAATTTACTGAATTACTCGTTAATAGAAGTAAAATATGAAGAAGGAATATTAATGACTAAGAGAAAACAGACAAACTACTAACATATCTTATTCTACACGATGATTTAAGTAAGTTAGTAAAGCCTTATAAATGTAAAGAAAAAAGTTAACAAGGCAAAAGATAGCTAAAATATAGAAATTTTAGTGAGTACCTATATTTTTTTTAGATTCTTCACAGAAAAAATAACAAGGCAGGTATAATCATAATCTAAAAGTAATAGCACAATCTATTTAAAGTAAACTTCGCGAGATTTGAAAGATTACTAGCACTATAAGATATAACTATATTAACATACTACAATAACTATTCTTTAAGTCTTCTAGACTTACCTCTAAGATATCTTTTATATTGAGAACCTTTTTCTCTGTCACTTTTCCGATACATGAAAAAACTATACCCTTAAACAACTCTTCAAACCTCTGCTGATTTTGTGGTGCTATAGTGATTAAAATCCTACTTTGTGATTCAGAAAACATTATTATCTTATTTATTAGATCCATGTTCTGGACTTCTCCCATTGGTACTAGTGAAAGATCAATTTCAGCACCTAGGTCTCCTGCAATTAGTGATTTTGTTAGAGCAACAGCTAATCCTCCTAAGCTTAATGCAATTGAAGAAACAATTATATCATCTTTTATTGCAAGGTTATAACGTTCATACAATTTTTTGGCGTTTTTTGCATCAACCTTTGGTACACTATTATTACTTATCCCGCTGTATAACTGATATTCAGACTTACCAAGCTCATCATAGGTTATACCGAGAACATATATCAAATCTCCTGGAATTTTTGTATCAAGAGATACCACATTCTCAACATTTTCTATAACTCCAATTGCTGAAATGAGTAATGATGGTGGTGCAGAAATCATCACTTGCTTTCCATTTTCATCGTATCCCTTAAAGTCGTTAAACATACTGTCTTTTCCAGATATGAATGGAATTTTAAATGCAGTTGCAAAGTCGTAACAAGCTTCCGCAGCTCTCTTAAGTTGCCATAGTCTTTCTGGATTATAAGCATCACACCAACAAAAATTATCAAGCAACGCTAGATGATTCATACTACCTCCAGCAGATACACAGTTACGTATAGCAGTATCAATCGCACATGCTGCCATATGATAAGTATCAATTTCCCCATAGCTAGAACCGAATCCCTGCGACTTTATAATTCCTTTCTTTGAGGACAGGACTGGTCTTGAGACAATAACTTCACTACATACTCTTCCCTTACCCTGCAGCGGCTTCAATACAGAAGAACCCTGAACTTCATGGTCGTATTGTACTACTATAAACTCTTTGCTGCATATGTTTGGTCTACTCAACATTTCTTTTAGTTCAATTTCTAGAGAAGAAAAGTTTGTTGCTATTTCAGAACGTGAAATGTAAATGGCATCATCCAAGTGCTTGAAACCTATTCTATGCTTAGACCTACTATGCACGTTTTCACTTAAGAGCTCAGATACAGTCCTTGCATAACATGGACTCTTTACCTGTAAATGAATTTTGGGATTACCATTATGTAGAAATTCAGTTTCTATATCCATTATCACTCCTTCAGGACATTCAACAACAGCTTTACCACTATTGTTAAATTCTCCAATCACACTAACTTCTACATCATGTTTTTTCATGACCTCCCTAAATGAAGTGATATTTTTTTCTGGTACTGCTAATGTCATTCTCTCTTGTGATTCAGATATCCATACTTCCCATGGGGCCATATTATCCTTCTTAAGCAGAACTTTACTTAAATCAACTTTGAACCCATTTCTTCCCATTTCTCCAATAGATGATGAAAGACCACCAGCTCCATTATCTGTTATCGCATTATAGAGACCAAGACCCCTTGCTTCTATCACGGCGTTAGATAACTTTTTTTGTGTAATAGGATCCCCAATTTGTACAACTGTAGAGAGACTTTTCCTCGATAGTGCTTCTGAAGAGAATGTCGCTCCGTGGATTCCATCTCTTCCAACCCTTCCACCGATAATTACTATTTTATCACCGTTTTCAGGTCTTTTAATATGCGCAGGCATGTTATTTATATTGCGTGGAATAATTCCAACACTTCCAACAAAGACTAATGGCTTACCACAAAACCTATCGTCGAAATACACTGATCCGAGTTGTGTTGGAATACCAGAACAATTACCGGCAACATTAACACCACGAATGACTTCTTTCATTACATATTTAGGTGGTAAAATCTCGTTAGTACATTCCTTATCTCTGTAAAACCTTCCTTTTATTTCTTTTGCAAAACAAAAATAATAAGTATTCATTATAGGCTCTGCACCCTTGCCAAAACCTATTATATCACGATTAACACCGAGTACTCCAGTCATCGCTCCACTAAATGGATCAAGCGCTGAAGGACTGTTATGTGTTTCAACTTTATCTACAATCAAATAATCTTCATCAAATATTACACCTCCTGCATTGTCAGAGAAAACTGATACACATATTTTAGAATTTATCTCATGTGTTGCGCGCTTGATATAATGTGAATATAAGCCATCTTTTATTTCACCAATAGGAGAGCAAAAGATATTATGCTTACAATGTTCAGACCAAGTTTGTGCAATAGACTCAAGTTCAATATCATATGGGTTTCTGTCAAGTTTCTTAAAGTGATTCCTTATTGTTTTCATTGCTGTAAGAGAAAGCCCTAAAGGGCCATTACCATAAATTCCATTTTTACTAATCTTCTTGAGTTCTTGGTTACTTAGGTTTAAATTAACAAGCTTAGATACATTATCATACACATTCATTTTTTCCATTGTCATTCTATCACCTAGAAACTTAGACTTACAAATTCCAGTAGCGTGCACTGGAATAATGTCAGAGTAAGCATCTAACCTTCCATAGTATTCCCAACGAAAATTTCCATTTTCCTTATAAACAAGTGTACAATACTCAGTGATAGGGTTAAACTCTTGTTTTATACTGCTTTTCTCTGGTGCGTTTCCTTTACCTAAAATCAATTTAGAGCTTTTTGCTTTGACATAAATATCTTCATAAATAGGGTCTTTACTTGCTAAATATTCCCTAACAATTTGTTTTGCTGTATTACCTACATTGTCGGTCATGCCAGGTAAGAAGCTTATCTCTAATCCCCAACTAGCTTGCATATCTATAAAGTCATATCGAGTCTTTTCAAAGCCATCGTCATAAAGGTAATAACGGTATTCTTGTATGACTCTATTGCAAAATAACCTACAAATCTCCTCATACAGCTTCAATGGCAATACCTTACTCACGTAGATCAAGTAAACGTTGACCATACACCTGTAGCTAGATTGTTTATATTTGTTTAAAACTTCTACTCTGATATTCACTATATGACACTAAAAAGTTTTAATATATAATAACACAATAAGCTTCAAATACACTTATATTTTACTATACAATAAATATCTTAATTAGTCCTTCGATGAAAAAAATTTTTACCATTGACGTATGTGAAAATTTCTTTGATATGCTAGTTCAGCATATATTTTCTGAATATGAAAGAGAAAAAATTTCTGAAATAAAAATTATACTACCCTGTAAAAGAGACATCATAGCGTTTCTTAGTGCATTTAAAAGCCACAGTGCTAAAAAATGTGTGGTTTTACCAAACGTACTTTCACTTGAAAACCTAAATGAGGAAGATTTAATATCAAATCTTGATAAAATTGGAGTTATTAACTCAACAAAAAGAATACTTTTATTGATTAGATTCATACTGGAGTGGAATAAAAAAAGTAATGATAACTTTCCCATTGATTTAGCATATATTCTGCCATCATTGCTTGATAATGTCCAAACTATCCAAACAATGGATTGTTACCAATTCAATGGGCACTCAAGGAAAACAGAGATCTTCATAAACTCACTTATTGAAACCTGGAATAAGACTCTAAAAAATCTTGGAGCAGTAGATACGTTAAAACATAAGAGTGATTACATAAAAAATATGATTGCTTCTTTGAAAGAAGATCAACATGTAATTCTTGTCGGGATTGGAAAGGGTAAAACCTACAAGTTATTGATCAAAAACATATATGACCTGCCACTTGGAAAGATAATCTTACCTAACCTTAATTTAAAAATTAAAGAGAAAGATTGGAAGTTGCTTGACAAAATACACTATCAATATGTCATGAAAGACATACTAGACTATTTAAATGTAGACAGAAGATATGTTTCTTCTTTGGAAAAAGCCAACACTAGCTTCACTCTAGCACATAAAGACAAAACCTACAACCAAACAAATATGAAATATATAGATTATATCTTTGATACAACCGCTGATCTTAGCAAAGTTGGTAGTGGACACATTAAAAACATTGAAGTCATCACATGTGGTTCAAGAGAAGAAGAAGCACAAGTAATATCGTTGATTATGGAAAATGAAGGTTACGAAAACGTGTCTTTGGTTATTCTTGATAAATCACTTGCAACCCGTATGTCCTCTTTATCAAGAACAAGATCAGAAAATTACTCTTATGTAATGCTTCTACTTCACAGCATCAAAATCTTAACTTCAAATTGGGACAGTATAGCACTGCTTGCATTTCTTAAACATAAGCTAGTAACTTTTGGTTACCAACAGGAAAAATATACTCAGATTTTGTCTGAGTTTGAAATAAAAATATTACGCAGTTTCAATACAAATAGCATACAAGATATAGTAAATACCATTAATAACCATGAAAATCTAAAATACAAAGTGGATATGTTATTTATCATCAATAAATTAAAAGCTACATTTAATCTGCTAATCAGCGTTATAAATTACTCTATTTATGATATAGCAATAGCTCATTTGCAGTGCATTGAAATGTTTTCTAATATAAATTTTTCATATCTTGACAATAGAATAGGCAATTTTATTTATGACTTTTTGAATGCATGCAAGGAAGTAGCAATTAAATGCTCCTTAGAGTTATATGAGAAAATTTTAATGTTATTTTTAAAGAAAGAGTTCTTCTCCTCTACAGAAAGTAATTTAGATAGATTCAGTTTATACCATAATAAAGTTGTAATACTCGCTGGGTTTTATGATATACCAAATTTCCAAAATTCATTTTTAAATGCACTGATAAGAAAAAAATTCAATCTCCCTTCTATACAAGAAGAGCATGGATATTTTTTGTATACTATACGAAACTTACTTGGTGCAAGCAAAGTTTATATCACAAGATTGCTAAGAGGTAGGAAGCCAACCATATTGAGCCGTCTGGAAATTCTTTCACAAGAAAAAAAGCATCTTTATCTTGATTGGTTAAGAACATTGAATACACCTAAGTGTGTTGTTCCATGTACTCAGCCTATGCCAAAACCTCAAGCTAAAGTTAGAGAAGAAAAAATGCAAGTGATATCCTGCAGTGCAGTAGAAAAATTAATCCGTAACCCTTATTCATTCTATGTTGAATATATACTGAACCTTAGGCAATTAAGAGACTTAAATTTTAAGCCGTCAATATTAGAGTTTGGCACTATGGTGCATAGTGTACTCGAGAGATACTTGTATGAAAGAAAGTCACCAATGAGTATTGCACGCAAAGTATTCTCAACTAGCCAGTTCAATTTTTCAAGTATGTGGTGGGTAAGGATGCAAAGAATAATTAAATCTTTTGTTGAATTTGACAAGGCTAGAAACACTCACACCCAGTTAGAAAAGATCTTTTCCTACCCAATACTACATATTCCAGTACACAACAATGGTTATGTTACTTGGATGACAAAATTAACTTTACTCACAGCGAAATGTGACCGAGTCGAATACCTACCAAGTGGACAAGTAGTAATTGTAGACTATAAGCTTGGTTCGACTCCTCTCAATAAAGAAGTTATTTCAGGTTTTTCTCCACAATTAATTTTACAAGCATTAGCAGTAGAACACTCAATCAAAAAAAGAGTTTCAGAGCTTGCCTATTGGAAAATTGATTACGATAAAGTAAAAGTCATAGCTCTGAAAGATTTTAGGCTAAGAATGCAAGAATTTCAAGATAATCTACCACATTTTCTGTCTAATTACTTAAAGGAAACTACTCCTTTTATTGCTTCTCCATATCTAGATAAATTCCTAAGATTTAACAGCTATAAACAGCTAGAAAGGATAGGAGAGTGGTTATAAAATTAGCAAATCCATGAGATGACACTTGTATTTATAGCGTATCTTATCACACCTCAGTGTTTAATATTGGTTACTTAAAGAACTTTACCAAGTGAAATAAGATATAAATTGATGAAGTAGGAATTTTACATATGATCTTATTTTCTACTTTAAGGCTCAGAAAGATTATTATAAAATATATTATTCTAAGCTATGCTAGATAAACATAAGTTTTAGTTATGAAAATATAAAAATTCTAAAATGTTGTAACTACCAAAAAGCACAGTTTAGAAGAGATTGACTTAACTGAGGCTTTTGAGGAGAGATTTATCAAGATAAAAGCTTCGCTAAAAAAGTTCAAAACATTAGTAGATAACTAAACTTCTATTTATATGCTATAAGCCTTTCGTTTCTAATGATCATAAAAAGCTTATCATAGATCTTTACTAGAGTTGACATTCCATAAAATAAATTGAATAAGTTACAAGCTTGCTTAAATTTTTTTACTATAAGTACTCTTCTTTAATTTACATTGAGTTTTGTATGAAATTAGATCTCTTGTATAACTTACTTTTTCATTAAGGCTCTTTTTCACTTCACCAAAAATTTTACAGTTACGTTTTTCTATAAGTTTTTCGTCAAAATGCAACAGATCTTCTCATAAGTTCTTGTCAAAATTACTGTAAAAAACTCTCTATTAATAAAGAATAAAATACTTGTACTTTACCTACTCTAAAGTAAAATTAAAATTTACTTGATGATTTTTATGCTTGATGAAATACATGAGGAGTGCGGGGTATTTGGAACAAGCTTAAATAAGAATGCTGCCTTCGACTCCATACTAGGTCTTCATGCTTTGCAGCACAGAGGACAGGAGTCTTTTGGTATAACAACAAGCAGCAATGGTAAGTTGCATTCTTATCATTTCCAAGGTGAAGTAAGCAGTATACTTGATAAAACAAGCAAAATAAAAAAATCTCTACCTGGAGACTATGCAATAGGTCATGTTCGGTATTCAACAAGCGGCAGTAAACTTGGAGCACAGCCTATGCTTGGCAAAAGCAGCAAGTTTGGAGATTTTGCCATAGCACATAATGGTAATCTAATCAAAATTTCTTCAATACGCAAGCAACTAATCAAACAAGGATGTGTTTTTCAGTCAAGGATTGACACAGAAGTAGTAGTACGTTTAGTAGAAATTAATACAAAAAACAGTTTTCTAGAGAGTTTCATATATGCGTTAAAACAAATACAAGGTGCTTATTCTTTTGTAGCAATCAACCAAGAAGTGGTCATTGGAGTACGAGACCCAGCAGGAATCAGGCCTCTTGTTTCGGGAAAGTTAAATGGTTCTTACGTACTTGCGTCTGAGACTTGTGCTTTTGATATATTAAACGCAAAATTTGTGAGAGAAATAGAACCAGGTGAGCTAGTCACTCTTGATCGGAATGGCAATCTAGCTTCAGTATTTCCTTTCTCACAGCAAAAATCAAGTTTTTGTATTTTTGAATATGTTTATTTTTCACGGTCAGACAGTATAATGGATGGTCAGTCTATATATAATATAAGAAAAGAAATAGGAAAAACTCTTGCAGATGAAAGTCCACCAAAAAATAACGTTGATATGATCGTACCAATACCTGATTCTGGGACACCTGTAGCTATTGGGTATTCAAAGCATTCAGCTTTGCCTATGGAATTTGGAATAATCCGCAATCACTATATAGGAAGGACCTTTATACAACCAACTGCTGAAATACGTAAAGTCAAGATAAAATTGAAATTTAACGCTAATAAATATATCTTAAATGGTAAAAATATAGTTCTAATAGATGATAGTATTGTACGTGGTAGCACACTTAGAAATATAATAGTCATGCTAAAAGATGCAGGAGTAAAAGAAATCCACCTTAAAATTTCAAGCCCACCAATTAAGTATTCTTGCTTTTACGGAATCGATACTCCAGAACGCAAGGATTTAATCGCTGCAAACCAATCTATAAAGGAAATAGAGGCAAGCATAGGAGTAAATAGCTTAACCTTCTTAAGTATTGATGGCCTATATCAAGCTGTTAAGAAAGAGAAGCGTAATAACATAATTCCTCAATATTGTGATGCTTGCTTCACTGGTGATTATCCAATTGGTAAGTAATTGCTGGTTAGTTGCATAACCACCTAGTTATAAAAACGCTTTTATAGTTCAAAAGTTTTCATGAATTCAAATGATGCTAAAATAATCACTATTCCCTCAGTAACCTAACCAGCTATGTCTCACTTGTACATTGAGTAACTTACTTTCTTTGCCTAAATAGATTAACTTAAATAAATTTTGATAAGCTTTATTAACCTTATTTCCCTAAGTCAATTGCTTATTCCAACATTTTTAGTGCCTCATATCTATAGACAGATTATTATCAGTCTTATTCCCAGCAAATTTTTGCTATTATTGAATTTATCTAAAAATCTAAAAAATAGAATTTTTAGCAAAGCTTACTACCCTTTCTCATTAAGAAGAAAAAATACAATAATACTAGGCTTATAAATATCGCTACTATTAACGCTAAAAAAATATGAACCAGTGTATACTTTTCATCATTTTATGATTAAATAGTAACAGTTATAATCCTTATGGTAATCAACATGTTCATTCAAATCGAAGAAACACCAAATCTAAATACACTGAAATTTCTTCCAGGATTTTCAATTTTAAATGAAAAAGAAACTGCTGACTTTTCAAGTGCAAATGAGATAAAAAATTCTAAATTAGCAACAAACCTTTTCCAAATAGAACACGTGGTAAGAGTATTTTTTGGTCATGATTTTATTTCAGTGACAAAATCCAATGAAGCCAATTGGAATACATTAAAAGTTGAAGTTTTAACTACAATTATGGATCACTTTACTTTCGGTGGTAAAGCTTTAGATGGAGAAAGAATAAATGATAATGACATGCTGAAAGAAGAATTCTTTGATGAGAATGATATGGAAATTGTAAATAAGATAAAAGAATTAATGGAAAATTATATTAAACCTGCAGTTGTTCAAGATGGTGGTAACATAAAATTTCGGGGTTATAAAGATGGGATAGTTTATGTTGAGCTGCAAGGAGCTTGTTCTGGGTGCCCAAGTGCTGCAATTACTCTTAAGCAGGGAGTACAAAATATGCTTTTCCATCATATACCTGAAATTCTAGGTATAGAGACTATACTATGATCACCCAAATAGTTAGAGGAACAAAGGATCTATTATTTGACGAATGGTATAAATTAAAGTATGTAGAGCAAACAGCAAATAGAATTTCAAATTTATATGGCTTTTTACCTGTTCAAACTCCAATATTTGAATATACAGAAGTCTTTACAAAGACTCTAGGTAACGGCTCAGATATCATTAATAAAGAGATGTATACTTTTAATGACAAAGGAGGAAAGAACATAACTTTGCGTCCTGAGTTTACTGCATCAGTCGTTAGGTTATTGGTTGAAAAAAAACTACAAACTCCGATAAAATTATTTTCAACAGGACCTGTATTTCGATATGAGAGACCACAGAGAGGAAGACAAAGACAATTCCATCAAATAAATTTCGAAGTTTTTGGAGTAGAAGATCCAAAAGCTGATATTGAATTGATATCACTCGCTCAACACTTATTGACTGAATTTGCTATAGATAAGAACTTTAGGCTAGAAATTAACTCTTTGGGTGACAGTAAAACAATACCAAAATATAGAGAAGCTCTTGTGTCATACTTTAAAAAGTTTCAAAATGACCTGTCAAAAGATAGCCAAAATAGATTGATTAAAAACCCACTTAGAATATTAGATTCTAAGGATAAGATAGATAAAGAAATAATCTCTGGTGCACCTAAGATCAGTGATTATTATACTGAAGATTCCTCATATTTTTTTAATCAAATACTAAACGGGCTAACAGATCTTGATATACCATATATTGTAAACAATAAATTAGTTCGTGGGTTGGATTATTACTGTCACACAGTGTTTGAATTCATTACAGAAGAATTGGGTAGTCAAGGAACAGTACTTGCAGGTGGAAGATATGATAACCTGATGTGTTCAATAGATAAGAAATATACTTCAGCAATAGGGTTTGCTGGAGGTATTGAACGTATAATGGAATTGGTTAATTTTTCCGTAAAAGAGGAGAGACCTGCTTATCTAATCCCTATAGGAAAGAAGGCTGAAGAATATGCTTCAACACTTGCAAGCAAATTACGTAGAAGTGGCTTATATATAATCTACGAATATAATGGAACGCTTAAAAGCCGTATGAAAAAAGCGAATCAGGCAAACGCTAAAGCTGTAATTATTTTCGGTAATGAAGAATTGAATAGCAAAATCTTAAAAATCAAAGATATGGATACAGGTAAAGAAAAAATAACCACTTGTGATGATATAATAAAAAACAACCACAAATTTTTCTAACATAAGTTTGATTAATATGATTTATTACTTGTAGCATGAATTATGCATCTTTTTATATGCTTCTTGAAAGCCAAGTAGAGAGTAGGTATCATTAACAATTTCTGCTTTCGTTTTTCCACTAACTACCATTGATAATCCTTGCTTCATTTTGAGGATTAAATCCTTATCTGTTTCTGTATACTCTGTCCACGCAAAATTTCCCTGTACTATAGGTAATACATATCTAACTTTTTTATCTACATCAAGAACTACTGGTTCTTTATCATACTGAAAGCCAGAAGTAACACTTACCTCATCTACTTCTTTATTAATATAACTAACCATAACATATGGCTTGCGAATAGATGTATAATGTTTACTTTTTTCCTTAGGGTAAGATATAATATAGCATGTCATTTCTCCATCTTCTAATGTAGTATATAAAAACCAGTCTTTATACTTTTCCTTTAACTGCATACAGTTAACTGATGCGAAAGTGGTTATTGAAAAAAATATTAAAAATGAAAAAAAATTACCCATGTAAGTCAAGCTTCAAACTTTCTAAGTTTATATGCCGTTTTACCTTACTCATCGCTTGCTCAGCTAGTTGTCTTATTCTTTCTCTTGAAATACCATACTTTTTACCAAGCTCATCTAAAGTTTGAGTATTCTCAGATAAATACCTGCTAACGAATATATCCCTTGACCTCTCGCTAAGGCTTGCTAGCGCATTTCTTAGAATTGTTTCTTTCAATTCTCTTTCTTCATGGTTTTGGTAAGTTACTTCTTGACTCCCAGAGTTACAAGGAATTATATCCTGTAGTTCCTTTTTAGAATCATCACCTAACTTTAGACAATTATTTAGTGACTGATCCTTATAAGCTAATCGATAACTCATTTGCACAACATCACCTTCAGAGACAGAAAGCTCATTAGATATCGCTTTTATTTCTTCATTATTTAGGGTTTCTCTATTTGTATACTGTAAAATCCTTTTTTTTATTCTACGCAGACTAAAAAATAATTTTCTTTGTGCTTGCGTTGTGCCTATCTTTACGAACGACCATGATTTCAATATAAAATCTTTTATTGAAGCTTCAATCCACCACACTGCGTAAGTTGAAAAACGAAACCCTAAGTTAGGATTAAATTTTCTTACTGCATGCATTAATCCTATATTCCCTTCCATAATCAAGTCCATGAGCAACAGCCCATAGTTTTTGAACTTCATTGCAATTTTCACTACTAAATTCAAATGGCTAGTAATTAATTTATGAGCAGAAGAAATATTCTTGTATTGGTGCCAATTTCTAGCCAACATTATCTCTTCTTCTTGAGAGAGCATAGGAAATTTTTGCACTTCTGCAATATATTGCATTAAATTAGCATTACTGTTAATAGATAGACTCACTACTGGGACCAACATAACAAACCTAAACTAAACCCTATGCATACATATATATAATTTCTATTAAAAACTCAAGTTTTTATTCAGAATAAGCACAGCTTATTGCTTTACATATGATCGAAAACCTTGTAAGCTCCAATGATTGATATATTTATATAAAAACTAAAGTAGCATACAGCATATGATAAGATTCCAATACATAAAAAAAGGAATAAAAATATCACCCCTTTTTCTATGTCCCAGCACCAGCTACTAAAACAATAAAACTGGGACAACAAGAAGAATTGCAAAATAGACTAGAAGTTAAATATCAACCCAGCTTCTGCGCCAATAGTGCTGTAAAGAACTCTGATTCCATCTTTAGTAGATTGCTGATCACTTTCAGCAATTGGCTTATCGAACTTAGCACCATAAGAACCAAAATAGCGAGCTCCAGCAAAGAGCTTTATTTCTGGAGTGAGGTCATAGCTAACACCAGCCTTTGCTTGATAAGCAAAACCAAATCCATATTCCTTATCACCTGCAACTTTGACTGCTAGAGGATTGCTTAGGTATGCTGCACCAACACCAACTCCAATATATGGAGTAACTGGCATATCTTCAATTGCTACATCATAATATACGTTAACTAATCCTGAGAATGCACTTAAATTATCTGCAATTGCTGGAACAGGAGCTGTTTCAAGCATATCTTTACTTAGCTGTGAGTAAAGACCTTCAATATCAACTCTAATATCATCCATCTTATAACCAAAAGCACTACCACCAGACATGAAGGAAGCTTTATAAAGGTCAGTAGTATTAGCATCCGCATTCTTTTTTTTAGCACCTATAATACCACCAACCTCTGTCTTAAAAGGTAAAAACTCACCATTATACTGCAAGCGAACGTAACAGCTTGTTTCTTCGTCAACTATTGATCCAATAGGATCAGAGAAAGCAACACTTGATAAACTTAGCAACGTCACCAAAGCAGTTGCTGAAAAAAATCTTTTATAATACATAATTACCTCGTCAAAAAAATTTGAATTACACCTTAGAAATTTAAATAAAAGCTAAAGTTAAGTCAAGTACTAACTTAATAATATAAAATACTTGACATTTAAACTTAATTTTTAATAAAAAGCAAAGACTTCATTCATAAAAATGAAATTATACTACTTTCTATCTCAAATATTTTTCTGACTTAGTATCTTTAACCCTTTATACCATTTTCTTACTACCCTACTGGTATGTAGATATTTATGAAATAAAACAGACTAAAAATATTAAAGATTTAGCCACAATATAAAAATTCTAAAATGGAAGCTTAAATCCAGGTGGTATACCAATCATGCCTGCAAGACTAGAGGTTGCATTTGTCATATCTGCCTCTGCTTTTTTTATAGCATCATTGAATGCTGCTGTTACTAAATCCTCTACTATATCCTTCTCCTCACTTCTCATAAATTCTAAGTCTATGTTTATCTTCTTAGCTTTATAGCTGCCTATTTTTACAACCTCTACTAATACAGAAACCTTTCCACCACCAGAAATACCTTGAAACTCCTTTCCAACATATTTTTCCTGAGCTTCTACAAGCCTTTTCTGCATTTCCTGTGCTTGCTTCATTATTTGATTAAAATCCACAATCTACTCCTTACTTTCTATATTAACTACCCTTGCACCCTTAAATGTATCAAGTATATCCTTAATTGCAGGTGCATAATTTAAGTCATTAACCTCTTTATTTGCGTAACACATATCGATTGTTACTAACCATTGTTGTTTAGTCACCTGATTCAAGCAATTTTTTAAGTCATTACAAAAGCTACTGCTTAACTGAGATACAGCCTTCAACTTTAAATAGCCAGGTTTGCAATCTATTAATTTTAGATTACTACATAGCTGTTTGTAAAGATAAATTTGATTATTCTGCAGTAATAGTTGTAGAATTTTATCGAAATCATAATTTTTTTGCTGTGTATTCTCCATATTACACGCGTCACTATGCTGTTTATTCTGTGCAAGAACCTTTTTAATCACTTCTTCAGGAGAAGGCAAATCAGAAAGATAACATAGACTAATTAATATCATTTCTGCAGCAACATCATTACATGTTGAGGCTTTTATATCCTGAATTCCCTTAAGTAACACTCTCCATAATCTTGAAAAGAATATCAAAGATTTTTTTGTACTTAATTCTTTTATCTTCTCTTTTCCGTATTCTAGTATGGAATTATTAACCTCTTTTGTAATTAAAAAACGGCATATTAACTGAATCATTTGTAATAGATTTTCAAGGATGCTGAGTGAACTTACCGTTTTTGCTGCTTCATCAAATACAGACAAAGCTTTCCGTAAATTACCATCTAATATGGTTTCCATCAAACTAAACACAATATTCTCCTCTACTAGACCAAGTATTTCTGTCACATCTTCAATAGATATAGAGCAATCTCTGCTATATAACATTGCTTGATTCATTAAAAATAAAGCGTTACGCATCGAATTGCTGCAATGGTATGCAATTAATTCTGATGCTCTACTTTCAATAAAGTAATTTTCTTTTCGTGCAATGTCATTCAAACGATTCATTATTTTAGTAGCAGGTATTTTACGGAAATCGAACCTTTGACAACGAGCAATAATAGTTATTGGTATTTTTTTTATTTCCGTTGTTGCTAGAATAAATTTCACACTAGATGGTGGCTCTTCTAAGATTTTAAGTAACGCGTTAAATGCACTACTTGATAACATGTGTACTTCGTCTATGATGTAGACTTTGAATTTGGAACTTACAGGTAAGTAACAAGTATCTCCCAATATCACTTTGATATCTTCAATACTCGTGTGACTTGCTGCATCAATTTCAATCACATCTGGGTGATTTGAATTTTTTATTGCTAAACAATTTTTACATAATCCACAAGGTTCAAAAGTGGGTCCTAAAGAACAATTTAGGCATAAGGATATTATTCTTGCTGTTGTAGTCTTGCCAACCCCACTACTGCCAGAGAGCAGTATAGACTGTGGAATTTTGTTAAGAGCAAAAGCGTTTTCCAGTACACGCACTAATATGTCTTGACCTACCAAATCTTTGAAGCTGCCAGGGCGATATTTTAATGCTATATTCATAGCTTTTAATTCAACCGAGAATAATAAATGGTATGCAACCCAAAAAGATTCTGATATGGCTGCTTCATTCCTGACCTGACCAAATTACAGAGTTTTTGCCTGCATACCTCATAAGAGGTTATACTTTTTTTTCTACTTGGCAAGGTATACTCTGTATTGGTTCTATAATTTTATATAATATATTGCTCAGCACCACTTTTTTGTAGTAAATAAAAGTTAGTTGTTACAAAAGTAGCTACAAAGTTATTTTTCAACGTTCACCTATGTTATATAATACTGATACTTCACTCGAATAATAAAAATAAGGAGAAGAAGTGGTAAGAAAGTAATCTGTGATTCTGTATAACTTTCTTTTTTTATCCATTTCTACGAAGGTTGGATTTTTCTCAGAGAAATAAAGTTAAACCTTGATTCAGTATACGAAAACCTATAGAAAAAGCGTAGAATTCATGAAGATTAACCAATCTTGCTAGAAGCTAGTGTTTATAGGTAATAATTTTATTATAAGACACAATGCCATTTGTGGTTCTTAGAAGAAACAATAGCATTACTAAATTAATAGACTCTTCTTACCGCTATCGATTCTAAAATAAGAGTCCTAATTAGCTAATTTTATAACGAAATTTAAATGTATCATATATAAATACTGAAAAAGTACTCTACTGTTAAATCTAGACCTATGTTTCATAATCTGTTCTAGAGAAAACGCCTAGCACAACTCTCTACTAAGGCACTAGGAAGATCTTGATTTTAATTTACGTTAGTTTTAAAGCTAGAGTCATCCCTTCATCGGTCGGAATTAATACAGAGTAATACCTTTTTTCATCTGATAGTCTATAATTAAATTCTCTCATAGCAGACCATGATTTTTCTGATACCTTTTTTGGTGGCAATTTTAGAAACACTGTGTTAA
This sequence comes from Wolbachia endosymbiont of Cruorifilaria tuberocauda, assembly GCF_013365475.1. Lineage (GTDB taxonomy): Bacteria > Pseudomonadota > Alphaproteobacteria > Rickettsiales > Anaplasmataceae > Wolbachia. Next base: position 663,080 of record NZ_CP046579.1, read on the forward strand.
ACAATAAAGTATTATCAGCAACAATTAGTCCATCTTTTTTAAGATGTAGCTCCGCCCAATCTAAGTATTTAGGATAGCCACTCTTGTCAGCGTCAATAAACACCATATCAAATGGTGCTCGTGTCGACAATTCGTTCAACTTTTCAGATGCACTACCTTCCATTAAAGTAATTTTACTGTTCAAATCGAAAACACTAAAATTTTTCCTTGCTATGCTCGAGTGCTCTGGATTACTCTCTATCGAGTATATATGGCCATATTCAGGTAGAGCTTTTGCCATACAAATTGATGAATAACCATATAATGTACCAATTTCAACAACGCTTCTTACCCTATGGATTTTTATAAATAAGCTAAGTAACTTTCCCTCTTCAGCACTAATCTGAATGTGTTTCTTACTCCCCAAAATACAATATTCTTCTATTTTTTTGTATTCCTTCGCAAATAAGTCTCTTATATATGAGGATTTTTCACTAGAGTTATTCGTACCATATCGCATATCAAAGTTTGATTTAAGTAGAATATACGTATTAGTTTAAGATAGCAAATACATTTACTTTAATCTACTATTTAATAGTGTAAAATTTTAAGTGACAAAAATTATTATATATAATATTATGATTAACTAGTATAACAGTCTGTTGACTGTTGCACTAAAAATTAAAGGGGCTGCTTGTGCGCATTCCTTTTTATTAAAATATTTTTTGTAATCAGTTAAAGGGAGTTATATGTCTTGTAATATTGCTGGTGAAGTTGAACAGTCAAATAAAAAATCTAACAAAGATGAAGGGGTTGCATTATTGCATAATCCAGCCTATCGTGAGAAATATAGGGAACGTTTTGATGAGGCGCAGAAGAAAGTCATGGATATGGTTCAGTTTTATGATGGGACAATAATGTTAATAGAAAATAAAATTGCTATGTATTACTATGCCTGGCACAGTAAAAAAAGAGAGTTTGAGCGCAAAAAACAGCAAGCAGTAATAAAAAATGAAGGTCAAGTATAGTCGATCTTTTGTGTGTAAGCTACAGTGGTAATACTGCTATAGCTTTTTCACATAGTCATCTATTATATTAGCTAAGTATTCTAGTGTCTTATACCCTTCATGCTTAATTTCATTATGTCCTATGTATGACGCATCACTGTTAGGCTTGATAAAAAATATTGGAGTGCCTGTAATACCAAGCTTATTGATTGCTAGTGATTTATAGCCTATAACTTTATCCATTATTTTTTTATCACTAATGCAGTAATTAAATGCACTTTGCTTTAAATTACTTAGTGCAGCAACTTTTTGCAATACAGTTAAGTCATTAAAATTAGAGTAATTCCATGAATCTATCGAATTAAAAACAGATTTATTAAAGTTAAAAAAATCCTCTGCCTTTTCGTAACAATTGCTTAGCATTGCAGCTTTTAATCCCCTATAATCCATAGGGAAATGACGGAATATGTACAATATTTTCCCTGTATCTATGTATTTTTCTTTAACTTTTGGAAAGACCTCCTTGTGAAAAAGGTAACAGTGATAGCAAGTAAGTGAGGCATACTCAATCATTAGAATTGGTGCTTTTGGATCCCCTAATGATTTATCATCAGGTAACGGTGATAGCAGATCTTTTTGTGTTATTTCATTAGTCTCTTGAGTAGATTGGTTATCAGGCGATTCTTGTATAACAGTTGCATAAGAATCAATACTTATGAAAAGTAATGTAAATAGCAGTCTAAAGATCATTGCAATATGAATACTAACTGACTAAAAGCTATACACTTATATAAGTAATGTCAAGATAACTTTGAGTCAGAAAAGTTTTCAATTCTATCTTTAAATGCACCAATTATTTCTCTTTGTGCATATTTACAAACTGAATCTAATAAGCTAGAAAGTAATCTAGATTTGAACTCAAATTCTATATAAAACTTTACCACAGTCTTATTTTTATCTATAAAAATAAATCTCCATTCATTGTATAAGCATTTAAATACCCCACTTAAAGATATAGCTTTTATCCAACTTTCATTTCCTTTTCCTGGAGAAAGGAATGTTACCTCTGACGTATAACTGCCTTTAATACCATAAAAAGCTGCTAGCAAATCTACAACCATCTTACCATGATTTTTTTTTATATAAGCAGCTTTGCACCAAGGAATAAAATCAGGATACTTTTCAATATCAATTACAACTTGAAACACATTGCTAAGTGAACAAAGAAAGATGGTTTCCTCTTTATATCTATAAAGCATAAACATAATTAACTAAGCAGAATCCGTACCTACCGTCAGTCTTAGTAAATTCCTGAGACCTAAAGTTAAGGTGGGTATCACATATTAACTTTAAAAAAATTAATAGAGGCAATTCCCTTGACTAGAAATTATCGCTCGGGAAACTTAACTCAACTTCACAACGAGTAGAACAGATTCCTGTAAAGGATAGCTAGTTTTTATATGTCAGTCTACAGCTATATTACAGTTAATAACAAAACTAACAATTATACAACCTTATTAAACTTTACGTTTTAAGTGTTACATCACAAAACACATTTTATGTATATTACCATCATTATGGTCTCTTTAAATATCTCATATTAATTGTATAGATCATAAAATTTTGTATATATAAAGTATTAAGTAGATGGTCTGTTTATAGAAAAATAAAAATCAGAATTCGTACAAAATTATAATAGATTACTCAAAATAACACTAACTTCAAGAAAATACTGAGCTTTTCCATTATGGAATTAAAGAGAAAATTTATTAATGGAACATAAGGTATACCTAGTGCCTACGTGCCAAAATTTTGTACAAGCATATCAATGATAGTGAGATGGCTATAACTAGATTAGGATAGTTGACGACAAAACTTATTTGATCAATATAAGATTTCCTCATAACGAAGAGTTTATAAAGATTAACCCTTAAGTTAGTAAATATGATAATTTATTCTTAATAAACAATGTTGCAGTAAAACAATATTATTAACCAATATTTTCAATTCAGTAGAGAAAATTCATGCATATGGTATAATATCTATCATAAGTAATTAAAGTGTAAAACAACCTATGATATATATGCCTCATTGGCCTAAGACGCTTGGCAATAAGCTAAGCGATTTCTCTCTTAATCGCATAAAAAATTTTCTAAATAAGCTAGGAAACCCAGAAAAAAAAATGCCACCAACTATTCACATAGCTGGCACTAACGGGAAAGGCTCAACATTATCATTTATAAGGTATATTCTGCAAGCAGCAGGATATAAGGTGCATGCATATACTTCTCCTCATTTAGTAAACTTTAATGAAAGAATAGTTGTTACAGGTAATTATATAGAAGATAATGAATTATACAACTCATTAGAAGAGTGCCGCAATGCAATTGCAGATCAACATATCACTTTATTTGAAGCTGCAACTGTTGCAGCTTTTTTGATTTTTTCTCGCCACAAAGCAGATATCACTCTAATTGAAGTAGGCATGGGTGGGAGGCTAGATGCAACAAATGTTATAGATAATCCAATTTTAACTATCATTACTTCTATTGGACTCGATCATACCGAATACCTTGGCTCTACTTTGGAAACCATAGCAGGTGAAAAGGCCGGGATCATGAAGTATGATGTTCCTTGTGTAATAGCCCCACAAGGAAGATCTATAATGAATACGCTAGAACGCTATGCAATAAATAATAGATCTCCTTTATTTAGAGGTGGTATTGAGTGGAGCTGTAAAAAATATAATAGCGAAATGATTTTTCAATCGAATGCTCAATCAATAAAATTCCCCTTGCCATCTTTAAAAGGTAACCATCAAGTAATTAATGCAGGAAATGCTATCGCAGCATGCAGCATTTTGAATCGAAAGTACGGATTTGATGTTCGCAAAGAAAGCATCACTTCAGGGCTACAACGCACCTATTGGCCTGGAAGGTTAGAGCTTATAAAAGATGGAAACTTAATTTCTCTACTACCAAAAGATTGGAAATTATTTTTAGATGGTGCACACAATAATGATGGTGCAAGAGTATTATCTGAATGGGTAAAAGATAATTTCTATGAAGGTATATATACAATTTTCGGCATTACAGGCAACAGAAATGTAGAAAAATTTTTAGGGTATTTGAAACCATATATTAAGTTATTATGTGTTGTTTGTGTTAAATCTGAACCAAAAGCAATAAATACAAACTTAATTAGAAGAAGAGCCAATAATATTGGAATGAATGCTATTGAGTGTGAGTCAATTAGTGATGCAATATTAAACCAAATACTAAGAGCTCCTATTCAAAACATCAAAACCATATTAATTTGTGGTTCATTATTTCTGGCCAGAGATTTTACCATGGAAAACACTCACAATTTTTTGTAAGCAGTAAATTTCTAATTTAGAAAACAATTCCCATCCCTTGAATAGGAGACTTTAATTTCTCTGAAAAAGAGTTGACTCGCACACCTAAATAAGCAAATCAAAATTTCGTAGATAAAATATCAAAGATACAAAAATCACTCTATATCAGGTAATCCAACTTTTGCAATTCTAACTTAATCTTATCACCTTTCAAAAAATCTTTGCATTTCCAGTCGGAACTAAACAAAAATGCAATATAAAGGTAATTAACCAAGTTAAGCTCTCTTGTTTCTGATATATATGCTTAATAGTTGAATTAAAAATGAAGCTTATTAATGAATAAGCAAAGAAAGACCACTACTGTTAGTAGTTTATAAGTAATGAAATAAGATAATGAAACCTAAAACATTCGCTAAAATACAGAAATAATTAAAATGCTCACAAACGATCATGTGTTGTTAACAACTAATATTGACCGAAGAACTTGCTTTTTCATTTCGTTATCTAGAAGATTCTATCTTCATAACCATGACTTCATAATTTATCACGCAATTCTTTCATAGGACTATTCTTCAATTGTTCCATCACAAACCATTAAAATGATTTATTTGATAAAATAGCCTTAAATTTCTACTCTTCTTCATTCTAATATTGTTTAGATTTTTATGTGATATTTCAATGGCAACTTACAATTATGTATTGAGTTCTAACTAATATTTTCAATATTAGGATCCATAGCAACTTTTCATCGATGTAAATCCAATATATTATTCTTCTGAGGTTAAATTAAAAAATACTTTAAAGCATAACACATGAGCTCTTTTTCAGTAAGAGAAGTCCCCTTCTTAAGATTTATCAATTATATATGCATACTTCTAAATTAAGTTAACCATCTCATTAATTATTCCTTATTTCGAGGGATCTTAAAAAGATATTTGTGCTATAAATTTTTCTGCAAGAACTATATTTTTCTCCATGGGAAAGCTATATTTTAAATATGAGCAATAATATAATCGTAAAAAAATTTGGTGGTACTTCATTGACCGATTTAAACCGAGTTGCAAGCTTAATAAAAAAAGATGTTGAGAAAGGTTGTAACGTAATCGTTGTTGTTTCTGCTATTGCAGGATTCACTGACCAAATGGCTTTTCAGGCTAGACAAATCTCAAACTTAAGCTGTAGAGGAGAGCTGTCAGAATACGATGTCCTACTTTCAGCAGGGGAGCAGACCTCTTGTGGCCTATTAGCAATCACACTTCAATCTATTGGGGTAAAAGCTAAATCTTGGCTCGCCTGGCAGTTGCCAATCATAACTGATGACTTTTATTCTGAGTCTAAAATAAAAACAATAAAGATTGATCTTTTGAAAAGATCTTTTGCAGAAGGCTACACTGTTGCAATTATTGCTGGTTTCCAAGGTATACATGGTAATAGAATTACTACTTTTGGCAGAGGGGGATCTGATATATCAGCAGTTGCCCTTGCAGTAGCTTTTAATATCAAAATTTGTGAGATTTTTACCGATATTGATGGAATATACATAGCTAATCCTAAAATTGTTCCAAAAGCACATAAACTCAAGTCTATTTCTTATGATGAAATGCTAGAGATGTCATCATCTGGTGCGAAAATATTACATAATCGTTCAGTACAGCTTGCAATGAAACATGATATTAAAGTACAAGTGCTATCTTCTTTTAAAGAAGCAGAAGGAACTGTAGTACTACACGAAAAAGATGTACTAGAAAGGTACATAATTACTGGAATAACCTGTAGCACTAATGAAGTCCTTGTAACTTTTACTGATCTTGCAAAGACCTTACATATTTTAAAGAATATGGCAAAAGAAAATATTAAAACTAATATGATATACGGATCAGGGTTTGTGATTCATGAACTTGATATCACCCTAATGAAAAAGCTACTAAGTAAGAATAGGAACTACATTATAAACAGCGATATAGCTAGAATTTCAATAATTGGTATTGGTGTCATGTCTAATCCTGAAGTTATATCCCGAACACTTAAGATCCTAGGAGAAAAAAACATAGAAGTATTTGCTATTACAGCATCAGAGATTAAAATTAGTATAATCACTCAAAAAGAGTGTGCTGAGACTTTAGTTAGAGATTTATATACCGAGTTGATGTATGAGCAATAAATAATTTACACAAGCAACTTTTCTTTACTAAGAAATTCAGAAAAATATTGTATAATTGCTGCAATAGTATTTAGAAGAAGCTTATAACACTTCACTAAAGTAGCTAGAATAGAGGATTAGTCTCTATGTATCTAAAAGGAAGATTTGCACTAGAAGAGATTAAAAATGAGAAAACATGAGCATTATGCTATTAGACTTTCTAATCTACTGGGTGAAAATATTTTCTTTAAGAAAGCTAAGTAGAATTAGAAGACCACAGATTAAACTAAAGAAAAAATTAAATTGATAAGAGAATTCTAAAAAAGAAAAGGCAACACTTAAAAAGTATATAGAAAAATCTCTAAAAACTTTAATTACATAAATCTTAGTAAAGCATTAGTTATGAAAAAATAAAATGCTATAACAGTTATTTATACCTTACTGAAATAATATTTGGATTTCTCTAGTTTTAAGAGCTAAAGCATAAAGCTTTTTTCTACTCTTTCAAAGAGTAAACTAAAGTGTACTAACTTTCTAACAGTGATGCTTTAAGGTTATGTATCAAAAGTGTCTAATGAAGTAAAACTTAATCCTATCAAGAAAAAGCAGAGGAGATTTTCTTTTTTCTGGTTTCCAAAAGATAACTCACCAGACTTTAAAGTAACTATAATACGTCTGTATGTAATGCTTATCTTTCTACCTAAGTTCAAGTTAGTATAGATATATCAGAGTGATATGACTAAATTTACTAAATTTTTCTTCATCTAAGCAGTCTTTTGTAGAATTTATGCTATTTTTAATTTCTATTATAACCTGTAGAGAACCTAGATAGTTCCTTGTGATCTACTATAAAATATACAAAGCTCTACCCAGTTAACTATAAATTGCACAATATAACTTATTTTTCACTTTTGAATACTCTAAAAATGATCTGTATATGGGCAATAGCTTGGCCTAACATCTGCAATTATAGAATACACAATTTAAAGATCATATTCCTATGACCTTTCAATTCGCATATTGAAATATTTTCATAAATTTATCGCTTCAGTCATTTACTATCAATACAACAGATGGTAAACCTATTCATTGCTTTCATATCCTCATCTTTACAAATTTGCTTTCGGAAAGTTCACTATACAATTGTGAGATAAAATTGTGTCTAAATTGCAAAATTGTGTATGGTACTTCTCCTCACTAACACTAAAAGTAATCACTCATCATGGAAATGAATGCTTTTTCCTATAATATATTAAATTTGAATATGTTCTTATGTATGCCACAATAGCAGAATGCTGAGATATACACTAGTCACTAGTACTATTTTCTGTGTGGATCAAGTGATGCTTTTTATAAAGTGTTAATCGTTACAGCATTATTTAAAACTGTATGCAGTAGAAACCTTACTTTCAATACTACTGAGTTACCTTATGCCATACATGGATTTTCATATACGAGACTTGCTTTCCTTCTCATCCATTACAACCTTAATATGTCGCTTCCTACCTGCAGATAGCTTTATAAACGATTGAGTTTTGAAATTTTCATAATTTATTATATAATTAATATCATTTATAGTATTATCATTGACTTTGCATCCATTACCTCGTATTAAGCGCTTCGCAGCAGTTTTTGAAGGTTCAAGACTAGTACTATTCAATAGATCTACTAAGAACATGCCATTTTCAATTTGTTCTTTTGTTATAGTATAATCAGGAAGTAGCAAACTATTCCCATTTTCAAAAGCAGAGACCGCAGCAGATTGCGCAAGCCATGCTTCTTTTTCACCATAACATATTTTCACAGCTTCTGTTGCCAAAACCTTCTTTGCTTCGTTTATTTCTTGACCCTTTAAAGATTCCAGCTTTTTGATTTCATCAATTGGTATATCAGTAAGTAATCTCAAAAAACGGCCTACATCTTGATCACTAATGTTGCGAAAATACTGCCAATAGTCATAAGGCTTCAGCATACTACCATCAAGCCATACTGCTCCTCTTTCCGTTTTGCCCATTTTAACACCTTGAGCATTCAATAGAAGAGGAGTGGTAAGACCAAATAACTCGGGTAGTTTCAATTTTTTACCAAGCTCAATTCCATTCACTATATTTCCCCATTGGTCTGAACCTCCAATTTGTAAACGACAGTCGTATTTTCTGTTCAACTCAATAAAATCATAGGCTTGAAGTAACATATAACTAAACTCTGGAAAGCTTAAATTTCTCTCTCTATCAAGCCTAATTTTTATACTGTCAAAACTTAGCATACGATTTACAGAGAAATATGCTCCTATATCACACAAAAAATCTATATATTTTATGTTATCCAACCAATCTGCATTATTTACTATTACTGCACCAGTCTTACTATCATTAAAAGACACTATCCTCTCTAATACCTTCCTTATACTAGACGCATTTTGTTTAATGTTTATCATAGGTAAGACGCGTCTTGCTTTATCTTTAAAAGATGGATCCCCAATTTTTGTTGTACCACCACCGAGCAAGACTACCGGCTTATAACCAAATCTTTGCAAGTGACGTAGCATCATAACTTGAATTAGATGGCCAACATGTAGACTAGGTGCTGTACAATCAAACCCAACATATGCAACTATATAATTATCATGCATCAACAGTTGATTTAGACCTTCAATGTTTACACTCTGATATAGATATCCTCTTTCTTGGATAAAATTCAAAAATTCTGATTTGTATTCCATAATCTTCTTAACACATTACTTTAATATAGTGGCACTATCATTGATGTATCGATAATAATATTACTAGTGTATTATGCTGAAATCCAACTCCTTTAATATAACCTCGTAAAATAAAGATGCATAGTATGTCGGTTACGATTAAGATTTTTACACTTAGTGTCAAGCATTGGATAAACATCTTTCCTCTTGTAGATGCTTACTAGGCATGTGATATTTGAGATATTTAAACTCTAAATTAACTAACCCCATAGCTCTTCTATTCTATAGAATTCCCTTACTTCAGGCTTGAATATATGAACCATTACGCTTCGAAAATTTATAATCACCCAATTGCCTTTATCTATGCCTTCTACATCTATTTTACCATGCTGCTTTAGGCTTTTTATTATATACTTAGCTAATGCCTTAACATGTGTACTTGAACTCCCAGATGCAATAACCATATATTTTGCAATAACAGTTTTATTTTGCACATTGAAAGTTACTATATCATGACCTTTATTTTGACTTATAATATTTACAATTACGTCCTTTACCGACTCCATACTGTTTATACATTATTGATCATTTAAATTGTATATTTATTTGAAATAATAAACCCAAAGTTACTAAACCTATACTCTTGATATCAGTATATCAAACACATACTTTTTTATAGTATACATTTTATAACGTAAAATTTGATCTACTAAATAATAAATACTAAAGTTCTCATGATCTATAGGAAAAACTTTTGCAATTAAAAATAGCAGTATTATAAAATATCAATTCAATGATGGGTTTATGCAAGAATGGATACAAAATCTTTCTTATAGACTTTAATTATAGTAATGAGTAAGCAGTAAAGTGTGTCAAATCAAAGAGAAATGAGAAAGGTCAAATTGAAGTTGAGGTTTTGCTACAAAGGGATAGAAAAACTACTTGTGTCTGAAGATTCACTTCAGATTAATAATCTTGATTCAAGTGTAAAAAAGCTATAAAAGGAATTGCTAAAAAAATAAATAATAAAGTATAATTAACTTATGGTTGAGCAAAAAGACAAGTATCGCTCTTGTGTTGGCATAATGCTATTGAATAAACAAGGGCATGTTTTTGTTGGGAAACGCTTCAACAACGACTTTTACTGGCAGATGCCTCAAGGAGGTGTTGATAATGGTGAGGAGTTGGAGCAAGCAGCGCTACGTGAGTTGCTAGAAGAGGCTGGTACTGATAAAGTAAAGGTTATAGCTAAAAGCAATGATTTGGTGTATTACAACTTACCTACGGCACTTATACCAACTTACTGGGATGGTAAATATTTTGGTCAGAAACAAAGATGGTTTCTAATGAAATTCTACGGAGAGGATAGAGATATTAATATTAATCACACCAACCATTCGGAGTTCAAAGATTGGTGTTGGCAAAGTGTAGATAATTTAGTATCAAATACTATATTTTTTAAAAAGGAAGTTTATAAAACTGTAATAGAAGAGTTTTCTTTTCAAATAAAAACTACTATCATTATTAAGTAATATTCGTACATGTTTATGATAATAGATTCTCATTGCCATTTAATTCATTTCTCAGATGACGAAGTACCAAAGGTGATTTCAAGGGCAAGGCAAAGTGATGTAAAAATTTTACATAACATATGTATAAGTATTGATAACATCCCTAAGCTGCTAAAAACTTCCTTGTCCCACGATCAGGTTTACTTCTCTGTCGGTGTACATCCGCTTAATTCTTCTATAGAAAACGGAAAATTTATATATGTTGATGAATTAGTTGAATTCGCTAAAAGTAAAAAAGTAATCAGCATTGGTGAAACTGGGTTAGATTTCTATGAATCTGATAGCAAAAGCAATCAGAAAAAAAGCCTCACATCACACATAGAAGCAGCTAGAATAACTGGATTACCTTTAGTTATTCATACCAGAAATGCTGATCACGATATAATTGATATACTAAAATCAGAAATGAAAATCGGAATTTTTAGTGGAGTGATACACTGCTTTGCCTCTTCTAAAGAGCTTGCCTACCAAGCTGTTGATTTAGGATTATATATTTCATTTTCTGGTATTATCACTTTCAAAAGTGCCAACCTTCTCAGGGAAATTGCACAAAATATACCACGTAAATTTACTTTGGTTGAAACCGACGCTCCATACCTCTCACCTGAGCCTTATAGAGGGAAAAGGAATGAGCCAGCAATGATAAAATATACTCTAAACTGTCTGGCAGAGTTATGGAATGAATTACCTGATAAAGTAGCGGAAGTAACTACAAGCAACTTTTTTAGGCTATTTACAAAACTTAACTCCAAAGAGATTCTATAAAATCATTAACTTACTTACAGACTTAAAGACTTCATTAGCTCTTTCACTGCATCCACAGATTTATCAAACATTATTCGCTCATCACTATTCATCTTAACTTCTAAGATCTTTTCAATTCCACTTTTACCAATAATTATAGGAACACCAATGAATAAATTTTCTACACCATATTCACCATTAAGATAGGCAGCACATGGTAATATACTCCTTTTGTCTTTCAAATACGACTCTAGCATACATATGGCTGAGGATGCAGGAGCATAGTATGCAGATCCAGACTTAAGCAAATCAACTATTTCTTTACCACCATTACGGGTATACTTAACTATTTCATCAACCCTTTCCTGTGTAATGAGACCCATGTTAATAATTTGAGTAAGAGGAATACCAGCAACTGAAGTATAATTGATCAGCGGTACCATAGTATCCCCATGTCCTCCAAGCACAAAAGCAGACACATCCTTAATGGAAACATTTAACTCTCTTGCAAGAAAATAACGAAAACGAGCAGAATCAAGCACTCCTGCCATACCAACAATCATATTAGATGGAAGGCCTGAAAATTTATGTACCACTGAAACCATAGCATCCAAAGGATTAGTAACAACTATTACAAAAGCGTTGGGAGAATATTTTTTAATATTTTCACCAACTTCTCTCATCACTTTAGCGTTAATTTGTAAGAGATCATCTCTACTCATTCCAGATTTTCTTGGAATACCAGCAGTTACTATAACAGAGTCAGAGTCTTTTATATCTTCGTACTTATTTGTACCTATAATACTAATATCAAGACCATTAATAGGAGATGATTCTGCAATATCAAGTGCTTTGCCCTGCGGTATTCCATTACTAATATCGAGCAAAATAACATCACCAAGCTCCTTGAGTGCAATCATATGGGCAAGAGTGCCACCAATGTTTCCTGCACCAATTAAAGATATTTTTTTTCTCTGTGTTTTCATCCTCTACTCCTTTGCATTTACTTTTGCAGCTTTATCACCCTCCCATGGGGATAAGCTGTCGAACATACGAAAATCTTGCGGTAAGTCTATAGGGTTATATACAACCTTTTTCTCCTTTATATCATACTTTACTTCTTTATACCCAGTAAGAGGAAAGTCTTTTAGCATAGGGTGACCTTTAAATCCATAATCTGTTAAAATCCTACGTAGATCAGGATGATTGGAGAATTCTATTCCATACATATCAAATACTTCGCGCTCAAACCACGAAGCTGTACTAAATATTTTTATTATGCTTGGAGGAATCTCACTTTCACCTAGTTGAAGCTTTACATGTAATCTGACATTATGCACGATACTGAGCAAGTTGTATATCAACTCAAAACGCTTTTCTCTGCATGGATAGTCAATTCCAAAGATATCAACCAATAATTCAAACCTACATCTTTCATTATCACGCAAAAAGAGCAAGTGGTTTTCAATATCACTTAAGGTTGAGCACATTATAATAGTGTTATCACTCTGTTGGATATATTCACATTTAGTCTTTTTTTGTATGTATTTCGCAGTTTTATTTATACTATGCATTTTGAGTTCGTTTTATTTTACTTTGCAAACAAAGCATTCCATGTAGCAATGCCTCAGCTGTCGGGGGCATCCAGGAACATATACATCAACTGGTACGATTCTATCACAACCACGAACTACTGAATAAGAGTAATGATAATAACCACCACCATTTGCACAGCTTCCCATAGAAACAACATACTTTGGATCTGCCATTTGATCATATACTTTACGCAAAGCTGCTGCCATTTTATTGGTTAGTGTACCAGCAACAATCATAACATCAGCTTGCCTTGGGCTTGCACGAAACATTATGCCATACCTATCAAAGTCATAACGGCTTGATGCAGTATGCATCATTTCAACTGCACAGCATGCAAGACCAAAAGTCATAGGCCACAATGAACCAGATCTTGCCCAATTAACTATATAATCAATCAAATCACCAAACTTGGTAATAAGAAACCCCTCTTTCTTATATGAACTCCAATCATCATTAGGTAGAATTTGATTTTTCATAACTTACTCCCATTCTAATACACCTTTACACCATTCATAGATAAACCCTACAGTGAGTATTCCAAGAAATATCATCATAGACCAAAATCCATAATAACTTATTTTAGATAAAGAAACTGCCCAAGGAAAAAGAAAGATGACCTCTAAGTCAAACATTATAAATAATATTGCGACTAAGTAAAATTTAATATTAAAAACTTTCCTTGTCCTTGACAAAGGATTAAACCCACATTCATATGCAGAAAGCTTCTCACTATCTTGCTTGCTCGACGTAAGAAATATAGGCAATATACCTAAAATAAATGATACTGCTATTGATATACAAGTAAAAATTGCTATGGTTAAATATTCAATCATTTAATAAGATATATAGAAGAAACGCTATAAATTTACATGCTTTCCTAGTTTTTTACCACCTAAAATATGTACATGAAAATGTGGCACAACTTGTTCTCCGTTTTCACCGTGGTTAGTAACTAACCTGTATCCTGTCTTTTCTAACCCATATTCATATATTACTTGTCTTACAGTTTTAAAGAAACCTACTATTTCTTCTGTGGAAGATTTTAGAATAAAGTCATCATATGAAATGCATTGACTTTTTGGTACAACTAAAATATGAACTGGTGCATCAGGGTATTTATCATAAAATGCTAATACATTCTCATCTTCATGCACTTTCTCACAAGGCAACTCACCCCTTAGTATCTTAGCAAAGATATTATTACTATCATAACTTTTGTTACTCATATTTTTAAGAACGGCTTTTCCCTCCCCTTTCTTTATTAGACGTAAAGGACGGTTTTATTGCTTTGCTAGAAGAAATACTATCAAGATTTGAAAAACTACCTTTAATTTCAAGTTCTTTTGCTTGTTTTCTAGTATTTCCTCCTAACTTAATAGGAAATATAGCTTTTTCCCTATAAGGGAAATTGTTAGGATTAGTAATATTGAAATCTACATTTGTGATAATTTCCGACAGTTGCCTTGGTAACCTTTTTGTATTTATAGAGCTCACAGTTTCTGATAACCACTTATCACCTTCCTGATACAATATTTCTTCAATACTATGCAGGAACTTACGCTCTGAGTGAGTTACAAATTCCACTCCTATAATTTTTGCTATATCTTTGAGGTTATGGTCAACTTCACTATGAATTTTACTAATAATAAGTTGCTTTACCTCTTCTTTGCCTCTTCTTTTATACTTAGAATTACTTTTAATATCTTTAATAATACCTGCAACATCAACAATGATTATAATTGTATCATTTCCTTTATCTATATGTATACTTAAATACCTATTATTTAGCTGTTCTATTTTATTTAATTGCATTTCAGTTAAATAAAATTTAATACCAGCTAAACTCCTTAAGGCAAGGGAAACTATCAATCCTTTTTCATGTTTTGTTATTTGCACACCAAAGTTCTTGCTAGCTTCTGCAGCTTCTATAGGTATAGCATATACCTTTTCTTCCCCAGATATATCTATACCAGCAGATTTCCTTAGTGGAACTTTAGCATCATATTGAATCTCACCTATAGAGGTCCTTGGCTTTTTTATATGATGAATAAGTGCCTTAATCAGAAGAATAGATATATTTTTTGTAATTTCCATTCCTTCCTTAATTGTTTTGCGTATCTTATTCCAAATTGATTCTGCCATACCAGACCTCTAAAGCATCTTATATAACTAAATATTATAGCATATTTTAATTATAGATAAAAACACTTAAACTTCCATACTTAGAAGTATGGTAAAATTATAGAGATTGCAATTATTATTCAATAAATAAAAACATATGTACTCTAGTTTTTTCGTTGTTCAACTCACTTTAATACCAAGTTATGTTTAAATGGAATGTAAGAAATATCATTGATGCTACTGATGGAAGAGGAGAAGGCAATTGTAATTTTGCATACAGTTCAAACATTTCAATAGACACAAGAAGCATCAAAAAAGGTGATGTGTTTATTGCCCTCAAAGGGAAGAATTTTGATGGACATGACTTTTTACATGAGGCCTTTTTAAAAGGAGCAACAATTGCGGTAGTAAGTGAAAACAAGCATAGAAATTTTCCTTTGATTATTGTACAAGATACTTTTAAAGCCTTGCACGATATAGCATCTTATTATGTTAAAAATGTCCTTGCTAATGCTAAAGTCGTTGCAATTACAGGCAGTATTGGAAAAACCACTACAAAGGATATGTTATATATTGTTTTGTCGCAATATGGTGTGTCTCATGCAAACAGAGGTAACTTAAATAATAGTGTAGGACTTCCTTTAACAGTTCTAAAAGCTCCAGAAAACTGCAAGTATTTAATTCTTGAAATGGGAATGAATAAAGTTGGCGAGATAAAAGAGTTATCAAAGATTAGTAATCCTGATATTGCAGTTATTACTAACGTAGAACCTGTACACGTTGAGAATTTTCCTTCGTTGTTTGGTATTGCACAAGCGAAATTGGAAGTTCTACATGGCATGAAAAACAATGGTACCTTAATTCTTAATAAGGATAATAAATATTATGATTATCTCTCGTCACATGCTACTAAAAATATAGTGAGTTTCGGTAAGGATAAAAGTGCTACAGTTTGCTTGTTAGATATAATAGAAAACAATGAACCTTCTGTCATTAACTCAACATTGAGAAACTCAAATTCAGAAAGTTTAATCTCAAACAAGTATCCCAGGCGATTAGGTAATAAAAAAGCATCACATGCAGGGAATCAAGTTGCACATAGGCTAAGTTTAAAAATTAGGCTGAATAATGGTCAAATTATAAACTGTAACTTATGCCTGAGAGGCAAACACTTTGCGTATTCTGCATTGGCAGTTACAGCAGTTATACAAAACCTAGGACTTGATTTATCAAAATTACCACTTGCACTCAAGAATTTTAGTGTAACTAAAGGAAGAGGTAGTGTTCATAAAGCTAAATATAATGGAAAGCACGTATATTTAATTAATGACTCCTATAATGCGAGCCCTGTTTCAATGAGATCTGCAATAAAAATTCTAGGTACATATTATAGCCAAAGAAAAGTAGCACTTCTTGGTGATATGCTAGAACTAGGTAATGGGAGCATAATGTTTCATAAAAAGCTACTTGACTCTATTATAGAATGCAGTGTAGATAAAGTTTATACAGTAGGTAAATTTATGTTGGAATTGAATAGGGTTATACCTGGTAATATAAGAGGTATACATTTTAACAATTCTAATCAATTGAAAAATAATTTAGGGAATATTATTCAAAATAATGATGCAATTCTAATTAAAGGCTCACGTGGAATGAAAATGGATCTCATAGTACAAGAATTTATAATAGAATATTAATAAGAATATTATATAAGTTTAGCCAACTGAAAGCATAGTTATTAGAATACCTAAGATATAGAAATCATTGATATAAAAGTGCGCCCAGTAGGATTTGAACCTACGACCCACAGCTTAGAAGGCTATTGCTCTATCCAGCTGAGCTATGGACGCACATATATACAAGTAGCTTCTTAATACATATAAAGTCAAGATATTTCATGCAAGTATTATGCTTATATTTGAACAAGTCCATGAAAGACCTTATTACTATTGTAGTGCTGTAATATCAATTTATGATATCTGTCACCAATGGACTAGTGACAAGGTCAAAAAAATAAGCTATTTTTTATATTTTATAGTAAAGTAAATAGACAGCATGGGTATCAAGATTGCACCTTCTATACTTTCAGCAGATTTTGCAAAATTAGGAGAAGAAATAAAAAGAATTAACAACTTAGATGTAGATTATATCCACATAGACGTTATGGATGGAAACTTTGTTCCAAATATTACAATTGGTTCATGCGTTATCTCTGCAATACGCAAATATACCAACCTTCTTTTTGATGTACATTTGATGATTAAATCTCCAGATAAATATATTGAAAGTTTTATAAATGCAGGTGCAGATATCATCACCATACACGCGGAAGCAGAGATACACCTCGAGGCATTGATAAGAGAAATAAAATCATACAAAAATGTAAATAGTACAAAAAGAACAGTTCAAGTTGGAGTCTCAATTATTCCTTCAACTCATCCTAGTAAGCTTGAGCATATAATAGATGAGCTAGATGTTATATTGGTTATGACTGTCAACCCTGGATTCAGTGGACAGGAGTTTATTCATTCACAATTAAACAAGATATCAGCTATAAAAAAAATGATACAAGAGCGCAATCTTAAAACACAAATTTCAGTAGATGGTGGAGTAAATCTCTTAAATGCAGCTGATATAGCAAGAGCAGGTGCAGACATCTTAGTCGTTGGCTCAGCAATATTTAGAGCTGAAAATATGAAAAAAACTATAAATGACCTTAAAAATTCTGCGTTATAGTTACAGGAGTTTCTAGTAATTAATAAATCAACTGCTAATATAGTTTAGCCCTAAGTGCTGAAATAAAAAGGGAAATATTTAAGAGATCTATTCTAATAGAAGCCAGATTTGTCATCATTCCCGAACTGGGATCTATTATTTCTGTTGCCAAAGCCACTAGAACGAGTGCGGATATGTCTTTTACTACGGTGCCCCCCAGGTTTTTTATTAAATGGATTATTATAATAAGCTCTCTCACTTGAACTATCCTTTTTGTCCTCATTGTAAAGTTCCCCTTCAAAGAACTCACCTGTTTTTTGATCAACACGTCGCCTTGACAATTTTGGACATCCACCTTTTTCAAAATCAATTATCAAAGCTCTAAAAACATCACCATGCTTAAGTATATCTCCAATAGATTCTATATGTTGGTTTGCCACTTCGCTTATATGCATTTTACCCTTTCTTCCATTAAGGAGTTCAAGCTCTACAATGGATTTATCTATTTTTATAACCTTAGCATCAACTATAGCACCTTGCTCTAGCTCTGTTATTGAATCAATTAGCATATCTTTTGCAATTTTAGCTTCAGCACTACTCATAGCAAACACAGAAACTTTACCATCATCCCCTATTTCAACTTTTGCATTACTTCTTTCACATATACTTCTTATGTTTTTTCCTTTAGCACCAATAGCTGCAGAAATTTTATCTTTATCTATGTAAAATGAAGTCATTCTTGGTGCGTGGCTTTTTACATCATCGCTATGCTCTGAAATTACTGCATTCATCTTTTCCAAGATATATAACCTTCCATCCTTTGCTTGCTTGAGAGACTTTTCAATAATTTCGAAGCTTATACCAGAAATCTTCATATCCATTTGCAGCGCTGTGATTCCTTGACTAGTTCCAGCTACTTTAAAATCCATATCACCAAGACAGTCCTCATCGCTTAATATATCAGAAAGTACTACATACTGATTTCCTTCTTTGATAAGACCCATAGCAATCCCAGCAACTGGTGCCTTTATTGGTACACCTGTATCCATTAAAGCAAGCGAAGTCCCACAAACTGTTGCCATAGAAGAAGAACCATCAGATTCCATAATTTCTGATACTACCCTTATTGTGTAAGGAAATTCAGATTTATCAGGTAAGACAGGATGAATTGCTTTCCAAGCAAGTTTACCATGACCAATCTCTCTTCTTCCAGGTGCACGTGTAGCAAAAGTTTCTCCAACAGCAAATGAAGGAAAATTGTAATGCAACATAAAATGTTCACGTCTATCACCTTCGATATCATCTACAATTTGTTCATCTTGCGTAGCACCAAGAGCAGTAACAACAAGTGCCTGAGTGTTACCTCTTGTAAATAATGCAGAACCATGAGTTTTTGATAAAATGTCAACTTCAATCTCTATTTTACGTATTTCATCGTATTTGCGACCGTCTATCCTTATTCCTTTCTTCCTAATCATTTCACGCACTAAGAATCTTTCAAAGCTTCTTATTGCATACATGACTAACTTTTCGTCCTTTCCAGACTCCTTCAAAGTGTTCGATATATCACTTCTTAGCATCTCTAAAGTTTGGACTCTATTTTGTTTTACTACCTGTGAGTATGCTTTTTCAAAATCTCCACTGTATTTTCTAAAACCTTGTATCATATCTGATATATCAATGGACGTGAAGCTTTCAGATTTACTACCAACCGTGTCAGAGAACTCTTTTATAAGCTTAATGACAGGCAAAAGATGTTCATGACCAAATCTCATTGCATTTAGAACATTTTCCTCAGAAAGCTCTTTCACTTCTGATTCAATCATTAAAATTGATTGCTCATCACCAGATAAAAATAAATCTAAGTTACTTATTTTCATTTCTTGAGCAGACGGATTGAGTATATAGTTATTATTTTTATCACAACCAATCAAAGCCCCAGCTATAATAAAACGAAAAGGGACTCCAGAAATTGCAAGTGCTGCAACAGCACCAATCAACGCTGGCACCTCAGGTGGATTGATGTTATCATAAGTTAATAAATTACATACTATGCTAATTTCATCATAAAAACCTTCTGGGAATAGTGGTCTTATGCTCCTATCCACTACTCTTGAAATTAAGGTTTCTCTATCAGATGGTTTGCCTTCTCTTTTTAAGAAACCACCAGGAATCCTACCAATAGCATAGCTTTTTGCGATAAATTGTACGTTTAGAGGCAGAAAATCAATATTTTCTTCTCTTTTTTTCCGCACAACAGTCACTAAAATAGAAGTATCACCATAATTTACAACTACTGAACCATCAGCTTGACGTGCCATTTTCCCTGTTTCTAAAGATAAAGTACGATTACCCCACTCTATGAACTTCTTTATAATTTTAAACATACTGAATTCCTCAATTACTTTCTAATACCTAACTTTTCTATCAACTCTTGATAAGATTTATCACCAAATTTACGTTTTACATAATTTAAGTGCTTACGCCTTCTACCTATTAATACAAGCAAACCACGCCTTGAGTGATAATCATGCTTATGTACCTTAAAGTGCTTAACCAAGTTACTAATCCTTTCAGTCAAAATTGCACATTGTACAAAAGATGAACCTGTATCATTTTTCTTAGTTGAATACATATTTATCAAATTCTTTTTCCTTTCAGATGTTATTGACATCTAACTCTCACCTCAAAATATTAAAAAGACGAACAGGTCTCACACAACCATAAGCAAAATTACAAATCGCAACAGGTACATCACCATTTACTACGCAAAAGGTATCATAACTCTCTAGTT
Organism: Wolbachia endosymbiont of Cruorifilaria tuberocauda; assembly: GCF_013365475.1. GTDB lineage: Bacteria > Pseudomonadota > Alphaproteobacteria > Rickettsiales > Anaplasmataceae > Wolbachia. The sequence continues at coordinate 683,803 of NZ_CP046579.1, forward strand.
TACGCAAGTTATTTAATACAATTCTCTGGCCTTCTCTGATTTTTCTTACTTCTTCCCTAGAAATTTCAACTTTCAGCATCGATCCTAAAACTGACCCTATAGGAATAATTTTATCTTTTTTGTCCAATTGCTCAATCATTACTGATTCAATCTCTCTAAAATTACCTACCATAGTCCTCCTTAATCTTGAAATATGCCCAAAGCAATTTAATATAATTCCGAGATCTCTTGCAATTGACCTAACATATACACCGCTACCACATTTCATAGAAAAATCAGCACTATTATTTGCAATGTCAACAGAGATTAATTCCAGTCTATATACCCGCACTAGGCGAGGTTTCACATTTACTTTTTGTCCACTCCTTGCCAACTTATATGCCCTTATTCCATTAATTTTTACTGCTGAAAACTGAGGAGGAGTTTGTATTATCTCACCAATAAAGCTTTTAATAGCACAATTTATTTGACTGTATTCAGGCTTTATATTGCTGGTTTTAGTGACATCACCATTTATATCATCTGTAGTTCTTTGCTCACCCCATTTTATTGTGAAGTTGTACATCTTTGAGTCACAAGATAAATACGGTATAGTTTTCGTAGCTTCGCCAAGAGCAATTGGTAATACACCTGAAGCTAAAGGATCAAGCGTTCCTAAGTGACCAGCCTTTTTGATTCTAAATATTCTTTTGACTTGATCTACTGCTTGTGCAGAGCTTATTCCTATTGATTTATCAAGATTTAACCAACCATGTACCATAATATCAATTATGCATAATTGCACTATCCCATAAAACAATAATATTACAGGAAGTAGCTCAAAAATGGTTATCATTAAACTGTTATAAATAAAGCTTGACTAACACATATCACTAGTTTAGAATTAATTTTTATTAACTTTATCGGAGGAAGTTATTATGACTATAAAATCAAGTATATGGAAGTTAGAAAATACCGCACATATAGCAAAAATAAGTATCGAAAGCACAGTTGTAATTATGTCTCTAGCAGCATCAATAGCAACAATGCTGATTGCTACTAATGTAATTGCAGGTCCTGCATTTTTAGCATCTACTGCCAGCCCTATTGGAATTACAGCTTTATTTGTAATCACTACATATTTTGCTATAAAAGCCATCTCTTCATATCATGAAATTCATGCAATAGAGAAAATTCAAGCTAAAGCTAACAATAATAATGATACAGCATTTGCTGCTCTCATTGGCAACACAGTAAAAAGTGGTGAAATTGTTGAAAAAAAGATTCAAGGAGCAGATGGCAAAGGAATTCAACAATTATTTTTAGTACTCCCAATTAATGATTATAAAGCATTAGTAGGAAATGATAAAAAAGCAGTTCATGTATTATTAGCAGACAAAAAAGTTGAAGTTGAACTTGCACACATAGATCCTAAGGATGATGCTAGTGAATACAGAGCAAAGGTAATCAAGGTGAGCGGTAAAGATCAATTCACTGATATGAAAACAGAGTTAGGCATGAGCAATTCTAGTTCATTAAAAGTTGCAGTAAGTAATCAAGATCTGAAAGCTCTGAAAGCTAATATATCAGCTAAGCTAGTAGATGTTGCAGTAGAATCAGCCATAGAAAAAGCTAGAAAAGTAACTTAAGGTTAAGAGGAGAAAAGGCAAAAACTTCCCCTTTTCTCTTACCTTGAAATTGAGGATTTACAGTAATGTACCTAAGCCTTTTAACTATATCCTTATCATAATTATTCTTCTTTAATAAGAGATGATTAACCTACTATAGGATTACAATAGGACTCAGCAGTGGAATCAAGTAAAATTTACTTACTTTTAAGTAAATTAATTTATAAACATAGGAAACATCTGATCCTATGAAATGTAATATTTTATGGATATGAAAAATCATACATTCATTATACATCATATGTTAAAACGATACAATTTATTGTAAAGTAGATATTTATACATGAAAATTACACCCATTTATTATAAGGTTTTTACTAAATACAAGATAGAAAATACTGTATCAGACAGTTGTCACTTTAAGCTAAAGTAATATTCTACCTTTCTTTAATACTTTATGAGAAAATTTTAGTTTATATAAGTGAAGTAAATTTCTCTATGAAGGATTAAGATACACTTTGCAAAAAATTAGATGATAAAATACTAAACATATAATACTTTGCTATTTAGTTACAGATTTAAGACAATCCAAAATCCAAACACTATTAATTGTAGATAAAAGTTGTAAGAATAATCAAGTGATTTTTATTTTCATCAGTTACCTGTATGATCTAATGTGTTTTTTATAGATATCGTACCAACAATCCACTATTTTTTTTATATCTTGTGACTTAGTTTGTGGGCCTATACTGATTCTAATTGAACATTCTGCTTGCTCCTTCGTTGCTCCCATTGCAAGTAATACATAGGAAGGTTCAATCTTTCCAGAAGAGCATGCAGGTCCATTACTAACTGCAATATTATTTAAATCAAAATGCATGAGCTGTACATCACTCTTAACTCCAGGCATGCAAACGAAACTTGTATTCGGCAGTCTTTTAGAGTTCTTGCCAAAGATTTTAATACTACTAACAAGATTTAATAACTTATTTTCCAGCTGATCACGCAGTTTTTTTATTTCATCCATTTTTGATAGAAGATACGGAATGCTTTGCAATGCTGCAGAAAGACCTGCAATTGCAACAATGTTTTCAGTACCACTACGCAACCCTTTTTCTTGCCCACCACCTACTATTATAGGTTCTATTACAAGATTTTTATTGAATACTAAAACTCCACTACCAGCTATGCCACCAAATTTGTGGGCAGATAACGTGAGTAAATCTACTCCTAAATCTTTCATGCTAACTTTAATTTTTCCGACGCTTTGAGCGGCGTCTGTATGACAGATTGCTCCAAATTTATGCGCTATTTTAGCTATTTCCTTAACAGGTTGAATAACTCCAGTTTCATTGTTAGCCATCATGACTGAAACTATTACTCTATTTCCCTCAAGTTTGTTTAAGACTCTTTCTAGCTCTAAAATATCAATGATACCTTCCTGATTAACTGGTATTATATGTGGGTTATATGCAGAATTGAGAACTGAAAGATGTTCTATAGCTGAGACTACGTATTGAAAGCCTGTTACCCCTCTCATAGCAAGATTATTTGCTTCAGTTGCACCAGACGTAAAAACTATTTCCTTATCGTTTGAAACATCAATAGTACTACATATAGCATCTCTTGCATCCTGAAGAATCTTTCTTGTTTCTTGTCCTTTCCTATGCGATGATGAAGGATTCAGAATTCGTTTTGATAAGACTTCAAGTATACTCTTTTTTACATCATTACTAATCGGAGAAGTCGCATTATAGTCAGCGTATACATAGTTACTCTCTCTCAAATAGAGAGAATCTAAAAGTTTATTTGTCATCAGATTATAAAAACTCCTTTAAATATTATCAATTGTATATTTGCTTTAGCACAACAAAAGCTTATTGCAAAAACAGTAAGATTAATACATAATTCACGTATTTATTAAACAAGCTTTTAGAGGGGTACACGTGGTAGAGGTTTTTTTAAACAATGCGGCAAAAAAGATAGAGGGTGAGTACTACCAAAGTAAAAATACCAATGCACCAGTCGTACTAATTCTACATCATCATCCCCAATATGGAGGTAATATGGATAGCAAAATGATACATGGCATATACACGTCCTTTATTGATAACAACTTTTCTGCATTAAAGATTAATTTCCGTGGTGTAGGGAAATCTACTGGGACTTTTGATAAGGGCATAGGAGAATTAACTGATGCTGCAGTAGCAATAGACTGGCTTCAAGAGCATAATCCTAGTAATGTTCCAATCTGGGTTGCTGGGTTTTCCTTTGGAGCGTGGGTAGCTATGCAGCTGACGATGCGTAGACCTGAAGTAGTAGGTTTCATTGCTCTTTCTCTTCCAGCAACTAAGTATGACTTCTCTTTTCTCTCTCCATGTCCGGTCCCTGGGCTTATAGTACAAAGTAGTAACGACACAATTTCAGAAGAAAGTGATGTAACAGAATTAACAAAAAGGTTGATGAACTCAGTAAAAAGCGACCATATGGAATACCATATAATAGATAATACAAACCATTTCTTAAAAGACAAAGAAGAGGAAGTCGTTCAAATCATAGATGATTATATAAAACTACGCTTAAATGGTACGGATATTTCTCTTCAAAAGGTAAGAAAAAAGGTAAAAATAAAAGAATATGCCTAATCCTTACAAAGAAGAAAATAAGCATAGCAATAAGTAATAAAGAGGAGGTTTCATTATGTTTAGAAAACTATTGTTTATTGTTTTAGTTATATTTATGTTATCAGGGTGTTTTTTAAGCAAGCAACGTAAGTTAAAAAGCCCATGCATCAGAAGTAATGAAAGTACTTTATGTAAGTTACACCCTATCAATAACCATTTGACTAAGTCAAGTATAAAGTAAATATCACATAGTTCTATGCTATGTTTCTTACAATTTTATTAAAGATCTGTTTTTTATTTGCAAAACATAGTCTGCTCTCTCAGCAAGAAGATGGTTGTGTGTTACTATAATCATAGAACTGTTATTTTCTTTCACATATGAATGCAATAAGGAAAATACACTTAGAGAATTTATTGAATCTAAATTCCCTGTTGGCTCGTCTGCAAGCAAAAGTCTTGGAGAACTTACAATACTTCTTGCAATTGCAACTCTTTGCCTTTCTCCACCAGAAATTTCAGATACCATATTATCTGCCTTATTTTCTAGACTAAATTTTTCCAACACTGTTAGTGCACTTTTCATTGCAACAGCTTTACCTTTTCCTGCAATAAGCTGAGGAAGCATAATATTTTCTAATACTGATAACTCTTGCAGTAAATAATGAAATTGATAAATAAAGCTAAGAAAATTCCTTCTTATATAAGTTTTACGCTTATCACTAGCCCGTGTACAATTTATTCCATCCACTGCTACTATGCCAGAAGTTGGTTTATCTAATAAACCTGCAATTTGCAATATAGTTGTTTTTCCTGACCCGGAATGACCAATTAATGCAATTACCTGCCCTTTTTTAACTTTCAAACTAATGTTTTCTATGATAACATTCTTTTTGAAGATCTTACCTACAGAAGTTAACTCTAGTGATACACTACTCATGTTAAATGACAATCAGTTACTTAAATTCTTACAGGCAGAAATTTCACTAAATTGAGAAGCTATTACCACACCCGCATCGGGATTTAGCAAGAACATTATTTATTTGAAAACCAGAACTACCTAGACTTTCATTATAATCTATAACTGAATTATTTAAAAATTTTGCTGAATGATTATCAATTGTTAATACAGGTTTTCCATTCTCATCATTCACTACTATATCTTGACTTTTTTTACTAAAACTAGAGTGACCCTCATAATTTTTGCTGTCTTCACAATCATCAACTTCATCCTCATCATCAAATTCATCATTATCATAGTCTTTATCGCCTAAAAACGGATTTTTGCTTATTTGATCCATAAGGAAATTGTACTTGAATCCAGAACATCCACCACCTGAAACTGCAATCCGCAAAACAGAGTTCTCACATTTTTCCTGCTCTATAAGAGAATAGATCTTTTTTAATGCATTATCAGTTAGGTTAATATTGCAATCCATTGACATAGCTACCGCCATTTACTATTAATAACTTATTATAGTAAAAACTTTACATGTCAAACAACAATTTTCTGTTAAGTTATGCGTGTTTTCCACATAAAACAAGGGGAAGGTATTTTAAAGAATTAGAGGATGAAAATCGGAGTTGTTTTCAGCGTGATAGGGATCGTATTATACACTCTAATGCATTAAGAAAATTAGGGTATAAAACACAAGTCTTTATTAATTATGAGAATGATTACTATCGCACACGTCTGACTCATAGTCTTGAAGTTGCGCAAATTGCAAGATCTATTGCACGTATGCTCGGTTTAGATGAAGATATCACTGAATGTATAGCATTAGCACATGACCTTGGGCATCCTCCATTTGGTCACACAGGTGAAAACGCTCTAAAGAAATCAGTTCAAGATTTAAACATTGATAATGAGAAGTACGGATTTGACCATAACGTTCAAGCTATAAGGATTCTGACTCATCTTGAACAAAAACACGCTGATTTTAACGGCATGAATCTAAGTTGGGAGGTAATTGAAGGAGTTGCAAAGCATAATGGTCCTCTGCTCGGCCAGAATGCATCATTCCACACAAACAATCAGCTATTGTTAGAATACAATGAAAAATATGATTTAAAACTTGAAAAATTTTCAAGCATCGAAGCACAGGTCGCTTCGATTGCAGATGATATCGCATACAGCGTTCATGATCTTGATGATGCATTGAGAGGAAATTTAATAACTGTAGAAGACCTGTTCAGTATTCCTTTAATTGGACAAATATTTGAAGATATAAAAAGAAAGTATTCAGGATTATCCCAGAATAAACTTACACATGAATCTCTCAGTAGAACCATAGGAATTATGATAAGTGACGTTGTTTCTCAGACTAAAAAGAACATTGAGGATTATAAAATAGAAAGTGTAGAAGACGTAAGAAGTTTAAACAAGATGCTAGTTATATTCTCACCAGAAGTTGCAAATGCTACAAAAGAAATGAAAAAATTTAATATAGAAAAAATATACAAGAGCTATAAACTCAATAGGACTATGAATAAAGCAAAACGTATAGTACAAGAGCTTTTCAAGTGTTTTTATGAAAACCCTGAGCTATTGCCTATAGAGTGGTGTAGGCTTGCTTGTGAGTTTGAACGTTCAGTAGTAATATGTGACTATATCTCTGGTATGACAGATAGATTTGCCATATATGAACATAGAAGAATTTTTGATACCTCATATGAAATGACTTCCTTCTAATGACAGATAACCATTTCATGTCAATAGCATTAAAGCTTGCGGAAAGAACTCTTGGGAGTGTTGCACCAAATCCTGCTGTTGGATGTGTTATTGTAAAAGATGATGTGGTAATTGGGAAAGGTTATACAGGAATTGGTGGACGTCCACATGCAGAAATAATTGCCCTACAAAGGGCTAAAGATTTAACTCATGGTGCGACTATGTACGTTACTCTTGAACCATGCTGCCACTTTGGAATCACAGAGCCTTGCACTACAGAAATTATAAGATCTGGAATAAGAAGAGTAGTAATTGCGACAATCGATCCTGATGAAAGAGTTCTAGGCATGGGAGTCAAAGCTTTAGAAGAAGCTGGAATTGAAGTTGAGCAAGGCATCATGCAAAAAAAAGCAGAAAAATTGAACATTGGGTTTTTTACTACCAAGAAATTACATAGACCATTCATAGTTTGTAAAATCGCAACAACTCTTGATGGGAAGATTGCAACGTTTACAGGTAATAGCAAATGGGTAACAAGTAAAGATACAAGAAATTGGGTACATGAACTAAGAGCAAAACATGATGCAATTATGATTGGTAGCAATACTTTAATTAGTGACAATCCACTGCTAACTTGTAGGCTACCAGGACTTGAATGTAGATCACCAATCAGGCTGATTATTGACAGTCAAGAAAAATTGAAAGAAGAGCACAATATTGTAAAAACTGCAGATAAAGTAATGACTTGGGTAATCACGAATAAAGAAGTAGAAAGGAAAATACAAAATATTAACTATTTAATAGTCAATTCAAATAGAAAAATTCCTGTTGCTAAAGTGTCCAAACAAGTGAATCGAGAAATTTCAGCTTTAAAGCAGTATACTAAATGTTTATATAACATACACAAGATTTCTGAGTCAGATATTAAAGAAATGCAAGAGCAAGAAAAACCTGATGTTTTCGATAAAATATGTCTAAAAGACATGGCATCAAAACTTGTTTCAGAAATCGGTATAACAAGATTATTAGTTGAAGGTGGCATGATATTAACAACAGAACTATTAAAGTCTAATTTAATAGACAGATTAATAGTCTGCCGTAGTGGTAAAATCCTTGGTAATGATGCTATTCCTTTTATAGGAAATTTGGGAATTCAATTCATTAACAACTGTTATCAATTCAAGAAAGCAGAAGTAATAGATCTTGATCAAGATATAGTCGAAGTTTGGGACAAATTACCTTAATTTTTGCATATCCAGGTATAAAGAAAAAGGTAGAAAACCTACCCTTTTAGTTAACTCATAGTAATGTCAAGTCTTGTTTTCCTTATTTAGATTAGCTTCAGTAGATAAGTTTTTAGTTTTCACTTCAATTTTTTTTCTTAAATCAAAATCCTCTCTTTATTTACTCAGTACTTCAGATATTGAATCATCATTTACTTTTCATTTTTATGAATCCACCTAAGGAACAAAGCAAGCAGCAAAGTATAGCAATAATAAATGCAACTAACTTAATCATAACACTTTATATTACTCAATATTTACATATCAAAATAACTAAATTTTTTATTATTATGATAAGGAAATCAGCAAGTTTTATAAGTAATATTTAATCTATATTTTTATGTCTTAAGAAATCTGAATGTTAGTTAATTGCTTGAGTACCTGCATTGCTGTAAAATTTGACATTTACCACTAATAACTGGAATATTAAAAGTGTCAATTATTTAAAAAAGCATGCATACATATGATGTAGTAGTAGTAGGTGGCGGTCATGCTGGTTGTGAAGCAGCTGCAGCCGCAGCTCGCCTTGGTGCATATACACTACTTATAACTCACAAAGTCTCAACCATAGGAGAAATGTCTTGCAATCCAGCAATTGGAGGGATTGCAAAGGGTGTTGTAGTCAGGGAGATCGATGCTCTCGACGGGATAATAGCAAGAGCAATTGATCAGGCAAGTATACACTCGGTTATTTTAAATAGCAGCAGAGGTGCAGCAGTATGGGGACCACGTGCACAGGCAGATCGAAAATTATATAAGAAGGCAATACAGAAAATTATTCTAAATTATGATAATTTAACAGTAAAAGAAGAGTCCGTTGACGATTTTCTTATTGAGAGCAATAGCAATGGAGAGCAGTATATCAAAGCAGTTATAACAAGCTCTGGCGAACGTATACTGACAAGTAAAGTAGTTTTAACTACAGGAACCTTTCTGGAAGGTATAATCCATATAGGTAAACGAACAACTCCATCAGGAAGAATGGGAGAGAAGTCTACAATAGGGCTTGCAAATACATTAAGAAAATACAATTTTAAACTAGGCAGATTGCGTACAGGAACTCCACCAAGACTTGATCGTAGTACCATAAACTTCTCAGTACTGCAGGAACAAGCAGGAGATAATCCACCTATACCATTTTCTTATCTCACAGAAAAAATCAAACAACCTCAAGTTTCATGCTTTATTACTTATACTAATGAAAACACACATAGGATAATTCAAGAGAATCTTCATAAATCAGCTTCTTCATATCTTTGCAACATCGTTGCACCAAGATACTGTCCGTCAATTGAAACTAAAATTAAAAAATTTATGAAAAGGAATAGTCATCAAATATTTCTAGAGCCAGAAAGTCTTGATGATAAAACTATATACCCAAACGGAATCTCAAATTCATTGCCTATCGAAGTACAGCGTGAGATGGTAAGGAGCATTAAAGGACTTGAGAACGCAGAGATGTTAAGACCTGGTTATGCAGTTGAATATGATTATATTGACCCAAGAGAGCTATTTCATACCCTAGAAACCAAAAAAATTAGAGGGCTATATTTCGCAGGTCAAATTAATGGAACTACAGGATATGAAGAAGCAGCAGGGCAAGGAATTATTGCTGGAATTAACGCAGCACTTTCTGCAGTTAAAGAAAAGAAAAGCTTTATTCTCAGCCGCACAGATTCATATATTGGTGTAATGATAGATGATCTAGTCACTAAAGGAGTAACAGAACCTTATAGGCTATTTACCTCACGTGCAGAATATAGGCTTTCAATCAGATCAGACAATGCAGATAGAAGATTAACACAAAAAGGATATGATATTTCACTTGTATCGTATAAGAGGTACTCTGCTTTACAAAGCAAACTTAAGTCTATTAAGCAACTCGAGAAAGATTTAGAGAACTTAATAATCACCCATGAACAGCTTAAGTCTTATGACATAAAAATATCTTATGATGGAATAAGAAAAACAGCCCTGGATTTACTTAGCTACCCAAATATCAACTGGAATAAGTTATATAAAATATGGCTAGAATCAAACAGTGTTATGCCTCAAAGTGGTACTATAAGAAATGAAATATTCGAGGCAGTTGCAATTGAAGCAAAGTACAAGCCTTACCTAATAAGGCAAGAAGCAGACATGCAATTTTTGCAGGAGGAAATTAATACTCAAATTCCAATTGATTTCAACTATTCACAAGTTCATGGTCTATCAAGTGAAGTAATAGAAAAATTACATGCAGTAAAACCATCAACAATTGGTATTGCAAAGCAAATACAAGGTATTACTCCAGCAGCAATAGTTAGTATATTGGTGAATTTGAGAAACAAAAAAATGAAAGCATTAACAAATTCTGCGTGAGGTACTTGTGTCAAAACTAGAAGAATTTCGTTCTTTTATGTGTAAAATAAATGTAGATGTATTTATGTTGCGCACTAATGATGAATATTTAAATGAACACTCAGATGAGTTAACCAGGTTATGTGGTTTTACAGGAACAAATGGCTTGCTCTTTGTTACAAAGAACAACAAGTGTATATTTTTTACAGATAGTCGTTATATCATGCAAGTTCATAATCAGATCGATCTGAGAAGTTTCCAAGTATATAATATACAAGAGAAAGAGCCATGCGAATGGGTAAAAGAAAACTTAACATCAACCACTTCACTAGGCTATTACTTGCAGTATTCTACTGCAAAAGAGATAAGAAAATATGAAAAAATCTGTAGATTAGTACCTTATTCAATTAAAAAAGAAAAAAATCATAAAGAACAAATGATAGTTTCGTACACATCTGAGTACTCAGGTGAAAGTAGCAAGAGTAAATGTGAAAGAGTAATCAAAAGTATAGATCAAGAAATCGAAGCAATATTTCTAGCTGACCCGAATTCAATTTCTTGGTTATTAAATTTAAGAAATGAAAATGCTAAGTATAATCCATGCATACTAGGTAGTGTTCTATTATATAGAAATGGTATGGTTGATTTATTTATTCAAGACAAAGAATACTCAACTATACAAGCAAATTTGGATGACAATATAAATATTCTTGACGCTAGCGAACTAGAAAGTTCATTATGTAAACTAAACTCGATAATGATAGATCCAAGCACAACTCCAATGAGTATTATGAATATAATACAAAGCAATCATCTGGTAGTTGAAAAGGAGGATCCTTGCTTAATTCACAAGGCAATAAAAAATAAAACTGAAATAGTTGGAGCTATAAATGCACACATTCGGGATGGGGTAGCAGTAACAAATTTTCTATGCTGGCTTGAAAATAATGTCAATAAGTCTCTTGTAGATCCATATATTATACAAGCAACTAGTAATGAAATTACCGAACTCAACGCTGAAGCGAGACTCTTAAAATACAGAAAAGAGCAAGCTCTGTTTAAACAATCAAGCTTTCCAACGATATCTGCATTTAATGAAAATGGGGCAATAATTCATTACCGCTCAACCTATGAGACAAACAAAGTAATCCAAAAAAATGGACTATATTTGATTGACTCTGGTGGCCAATATCTTGATGGTACGACTGATGTTACAAGAGCTATAGCAATAGGCAACCCTACTAATGAGCAAATAACTCACTATACAATAGTATTGAAAGCTCACATCGCTATAGCAAGTGCAATCTTTCCTTTTAGTACCACTGGCGGAGAGCTAGATATACTGGCTCGTGTTCATTTATGGAGATTTGGAATAGATTACATGCATGGTACAGGACATGGAGTAGGAAGTTATTTATCAGTGCATGAAGGGCCACAAGCAATATCAAAAGGAAATGAAGTAAAACTTATGCCAGGAATGATACTTTCTAATGAACCTGGTTATTACATTCCAGGAAAGTATGGAATAAGGATTGAAAATTTGATGTATGTTAATAGACAAGAAAATGGTCTTTTAAACTTTAAACAACTGACTTCTATTCCATATGACAGAAGGCTAATATGCCAGCAAATGCTTACTAAAGATGAAATTAAATGGATAAATAATTATCACAAATTCGTCTATAAAAACTTAAAAAATAATGTCAGTGATAAGAAATGGTTAAAGAAAATATGTGCCCCTTTACAAATAAAAAAAGAGATTGCTAATCTTTAATGATACTGATAGTTGTAATAGGTACAATCATATTGTCTTTAGCTTAAAAACAATATACAATAATAAGCACATATTTCCAGGTAGGTATAGTTATGATAGATAAAATACAGGAAGATGAGTTTATGAAACAGTATATGGATACTTGTAAAGAACAAATAGAAAAATTAGCTAAGGACCCTGAATTACTCAATCAAACCTTAAAACCATTTATGCAAATGTCTCAACAGCTCATGGCTGGTAGCATGTTAGAAAGCTCTATACCTGATATAGTATCTAATTTAAGCAGCATGGATATCAATAAAGTTATTATTCAGATGAAGGAAATGATCGACTATATAAAAAGCAACTATAAGGAGATTATGAAAAAAGATGATTCTCAGATTCAGGAGCTCAACGAAGCTAGTAAGAAGTTGAGAGGTTTAGTCAGAAAGCTAATAGAAAAAATCGAAAACAATAAATAACAAGGTTGCAGTGTTAGTAGCGTAGTAACACAGAACCCCATGTTAGACCTGCGCCTATTGCAATTAGTAGCCCCAAGCTTCCTGGTTTTATTTTTGATTTTTGTATTGCATAATCAAGTGCTAATGGAATTGATGCTGCTGAGGTGTTTGCATGCTGATCAATTGTATTGACTACTTTTTCTATAGAAAAGTCTAACTTCTTTACTACAGCCTCAACAATACGAATATTTGCTTGGTGTGGGGTTAACCAATCAATATCAGTAATTTTTAAATTATTAAATTCTAGTGCTTCCTCTACCGAGGAAGTTAATTTATCCACTGCATGCTTAAACATTTCTCTCCCACTCATACATATTTTCCCAGGACTGCCAGTTGAAGATACACCACCATCTGTATATAATATACCTATATTCCCATCAGAATATAGGTTAGTTGACATTATTCCACTCATAGACTTCTCTGTTATATCATTATAATGGATTACAGATTTTATTACTATTGCACCAGCACCATCACCAAATAGTACACAAGTAGATCTATCTCCCCAATCAACAATTCTAGACATTACCTCAGCACCTATAACTAGCGCATATTTAATGCTATTACTAGCTTTAATAAGAGAATCTGCGACTGTAATTGCATATATAAAACCAGAACACGCTGCTTGTATATCAAAAGCAAACGCATTTTTACACTTTAACCTGCTTTGTACAATAGTTGCACAACTAGGAAAGGTTTTATCAGGAGTTGTTGTTGCTACTATGATTAAATCAATTTCATCTACTGAAATTTGAGCTCTTTTTATAGCATCTTTTGCTGCATTAACAGCTAGATCTGACGTTAATTCTTCTTCACCTGCTATATGCCTTTGAGTTATTCCTGTCCTCTCTCTAATCCATTCATCACTTGTTTCAACTATTAATGCAACCTCATCATTACTCAACTTTTTTTTTGGTAAATAAGACCCAGTACTCAATATTAAACTTTTATTCAATGTGGCCCACCTCATTAACTATCTTCTGGTTTAAATTTTCACTAATAACACTCACTGCAAACTTTATAGCATAAGCAAAAGAAACAGCATCAGAATTTCCATGACTCTTAATGACTACACCATTTAACCCTAAAAACATAGCTCCATTTCTAACTTGTGGATTGAAACGAGTTAGTACCTTACTAAGTTTGGATCTTAATAATATACCAATAAGCAATCTTGATACCCATGAGCTGAGCACTTCCTGCTTTATTAAATTAATAAAAGCACTAGCAGTTGCCTCCGCTGTTTTAAGCATTACATTGCCTACAAAACCGTCAGTAACAATCACATCAATAGTACCTTCCAGAAATTCACTTGCCTCTATATATCCCTTAAAATTAATACTTGGAGTGCCTTTGAGTAACTCAAAAGCTCCTCGAACTGAGTCAGTACCTTTAATTTCTTCTGTACCAATATTTAGCAAAGCAACTTCAGGATTGTCAACTTTCAATGCTATTCTTGCAAAGGTACTTCCCATCAATGCAAATTGAAATAATGAGTCAGCATTACAATCAACATTTGCACCAAGATCAAGCAACACAAAGCTTTTTGCTTTAGTTGGACAAACAGACACAATAGCAGGACGATGGATATTTGGCAGTATTCCTAGAATAAACCTAGAAATTGCCATCAATGCACCAGTATTACCTGAAGAAACTGCTCCAGAAGCCTTACCTCTTTTTACTGCCTCAATAGCTGCTTTCATACTTGAATCTTTGCGATGCCTTAGTGCAAAAGAAGGTTTGTCATCTGCAAGAACACTGTCAGAACAATGAATCAGCTCAGAACTATCACTTACCTTCTTATATTTTAAAAGTAAAGGAGATATCTCTTCTTTATTCCCATAAATATGAAAAAAAACCTCAGTACCTGAGTCAATGAGGTTCTCTAAAAAAAAACTAGCACCTTGAATCACTGAAAGAGGCGCAAAATCACCACCCATAGCATCAAGCGCAACAACTATGTTACTATTAATCTGGGATAACATATCATAATAATTACTCTTTTTGTTGTTTTATGAAAATACGTTTTCCTTTATAGCTGCCATCAATTGCAATGTTATGAGATAACATAAATTCTCCAGTTGCCGTACATACCGCAATATTCTTAGGTTCAATGGCAAGGTGAGAACGATGCATATTGCGCTTTGATCTTGACTTTTTTTTCTTTGGAACTGCCAAAACTCTCCTCCAGTTACTATAAAAATTTAGTTAATGATTAACATGTTTCTTATAAAAAGTAAATATTGATAGCGAAATAAGCAAGATTTTCCTATGTGATTAGCTAGTCCAAGTTTTAAACCTAAGTATTTCAGAAAAATATATGTACCTCAAATATACTTTGGCTACATATGAAACAAAGCTAATTTGACGCTAAGGTAAGTGTACTATTTCATAGTATCATACATTTAATGATATAGCAAATCAGATCATAGAAGTAGATTTTTCTTTACTAACTGTTAAGCTGAATTTATTGAATCACCACTACAAAGTAATTATACTAGTTCTAAGCAATCTTATAATATTAAAAAAGGTAAGATACCAATTGTAGAGAAACTATTATAATATACATTATTCAGCCATAGATATAATAATAATTTTAAATATTTGATTTACTAAGAATCTTAGTATTAATATACTACATGGTTTCCGAGATCAACTACAATTAAATATATATGTAATATATAAAATATATAGTGCAACTTTCAGTACATTGCTCCGTTACTAATCCGCTATATTAGATTCAAAGCCTACCTAAATAAATTTAGGGACTTATTTAAGGATTCCAATCTACTTAACTATATTACATATAAAAAATAACATCCTCAACTATAAAGAACACTCTAGTGACATCACAAAAAAAGGAAAAGTAATTAGCAAGCAAGAAGCTCAATGTAATTGAATTAGGAGAGACGAGTAAGTGCATTCTTAATAGTATTAATTAACTAGATAAAAAAGGATATGGCTACAACAGAAATTGCACTCAATTGATAGAAACTATATTGACATACAACATCAAAGATAGATCCAACTTTATATAAAACATAGCAAAAAGGTAGCTGTATCATAGCAAAGAACAGACCATAACGAAATTTTAAAAAAGTAATCATATGGAGAAATTCATTTGCTATATATGGACGAAGTAAAAACACCTATTTTATTATCTGCTTTCGTGGCATATAATTTTCGTCATGCTTTGCAAACACTGTATCTGCTAGAAAGACTCCATTGTCAAACATTCTGCCTTGTACAACAACACCACTCTTTTCTGAGAACATCGGAGGAAGTATTCCCTGATATTTTACTAAAACGCTCTTGTTAAAATCTGTCACTTGAAAAATCACTTCATCCTCACTATGTACTACACTATCCTTAACAACTACTCCACCAATACGAATTGACTTCTGATTACTTGATAAAGCTACTGCTTCACTCACCGTATAAAAAAATGAGATATTTTCTTTGAGAGCTATTAAAGTAAGGAAGAACATACAATTTAAAAAGAAGAAAATTCCTGAAGTTATTATTAATCTCTTATATCTTCTTTTCATTATTATCCTTAAGGCTCCTCAAAGTTTCTTTGCTTCTGATGTAACAAGAAACAGTGAAAATTAGCTCTCCAACAATTAATACAAAACTAATAAGATAAGCAAGTATTACATATGTACTCATAATGAATTATTAATAAATAACTCGCCTGTATCGAAGTAAATCAAGTCTCCGTTTTTTTTTTGTAGTAGCAATTTACCATCTTTATCTATACCAATAAAAATTCCTTCATACAACCTACCAGCTAATTTTATGCTGATTTGCTTATTCATTTTAAATGCTTTCTTCAACCACATTTCTCTTATAGAACAAAATCCATCAAATATCCATTGTTTTCTTAATTTATTAAAACTTATTACTAATTTTTTTAGTAATTCTATATTAGACAAAGTCTTACTGTAACTGCTAATACATGTTGACCATGAAAATGGTGCATGATGGGTATTAATCCCAATTCCTATAACTAACCAATCTGAATTGGATTTTTTTTCAAGTAATATTCCACTTATCTTCTTACCATTTACTAGAACATCATTTGGCCATTTATATTGAATACTATCACCTACATATGTGAGCAACGTATTGCCAACAGCAAGGGCTGTAACAAAAGTTAATTCTGTCAACTTACTTAGACTATTTTTGTTATTCCAATATAAAATACTAGAGTTCATTATCGGAATAATACTAGTATAATTACACACAGAATCTATGATTAAACTAACATAAAAATTACCTCCCGGAGAAACCCATCTTTTTCCAGCACGTCCCTTACCGTCTATTTGTTTATCGGAAATAATGATAGTTTCATTTGATATTCCTTCATCAATTAAGTCCAATGCTTTTCTATTAGTGCTAGAAACTTCTTTGTAACGATAAATATGAAAACCTTCAAATGCTTCAGAGGCTACTTTCATAATCCTTCAGTTACTAAATGAATTAATGAGTATAAATTTTCTGCATATATAAAAAGAGCAATATTAATTAAAGAAGCTGCTGAAGTACTGATTAATAGACCCTTAGAACAAGGGATCTCATTATTACTAGCCCTATCAAAATACATAACTTTTATAATACTTAGGTAATAATAACATGATATAACACTTGCTATTGCTAATATCAAAGATATAGCAAAAAAGCCTGAATTTATTAAACTTTTAAATACAAAAAACTTAGCTAAAAACCCTGCAAGTGGAGGTATCCCTGCCATTGAAAGTAATAGTACAGAAAGATGAAAAGCTAAAATTGGATGCTTTTTCCCAATACCAGCTAAGTTAGCAACATTACAATTATCATCATCAATTTGTATAAAATATGAGAACAATCCCATACTCATAATGACATATATTATTAAATACATCAACGAACTATCTATTCCAACTCGTGTAAAGACAGAAAGTGAAGCAAACATAAAACCAGCATGGCCAATTGAACTATAAGCAAGTAGCCTTTTTAAGTTTTTCTGCCGCAAGGCTCCGAAAGCAGAAATAAGTACAGATAATACTGAAAAACATAAAAAAATAGGTTGAATGTAATTTCTTACATTTACTAATTCTTCACTAATTAACCGAATCAAAAATGTAACAAGCGCAGCCTTTGGTGCAGTAGAAAAAAATGTGGTGATAATAGTAGGTGCACCTTGATACACATCTGGAGCCCATACATGAAAAGGAACAATGGCAAGTTTGAAACACAAACCAATAAAAATAAAGACTAACCCAAAAACTATCCCATAAGTCATCTGATGATCTTGTATAAATAAACTTAACTGAGAAAAGTCAATTTTTCCTGTATATCCATAAAGAAGTGATATCCCGTACAACATAATACAAGAAGATAGTGTACTGAGTACGAAATATTTTATGCCTGCTTCACATGAATATGCTGAATTTTTATTAAAACTTGCAAGAATATATAAAGGTATACTCATCAGCTCAAAAGCTAAATAAAAAGAAAGTAAACTATTTGTTGAAATCAAAGTTATCATACCAAACAATGTAAAAAGAATCAGTATCGAAAATTCATATTCGTACTCATGCCTTGATAAATCCAGCAGTAAAAGTACTAAAATTCCTATGACAAGAATCAATCCTTGAGATGATCTAATATATAAATTGAATCTTAGTAGCGAATTAAAGAAAAAAACTTCATTGTTCTCTGTTGAAAGAATTAAAATGATTAAAGTTACAGCTGTGCAGCTAAGTGCCAGCAAATTAACAACACGACGACTAGACACAATTCCAAGTAGCAGCAATACTAAGGAAGAAACAATAGAAAAAATTTCTGGCAGCACCTGGACATAGTTCATAGGGCATTATACTTAACTAATAAATTTGCTATGCATGGCTTCAAATGACTTAGTACAAGGGTTGGGTAAAATCCAAGTAAAACAACGACCAATGCAAGCAAAGCTAGAATAAAAAACTCTATGATATCTAATTGATTATTCAATAATTTAGAACAGCTATTGCCTCCCCATATTATTTGCTTGCATAAATTCAACATATAAACTGCACTCAAAATAGTGCCAAGCGCAATGAATCCTGTAAAAAATCCTATACTTTTGAATAACCCAATCATAGCTAAAAACTCACCTATGAACCCAGATGTTCCCGGTAACCCTATTGAAGCCATTGAAAATAAAATGAACATAAAACTAAATTTCGGCATAGAGCTTACTATGCCAAAATGTTTTGCAATTTTCAGAGTTCTACTCCTAGTATATAGCATCCCTACACATAAAAACAAAGCAGAAGAAATAAGGCTATGACTAATCATCTGGAAAATAGCACCTAGCATACCTTCTTCGTAAAACGAGAAGAGACCAGCAGTAACAATACTCATATGTGCTATTGAAGAATAGGCTATCAACTTTTTTATATCATCTTGAGCAAATGCAACTAATGAAGCATAGATTCCTGTAATAATGCTGAGTGCAATAACAAAATTTGAAAGATATAAACTTGCCTGAGGAAGCATTGGGATAGAAAATCTTAAAACCCCATATCCACCCATTTTGATAAGCAACCCAGCCAAAATTACAGATCCAGAAGTCGGTGATTGCACATGTGCATCAGGGAGCCAAGTGTGAAATGGGAACATAGGTATTTTTATTGCAAAAGAAATGAAAAATGCAACCCATAATAACAATTGTACTTTAAAATCAAGACTTGGTGCTAATGTAGCAAGTTTCTGTATGTCAAACGTCTCAAAAGTACTATAAATGTATACTAACCCAAGTAAAAACAACAATGAACCTGTAAGTGTATAAAGAAATAACTTAAATGTTGCATATATTCTGCATTTCCCACCCCAAATGCCAATAATAAAAAACATTGGCACTAAAACAACCTCAAAGAATACATAAAAACTTATAGCATTTAATGAAATAAAGAAACCAATTACAAAACTTTCAAGAAGCAAAAATAACGCCATATATGGCTTTAGAGCTTTATAACTCATTTTGCAATTATATAGCATACACATGCCAAATAAGAAAGTTGTAAGTAGAAGAAAAAACAAAGATATGCTATCTATCCCTATTCCAATATTTTCAATTGGGTAGCTTACAAATTGAAACTCTGAATTATTATGATTGAACTTTATACAGGCTACAATGCTAAGTAAAAATGGAGATATAACAAAGAATAAGGCAAGAAGCTTTAGATATATAGATTTATAATCAATCTTAGTTAGAGATAAGATTAATGCACCAGTTAGCGGGAACAAGAATATACCAAGTAACAGCACTTTTTATTTAATTCCAATAACACATAAAGCACTGATTACCAAAGCAATAAACATAATGAATGCATAATCAAATATATAACCAGTTTGTAGCTTTACAGAATTCTTTGAACACTCATTGACTAGCTTTATAGCACCATTTGGTCCAAATGAATCAATAGCCTTAATATCAAACTTGTATAGAAGCTTAGATATAAACTTTACTGGTTTAATTATAAACAATTCATATATCTCATCAAAGTACCATTTATTCTGTAGAAATTTAAATAGAAGTCCACTTTTAATCCGTTTAATTATTTGATAATAATAAACTAGATATGCAAGTACTATTCCACTCAAGCTTACTAAAGTCGGCAGCAGTAGCCTTATAAAAAAATTACCAGTTTTATGCTCATCTGTAACTACTAAGCTTGATTTCCAAAATGTATTACTGGTTATATTTAAAACATTTACTCCCCATGCTCCAGAAAACACTGCACCAAAAGCAAGTACTAATAGCGGTATAAGCATAATTATTGGTGCTTCACGAATATTAATTTCATTCTGTTTTGGGCTATGAAACACAAGAAGTAATAATCTCCAAGAATAAAATGATGTAAAGAATGTAATAATCAAACTTATTATAAAAGCAAAACTATCAGCACTATAAGCATGCTCAATTATTAAATCTTTTGAGTAAAAACCTGCAAAAGGGAATATTCCAGAAAGCGCAAGAGACCCAATCCACATAGAGAAACAAGTGTAAGGAATTCTCCTCCAGCAATTTCCCATCTCTTGGATATTTCGTTCATGATGCATTGAACTAATCACATTTCCTGCACCGAGAAACAGCAAAGCTTTAAAAAAAGCGTGTGTCATCAAATGGAAAATAGCAACATTGTAAGCAGAGAGGCCACACGCTATGAACATGCAACCAAGCTGACTGCAGGTTGAATAAGCAATTATTTTTTTTATATCATTCTGAGTAGTTGCAACAGTAGCTGCAAAAAAAGCGGTAAGAGCACCAACACCAACTATTAATTCTCGTGCTATATTTGATAACTCAAATAATGGAGAGCATTTTGCTATTAAAAATACACCAGATGTTACCATTGTTGCTGCGTGAATGAGTGCAGAAGCAGGAGTTGGTCCTTCCATTGCATCTGGTAACCAAATATGTAGACCAAGCTGAGCAGATTTTCCCATACAGCCAATAAAAAGTAATATACATATTATATGAATAATCTTAAATTCATAGCAGAATATTTTCACATTTTTTGCACTAAAAAGATTAGCTATATCAAAAACTTCAATAAATCTTAAAGAATGAGATGTATGATAAATGAGGAAAATCCCAATTAACAGTGCAAAATCTCCTATTCTATTTATAATAAATGCTTTGAGCGCTGCACTGCTTGCAGAATATTTTTGAAACCAAAATCCTATAAGCAAGTAAGAACATAATCCAACCCCTTCCCAACCAAAAAAAAGTTGCACGAAATTGTCACTTACAATCAATATAGTCATACAAAACGTAAACATAGACAAATAAGAAAAGAATCTTGATCTCCCCTTATCATGTTTCATATAACCAATAGAGTAGATGTGAACCACTAGTGAAACAGTATTAACAATAACTAGCATTAAAGATGAAAGAGTATCTATATAAACTGCCCAATCTACTTTCAATTCACTTAATGAAAACAAAGTGAATAAATTCAAGTGGTAATTTTCAGAGAAAGTAAGGAAAACATACCAAGACAAAACCATAGATATCCCAACTCCTATAGTTGGAATTAACTGACTGAAAATACTACTCCTAAAGAAGGGTGCAAATAATGAACCAAAAAATGGCAAAAATATTATTAGTTTCAACATATTCGTCATACTTCATTCTTTCATTAAATTTACCCGCTCAACATCTATGTTGCCGTGGTTTCTATAATATACAACTAATATTGCAAGCCCTGTGCCTGATTCAGCTGCTGTAACAGCTAATACAAACATAACAAAAATTTGTCCAGTTATGTCGTTCATAAAAGCAGAAAAAGCAACCAAATTTATATTAATTGCTAGTAATAATATTTCTACTGATAACAATACGTTAATTATGCTCTTTCTATTAAATAGGATACCAAATACTCCAATAGTAAATAATATAGCAGCAACTACTAAGAAATGATTTAACCCTATTTCCATTTAATTCCCTTTCCGAGTTTAGTTTTAACTAATCTTACAGATGATGAACGTGTCAGTTGTTTTAACACATTTTGCCTTTTTATTTCTCTTTTTTTATCTTGTAAAGCAAGAGCAACTGTACCAACAATTGCAGTAAGTAGCAGGATACCAGAAAGATGAAAGGCATATATATAGTCAGTATATAGCAAATTACCAATAGCTTTTGCGTTATTTATACCATAGTTTATAATATTGTTTATATTCAGTGTTGAGCTATGAATTATAAAGTAGACAATCAGAAAAAATACAATAGATAATATGGCACTGAAAAATAAATGTTTTGCAAAACCATGATTCAGTTTTGTATAGTCAACATCTAGCATCATAACTACAAAGAGAAATAATACTGCAACTGCACCTATATATACCATTAGTATTACCATAGCAATAAACTCAGCCCCAAGAAGAATAAAAAGAACCGCAGAATTTACAAAGGTCAGAATTAAGAATAACACCGCATACACAGGATTCCTTATACTGATCACATAAATAGCAGATGAGATGCTAAGGATTGCAAAAAAATAAAAGAAAAAAGCCATTAATACTTTAAATTGGAACAATAGGTAATAATTTAGAGCAGCTACTGCTATAAAGTCAATAAACTTCTTGCATGAGATAGAGTATTGATTCAATAAAACCACTATGCACTTGCTAGTTTTTTGTCATATAGCTCTAGCTATTCCAACTAGAACTTTCCAACTTTCCGATTAAATAATAAGAATGCTTATGTTTAACATAAATGCCTAACCTCCGTCTATAATGAATGTATCTAAACTTTCAAACTCTGGACTTTTATCTATATAATCAGCAACACATTCATATATAATATGATTAATACACCACCAATGCAAAATTTTTAAATTAGAATGAATAGAATAATTATCTTTGCAGCTTATTTTTGCTCTTTTATTTGGTACACCTTAAATGTTGACAATTAAAGCACTAAAGACTTTTACCTATCTATTACATACATAACAACATAACATAGAAAATTTAGTAGAATATAAAGCTAACTACTTTGATATTTTAGAAATCAGTTACTTGCTTACAAACCAATTGTTCCAAGCAATTTAATAAAACTTACCATCGCAGATACTAATAACATTACTAGTTTCTAGTTATTACTAAATATACTGAAGATTTTTCATAAAAAAACAACTTACTCAGTACTAATCGGTATTAAAAATACACACCACTCTTCAAATGTGATGTGCATTTTTAGTTCATTAAAAAGAAAATCTTACACCAGTAAGGAAGAGCACCCCTTGGTTGGATACAGTGTGTTTCTCCTCATATCCTTTATCATTAGTTCTAAAATAATGAAAAACCGCATAAGGAATAAATTTACTTTTACTACAAACAGGAGAAAGTTCATATTGAACACCAAGTGCAATATCATGAAGCTTATTTTCATTACCTGCTTTACTGCCAAAGTATGTCAAGCTTGTATAGATATTCTGGTATTGATAACCAGCACCTGCAGTCCAATACATAGTACTTTTATCATTTTTTCTAAATTGAGCTTTCAATTCCTCCATCTTTTCTTCATTATCATTAATATCACCATTAACTACAATTTTTTGGTAGCTACCGTTAATCAACTTTCTAATACTTTTTGGTTGATTAGATTTTCCTAAGTATGCAAAGGATGTAGCAAGTTTTACACTTTCACCCTCATTAATCTTATAGTCAGCACCCATACCAAGGTTAATACCAATTAGATCATTATATTCTATGTATTCATTATAGAATGGCTGATTTTCATCCAGTTGCTTCGGTAAACCATACTCACCAACCATAGAAGTCTTAATTTTTACATTATGTTTATTCAAGTTATACTCATACGATACACCAGCACTCACTATATGCTCATAATCTGGACCTACATGTTTTTTGTCATCAACAATAAATAAATTGCTACTATAACGAGGTGAGTAGCCAATACCAAATTTTGCACCCATATAATTTGGCGAATAGTAAGCAACTCTAAATGGGAGTGTAGTCATAATATCTTTACGGTATTTTTCTGACATGTAGAAAGAGAATGTTTCACTTTCACTTGAAAAACTTTCAGTATAAAGGCGGGGTGTTACATAAAATGGGAAATTCTTATTAATCCCTTCTAAGTTCACTTTTCTAAACCAATTACTATCTGCAGCTCCATCAACTGTTGCAACCCTTGTTGCATCAAGCCTCATCAAAGCCTCAGGACCAAATTGGTAACCAACCTTTAAATTACCATATTTTGAATTCAAAAATAAGTGTGCACTCCTTCCTCTTATCACATTCACACCATGTGAGGCTCCTTTACCCTCAGTAACTGGAACTTGAAGTTGTACATCAGCACCATAAAGAATCCCTAAATGCTCATTCTTATTTTCTGCTTTTAAGTGCAACATTGCATCTGTAATCATGCCTGTGTCATTGCTATAATCACTAATATTTTCTGCTTTCTCAAATATCGGATATAACCACCTTGCCGTCTGGTCATTAGAATCAGCATAGCAACTTGCTATATTGTTGTAACACTTGTAATCTTCACCGCTTGGCCCCATTTTACCATAACCTTGAGCATCAACAACGCCACTAAAGATTATCTTCAAATTACTTTTTTCTTGGTTGTTATTGATAACATCAACTGCCCCAAATGAGATATCAGAGTTTGCTTTACTTTTTTCTCCTGCATACTGATTAATAATCTTTGTATCATCTGTATTATCTTTTACGATTTCGGCTTCAGTCTTAGTCTTATTAGTTTTAAGAATTTCTAAATCAGTATTTTTAACACTTAAAGCTTTTGTTTTTTTCTCATTTTCTAGCTTTAATTCTTCTTTCTTTTTAAGCTCTTCAGCTTTTTTTCTTGGATCAACGTTACATACTCTATTCATTTTCTCCTTTAGTTTCTTATTTGACGTTTTCATAACTTCAGTTTTTTCAGAAGTTGTTATAGCCTCTCGCTCTTTCACCTCCTTTATGTTTTCATTAGAAAAGTCAGCAGTAAAACTGCTGAGAGAACATAAAGTTAACAAAGAAGCTAGAGCAGTTATAGTGTAGGTAGATTTTTTCATGAAGTGCCCCCAAAATTTCAAAATCATTATCCTAAATAAATATTAAATAGCATAAAAGCGTTGAAAACTCAACTTAAAGCAACCTTATAGCTTAAACAAAAGTAAAATGCAACATTTTAAGAACAACTTTTTAGTATACTCTTACTATATATGTTAAAAATATAATGCAAGGATTGACATTTTTGCTTATCATGTGTCGTAATTCACTGCTTAGCTAGTGATAGAAATCTCCCAGAGTAGAACATTAAGTTTGTAGTTAGCTGATAAGGTTACTGAGACAAATTCAAACACCTTAAAATGCAGTTTTTATTTTTTTTACTGTTCAATATGTAGCCATAAGCATAGGCCATATAAGAACATGATATGTGAGATAAATAAAAAATAGAGAACATAATAATGAACTTAAGATCATTCAAGATCTATAGTAATAATAACTTATACTATCTAATAGAGGATGCAAACTAAAGTCAAATTATTGGAGATATTAATGTATTACATTGCTACTTTAACTACAATAGCAAAAGTGTGATGGCTTTGTTTTTATAAAAGAGAAGGATATAACATGTTCATCGCAATGCTCTAAAGCCTTATACTATCAGTAGTTAGTGTAAATATATTTTTACTACCAGGTATCTGATCAGAAATGAAAAACAATTCATCGTAATTTGAACTCACTTATAGTTTCATATCTAATGACCCAAAAACCTTATGGTGAAGCATAATAATCATCAAGGATTTTAAAATTAACCTGATAATCTCACAACACAGTTTAAAAAAAATATTATAAAATATTTACTCTGTGTCTAATAAAATGAAAGATGATAAAAACTTTCATATTGCAGCTTTGTCAATTTGATGATCTAACTTTAACTGTCTTCAAATTTATGTATAATGATAATTCTTATAGTTCTTTAAAAAGAAACTACTAAGAAATTATACAGATAAGACCTAAGCGAGCGACATGGTTTGCCTGATCGTGCTGCATTTTAAAGATAGGATTGTTTATAAATGGGATTAACTCAAGTATATCGATACCAAGTGAACGCTCTATTCATTAATAGGTGAATAATATACAGTTATCAAGATATGGTAAAAGTAGCCTTATTAAACAATAGCTTACCATGCTTACTGACTCTTGAGAGCTCTAGCAAAATTACTGTTCAGTTTAGATAAAACTCAACATTATGCATGCTGCTAATTTAGCTGATATATCTTCAGCTAACAACATCCTTTGAGGAAATGAACTTAAAAGCCCTTCTCAAACTAGATAAGCAGAAGCTAAACAATGAGAAATAGTACTATGATAAAATTGAAAAATTAACACTTAAAAATGCAACCTTAAATTCCTTTATAAAATCCTTGAACTTTCTTGCGTAATAATTTAATACAAACAGTATTAAAATCAAAAGCGAGCTCATATTAATTATCACAAAAGTCTTTTTCTACATTAACTTTTCAGCCTTAGCGGGTATTTTACAAGTAAATAGAAATACTTAGTCTTTCTAGCATACTTCTCATACAATTATAACGTTATCTTACACTGCATATTAATTTCTCTTTTTATTTCACATGTATTAATCAAGTAAAGTGAATGTAATGTCCACATTACTAAAAAAAATGTCACATAGAACATAAACATTACAACTAATGGCAGCATCAGAGAACCTTCTATTGCTATCCCATTTTTTCTAAAAATGCTTGCTGGCTGATGGAGAGTAGCCCATAAGTTTACAGAGAATTTCACTATAGGAATATTTACAGCACTAAAAATAGCAAATACTGCTGCTGATCTTTTAGCTCTTTCTTCGTTGTTATTGAAAACGTCCCATAGAGAAAGATACCCAACATATAGAAAAAACAAAATTAACATTGAAGTAAGTCTTGCATCCCATACCCACCAAGTACCCCAAGTTCCTTTTCCCCAAATGCTACCTGTGATTAAACATATTGCAGAAAAGACTGCCCCTGCAGGAGCAGCAGCATGTGCTAAAATACTAGCAATGTTATTATTCCATACTAAAAAGATAAAGCTGAGTAGCGCAACCATCCCATATATTCCAAGGGAAAGCCACGCAGAAGGGACATGAAGATACATAATTCGCACAATTTCTCCTTGTTTATAATCATCTGGAGAGAAGATTAAAGCTAAAAACGCTCCAACTACAAAACATATGAAACATATACTTTCAAGCCAGGGCAAAGCTCTCCTAGAGAAATAAGAGAAACTTGTAAGATTCAATAAAAACATTTGATCAATGAGAAGATACTTATAATTTATCAATTAATTTAAGCTCTATCAACATGATATTTTCTCTATAAATTTAGAGAACCTAATAAATTGACACAGTTTTAGTAGCAAATTGCTTAAATCTGCACTATTATTTTAGTGCAATGCTATACAGAATATGACTCTTAAAAAGAAGCTAAATCTATACTTAGTATCAGATTCAAGTGGTGAAACCGTTATATCAGTTGCAAAGTCAGCTCTAAAACACTTTCGTTCTATAGAAACAACTGAGTATGTTTGGTCCTTCATAAAAGAAGAAGGACAAATTGATAAAATTTTAGATAGCGTCAGCAAGAAGAATAATGAATGTCATTTTGTTATATGCACTATTACTGATGACAAACTAAGAAAATACTTAAAAGATAATTGCATAAAATTAGCAATTCCCTATAGGGCAATATTATCTCATATTATTAGAGAGATTTCTTCCTATCTTGAGATTGAAAAAGATGTAAAACTTGACCTACATACTGAGATAAATAATGAATATTTCCAGCGCATTGAAATAATAAATTACACTATTAATCATGATGATGGGCAAAATATTCAAGATATCGATAATGCTGATATAATTTTAATCGGAGTCTCACGCACATCAAAATCTCCCACTAGCATGTATTTAGCTTATCGAGGCTATAGAGTTGCAAATATTCCTCTTATAAGTGAAGTGCCCTTTCATGTTGATTTAACCAAATTAAAGAATAAGCTAACAATAGGGCTTACGATAGGTGTAAACAGGCTAGTAGAAATACGGAAAAATAGGCTTTCTTCAATCAAGAATGAGGGTAATGATATATATGCAGACCCAAAAAAAGTAGAAAATGAAATCAAAAAAGCAGAGGAGCTCTTTAGAGAAAACAGTTGGCCAATTATTGATGTTACACAAAAGTCAATTGAAGAAGTATCAGCAACAATTATACAGTATTTTTATAGAATGTGAGGAATTTATCAATTGACTAATTCCTAGTAAATATACAAAATATAAAATATTTTAGTTTTCTTTATAGACATGAAAGTTAGAGGTTCATTAAAATCTCATCGCAGCAGGGATAAAAATTGCAAAGTTGTAAAAAGGGGTAGTAAGGTTTACATTATAAATAAAGTAAAGCCGAGATGTAAAGCCCGCCAGGGTTCTTAAGTACACTACTTCAAAGCAAAGTGGTACTATACATGTTAGTCTGTAAAGTTATATCTGATATGGGGTTATCTTGTATAAAACAAAAGGGCTATGGTGTGGTAGGCATGTTTAGCCTTTTGTTTATCTTTTCACGTATTATACACTTTATAGCTTCTTATTTTTATATATAAGAGCTACTAGTTATTTTGAGAAGAAAGGAAAGGTTCAAGTAATAAAGTGCTTTACTTATATAAAAAAGCTCAGGTTTAATAAATAAGAAAAAATGCTTTAGATTATATTTCCTCTTAACAAGTTAAGATCTACATTTAACACTGATGGTAAAAAAAATAACTTTTGAAAAGCTACCATGATTCAAGCAAAGACATTATACACCATAAAAGTGAAAGGTGCTTTATTAGTGCTCTTAATGCATAGTATACTTGGATTGTTATCATTTGCAGCTGATCCTGTTTTACTTAACTGCATTGAAACACCAGAAGTTCATGATCTTGATCAACAACCAAAAAATTTTAACTTTTCAAATAATTTAAGGAGAAAACCAGGTTCTGCAGTTAGTGCAAAAGGAGAATTAATAAATATAGTTGGTAGGATTACTGATATAAACTGTCTTCCAATACAAAATGCTGTAGTTTCTATATGGCATGCAAATTCACATGGTATTAATCACTACGATAGAAACGTAGGAGAAGATAAAATTGATCCAAATTTTGCTTGGTCAGGAAGATTCATAGTAAATAACCTTGGCTACTATAGTTTCATCACAATAACACCTGGTAAAACTGGTGATAGAGCTCCACATATCAACTTTCTGGTTCAGCATCCAGACTTTCCAAAATTCATGACACAAATGTTTTTTATTGACTACAATTGTGATAATTCCGTTGATTCTGTTCTTAGCAATTTTATTGATAGCAGTCTTGCAGACCTCTTAATAGCACCGTTTGCTTATAACAAACGAGCTACTAAAACCTATATATTTAATATTACTCTAGGTGGACATAATAAATTTACTTGTAAAAAATAAAACTTGTATTCTTCAGTTATATTTGTGAATATTGTCCTGGTTGAGGATGGGCTGCAAAAATGAAGATAATGATTTCTAGAATTCCACCTGATTTTAAAACAATAGTTACAGGTTTGTTTGAAGGTAATGAAACTGTAGGTAGTTGTGGTGTTTTGCAAGAGAAGTGGATTGTAGATAGCATAAAACAATTTAGTAACTTCAATGGAAGCTTCGGTGATTTTTTTTCTATTACTTCGTCACAGATGAAAAATATTATAGTTGTCGGGCTTGGCAAGAGGGATAAATGGAATAAACACAAGGAATTAAATATTGGTGGCAAGATATATTGTGAATTAAGCAAATTAAAGATCAAGCAAGCAGCAATTTTAATTGAAGGAAATGCAGCAAACATTGCGTACGGTGTACTTTTGCGTAGTTTTAACTTTGATAAGTATAGAACTAAAAATGATGAAAAAACTACAGAAGTAGAAGAGATTGCAGTAATAGTAAAAGATGAACAACTAAGCAGTGCTAAAAAATCATTTGAACGTTTGAGACAAGAAGGTGATGGTGTATTTCTTGCACGGTCACTTATCACTGAGCCGCCTAATATTCTATATCCAGAATCTTATGCTAATCGTATAAAAGCAGAGCTTGCTAAACTTGATCTTGATATTGAGGTACTCGATAAAAAGCATATGGAAGAAAAAAAAATGAAAGCATTGCTTGGAGTAGCACAAGGAAGTAGCAAAGATCCAAAACTAGTAGTAATAAAATGGAACGGTGCAGATTTAGAACAAAAACCTATAGCTTTTGTTGGCAAGGGCATAACGTTTGATACTGGAGGAATATCACTCAAACCTTCACGTGGTATGGAATCAATGAAACAAGATATGGCAGGTTCTGCTGCTGTAGTTGGAGCAATGTGCGCTTTAGCTGGACGAAAAGCAAAGGTAAATGCAATTGGCGTACTTGCACTTGCGGAAAATGCAGTCGGTAGTAATGCTCAAAGACCAAGTGATATAATCACTTCAATGTCTGGTCAGACAATAGAAGTATTGAATACTGATGCGGAAGGGAGGCTTATACTTGCAGATGCACTATGGTATACGCAGGATAGGTTTTCACCAAAATTTATGATTGATCTTGCAACTTTAACAGGTGCTATAGTAGTTGCACTTGGAAATAACGAGTATGCTGGTCTTTTTTCTAATAACGACGAACTAGCAAATTATCTCATTAATGCAGGAAATGAAGTAAACGAGAAATTGTGGCGTTTCCCTATGAATGAAGCTTATAACAGAATCATTGATTCTTCAGTCGCTGATATGCAAAATATAGCTCCTATAGGTTCTGGTGGAGACAGCATAATAGCTGCACAGTTTCTACAGCGTTTTGTAAATGACACCTGTTGGGCACATCTAGATATTGCAGGAACTGCTTGGCATGAAAAAGGTACTGATATTTCCTCAAGAGGAGCAGTAGGTTTTGGTGTAAGATTACTCAATAAATTAGTTGAAAAATACTATGAAGTAAGCAATTAACTCTTAAGTATGAAATTCATCTTATCTTATAATATTACTTCTTATTGCTACCGTTTAGAAAGTTATGAAATAAGGCAGGTAAGGTAACTCAAAAAAGTTATTATAAAAAAGCTATCAGCAAACCTTTTATAATTTCTACAGTTAATTATTCATGGAATTAAAAAAGTCAGCATTACTTTTTGTTAAAAGTAGTTTGTCACGTAAAAACTCCATTGCTTCAACAGACCCCATCGGATTAAGTATCCTACGTAGTACCCATATCTTATTCAAGATAGATTTGTCAATTAATAGCTCTTCTTTCCTAGTCCCAGATTTTGTAATATCAATTGCTGGAAATATTCGCTTATCAGCAAGCTTTCTATCTAGCATAATTTCAGCATTACCTGTACCTTTAAACTCCTCAAAAATAACCTCATCCATTTTTGAACCAGTTTCTATAAGAGCGGTAGCAATGATCGTTAAAGAACCTCCATTCTCAATATTGCGAGCTGCACCAAAAAAGCGCTTTGGTCTTTGCAGCGCGTTTGAGTCTACACCACCAGTCAGAACCTTACCAGACGAAGGGATAATTGCATTATAAGCGCGTGCGAGGCGAGTTATAGAATCGAGCAAAATCACAACGTCTTTTTTATGCTCAACCATCCTCTTAGCTTTTTCTATTACTATCTCAGCAAGTTGTACATGTCGATAAGCAGGCTCATCAAATGTAGAGCTTACTACTTCACCCTTCACAGAGCGCATCATATCTGTTACTTCCTCAGGCCTTTCATCTATAAGTAGTACTACCAATTCTATTTCAGGATGATTTGTGGCTATGGAATGAGCCATTTGCTGAAGTAATATCGTTTTCCCTGTACGAGGTGGAGCAACTATTAACGCTCTCTGTCCCTTTCCGAGAGGAGCAACTATATCCACGGCACGCATATTCACATCTTTCCTATTGTCTCCACTAGTGTTATTTTCCAGAGTTAAACTCTCTTCAGGGTAAAGAGGGAGTAAATTATCAAAATGGATATATTTTCTTAACTCATTTATTTCAGTAAAATTTATACTTTGAACCTTAGTTAAAGTGAAATACCTTTCTTTATCACCAGGTGGCCTTATCTCTCCACATACTATATCTCCAGTACGTAAATTAAACTTTTTTATTTGTCCATTTGAAATATAAACATCATCAGTACTAGTAGCGTAATTTGCACTTGCTGAACGCAAGAAGCCAAAACCATCAGGTAATATTTCTACTACTCCACTACCTGTAGTAATCCCACCTTCTTCACTCATTTTTTTCATTAAACTAAATATCATCTCTTGTTTCAACATTCTCCCATTACTTTTACCATTAGTTGAAATTTTCCTTTCTTCAGCTAGATTTAGTAGCTCTTCCGCCGTCCTTTTTCTCAGTTCACTTAGATCCAGCGTTTTTCTATTTTCTCTCACACCTTCACTTATTGAATGTTTTATCATATCATTACTGGAAATTTGTTCACTTTTTTTCACTGATTCTGACTCAGTTGCAACTTTTTCTTTTGCTAAAATACCTTCATTGATTGTCACCATAGTCCTCCAAAAATCTTGATTGGTGCTTATAACTTATAAATACGATATAAGATAATAAATCAGGCTTAATGAGCCTTAAGGAAGTATCAGGCTCAATTGACATTGAGCTATATACTTTAGCTAGAAGGATACCAATAAAGATTAATAAGTCAAATTAATTTGATACTCACAAGATATAAAAATAAATGAGCGCCCTTAAAGATCTTAATAATTTTCTCTTATATTTCTTAACCTTTCTCTTCTTTCCTCTTTCACCTTTGCTTTCTCTATTTCCGCCTCTAAATCTTCTTGACTGCATAAACCAAGCAGCACAGGATCTTGGGGCTTTATGTTTTGCATATTATAATGAGATCCATTTTTTACCTGCTCTACCGTGTGACTTGTTGTACTTATCAGCTTAGCTATAACATGATTATCTAAAATAGGAAATTTTCTTACTAAATAATAAATCGCATCAGGTTTATCTTTGCGCCTAACTACAGAAGTAAAGCCAAAAATATTACTAATCAATTTATTTCTCCTTTTTAAGTTTCTTGCAATCAAATTTGGAATACGATTAAGGTTTTCTTTACAGTCATTAATTTCTTTTTCAGTTATTATACCAGAAATAATAGGATCAAATCTTTCAGTATCTATTTCTTCATCAGCTATATCTTGCACTTCTCCAAGAGTTATCTCACAACATTGAGCTATTTGATCAAAAGTTAAAGCAGTATTATCCACTAACCAAGCAGCAATCTGTATAAGAAGCTGTCTACTTTTGTCATTATCTCCTTTAGAAACTTCTGATGACATTAGGAAAATATCTACTATTAAAATGCTCTTTGTTGTCACGTAGAGCTAAAATATAAGCTATTAAAATTAAAAAAGCATTAATTTCATCAGTTAACAACTTACTTATTTCACTTTCAATTTGATTAGGTGATTAAACTTATTTTAAGAACCGAAAAGAATGCTAACTCTTTAGTGAGATCAATTGATTTAAATGCACTCTTACCAGAGAAAGAACTAAATCTTGAATTTAATGTACTATAGTATTATGTGAAGTAACTAATAAGTTAGTAATTTTACAAGAAACGTACCTCTGTTATAATTAATTGTTAATTAATTCCTAAGTTTATATTATGAGTGCGAAGAATCTCTTTACTAAATCAACTGTTGTCATTCTAGCATGTTTATTAATCTTCATAGAAGTTGTCAGCTTTCTATCAGAGAATAGCGAGAGAGAGGAAGTCGCAATAATTGGGAAAGAAGTTATAACTTTAGACGAATACAAGTTGCTATACCAAAACTATGAAAAGCAAACTCCAGAACACATTAGCAAAGAACAAATGAAAAAACTAAAACATGACTTGCTTAATGCACTTATAGAACAAAAACTATTGTTCAATCTAACTAGTGATTTAGGGCTAGTAGTTGGAGAAGAGTCTGTGAAAGACTATATTGAAAGCATTAAGCATTTCAAGAATGATAAAGGAGAACTTGATAAGGAGAAATTTTATGAGATGCTAAATGAGCTTCATATTATAGAGAAGGACTATGTAGCAAAGCTAAAAAAGAATCTACCTGCGATGATGTTTATGACATGCTTATTTAAGAACAACTATCCAATGACCTTCGGTAAGAAAGTTGATGAGCAGATATATAAAAATCGCCATCAAACTAGGATAGTCGATATTGTAAAAATAACTAAAGATGTAGTTACTGATATTCCTAAACCAGAGGACAAAGCATTATTTGACTTATACAAGAGAAATAAGTCACATTTTTATTATCCTGAATACCGAGTCGCACAATATATTTCCTTAGGTCAAAAATATTTTGAGGACCAATCGTACATCTCAGATGAAGAGGTTAATAATATAATAGAACAACAGAAACTTAAAGATCAGAGAGATATATTTAATTTAGTATTTCATACTGAGAAAGATGCTAAAGAAGCAAAAAAGGCACTTGAGAAAGGTAAAACAAGCTTCGAACAGGTAGCAGAAAAGTTTGGTAAGGCAAAACCTGAAGAAATTAGAGTAAACAATATAACCAAGGATTCTCTGCCAGAGAATATGAGAGAAAAGGTGTTTGCTCTTAAAGCAGGTGAAGTAAGCGAAATTTTTACTAGCAACATTGGTTGGCATATAATCAAGGTGGAGAATGCATATCAAATCTCTAATAAAAATTTAGCTGATCTAAAGAAAAACATAAAGTCAATTTTAGTTAACCAAAAGTCTTTCAAGAAAGCCAACGATTTTATAAATCAAGTAAATTATAAGATATATAATGGTGCAACAATTGAAGAAATTTCCAATGAATATAATTTACCTATGAAAATCATTGGTCCAGTAGATGCTAGTGGAAAAGATCAAAATTTTAATAGCATGGAAAGTAATAACGATTTAATTTCATTTATCTTTTCACAAGAAAAAGGTCAAAAAAGTTACTTTAAGGACATGGGAGGCACTATTATCAGTGTAAAGGTCATCGATATTACTCCACCTAAAATGCAAAATTTTGAAGAAAGTAAAGCATCAGTGATAGATCTTTGGTACAATGAGTTTATAAAAGATCAAATGCTTAAGGTCTCACAGAGAATTACATTTCAATTAAAAGAGAAAGCAGATTTTGAGAAGGTTCAAGGTGTAGAACTGATTAAAGATAAGCAAATACAACGCAACGAAGCTGAGAGACAAAGTAGTTACCCTCTTTCTTTTACAGAAGAAGTCTTTAATATGAAAACAACTAATTCAGTGACGAACCCCATTCAATGGGATAACAATATTATAATAGGAATTTTAAAAGAAATTCATTCATCAAGTGGTGAATTAAATGCATTTGATATCGGGGAACATGTAATGATATCACTAAAAGCACAATTAATTAGCTATCTAAAATCAAAATACAAGGTAAAAATTAACCATGCTACACTTGACTATGTATAGCTAAAAGACTTATTTTATCATAGCATAATATCATCTCAGTTATGTATTGAAACACTGGAATGAATAGAAACTATAATGATCATTGTAAAATATGATCCCTTATTTGTTAAAAAATTCTCAGTTAAAAGTAGTATGAAACATTTAGATCTTAATTAAGTAAAGCTTCATTATCTTGGAATGCAGCATGTATTTATGCACACATCATAAATTTATGAGTAACTTCCATGACTAATTACTATTAAACAATCGGAACAGAATTTTATATAATTTTATATAAAAAGTTATAACCCTAGTCTGTATAACATGGTTCCATTTAAAGGATGGTATGTTATAATACAGATTATAATTTTACATAATCAAAAAAATATCGTTTCATTCCTACTCTATTTCCAAAAATTGGAAAATTGAAAACAAGGATTTCTTATTCTTAACTTTTCATAAAAATAGAAATAGATTTCATCTTTACTATGAGTTTTACCTAGCCCGGACAAAAGCAGAAACCTCAGCTTGATTTTACTCTATTATCTTCAAATAAATTTGAATTTTAACCTTTTTCTAGTTCAGCATAACTTTGTAAAGGTAAACACAATTTAAAAAGATATCCAGTCACTGGAATTCCATATAATTCAAAAAACATTTAGATTTCATGCCAAATTTCAACTCAGAATCTATAGAGACTAGAAACAAGTTCTGAGCTAGAAATGCTTTAGCTATTAAAACGATGGCATTTGTCGAAATTTTCAAGTTCCTCGTACCTTTACATCTCCTTAGAATACATGCTTCTATAGCTAAGATAACTATAATGCTCCCAAAATTATAAACAGTATTTCTTACTACACTTCCTAGCATCGCTTTTGGAAAGTTTTTTATAGAATAATAGTTAATAAAAACACCTCCTACATAACTTGTAATAAAGTACTTTGAGTGGTTCTTTGTAACTATATTCAATTTACCATTCTATCTAAAAGAATACTAAAGAAAAGCAGTAGTCCTACATAAGAATTATTTTTAAATATGTACATACATTTACTAGGATCATTGAGATCAAGATCTTTGTATTGGTAGTAAAATGCAAACCCTATAGCAAGTAAGGCAATATAAAAAACGTTATTTAAAGATGATAATATACCAGCACATAGCCATATCATAATGGAAATTATGTAAAACGTTCTTAACCAACATTTTGTTGTATTGCCAAAATACAATGCAGTTGATCTTACTCCTAATTTTTCATCATCTACTCTATCCTGATGAGCATATATGGTATCGTAGCCCAGTGTCCAAAAGATACATCCCACATAAAAAAATATAGGTTCTATACTAACCTGATTTTTTACCGCCGTCCAACCCATGAGTGAACCCATATTAAAAGTAAACCCTAAAAACAACTGTGGACACCAAAGGTAACGTTTTAATAAAGGATAAATAATAACCATACACATAGAGACTATTCCAAGTATAAGGGTAGTTTTATTGGTGAGCAATAGAATCACTAGTGCAATAGATAGCAACAGAGAAAGCAAAGTCAAAGCCTGCTTTAAGTTTAGTAAACCACTTGCAAGTGGTCTATGCTTTGTCCTTTCAACGCACGCATCTATCTCTTTATCAAAAATATCATTAACTATGCAACCCGCAGACCTCATTAAAAATGCACCCACAGTGAATAAAAAAGAGATAAAAAAAGTTTGCCATGATAGAGGAGAAGCTGATGCTAAAATAATCCCACTTAAACTAGGGAATAATATGAGCCAAAAACCTGTCAAATTATTCAATCTAATCAACAAAAAGTAACGATTAAAATACATCGATCAAGTGCGATTACCTAGTATTTTATTTATATTAACAAAATTATTAAATGCTAAATCAAGTTTAAAAACTAACTTAGGTACAAATCGTAAATTAACATAAACCAATAAAGATTTGTGTATCAACCATGCAGACCTGTTAATTTCATTAATAACAATATCAGCAGCACAATCTTTTCCACTTAACGAAGATAGCACAACATATATGTCTGCTTTTTTAAAATCCTTACTTAACTTCACCTTAGATACTATCACATTCTTATTATTGAATAACTTTCCTTCCATCAATACTCTAGATATTGCCCTA
Organism: Wolbachia endosymbiont of Cruorifilaria tuberocauda; assembly: GCF_013365475.1. Taxonomy (GTDB): domain Bacteria; phylum Pseudomonadota; class Alphaproteobacteria; order Rickettsiales; family Anaplasmataceae; genus Wolbachia. The sequence continues at coordinate 721,748 of NZ_CP046579.1, forward strand.
TGTAATACAGATGCTATTCTCAGACTTCTAATTTCCTTCTTCATATTTGCTACTATAATAGCCTTTCTTCCTGTACTAAGTGATAAATTTCCAAAAGATCCCCGATCCTAACATCAATATTAACATCAAGAAACATTCCACATTCAAAACCTGCGCTTACCTCTTTAACATCATCTTTAAATCTACGCAAAGCTTTCAACTTTCCTTTGCATATTAACTTACTATTGCGTATTACCTTAATTAAAGAATCTCTTTCTATAACTCCATTGCTTACATAACATCCAATAATATTACCAGCTTTAGATACACTGAATACCTGCTTCACTGATGCAGATCCAATATGTACTTCCCTTATTATTGGCTTTAATACTTTAGTCAGATACATTCTCATGTCATCAATGAGTTCATATATTATGCCATAAGCATGTATTTTTACACCCTTTTGTTTTGCCAAATCCTTTACTTTTGAATCTGCCTTGACATTAAATGCTAAAATTACTGCATTTGACGCTTCTGCAAGCAACACATCTGAATCTGTTACTCCTCCTACTGCCTTATGTAAGATGTTTAATTTTACTTGACCTTTGCCTAATTTACCAATTGAATTTGATATTGCTTCAATAGAACCAGTGACATCGCATTTTAAAAGTACAGATATTTCTTCTATTTTATTATCATCATAACTAAGTATACTAAAATTATTATTATTTAAATTACCTTCATTTTTTCTGGCTAACTCTAATCTATATTCAATTATTTCACGGGTTTGTCTCTCAGAATTCACAACAACAAACTTATCTCCAGCATTCGGTACACCGTTTAGACCATTAATTTCAACTGGAGTAGAAGGCAGAGCAATCTTCTCTTTCTGACCAAGATGATTAACCATACTACGTACTTTACCATACGTTGTACCTGCTACTAACATATCGCCAACCTTTAGCGTCCCTTCCTCAATTATCAACGTAGCTGATATCCCTTTAATTTTATCAACTTTAGATTCCACCACCCACCCAAGTGCTCGACAATCTTCTATTGCCTCAAGCTTCATTAACTCAGCAATTAATAAGATTGCCTCTTCTAGCTTATCTAAGTTAACTCTCTTTTTTGCTGACACTTGTATCACTATAATATCACCACCAAGCTCTTCAGGGATAAGATCATACTGAGGTAAACTATTAATTATCTTCTTTAGATCTCCAGGCTGTGACTTGTCAATTTTATTGATAGCAATAATAATAGAAGCATTTGCAGCTTTTGCATGATTTATAGCCTCAATTGTTTGTCTCATTATTCCATCATCAGCTGCAATGACTATCACAACTATGTCAGTAATGTTAGCACCACACGCACGCATTGCAGTAAATGCTTCATGTCCTGGTGTATCAATAAAAGTAATTTTTTGCCTATTTTTTGTAACTATCTGATAAGCGCCTATATGTTGAGTTATCCCACCAGACTCCATCTCTGCAATATTAGATTCGCGGAATGCATCAAGCAACGAAGTTTTTCCATGATCAACATGTCCCATAAATGTAACAACTGGTGGCTTAGGTTTCTTAATTAAGCTTTTCTTATTTTCTACAAAAAATAAATCTCTTTCCTTGTCAGCATTACTTACTCGTTTAGCTATATGATTGAATTTTCTCACTATTCTACATGCTATACCTGGATCTATAGAATCATCAGCTTTGTGATCTTTATTTACTTCTTCTCTCAACACTCCTAGTACATCTTTACTGTCCTCTGCCATACGAATAGATAATTCCCTGATGGTAATCTTATCTGGTATGATAACTTCCCTTGATATGTTTTTGCCTTTAATAAACTTTGATTTTTTACTTCTTATCCCAAATTTTTGCTTAAATACTGAACCTTGCTCAGCCTTATCATCCATCGACTGCGCAATTATTAGCTTAGAATATTTAGAATATATATCTTTATTACTCTTTAAAGGCCTCTTGCTGATACCTATGTCATCAATTCCATCTTCCATCATCTTTACTAAGTTAAAACCGCTTGAACTTCTTTCTTTAGTTACTTTAAGTGAAGTACTAGAAAACCCGTTTTCATTATCAATCTTCTTATTACCACCTTCCTTCGTCATTGTTTCCTTTTCTTTTTTTAGAACTTTCTCTTTTAGCAGGGCAGCATTTTGCACTGCATTAATACGGGAAATCTGCTCTTTTTCTGTTAATGAACCTAACTTGCTTTCCTCTTGCTCTTCTGAACCACCGATTTTTCTTCTTCTTTTTTTTACTACCATAGCTCCTGTACTTGCACTCAGTGGATGATCAAAATCAAAACCAAATTTAAGCTTGTTAAAACCTTGAAGTGTTAATTTTTTATCACTGATACTTTCTTCGCTGTTCATACTACTTTGCTATATTACACCAAGTTTCTTACGTGCTTCCATGATTATCAAATCGACTACATCTCTTAAATCCTCTCTATTGCTTTCTGAATCAGAAAGTATACTACAAAATTCATAACTAGATAAATCTGCTACGTCTTCTAAAGTTTTAATACCATGTTTGCTGAGAGCAATTTTACCATCTATTGACAAGGGCAGGTTGATTACATCATCTTCCATACCTAAAATTTTTAATTCCTCTACTTTTTTATCATTTTTTACTTTCAAGTATTTTTTTGCTCTGCTACGTAGCTCACTTGCAATATCTTCATTAAAGCCTTCTATCGAAGCAAGCTCTTTAACCGAAGCATCAGATATATCTTCTACACTTGAAAAACCTTCTGTAACTAACAATTGGCCCATGATTTCCTCTAAATTTAGAGCTTCAGCAAACAAAGCTGAACATTGGCTCAGCTCTCTATTCCTTCTTTCTGACTCTTGCTGAGTACTCAGTATTTCAATCTTCCACCCGATAAGCTCTGAAGCCAATCTTACATTTTGACCTTTTTTCCCTATAGCTAAGCTTAATTGATCTTCTGGAACTATTAATTCTATACAATTTTCATTTTCATCAATAATAACTTTTGATACTTCTGCAGGAGTAATTGCTTTAATAACAAACTGCCCAAGATCTGAAGAGTAATTTATAACATCAATTTTTTCCCCATTCAATTCATGTATTATGGTTTTTATCCTTTCTCCCTTAACACCAACACAAGCACCTACTGGATCTATGTTCTTATCAGGAGAAAAAACAGCAACCTTAGACCTTGATCCTGCATCTCTAGCTATACCTTTGATTACCACTAGACCATCAGCAACCTCTGGTATTTCTTGATTTAATAATGCCTCTAAAAATCCTCCATGTGATCTAGAGAGAATAATTTGTCGCCCATCATCAGAATGTTTAACAGTTTGTATATAAGCTTTAACCTTATCACCTTCACGAAAGGATTCACCACCGATTAAATTTCGCAATGGAAGATATGCTCTAGCCCCATTTATATCTATAATCAAATCTGAATACTCTACTTGTTTAACAATACCACATCTTATTTCTCCTATCTTATTTCTAAATTCCAAGTACTGTTTCTTCAATTCTTCATACTTAATTACTTGAGCAATTCTTTGCTGGGCAATTCTTGCTGAAGCAAGATCAGTACTCAGAGAAAGGAACTCATTAATAGTATCTCCAACTTTTGCGTCCTCTTTTATTAACTTAGCTTGAGTAAGAACAATTGATTCATATTCATTATTTTCTTCCTTACCTAACCCATCATCAATAACTTTTAATTCTCTGTATAAAATAACTTTTCCTGTACTTCTATCTACATTAACTACAACTCTGCTTTTATTACCATATTTTTGGTAAGCTACTGCTTCTATCGCACTCTCTAATGCCTTTATTATCACCTCAAAATCTAGACCCTTCTGAAGTGAAAGTTCTGCTGCTGTTTTTACTATATCGATATTCCCAACTAAGTCACCTTTATCACTCTTCTGCTTGATACTACTTTTACGATTAGCAACCATAATAAATGAATCCTATACAACTAATTAAACTATTCTTAGAATAGGCAAAAATAATACTTTCAATAGTAAATAAGTACTAATCTAAGTCAAGCCTTTTCACATCTTCACATTATAAGCAACATAAGTCTAGACAAACTAGAACTATTTATCTATCCAATTAGAGAATACTCCATATACCAACATTCATTTGGATGTTAACTCACTAGCGGACTATAGTGTATCATATGCAACCTGTAAAAATCGATATTAAGTTTATTAACATATCACTTAGGTAAAGTGCTAACATAAAATTCTTTAAGAGAAGATTCAGATATAAAAATACTTTAACTTTCATGCATTAAATAGACATCAAAGCATAGTAAAAAGAAACATTAAATTCAATTTAGCACATCCTACATATAGGATACCATCATTATCATTGTTTCCTGTCATAAAAGCAGTAACTGAACAGAGCTATCTAATGCTCTATTACCACACATTATAACCTAGAAATTTTAAGCTATAGATCACACATGAACAGAAAACTTGTGTTTCTCAATATCTTTATGATCCCAGTTCACTTTATTGTTATTGAGATATCTGCTGGCAGCTTTTCACTATCTCAACAGAAACCAAGAGATTTAATAAATAACCCATTATAGAAACCTGCATGCCATGACACTTCCCCTATGCAATCTTTATAGGAATATCATACAAAACTGCAACAAAAAGTATTACTTTCCTTTCCTTACTATAAAATATGTTTTCATGTCAATACCTTAACGCCAACACCTTCTAAAATTTTATATTTAAAATGAGTTAGACACTAATCAGTTTTCATAATTTCTATGAAAGTTGTAAAACATTATGATCATAACTGTAAAAAAGATCATTTGTATTACTCGAGTCTAGTTTCAAGAAGTGGTTGTAAATACAACTTCAAATACAACAAAATGCAAAAGCAAAATAAGTTACACATGCTTTAGCTGAAGCTTTTGTTCTTTTCAAAAGAAGAAAAACACCTGAAAATTAACTAAAATATATATTCAGTGTATAATAACTTTAGAAAAAGATTTAAGCTCTCATCTTTTTACATTTTTTCTTATTTTTAGTTACATTATCGATAAGATGCTTTTTACTACATGATCAATATCAACTCTAGTCCTATTGTATCACAAGCTCTTAATTCTAAGATGTATTACAATCACCATAAATGAAAATACTATAAGTATAGAAACGTCATCAACCATCACTCAAAAAAAATACAGAAGTAAAACATCTGAAGAAATTCTTAAGAAAGAAAACTACCAACAATCATAGCTACAATTTGTAATTTTCAGCAATAAGTAGTATAATAGGGCAATTATTGCTAATAACCACTCTATTAATTATTTTAATAATTTGTATTAAACAATCAAAAACTACACAAAAGACTTCATTATTTAGCAATAATATCTTACCTAGGAAGTACTGGCATCCCTGAAAAAGACAAGTATATTTTTCAATATCTTAGCTTCATTTGGTATCTAGAAGGCCTCATGGGAAATGATTTCTTATTCCTCTGTAACTTGTTGTGACCTACAGCACCTATTTGTCGCAGCAAGCTTGAAATTTTAGACCAGTACAATAAGGAAAACAGCAAGCAGAAATTTCCCTATCATCAAAAATTGCTACTTCTAAAGAATGAAGCAGTTTCCACCCATTAACACTAAAATCAGCAACCTTCTAAGTCAAATATCCCATTTTTCACTATCATTATATGTCAATGAAAAAAGCCGATTGTCTCTTTATACTTACTGCTCAAAGCTCTACGTAATCACAGCTTTAATTCCAAGTAACGCAACACCCCCCCTGCTGCCCAATCCCTACTTGACTTTGTACCATACTCTTTTCCTGCAATAATAACTAACGGAATATCGTCTTCCCTATAATGCATTGCAGCATCAAAAATCGATATAGTCTCTTGAGAAGAAATATGCTTTGTGTAGCCTATTCAATATTTACCATTTCATTCCTTATTCTGGGATTAGCAAGGTCCACACATCATCCACATTATGGTTGCCACGACGGATCCATATGAATTAAAATCCCATAACTCAATTCTAAGATCCTTTAAATACAGTCCAGCAGACTATTTGAAGTAATACCTCTCTGCAGGAGAAATATGATCAGTAGTCATACTGTCACCAAACACTGCTAGCCTGTATGCATTCCTTATGCTAACTACATTGTTTTTATAATCATTCATTAACAAATCAATGAAATAAGTAAGATTTTATATATAAGTGCTTCTCACATTCCAGTCATAGACTTCGCTTTTCCTGTATTTTATTTTTTGCTAACGATCATCACCACAGAAAATATTTCTGTATCTTTGTAAGAACATCTCACGTGTCACAACACTTCTAACATAGTTTTCAATTTCACTGCTTGTTGGTCATAAATCTTTTAGATAAACACCACACCCATCTATACTTTCACATATAGGATCTTTTGTTAGGTCAATTCGTACAGTGCCTGCAAGTGCGTATATGATAACAAGTAAATGAGATACCAAGCAGTTAGCTTTAGCCAAAGGATGGATTCTTCCCTTAAAGTTGCGATCACCAGATAAAACTGTAGCAACAGTTAAGTTTTTGCTTTTTATATCATTTGCTACATCTTTACCTAGCAGGCTAGAATTCCCGATGCATGTTGTACAGCTGTAACCAACTAAATTAAAGACTAAAGCATTTAGATACTTTTGTAATCCTGACTTTTCTAAATAGTCCATCGCAACTTGTGCCCCATGGAGCAAGAGAAGCTTTATCCAAGGTTTTTTTGATTTTATTCCAAGTTTAACTGCACTGCGTGCTACAAGACCAGCAGCAATCATCATATTTGGGTTTGAAGCAATTAGTACAACTAGTTATTGCAGCAATAACCACACTTTTATCTTGAAGTCCGTCACCTTCTCTCAATTCGTTAACTTAAAAAGATTTAGAAAAAGATTCCGAAACTTGGAAAGCAAAATTTTATCTTATGGTCTTTTTAGACCAGCCATTACTGTTTGCACACTTGATAAATCAAACTCTAGTATATCAAAAAATGATAACCTATTATTACATTGCAATAAACCTTGCTCTTCTGCATAAACTTCAACCAACTTAATTAACCTTTCTGGCCTTCTAGTTAGATCTAAATAATCTAGAGTTTTCTAATCAATTGGGAAAAATCCACAAGTTGCACCATACTCTGGTACCATGTTTGCTGTTGTTGCTCTATCTGCTACAGACAAGTAACCAACCCACTACCGTAAAATTCTACAAACTTACCAATAACACCTTTTCCCCCTCAAAACATTTGTAATTGTCAGTACAAGATCAGTCACAGTTGCTCCTTCTGATGGTTTCCCGGTTAATTCAAACCCTGCTACTTCTGGAATTAGCATGTTAATTGGTTGACCAAGCATTACAGACTCAGCTTCTATTCCACTAACACCCCAAACCAAGAATTGATAAACCATTAACCATAGTGGTATGACTATCTGTACCCAACTACAGTATCAGGGTATACAACTCCATCTTTGTTGCATACAACTTGTGCTAAGTACTCAATATTCACCTGGTGACAAATCCCTTTGGCCAGGTAGTATCACTCTAAAATTCTTAAATGAGTAGATTGCAGATACAAGAAATGCATCAGTATAAAACTACCATGTAGATTTTACTAGTCCAACTATCGGATTGAAGTGTTTACTTACTTCTGTAGCTTGCAATGAATTCAATGATAAAACTTAATATGTTCAGTTTTTTTAAACATTGCATATTTTTTGAACTAGTTTTTTTACAAGCTAAAATACTTTTATAAGTCTTATGAAACCTTTTAGCAGAAAAATACAATATGAGAAATGAGCTATTTTTCAGGTTTTATTACTCAATAAATTTTTAAACTAACTCATGAATTAATGAGTATTTGCCTTTATTTATGTTATAAATAATACTGCTTCTATGGTGACAATGTTTTCAGCTGAACTTTATATTTTAGAAAAATTCATCTTGAAAGAGTTAAGCTTTAATGTTATAAAATGCTGTAATTTTCCACTTAAGCTTTTATATTAACTATGAATGTAAAAAATAAGAAAGTACATAATACTAAAGTAAAGCTACCAATATTTCTTGACTACCAGTCAACTACTAAAGTAGATCCTCGTGTTTTAAAGGTGATGATACCTTATTTCAATGAGTTTAGCAATGCACATTCCAGGAGTCATTCATTCGGTTGGATTGCTGAGGAAGCAGTAGGAAAAGCAAGAAGGTATATTGCAGATCTAGTAAATGCAGATAGCAAAGAAATTGTCTTCACCTCAGGTGCAACTGAGTCAAATAACATGGCAATCAAAGGCATCGCTTATTTTTATAAAAATAAAGGAAACCATATAATAACTGTCTGCACAGAGCATAAGTGCGTTCTGGACTCTTGTAGGCACTTAGAGAATGAAGGCTTTAAAGTTACTTATCTACCTGTTAAGCGAAGTGGGATTATTGATTTATTGAAACTAAAAGAAGCAATTACTGACAAAACAATTTTGGTCTCGGTAATGATGGCCAATAATGAAATTGGTGTAGTGCAACCTATCAAAGAAATAGGTACAATATGTAGAGAACACAATATATTTTTTCACACAGATGCTGCTCAAAGCTTTGGGAAAGTGCCAATTGATGTTAATGAAATGAATATTGATCTTATGAGCCTTTCCAGTCATAAGATTTATGGGCCTATGGGAATAGGTGCATTGTATGTTCGAAGAAAGAATCCTCGTGTTAGGCTAACACCACTAATTAGTGGTGGCGGGCAGGAAAGAGGCATGCGTTCTGGCACAGTCCCAACTCCTCTCTCAGTTGGTTTCGGGGAAGCAGCGCGTATTGCTAAAGAAGAAATGAAAACAGAAGCAACTAAGTTGGAAGAATTAAGAAACATTTTGTATAGCAAGATAAGAGAAGCATTCCCTGATGTTGTTCTTAATGGAGATTATAAAAGCAGAATCCCCGGCAACTTAAACTTAAGTTTTCCATATGTTGAGGGTGAATCTCTCATCATGGCAATTAAGGATTTAGCGGTCAGCTCTGGTTCTGCATGTACATCTGCATCTCTCGAGCCTTCTTATGTTATAAGGTCACTAAATAATGGGCATGATCTTGAGCATTCATCAATCAGGTTTGGTCTTGGCAGATTTACAACTAAAGACGAAATTCTATACGCAGCAGATCTCATTGCTAAAAATGTTGGACGACTGAGAGAGATGAGCCCACTCTGGGAAATGGTGCAAGAAGGGGTAGATCTAAGTACTGTAAAATGGGACCTTCATTAAATCCTATTCATGAATAACATTGGTAAAGAAAATTAAGAAGTCTAATAAAAGGCCTATTCCTTCAAAAGGAGCAAAGGTGATAGACTTTAAGGAACTCAGGTTTAGACAAAAATAGTTTCTAAAGTACTCACTTATTTTGACATCAAAATAGCTTAGCTATATAAGTGAATTACATCATTTTATAGAAGTTTTGGCAAAAATGAAGACAGGTAGAGGCTTAGTGGTATTGATAAATTAGGAATGTACTACAATCGTTAACCACACCACATTAGAGCAAATTTAGCATCAATAAAAGTGCATAACTAAAAATGCAGCTGATAGTAATTATAATAATTGTTGATAACTTTTTAAATTAATCTCTTGTAATTTTCCTAAGTCTCTCAACAAAAAATAAAATCTAATCTTAAAAAATCTTAGTAACTAGTGTTAACAAATCAAGAGTTTGAAACAAGCGCTATTATAAATAGTGAAATTGCCTCTGATAAGCAGAATATTAATGTTTTTCAGAATAATTCCTTACAAAAAGGAGTGGAGTATAAGTAATTACTTAGATCAGATTACTAGAAATAATGGTCTTAAAATATATTCTATTATGTGTCTGGAGCTTATTAAGAAAATTTATCAATTAAATTATATCAATGATAGTCTCTTTTACTTCTATTCTCTAAAGATTGACTACCTTTACCTATAATATACTGTATACAAAAGCTAGTAGATCTTAAAAAGACTTAATTCATTTTCATTTAGTTTGTACAAATCTACAAAAAACAGAGCAGAATAATTAAAAAGTACATCAGAAAACATTTTCCTTGTATATTAAGAAAATAGTAGGAAAATTATCAATAATAAGGTTTGCGTATGGTAAGTTAAAAAAGATCATTGAAACGAAAGAGATAAGTAGAGAATAAAGGAAGAGTAATAAATTTACAGGAAAAACTTTTTGGAATAAAATTGATCATCTATAAGCAAAGTTACATAAATCAGCTATAAAAAGGTAGTTGAAAGTTAAAACAAGCTAAACTATCTGCAGATAAAACTAACCTAAGGTTTATGTTTCTTTGGTGTTACTGATCAAAACTATTGACATTTTTGTTTTAGTATATAATAAGAAAGCTTCATATAATGAAATAAGTTGATTAACACGATAGATAAATTGCACATCTCTTCACAAGAATAAAATTTGAAAAAAAACTATATAGATGTTATAGATATTTACTTTTATCAAAATAGTCATAAAGAAGATATGATGTTTAATTTTCCAAGCACACGTTTAAGACGTAGGCGCTTAAGTAAATGGATTCGAAATTTAACAAGTGAAAGCATTTTATCAGTAAATGATTTGATTCTTCCACTCTTTGTTCATGACAGAAAAGAAACAACTGAACCAGTTTCTGGTTTGCCAGGTATAAAATGCTACTCAATAGAAGGATTAGTTTCTATAGCTCAAGAAGCTGAGGATTATGGAATTAATGCTATTGCTATTTTTCCTGTAGTTGATAGCAAGTTAAAGTCTAAAAATGCAGAGGAAGCATACAATCCAGAAAATTTAATCTGTAAGGCAACTTATGCTGTGAAATTAAATGTACCTAACATTGGTATCATCGCAGATGTTGCATTAGATCCATACACTACTCATGGCCATGATGGCCTTCTAAGAGCGAATTTGGTAGATGTAGAAAATGATGAAACTGTGTCAGTATTGTGTAAGCAAGCACTTGTTTTGGCAGAAGCAGGATGTAATATAATTGCTCCCTCTGATATGATGGATGGCAGAATAGGGAAAATAAGAAAAATATTAGATGATAACAACTTTCAAGATGTGTTGATACTATCTTACGCAGTAAAATACTGTTCCAGTTTCTATGCACCATTTAGACAAATTGTTGGCTCATGCATACCATCAAGTCTAATCGAAAAAGATAGTTATCAAATGGACTATAGAAATATAAAAGAGGCAGTTTGTGAAATTGAAATGGATATAAATGAAGGTGCAGATTTCATTATGATAAAACCAGGTATGCCATGCTTAGATGTAATCAAGACAGCAAGTGATAAATTTAATTTCCCGATTTTTGCTTATCAAGTGAGTGGTGAATATGCAATGATAAAAGCTGCAACAAACAACGGATGGCTGAATTACAATAAAGCAATTTATGAGTCCTTAGCAGGGTTTAAACGTGCTGGTGCAAGTGCAATACTTACATATGCAGCGCTTGATGTCGCAAAAATTTTATAGCATAGAAACCATAATGTGGATCTTGTTCTTTATAAGAAGCCAAGTCGGTCTCTAGAACACTAGACATGTATTTAACAAGTTCCGCTAGAAACTTCGCCTTAAAGTACCATTATTTTGAATAATATCAACTAAGATACTATTTTATCTCTTTTCTCATCAGAGAAATTTCTAAGTACTTAAAATCATCACAATATGAAACAAATTCAGTGTCCATTCACTGAATAGTACCTTAAAGACCTCCTAGGACTGACAGCTTAACTAGTACAGATTAAAATTATGATATACCTGGAAATCTTAGGCATTAGAACATACAAATTAGAGCATACTAGAGACTAACTAAAGAGCTTTAATTTATAATTTACATTCGCTATAAAAATTATAGTAATGAGGAAGGAACAATTATGTGAGATTAAAAAAGGATCCACGTGTGCGCTACCCACCTCTTACTATAGCATATAATGTTTACTAGTCTTTCTCCTTGAATCAGATGGTATTTAGTTGTAGTAAAGTACAAAGGCATGTAAATTAATTTTGTTCCTTTTCATAGAAAATTGAATACTCTTATTCACCACTAAACTTACTAGGCAATTCTTGATAAGTAAAACTTAATATCCTCTTTTTTGACTGCTATGCACAGCTCAAAATTGAGAAAGTTGGGAATTATTGCCTTTTACCTAGTAATCATCCAATTCTTCCAACTCATAGACTATTTTATTAGCTTGTCTTAATGTTTCCATAGAAGGTAAGTCTTCCGTGCTGAGTGGTAGTCGAACAGTTCCGTACTCTATAACACCAATATCATGCAAGAGCGCTTTAATAGGTATTGGGTTGCTAGCAACACATAGCGCTTTACAGGCTTGTTGCCAAATATTTGTCAAATCTTTTGCTAGGCTTCTTGTCATTTGAGCAGATATTTCATCCCTAGATTTCATTGCCATGCCCTGAAGTGGTAGTAAGCAACGTTTAACATACTCATGTGCTATACATGGCCAAAGGTTAGAAGCAACAGAAACTAAACCAACTGCACCATAAGTAGCCATATCAAGTATCATATTATCATCACCACAAAAAATCTCAATATTTGGCGCAACTTTCTTATACTCAACTAAAGTATCAACAGTTCCACTTGAATCTTTAATAGCCCAAAATTTTTCGTGGTTAGATAAATTATGCACAGTTTCTACATAAAGACTTACTCCTGCTCTTGATGGAATATTATAAAGCATAGCTGGTACATGTGCCTTTTCTAGTAGTTTCTCAAACCATAAAGTCTGTCCTACTGTTCCAGGCTTTGTATAAATTGGAGTAGTCATTAAATAACCATAAATAGGCATATCTTTGCAAAAATCAAGCCACTCGAGCGTTTGGTATAAATTCACCCCAGGTACACCAACTATAATTTTCATACTCAATTCCAGCTCGCATACAAAATTAACTAACGTACGTCTTTCATGATCAGTAAGTGACAGACACTCCCCAGTGCTACCTAGCAACACTACACCGTTTTCGGCTTTAGCCTGCATCATAAGTAAACGACATAGACCTCTATAATCTATGTCTCCTCTATAGTCAAAAGGAGTAACACAAGCAGTCCATAGAAATGGAGATAATAATTTCAATTGAAGTTATTAAAATGGTATTTCATCTTCAATCAGCTCTTCTTTTACTTCACTATCAAAATTTTTGTACTGACCCTTCTGCTCTACTTCGTGCTGCTTATATTCATTTGATTTATAATCAAAATTTTGTCGTGAATCCAAGAGTATAAGAGTGCTGTTAAAGTTTTGTAGTATCACTTCTGTGATATACTTTTCACTTCCGTTTTGGTCAGTATATTTTCTAGTTCTTAAAGAACCTTCAATGTAGATCTTACTTCCCTTATGCACAAGATCTCTAATAATTTTTACTAATCCCTCACTAAATACTACAATATTATGCCACTCGGTCTTTTCAGAGCGTATACCAGAAGATTTATCAGTCCAACTTTCAGACGTAGCTATTGAAAAACTTGCCATTTCTTTCCCATTTTGCATAGTTCTAATTTCAGGTTCTCTTCCTAAATTACCAATTAGTATAACTTTATTTACTGTACCAGTAGACATGATTGTGCTTTAAATATAATTCTCTAACATTATGCTATATTAAAGCACTACCGTCAAACTAATGAAATGCGCTCGGAGGGATTTGAACCCTCTACTTTTGCCTCCGGAGAGCAACGTTCTATCCAATTGAACTACAAGCGCGTACATGTATTGAGATAACTAGTAAGCAAGATTATTTAGTCGAGTTTTGATCAAGTAAATAAAACCAAAGTTACATTAGTAGAATACTCATTTTGAGTTGCTTTCTGCCTTTTTATCATGCTCTACCCGTAGATCACACAAAAATTACTAATTTTAATCACATAATGTAGTCTCCAGCTTTATTCATAAATAGCTTTCTATTACATCTATTTTTTATGCATTAGAAGGAACATAAAATTCAATCTAAATTTGTCACCTTGTACTTGAAACAAACTAATGACACTTTTTATAGCTCATAAAGAATATAATTAAAATCTTAATATTTTATCAACTAGCCTATTCTAGCATATTATCAAAAAACACTTTTTATACTATAAACTGCAAAATAAAGCACCAAATCATTCTTTAATGTTTCTATTATTATGCATCTAAGGCTGTAAACCTATTCTTTTATGTTAATAAAGTGTTTCTCTATATAAAAAAATTCTGTTTAATTTTAGCATTCCTTTATTCAGTCAAGATCCATCATTAATACATTGCTGATGGATATATCCTCTGAAACTTCCGTAATATCTTACGTCTGTAACATACATTAACCTTAAAAATAGCAAGTAAAAGCAGAGTTTTACTTTTATTATCGAATCTATTTAGTAGAGCATACCACAAAGTATATTAGCTACCACCATTTCTATTACATAGCACATGCTATTAAAATATAGATTCATAGCCAAAGCACCGTACTCTTTCTCCCTTTAAAAAAAGAATTTTACTATAATACAACCAGCAAACTTAGAGGAATCACAAAAACATAAATATATTTCTGTGATTGAACTAACACTCAAGTCAACTAGACTTCTACTTCACACTCTTAGGCATATGGATCTCTTATTATATTGTATCTTCATATAGGTAGAAAGCCCACAACTTAAATTGGGCAACATGTTCTTTGTTGTAGAAACTTAAAGAAAAACATCCTACCATAAGTTTAATTTTCAATGATTTCCTTTTCTTGAACTTTAATAATTTCTAAATTTACAGAATATATCTCATCAATATAATCTTTCTTATTTCATAAATGATAACATAAAACAAAAGCTCTATTCATTCAATGAACAATAAAGGCAAAAATCAACTGATTGCAGATCTTCTTTTTAACCAATAGCAATACTTGTTAATCATTCCTGATTCTAATAAAAACATAGATACATTTTATTCTAATAGCAGGCAAATTAGAAATACTATGATATATATGAAATCATTGATTCATTCTTTACAGTCTCTGTATCAATAAAAATACCAATTACCATGTTGAGAGTGAATCATTCAAGCCATATTGATATAATGCTTTTTTTTCATTACACAATCTTACTCAAATGAGTGAAGTTCTATACCAAGTGACTTTAATTTTATATGATGAAAACTTACACAAGAGTTAAATGCTCTACCTTAGGTAAAATGCTGTAAAGCTATTAAATACTAAAAAATCATAAATTTATTCATTTTTACATAGAATCTTCATATGAACTTATTAAGTACCTAGAACTTCCTTTTTTATTGAAACCCATCAGCGACATTGAGATGTGATTAGAAATATAAAATCAAAGTAAAACATAAAAAATTTAAGAAAGTTCAAATAGATAACCTTGAAGATAAGGTTATTTCACTCGTATTAAAAATAACCTGACTTTTAATCTGAGAATAAAGATTTAATTTGTAAACTATCTTTAATACTTTCAGTATTACTATGTAAGAGCCAATCAGGTCATTCTCCTTAGTAAACAGTGTTTAAAAGAAAAAACTTAGCTTATATCATCATTATTGCAACAAAATCTTTACCTTTACTCTTGTTAAATAAGTGAACATCGAACTCTCACTACCATTAGGAGGAACTGTATCAGGTAACTCTAATCGATCGATTCAGTATCAAATATAAGATATTTCTTACCTAATAAGAATCATTAACTAAAATCAGGTACTGCTCTTGCTCTGTTGTCTCTGTCATAGTAAAACACTTTTTTACTAAAAATATTATTTTCAAAACATAGCAGTATCCTATCTCCAATAGGAAGAACGAACCTACTACCAGATTTTGAATTGAATACATTAACAGAGCATAACCCACATACAACCAAAAAATAAATCACTTCACTATTGAATATCACAGGAAATTTTATTTATAAATCATGCAACAATGTTGCTCATATCACAATGCTTAATAAATACGTAATAGTATAAATAAGAAAATCTATTCAATAATTTTAATTGACATAAGACATTAGCATAGTTATTGCTAACATAGTATTAATACAAGTGGGGTAACAAATGGGCACTTCTAGAATTTCATCTTCATTAAAATATTCAATTGCTACTTCTTTGCTATGTGCATCTGTCCTCACAACTGGAATATTTATTTACCCTATAAGCTTAGCAATTCATAGCTCCACTGCAGTACCACCACTTTATGCAACAATTGTTTCTATTTCTATAATAATTGCATTGAGTTCAGCAATGTATCTTTCTAGGTCAATTCTCCCTATACTAAATAATAAAGAGTTCACCTGTAATCTAATCAAAGAGAGACAAAATATCAATGATGCTAGCACACAAACACCACAAATGACAACAGGCATATTGCCATTTTTATCCGCTCCAGACTTAAAGGAATCTACTATAACTAGTATATCAACTTCTTCACTATTGCCACCTTCTATTACTATAAGTAAAAATTCGAGTGCAACGTTTATGTCATCTCCTCCTTCTTTGCTACATCAAAGCACCAATGTACCACCGCCTCCACCTCTCCCACCAATCGGAAACCCCATTGGTAGTACTGTAGAAAAAAATCTCTCTATTACTAAACTCAAAGGCAACAATAAAAATTTTCAGGATGAGTTAAAAGAAAAGTTACAGAAGATAAAGGGCAAAATAGCAAAAGTAAGCAGACATGAGATCCTGTAAAAGTTAAATATAGAAACCAGAGTGTGCAGGATACCAACAACAGAGAGTAAGATCAGTGTGTTAATTACTCTATTTGCTGGAAAATTTTAAAGGTATTATGAAACTATAATCATAGCAAATACATTAATATAAATAGGGAAGAAAATAACAGATAATCTTCTGGTCATCATTTTGATTTAAATTAAGTATATTATGTACTTACAATATTAAATACAACAGCTATAAATAGAAACTTTCTTCTGCAAAGGAAATAGCATGTTAAGAAGTTGGGAGTGAAGAAAAAACTCATTTACACTTAGGCATCAAGAAACAACTGATTATATTATCATATTAGTAAATAATGAGATTAAAGTAAAAGCAAAGGGAAATGCCATACTTTCCTTATCTAATTAATTACTTACTAAAGGCTACTCTTCTGCATCATTTGATGATGGAATAACCAATTTACTTAAAACCTCATCTTTTGGACCCATATCATGAACAATACCATCTGACATAAGAATGACCTTATCAACTAATGATAATAACAGAAGCTTATGAGTTATTATTATAGTAGTGATATTTCGCTTTTTCGCAATATTAATTGCTTTGATCAAGCAAATTTCTCCATTATTGTCCAAGTTAGCATTTGGCTCATCAAGCACTAAAAGCTTCGTATTACCATAGAAAGCTCTTGCAAGACCAAGCAGCTGTTTTTGTCCACCGGAGAGTGTTACTCCAAAGCTTCCTATCGTTGAATCATACCCGTTTGGTAAACTTAATATTAATTCGTGTATTCCTGCAATTTTTGCTGCTTTAATTATTTCTTCAGGATTTGGGTCTAGTCTCATACGAGCAATATTAGCTTTAACACTAGTATTAAATAATTCAACATCTTGAGGTAAGTAACCAACATAGTTACCAAAATTCTCTCTGTTCCAAGTGTATACATCAGCACCATCTAATCTTACTACACCAGATATAGGTTTCCATACACCAACAGCTAATTTTGCAATGGTTGATTTACCAGAAGCACTTGCACCTATAACACTAACTACATCTCCTGGTTCTATCACAAATGATACACCCTTTATCGTTGGTTTATTACTCCCATATGGAGTAAAAAATACTCTATCAAATTCCAACTTTCCTTTAGGCTCTGGCAAAGCTAGAGTTTGTTCCCTTTTTGGAGATGCTAATATAAGTCTTTGCAACCTACCATATGACATTATGGCTTGATTTAAAAACTTCCAAGTATGTACTGCTGCATCAAATGGAGCTAATATCCTGCTCATTAAGATAGAAGCAGCAATTATACTACCTGCAGTTTTATGAGCTGTAACTGCAAGTAGTGCACCTGTTCCGATGACTGATATCTGCAAAGTAGAACGCAAAAACTTGGTAATTCCAGTAATTATATTAGAACGATTTTGTGCTTTGACTTGCATCATGCGATTATGATCATTTCGTTTACACCAATCAGAAACTATGGATTCTGACATACCCATAGCTTCGACTACTTCTGCATTTCTTGTCGCAACATCTATGGCATTGATATTTCGTATAGTTTCTTCGTTAACTTCCTGTAATATACGTTTAGTGGCAAGTTCATTCCATATTGCCATAAAAATCAATATAACAATTCCAGCAACAGCTATAAACCCAGTAGAGGTATGTATCATAAAGACTACAATAAGGTAAATCAATGACCAAGGGGTATCAAACAGTGAAAATATACCATTCCCTATAATGAAATTTTTTATCACTCCTAGGTCTCTCATTGCTTCACCACTAGAAGCTGAGCTCTGCACTGATGTTAATCTAATTGATCTTACTATTAAGTCTGGTGTTACAGTTTTATCGATCCAATCACCGATTTTTGCCATTGCTAAGTATCGACAAGTTTCAAGCATTGCAGAACATGCAAAGGCAGATATTGTAATAATTGTCAGCATGACTAGCGTAGATATGCTTCCGCTTGATATCACACGATCAAGCACTTGAGAAGTGTAAAGTGGCAAGAATAACATTAATAAATTAATTGCAGAGCTGAACCAAAAGATGAACCAAAATGCACTTTTACACTTTTCTAAGCAAATATATAGAACACTTTGCCTCAATTCTTTTTTTATCGATAAGGTAACTTCCACAATCTCCCTTTTGACTTAATCATAGGAACTATAAAAAATGCTTATTGTAAAGATATTAATAAAGGCTAGTTAACCTAGAGTTAATAAGACATTAATATACATAAATAGAAAATTTAATCAAGGATAATCACAAAGAGGTAGATTTTCCTCCCTAATCTAGTAATAAAGTTTTTAATAATTTTCCAACTCCCACTTTGGCCTTGGCACAAAATTGAGAGTATCTATATAGTTTTTCTTTAATCTTTCAATTCCTGTCCACCCAACCATTATTGCATTGTCTGTACATAGGCTATTTGGGGGGAAAAATATGTTTAAACTTACGTACTTTTTTAATTCCCCTCTCAAAAAATCATTTGCTGCAACTCCACCAGTAACTACAAAATCGTTGATCTTAACATTGAAAGATGCAGCCATAACAACTGCATTTTTAATTCTATCGAGTAGTATCTCGCTAATACATCCTTGAAACGAAGCACATATATCATACATATCTTGTTCATTCATCTCAAGCTTCTGCACCAAGTTTTTTACTGCTGTTTTGACTCCAGAAAAAGAGAAATCACACCCTGGACGTTTAATCATTGCTCTTGGAAATTTAAATCTCGTACCATCTCCTTTCTTAGCTAACTCTTCTATTAATGGTCCACCTGGATAGCTTAACCCAAGCATTTTAGCAACCTTATCAAAAGCTTCCCCTAATGAATCATCTAGCGTCTCACCCAATTTAATATATTTACCTACGTCCTGCACAATCAAAAATTGACAGTGGCCACCTGATATCAATAGAACTAAAAATGGGAATTTAACTTCATAAAGCAACCTAATAACCAATGCATGTGCTTCTAAGTGATTAACAGCAATAAACGGCTTTTCTATTACATGTGCAATCGCTTTAGCCATCATCGTACCAACTATTAACCCACCTATAAGTCCTGGTCCTGCTGTAGCAGCAACTGCATCCAAATCACAGAAATCAATATTAGACTTATTCACAGCACTTTTTATTAGAATATTCAAATATTCCATGTGGATACGTGAAGCAATTTCAGGGATTACACCACCATATTTTCTATGCTCTGTTTGAGAAAGCATTTCATGAGCAAGAACTTGCTTAGTGCTATTCACAACTACTACTGCAGTTTCATCACAGCTTGTTTCAATAGCTAAAATAGTTTTCATTTGCGATTGCCTACTATGCTATTGAATTATAGCTCAAATTGTTGTAAAAGTTAACTTTGTTCTGGTAAATTAATCATCATCTCTCAATAAGAGCTAATTTTTACCAAGAAGAAATTTATTAGTTCATTTTCTCCGCATTCCTGCTTTACCTAATAAAATAGAAGCTCTTCTATATTTACCTACTTCTCCTATCTACAATACACTCTGCTATTAACGAAAGATTAAGACAACTTTTGTACTGGTCAGCAGCAAAAAAACATTTTATTTAAACTGTAAGATGAGCTAAATGCTCTATCTTTCGGTGAATCTTACTGTTCCAAGTAAAGAATTCAAAATGTCATGCAAATAATTCTAACACATGTGATCCACAGTTTACAAGCTTCATCTTTAAGGTGACCCTAACTGATAATTGTTCTGACAAGGAAACACCCGTTTATTCTTAGGTTTTTATTGTCTTAATAAATTTTAAGGAGAATCTCACACTCTATGCTTAGAATTGAGCGAGCTTTAACTATATGCAAAAATCTATGTATAATATATAAATTTGTTCTTCAGTTAGATTGAAACATATCCATTCATACTCAAGATCAAAAATATCAGGTATATTACTACATTTTTACTATATTTCTACTTGAGTTTTCTATCGTTAGGCAGGTATCTTACTATATCTAATGAGGAATTGACTAAGTACTAAATGGATTTTAAAAAGTTAATTGGTTAATTGCATACATAGTCAAATACTAAATATAATTAGATAAATTTAGACCTGTAATGAAGATATATATCTAAAAGATAAGTGAAATTTAATTTCTGAATTACAGAAAAAACACTTATTCATAACTATATAAACTTTTCCTCATAGCGTTAGGAGATCTAGTTATCTATCTATATAGTTATGAATATGCTATATAGGATTGTGTTTTGTGCGTGTGAGTTCTATACCACTCACAAAGTTTACATCTGTTAAGCTTAGTCGACAGATAATTTTTAGGCGCATTTTTACGTGTAAGATTTTTTCATTAGAGAGTTAAGCAACATAAACTATAGAAAAGCTCATATTTAATTATAAATTATATTTTCTTTATCTCTGATCCGTTTCTTCACTCTATATTAGCAGGATACATACATAACTCATAACATTAAAATTGTTAGAGATACTAGGAAGGTGTTACAGATTTAATCATAATTGTAAAATTAATTACATATTTCCTCAAAAGAACCCTCTGAGTTTTCTAGCTCGACTTGGGTGCTTCAATTTGCGCAGGGCTTTAGCCTCTATTTGCCTAATTCTCTCACGTGTTACATTAAAGATCCTTCCTACTTCTTCTAATGTATGTTCCTTCCCGTCTTTACCAAGGCCA
Organism: Wolbachia endosymbiont of Cruorifilaria tuberocauda; assembly: GCF_013365475.1. Lineage (GTDB taxonomy): Bacteria > Pseudomonadota > Alphaproteobacteria > Rickettsiales > Anaplasmataceae > Wolbachia. Next base: position 743,129 of record NZ_CP046579.1, read on the forward strand.
AAGCGCATTCTTAGAATTCTCTCTTCCTTTGGAGTCAAAGTTGCAAGAACATTGGTTGTAATGCCTCGTAAGTCGGCAAGTATCGCAGCATCTTCTGGTTTTGAGACCCGCTTATCTTCTATACAATCACCAAAAGTGCTACTTTCATCTTTTCCTGTTGGAGCTTCAAGACTTATTGGATCTCTTGCTATTTTCATGACTTTACGTATTCTTTCTAATGGAATACCAAGTTCCATACTTAATTCTTCTAATGTAGGCTCTCTTTCCATTTCATGAGTCAACTTTCTTAGTGTTCTATTAATTTTGCTAATAATTTCAACCATGTGTACCGGTATCCTAACTACTTTGGACTGTTCTGGTATTGCTCTAGTAATTGATTGTCTCACCCACCAAGTTCCATAAGTTGAAAATTTGTATCCACGTTTATAATCAAACTTATCAACAGCCTTCATGAGGCCAATATTGCCTTCTTGTATCAAATCAAGCAAGGCAAGACCTCTGTTTGAGTATTTTTTAGCAATGGAAACTACTAGTCTTAAATTAGCTTTGATCATTTCCTGTTTTGCTTCGGAAACTTCTCGTTCATGTTTTTGTATCCTTTTGATTAATTGCTTAAATTCTTGTATATTATCTTCCTGTATATGCTGCTTTATGTTATTTAAAGTATTAATTATATGTTCTGAATTATCATCTATAAACCTTGTGAACTTATTTTTCAGTCCATCTTTAAGAGAAGGTAAGTTGCTATCAATTTTTGAAAGATTTACGTTTTTTAATCCATACTTTAACAATATATCATTATAAACTTTATAGAAACTTTCCCTGTCAATGTCATATTTTTTAGCCTCAGAAATAAGATTAGCCTCTTCAAGAAGGATGGACTTATTTATAGAGTAGAGTTTTTGTGTGATTTTGGCAGCAGCAGCGTCACTTAACTTAATTTGTAGAGTTGTGAACCATATTTGATTATATAAGTCTTTGTATGCAAATTCACTAGAAGAATTTTTCCTTAATGCAAATGCTTTATTTGCCAAAGCAATTATCTCATCCAGTGCAACTATGACCTTAGGCAATAAGTCATTTTCCATTTCTAAAATGGAAACATTTAAGTTTGTTGGACTTATATCTTCATTGTCTCTTTCTTGATCATTGTCATCTTTTTTATTATCAGCTTCGTTATCTTCAGAAATATTATCTGAGTCCTCGATATTTTCAACACTTTCTTTAGCATCTTCTTTAGGTATTACATTAAAATCAGAGTTATAAATCGCATCTAAATCTATGATTTCTCTCAGTGAGATAACTCCATTGCTCAAATCATCACGCCATGCCTTTATCATTCTTAATGTTACTGATGTTTCAATTATTGCACGCAACATGTTATGCTTTTCAGATTCAATTTTCTTTGCTATTGTGATCTCATCCGTTCTTGATAAAAGTTTCACAGAGCTCATATCCTGTAGATAAACTCTTACAGGATCATCGTTTTGTATTAAAGTTGTAGTAGCATTTGATAATGTATCCTCGTCATCCAGTTTACTGTCATCATTACTAGAATGAGTCTCCTCTTCGTCTTCGCTACTTTCAAGTATGCTAATTCCTGAATCTTGCAGCAGGGATATAGTATCATCTATAAAATCAGACGAAAAGTTTTCGTCTGATAATTTTTCATTAATATCATCAAAAGTAATAAAACCGCCTTTCCTTATACTTTTGGTTACTAGATCTCTGATGATCTTTTTCTTCCCTTCTTCATTATTAATAGTTGACATCATTACCCTTGCAATTAAAATGTTATTACTATTAGTAAATAAACCTACAGCAAGTAGGCTATGGTTTAGCTTTTGGATGTTTGTTACTCATATAATTTAAAATACTGCTAATTTACATATACTTATCTTGATTAATTGTTCCATATTTTTCTTCTATTTTTATTGCTATGGATAATCCAACTGAAAATGATGCAATTCCAACTACTATAGCAGTAAGCATTAAGACATGTGGTATAGGGTTGCTGTATAAATGAAAACTTGATACCAGTATAGGTGGCAAAGAGTTTTTTACATATCCTAAAGATATGTAAAATAATAAAACAGATGCTTGAAAAATACTTATCCCTATCATTTTTTTAATTAAGTTTTTATCACTTACAGTGATGTATAAACCTAGTATCATTAATATAATAATAATTATGTAGTTGTATGAAATCATTATTTTTTTTTATGAGCAAAACTTATGTATATAATAAGCATAGAGCAGCAAACAGTAAATGTCACACCTAATTCCACTAAAAAAATACCAAGTTTTTGACCAGAGACGCTGTTAGCTAACAATATGTTGTAAGACAAGAAGTTCTTACCAAGTAAGATTGTTACGATACCTGTTCCTCCATAAATTAGAATGCCTAATATATTAATGAACTTAATTACATGGTAAGGTACTGCTTTTAGAGTTGTAGATATACCGAATAACATTGAATATAATATTATTCCAGAAGCAATGATTATACCTGCTTGAAATCCTCCACCTGGAGTGTATTCACCATGAAATTGTATATACAAAGCAAACAGAATAATGAAAGGTACCATCAAAAATGTCACTGTATTTAATACTGGATCCTTAATCACCTTCTTTTTCTTCTTTTAATGTTAATATTATACAAAGTGCTGCGGTAAAAACTACTGTAGTTTCTATAAATGTATCATAACCACGGAAGCTTGCTAAAATGACTGTTACTATATTAGAAACACCAGCGATTTTTTCAGTATTTTCTATATAATAAGGGGCAGCATGCAAGTGAATTGGAGCATCGTAGCTGCCAAAATCTGGCAATTGAGTCATAAAGTATGATAATCCTACAGCTAAGAACAACATAAAAAAAAACTTTACAGGATCGTAAGATAAGTTTGTTTTATGGTTCTTTATCAGAGAGAGTGTAGCAAAAATAAAAACCGTACTAAGTCCAGAACCAACTGAAGCTTCAGTAATTGCAACATCAGGTGCGTTCATAACTAAGTATATAAGTGCGATAAGCGAGCTAAATACGCACATTAGAATGCTACTTACAACTAAATGTTTTGAAAGAACTATAAAAATAGCAACTATAACTAGCAGTAATAGTAATGTTGCATTGAATATCTCCAGCATCTTAATCCACCTTAGTGGTCTTTTCCTTACTTTTATAATAATAGGTACGAGCTAAAATATAACTATTAGTTGAGTTAGATATCCATATTATAAGAATCAATAATATAATTTTAACAGTGTTAATTGAAAATTCATTTTGCATAGCAAAACCAGTTAATAATAATACTGTCCCACTAGAGTCTGTAATACCTGCTGCGTGTAACTTAGTATAGAAATTGGGGAATCTAATTATTCCTATAATTGAAATAATTGCTAAGCACGTGCCTAGTAATATAAAAATAGACCCTATCATAGATTATCGAGGCAACATCAATTTCATTAGTGCTATAGTTGACATAAAACTAATGCTAGCATATAGCAATGCTATATCGAGCAAAAAGAAACTATTCAAGATGATTGATATTGCTGATATAAGTAAAATTACTTGTGTTAAAAGATTATTAAACGCTAGTACTTTACTATAAATATCATTCGCTCTTGATACTATATGGTATAACATTATAATAATGCAAAACAGCAGCACATAAATAGCAACATAGATCATTTATAAATAAAAAGACCTGAAAGCACTTTACTTGTTGTTATTTTGCTTCTTATTACTTTATCATGTGTATTAATACTCTCCTGCTTGTTATGCACCATAGTCTGTATTAAGTTGATCTTCAGAAAAATTTAGTAGCTTTTCTAGCTTGCTTATGTCATTTATACTACCTTTCATATATCCTTTGCATCTGTTTACCAAAAGATTAAATAGCTCATAAACATCTACCTGCTTTTCTGCTATCTCGTGCAAAGAAATGATAGTGTTCTTATGACCCTTAAACTCAGCTGCTTGAATTGGACTGCTTGCTCCTGTATTCAAATCGTGCGTCCTCTGGCTTGCTAACAGGGCTAATTTAAAACGGTTATTTACCTGCACTATACATTTCTCTATAACGGATTCAGTCATAAACATGAAATACTACCTGAATGAATTTCACACTATAATCACAAAAAATAAAATGTCAACTTGTATCTTCATTAAGATCCGGATTCGTGTTCATGTTTTATTGATTGGCTCTCTGTTATTGTAATTGTTATTTCATGTTCAAATTTTTTTAGAAAGCTTAACAAGCGCTCTAAAGAAAAACCATCTGTTTTACCGTTTTTAATTTGTGATATCTTTGGTTGGTCAACCCCTAGCTTTTCAGCTGCATGAGCTTGCGTCCAAGCATTTTTTTCTATAACTTTGCTAATTATGTTAAGCAACTTCTTTTTTACCTCTGTATTGCATGAATTGTTATTCAATGATATTGTTTCCATATGTACTCACTTATCAATAGCTCTGTAAAACATTACAACATAAATTTACTATCTCAAAGTGTTAATGTCATATAATTTGTGCTGATAATTATATGATGTTAACATGTGTGATTTAGTAGGTTTGTTATTTATTAAATTCACTTTAATTTTTAGTTATTATTTATTTTAAAAAGTTCATTCCTAGTAAAAATAGGTAATTCTAAGATTTAGAATGAATTTTTAATTTCATGTATGAAAGAGTGGCAATCATTCTACTATGTTTTTAATTTAGGTCTTATTTATGTATTTCTATTTGCATAGAATTTCACAAACTATTACTTATAATTTTGTTCAAATATTCGTTGTTTTTGACTGGAACATTGTTTAGTTAGGTCTAATTTAATTATATTAATATGGAAGAAATGGAAAGGGATGTTGCTGTAATTATGGGAAGTCAGTCAGATTATAACACTATGATTTATACTGTTGATATATTAAAAGTACTAGAGATTTCCCATGATATATTTATAATATCTGCACATAGGACACCAGAAAGACTCTTTAATTTTGCTAAGTCTGCACAAAAAAAAGGATATAAAATTATTATAGCTGGCGCAGGTGGGGCAGCTCACTTACCAGGTATGGTAGCGTCGCTTACTTACTTACCTGTTGTTGGTGTTCCAGTATATAGTAGAGAGTTGAATGGGCTAGACAGCCTGTTATCTATAGTACAAATGCCAAAAGGCATTCCAGTTGCTGCAATGTCTATAGGAGAAAACGGAGCATATAATGCTGCTATTGTTGCTGCATCTATATTATCAATTTCTGATAGTAAAATTGCAGATAGATTGAAGGAATGGAGAAGCAAACAGACTGATTCAGTAAAAGAGAAACCAAACTTGTAATAAGCCTATGGCAATAGTTCTTTTAGATACAAAGACTATAAATCGTATAGCAGCAGGAGAAGTGATTGAGAGGCCGGCAAGTGTAGTTAAAGAATTAGTAGAAAATGCAATAGATGCTGGAAGTTCAAAGATAATAATCAAAGTAGAAAGCGGTGGTCGTAACATTATTACTGTTACAGATAATGGAAGAGGAATAGAAAAAAGTGATTTAGAACTTGCATTTACGCGTTATGCTACTTCAAAGTTGAACGATAGTCAATTGATAAAAATCAAATATCTTGGCTTTAGAGGAGAAGCCTTGCCATCTATAGCAGCAGTAAGTAGAGTAAAGTTATTATCTAAAGCAAGAGGTGCAAGTGAGGCATGGTCTGTAAGTTGTGAAGATGGGGGAAAGATAATAGATGTTGTTCCTTGTTCTTTATCACAAGGCACACACGTTGAAGTTTGTGATTTATTTTTTGCTACTCCAAATAGACTAAAATTTCTAAAAACTGAAAAAGCAGAGACCAGGAGCATTGTTGATATTACAAATAACTTAGCCATGATCAACTATGGTATCGAATTTAGTCTTAGTTCAGATGGCAAAAAGCTCTTAGAATACGTTAAGCAACCTTCATTATTTGATAGATTATGTGAGATGGAGGAAGAATTTTGTGGTAATACTTTAGAGATTGATGAAAAAAAAGATGGTATTAGACTTATAGGACACATTTGCAAGCCAACTGTTAATCGTAGCAAGTCAACTATGATCTATACATTTATTAATGGTAGACCAATCAAAGATAATTTACTTGTTAGTGCTATTCGATATGCGTATCATGATTTTATTCCAAGAGATAGGTATCCTTTTGTAGCACTAAATTTAGAGATACCATATGACCAAATAGATGTGAATGTTCACCCGAACAAGTTAGAAGTAAGGTTTCAAAATAAAAGAGCTATATATGAAATAGTAACAAAAGGATTAATAAAAGCATTATCAACAAAAATAGGCATTTCTAGTGTCATTCTAGATTATAATGTTCTGGCTTACGCTAAGTCCCAGCAAGTGTTTGATTTATCAAATAAAGGTGGAGAGAATTTATCAGCACGGTCAGAATTATTTGATCATGCTGACATACAAAAATCTCCATTACAAACAAAGGCTATGCTAAAAAGAGAACAAATTAATTTGATGGAAAGTTATCCTCTTGGATTTGCGAGATGTCAAGTTTACAACATTTATATTATTTCTGAGGCTAGAGACAAGTTGATTATAGTTGATCAGCATGCAGCACATGAAAGGTTGATTTATGAGTGCTTAAAACAAAGGTATAGTATAAAAAGGCAGAGGCTTCTTTTCCCTGAGAAAATTGAAATTAGAAATCAAGCTGGAATGGAAATGATTGAGATTTATAGGGATAAGCTTTTTGAAATTGGATTTTGTATTGAGATTAAATCAGAAAATGAAATAGTAATAAAAGAAATTCCTGCAATTTTGGAAACAGTGAATGTGAAGGAAATGTTGATAAATTTAGTTGATAGGTTAATGGAAATAGAAGATACTTTACCAATAGAAGATAAAGTGAATAAAATATTAGCTACAATCGCTTGCTATGGATCAATTAGGGCTGGTAGAAAAATGGAGTTGGAGGAAATGAATGTTTTGCTTAGGCAGATGGAAGAAACACCATACTCTGGTCAATGTAATCATGGAAGACCCTCTTATATAGAGGTGAAATTAAGTGATATTGAGAAATTGTTTAAGAGAAGGTGAAAGTTGTCAAAATGTATAAGCTTTTAGTGCTCTTTTCTAGTTCTTGATTTGATTTTACACTACCTGTACTTGCATTTTAGTTCATCTTTATCTAAAACTAATGATGTGCTTTTAAGATTTTAACAGTTATCTATTTAATATTCCTTTTATCTTTCCTTCTACCTTACAATTAACTACTTGTAAACTTGTAACTGGTTGTAATTATGGATTAGTATTTTTGCAACAAATGGATTATACTCGATGTAAGCTTAGATCCAATTCCTTTATTTTGAATCTTTAGTGCTAAGCTGCTTAGATAATATCATAAGCCTAACCTTTGGATTAGTCATTTCATGACCTTTTCATGTCAAAGAACTTGTTTTTTAGAATGAACGACTTATACTTCGTTAAATTGAAGTTTCTATATTAGAATGAAGAGCTTAAAGGAGCTATCTTTAAGGATTAAAAATATTAAGTCCGTACAAAAAATTACAAGAATAATGCAAATGGTTTCTGCAGCAAAGTTATTGCAAAGCCAAAAAAAGTTATCAAATTCAAAGTTGTATATATCCAAGCTACATAATATTATTTTTTCATTACTGGTATCAGTTAATCAAGAATCCTTAGTAAGGATTTTAAATATTGATAATAAAAATTTTTATCTTGTATTTATTATTGCATCTGATCGCGGTATGTGCGGCAGTTTTAATTCTGCTATTGTGAAATTTAGTCAAGAATATATAAATAAATTAATTGTGAATGGTAAAAGAGTAGATGTAATATTTTTTGGTAAAAAAGCTTTTGATATAGGTCAAAATAGGTTTGAACATAAATGTCTTTTGAGGGTTGAGAACAGCAAAGGAGTCACACTAAGAAATATAGAATCTTTAATTGACAGTGTTAATTTCAGTAAATATAATAAAATTAAAGTTTTCTATAACAAGTTTTATAATGCTTTCACGCAAAAACCAGTATTAGAAACAATAAAGCCATGGAATAAAGAATCGTCCTTGATTAATGATTCTCTGTTTGCTTCAATAGCAGATTATAGCTATGAATGTGAGCCACAAGATGCTAAATTTATTTTACAATATTTAACCAGAGATTACGTTATAGCTGCTCTTTACTCTGCTTTGCTTGAAAGTGCAGTAAGTGAGAATAATGCTAGGATGGTTGCTATGGAATCAGCAAATAAGAATGCTAAAGAAATGCTGGATAAATTAGCTCTACTTTATAATCGTTCTCGTCAAACATCGATTACAACTGACTTGATAGAAGTTATAAGTGGTACAGAATTTTTATAGAAACTTAAAGGTAAGGTATGGATATACTAAATATTGTAGCAGATATTATAAAACTAATAAAAAAACAAAACCAAGATGCAGAAGTTTTAGTATACGAGATTAACAAGATCTCAGTTTCCCAACGTCTATCAAAAATTGAGCAAACATCACAATCTAAAAATTGTACTGTAGGAATAAGAGCTATAGCAAATAAGACCCAGTCTGCATGTGTTTCTACAAATGATTTAAGCAATCTTAGTAATACTGTAAGTCAAGTAGTAGAAATGGCAAAAAATGCTCCAAAAGATCCTTTCATTAATTTTGCTATAAATATGGATAGCTATTCTTTTTCTGCAGATTTAGGCATTCTAGATAAAAATGCTGTAACTCTTTTTGATTTAAAAAGAGTTGTTGAAACCACAGAAAATTCAGCTCTTTCGTATAAGAAAATAGTCAACTCTGAAGGAGCTTCTGCTTCATATACTTTAGTAAATACAGTGTTATCTACTGTTTCTGGTTTTATCGGTTCGTTTAGTAAATCAACCTTTACTAACCTGATTTCTGTTGTTGCTGGGAAAGGAGGCGAGATGAAGGTTGGTTATAGTTACGATGTAGCATGTAATTTCAGAGATCTAAAACCTCCAGAATTAATAGGGAAAGAGGCAGCAAAAAGGGCAGTTAATCAATTGAATTCACGTCCAATTAAAACTGGAAAGTTTCCAGTGATTTTTGAAAAAAGAGCAGCAAAAGAGCTAGTAAAAAGTTTTGCTTCTGCTATAAATGGCACTAATATCATAAGTAACAGCTCTTTCTTAGGGAATAGTTTAAATACTCAGGTTTTTAATGATAAAGTTAATATTATCGATAATCCATTATTACCAAAGGGCACAGAATCAAGACCTTTTGATGGAGAAGGGATAGTTAGTAGGAAAAATACACTTGTAAAGGATGGAGTACTACAAAATTGGATTTTAGATCTATATTCAGCTAAGAAATTAAACTTAGAAACAACCGGAAATGCGATGCGCGTAAGTAATGCTGCAATTATTCCTGAAGCTAGCAATTTCTATATAGAAAATGGCAATGTATTATTTGAAGAATTAATTAAGGAAGTAAAAACTGGTGTATATGTAACTGATTTATTTAGCTTTGGTGTTAATTTAGTAAATGGTGATTACAGTCAAGGTGCATCAGGATTTTTCATAGAAAATGGAGAGATAGCTTATCCAGTGCATGAAATCGCTGTTGCTGGTAATTTAAAAGATATGTTTAGTAATTTAGTTATTGCAAATGATTTAACTTTTTGTGGACAATTTAATTCGCCGACAATTAAAGTTAACGAAATGACAGTTGCAGGTTCTCTTAGTAATTAGAAAATTTATTTGCATTAAATACGATAATTATGTACTATGAGCTCATAGTGTTATTGATAGACTATGAAGTATAGAAGCTTAGTTTTAATAACTGAGCTTCTGATATTTTCAATTGTAAATTGAAAAGTTTTTATCATATTAGCAACATGTTTAACAGTTTTAGGAGTTATTTAAATGGAATTTGGTAATATAAAGTGGTTTAATGCTGAAAAAGGTTATGGTTTTATTAAGCCAGAAACTAAAGGTAGTGATGTTTTTGTACATATTAGTACGTTAGAACGTTCAGGGATAAGACCAGATTTACTTAGAGGAGAAAATAAGGAAAAAGGAATAAAAGGAGAAAGGGTAAGTTATGAACTCAGAGAAGAGCGTGGTAAGAATGGAGAAGAGAAAAAATCTGCAATAAATTTAAAGTTGTTAGAGAACGGGTTTTAATGATAATAGCTTTTAATAAAGCCGTGAGTAGCTTTCATGAAATGGATCTTCCAGTTTCGCTTAAACAAGTTTTAGATAAACGTAATCTTTTAGTCCCCACTCTAATTCAAACACAGGCAATCCCTCTAGCTCTACAAGGAAGGGACATCCTTGGTTCTGCTAGAACAGGAACTGGAAAAACCTTAGCATTTGCTATTCCGTTAATTGCTAAGCTATTAAATAGCTTTAGTGTCAATTCAGCTTTAATTATTGTACCAACTAGAGAGCTTGCGCATCAGGTGACAAATGAAATAAGAAAGCTCTTATTTAGAAATTCTGTGTTAAAGATTGCTTTACTAATTGGTGGTGAGCATATTTTAAAGCAGCTAAATCAACTTCGGGAAAATCCGCAAATTATAATAGGTACTCCTGGTCGCATTATAGATCATATTGAACGTGAAACTTTAATGGTCCACAATGTTAATACTCTTGTGCTTGATGAAATGGATCGTATATTTGACATGGGCTTTGGGACCCAAATTGAAGATATTATGAGGTTCATTCCAAGAATGCGGCAAACCCTCATGTTTTCTGCAACCCTTCCTGGTAATATAGTAAAGCTTGCTGCGAGATATCTTGACCATCCTGAGCATATTTCTATTAAGTATGAATTTGCAATTTCTACAAGAGTTAAGCAAGAAGTCATTTATGTGTCAGAGCTAGAAAAATATGGTAAACTTATTACGCAATTATGTCAGCGTAAGGGATCAATCATTATTTTTGTTAAAACAAAACGAGGAGCAGATCAATTAGCTAATAGGTTACGCAAAGATAACTATAGTGCGTTAGCAATTCATGGTGATTTGAAGCAGCATAAACGTGAAAAAGTTATCAACTCCTTTCGTTGCGGACACAATCAAATTATGGTTGCAACGGATGTTGCTTCTCGTGGTCTTGATATTCCTCATATTCAACACGTTATCAATTATGATATACCACAATCACAAGCTGACTATATTCACAGGGTAGGCAGAACAGCACGAGCTGGAGCTGAAGGATATGCATTATCTTTTATTACACCTCAAGATAAGAGTAGATTACCTACACTTTTAAATGCAGAAGGTAGTCTAAACTTTGATTGCAATGCACAATTTGAAAAATATAATGGTAGAAAGTTTTTTAAAAGATCAAGTGTGCATAAAACTAAATGTGGTAATAAAAATCCTTTTAAGGAAAAAGGCATGGCACTACAAAAGTCGCGCTCTTTTATTCTTTAAGACGCTAAAGATGTAAGATATAATTTTATATTTAAAATATACTTATAAATGCTCATTACACTAATGTCACATATGAACTAAAGAATTGTATTCTGTTCATAGAATTAGTTATTCAAATAAGTAATTCATATTTAAATAAACTTTCTTTTATTGCATCTTAAAAAATTGACCTAGTATTTTTAATGTTACGCCAGACGCTTTTCAAGATACGAAAGTTTTTCTCTCCTTTCCAATTTGCAGGAATTCTTCTAATAAGAACTGCATAGTTTAATTATAAGGAGGAAAGTGCAAATTTTTGGGAGATAATGTAAATATTTCAACACCATCTTTTGTTACTCCAAGCGTATGCTCAAATTGCGCAGAAAGTGAAAGGTCACATGTTGTTACTGTCCAGCCATCAAACCTACTGAGCAAAGTTTCATGCCTTCCTATATTGATCATAGGCTCTATTGTGAAAAACATACCCTCCTTTAAGATAAGATTTTCGTCTCTATCATAAAAATGCAATACGTTTGGCAAGGCATGAAAAACTTTTCCTATACCATGGCCGCAATAGTTACGTACTATAGAGTATCCAAAATCTTCAATATATTTTTCTATAGCAAGTCCTATTTTATTCAATTTGTTGCCAGGCTTAACTTGCCTTATTGCTTCCATCAATGCTCCATAAGTAGCATCACATAAGCGCATTGCTTTTATTGATGGTTTGCCAACCCAAAACATACGGCTTGTATCGCCATACCAGCCATCTAAAATTACTGTAACATCTATATTTAAAATATCCCCGCTCTTGAGTGGCTTATTATCTGGAATACCATGACAAACAACAGAATTTTTTGAGGTACAGATTGATTTTGGATATCCCTTATAATTAAGTGTAGCTGAAGTTGCACCTGCTTTAGTTATAAAGTCATGACATAAGTCATTTAGCTCATTAGTTGTTATCCCTACTTCTACGTAAGGTGCAATAAAATCAAGAGTTTCAGCTGCTAACCTACCAGCTTTACGCATAAAGCCAAAGTCTTCTTTGGAATGTATAGTTATATTCATATTTTTATATGTTACTGTAATTATCATAACACTTCTATGCAGAATTAATAGTTTTACTCATCTTGTTATCAGAGTAAGTTCCTAACGTACAGTTATACAAATTAAAGTAGGCCATTGAAATGGTAATTCTAGATTATGGATAAAAAAGAAAGAATGAAAGAATCATAGTTTTAGTTTCAGCACTCAAGACGGAAAATTAATATCCATCTAAACTTGAGTAGTAAGCGTTTAAAAAATAGATTTATTAAACTTGATAAAGTTTGAAAATATCAACAGATAAGCTGTATAGTGTATATAGCAAAACCCGACTTTGTTAAAAGAACTAAAGTTTGTTAGTAGTTTATTAAAAACATGGCTCAAAATTGTAAATTTATTGTTTTGATGCTTATCATAATTATTCAACTTGGCTGATTGTAGTGCGGTGCTACCATATTTTCTTTCCTATCAGGATGGGAATAATAACTTTCACCACTTAATAATTTTTCGTCATAAGCTTCAATATCAAAATATTTTTCATATTTATCTATATCATCACAAAGTGAAAGTGCTTTAATTTTACTCATGATTAAACCTGTACCAGCAGGAATTAGTCTCCCTACTATAACATTTTCTTTTAATCCACTTAAAGGGTCTTCTTTCCCACAGAATGCTGCTTCTGTCAATACTTTTGTTGTCTCTTGAAATGAAGCAGCAGAGATGAAGGAATTAGTCTCAAGGCTAGCTCTTGTGATTCCCTGTAAAATAGGGAGATATCTAGCTGGACGCTTACCAGAATTATTCATAACACTATTCTCTTTATCAATTTCCAGCTTATCAATGCTTTCTCCTACTAAGTAAGTGGTATCGCCAGGATCAGTAATCTCTACTTTTTGCAACATTTGCTTTAGTATTACCTCCAAGTGTTTATTGTCTATTCGAACACCCTGTAATCTATAAACCTGCTGTATTTCAGAAATCATATAATGTGCTAAAGCTTCTAACCCAAGTACACGTAAAATATCATGAAGATCGGGGTCACCATCCATCAACAAATCACCTTTACGCACAAAATCACCCTCATTTACTATTACGTGCTTACTTCTTGGAACTAAGTACTCTACTTGAGAGATTTGATCATTAATTGGTTTAACTGATATGCTGCGTTTTCCTCTTCTATCTTTTTCAGAAAATGCTACATAACCATCTACCTCACTAACAATAGCATGCTCTCTAGGACGACGTGCTTCAAACAGCTCTATAACTCTTGGTAATCCACCAGTAATATCACGAGTTTTAACTGATTCCCTTGGCATTCTTGTAATAATATCACCTGCTTGAACCTTTTGGCCATCTTGCACATTGAGAACTGCACCTATTGGTATAAAATAACATGCCTCAACTCCACTTGAGAGTATTACTACTTCACCATTATCGTCAAGCAATACTATGCGGGGACGTAAACTGGCGCCACCAGAGTGCAATTTCCAATCTTTTACTACTTTACTTGATATCCCTGTAGATTCATCCATCACTTCAGTGATTGATACCCCGTCTTTTAAGTCTTGATAAGATACTGTCCCTGTTTTTTCTGTGATAATAGGTAATGTGTAAGGATCCCATTCTGCAACTTTGTCACCAATTTTTACTGACTGACCTTCATCTGCATAAAGCTTTGAGCCATAAGGTACACTATATCTCAATTTTTCACTACCAAGGCTGTCAATCAATACAACCTCACAAGAACGACTTATTACAATTTTATCTCTGTTTTTGTCTATAATTATATTACTATTGTTTAACTTTATTTTGGCATTAATAGAAGCTGTAATATTTGAGGATTCAATACCTCTAGTCATCACTCCACCTATGTGAAAAGTACGCATTGTTAATTGAGTACCAGGTTCTCCCACAGATTGAGCAGCTATTATACCGACTGCTTCACCTATTGAGACAATTCTGCCAGTTGCAAGGTCTCTTCCATAGCAGAGTGCACATATACCTGAACTCACTTCGCAGGTGAGCGGTGATCTGATCTTTATAGCATCAAGACCTGCAATATTAATTTGCTTTACTTTGCTTTCATCAATTAATTCTCCTGCTTTTACCAATAGTTCTTTTGTTACTGGGTAATATATATCATTTGCGGCTGTTCTGCCTAGCACTACACTCTCTAAGGACGCAACTATAGTACCTCCTTCAACTGTAGCTCTTACAATAAGACCATTTTTGGTATGGCAATCGTATTTTGTAACTATGCAGTTTTGTGATACATCAACTAAACGACGAGTTAAGTATCCAGAATTTGCAGTTTTGAGAGCAGTATCAGCAAGGCCTTTACGTGCACCATGAGTAGAATTGAAATACTCAAACACATTTAATCCTTCCCGAAAGTTAGAAACTATGGGTGTTTCTATGATTTCACCTGAAGGTTTAGTCATAAGCCCTCTCATCCCAGCTAATTGCTTCATTTGCGAAGTAGAACCCCTTGCACCTGAATTAACCATCATATATACTGAGTTATATTTGCTATTTTTATTGTATACAGATATTGCTTTTAACATATCATTTGCTATCATATCAGTACACTTAGACCACTCATCTATAACTTTATTATATCTTTCACTTTTAGTAATTAGACCGTCCTGATACTGCATAGAGAACTTCTTAATTTCATTCCTTGCATGATTAACATGTATAGCTTTAGTTTCTGGTATAACTAGATCACAACGACCAAAGGAAGTACCAGAAAGTGTAGCGTATTCGAAACCAAGCACCATTAACTTATCACAAAATTCCACTGTAGCACTTTGCCCACAATTGCGATATACTAAGTCAACTATATTAGTTACTTCTTTAACTGTTAGTAACTGATTTACAAGATCAAAACTTAGATTCTCATGCTTAGGGAAAATCTGCCATAACATTAAACGTCCAGGAGTTGTATAAACAGTTTCATAGTAAACTTCACTATTACCACTATGTTTCATTCTATATTTTATACTAGAGTGAATATGAAGAGTACCATTACTCAAAGAGTGTTCAATTTCACCAAAGGTACATAGAAATGGCAAATCTTTTTCTTTGTTACATTGTTCTTGAAGAGTTAGGTAATATATACCAAGGATTATATCTTTACTAGGAACTATAATTGGCCTGCCATTAGAAGGGCTTAAAATGTTATTGGTCGACATCATCAATACTTTAGCTTCAAGCTGTGCTTCCAATGAAATTGGTACATGCACTGCCATTTGATCTCCATCGAAGTCAGCATTGAATGCTGTACAGACAAGTGGATGAAGTTGTATTGCTTTGCCCTCAATAAGGATAGGTTCAAAAGCCTGAATACCAAGTCTATGTAAAGTGGGTGCCCTATTCAATAAAACTGGATGTTCTCTTATTACCTCTTCAAGAGTATCCCAAACCTCTGGTTTCTCTGCTCTTATTAATTTGCTAGCATACTTAATAGTTGGAGCAATACCATACATCTTAAGTTTTGAGTAGACAAAAGGCTTAAATAGCTCAAGAGCCATTCTTTTTGGTAACCCACACTGATTTAGTTTTAAAGTTGGACCAACGACTATTACAGAACGCCCAGAGTAATCTACCCTTTTCCCTAACAGATTCTGGCGAAAGCGACCTTGTTTACCTTTTAGCATATCACTAATAGATTTTTTATATCCGACAGTACCAGCTTTATTTATTAGAGTGCTACGACGACTATTATCAAAAAGAGAGTCAACTGCTTCTTGTAGCATCCTTTTTTCATTACGGATCATAATTTCAGGAGGATTTAAACTTAATAATTTTCTCAACCTATTATTTCTATTAATGATAGTTCTGTAATGATGATTCAAATCAGAAACTGCAGGGCGGCCACTTTCAAGAGATACTAAGGGACGCAAATCAGGTGGTAAAATAGGTATAGTTGTAAGTATCATCCATTCTGGTTTATTTCCTGATTTAATAAAATTTTCAACAATACGTAACCTTTTTATAATCTTCTTTCTTCTTATTTCAGAAGCAACAGATTCTAACTCTTGTCTTAAATTTTTTCTGGTTTCATGTAAATCAAGACAGGCTAGTAACCCTCTTATAGCTTCAACACCTTGCATAGCTACAAAGCTATCAGCTCCATAATTATCTTTAGCTTCATTGTAAGTTTTTTCACTAATAATCTCACCTTTTTCAAAGGATGAAATAAGAGGATCAATTACAACATAATTGTCACTATATAAAATATTTTCAATATCTTTTAGAGACATGTCCAATAATGCTCCAATTCTTGAAGGAAGTGATTTTAGAAACCATATATGGGCAACAGGAGATGCAAGCTCTATATGACCCATTCTTTCTCTTCTCACCTTAGAAGATGTAACTTCTACTCCGCACTTTTCACATATACGGCCTCTATGTCTTCTTTTTTTATATTTCCCACATAAACATTCATCGTCATTGACAGGACCAAAAACTTTAGGACAAAATAATCCACCTTTCTCAACTTTAAATGTTCGATAATTTGCAGTTGAAACGTCCTTTATTTCACCATAAGACATGGATTTAATACTTTCAGGGCTGGCAATTGATATGCTTATCTTATCAAAAGACTGTGCGATATTGGTATGAGATACATCTTCAATAATAGCGTTATTTTGCTTTAAGGCTACATTTAAACAAAGTGAGCGTAATTCTTTTACCATTACATTAAAAGATTCTGGAGTTCCGCATTCAAAGTTACTATCGCCTTTTATTATTGACTCGTATATTTTGATTCTTCCATTAATGTCATCTGATTTCACAGTTAACATTTCTTGTAAAGTGTAAGCAGCACCATATGCTTGCAGTGCCCAACATTCCATCTCACCAAGACGTTGGCCACCGAAATGGGATTTTCCTCCAAGAGGCTGTTGAGTGACTAAACTATAAGGGCCTACTGAACGTGCATGAATTTTATCATCAACTAAGTGATGTAACTTAAGCATATACATATAACCAACTGTAACCTTACGATCAAATTTTTCACCTGTACAACCATCGTACAATATAGCTTGTCCAGAATGATCTAAATCGGCAAGTTCAAATAATTTTGTTATTTTTTTATCTTTTGGACCTTCGAATACTGGTGCAGCAACAGGAATTCCATTGCATAACTTATATGCAAACTTAATTAAATCTGTGTTGCTTATTTTATAAATATTGTTGCATATAGATGTATTGCTACCACAGCTATAAACTTCAATGAGAAAGTTGCGTAAATTATCATATGCACTTTTGCAAAGGCTTAAATGATTTTCTATCAATGTATTTAGCTCATTGTTCAATGTTTTTTTGTTAGGTTTATTAAAAATAGAAGCTACTATTTCAGTATCGCTAACTTCTTCAATTTTTATATCTTCGAGATATGCTGATGTAAATGTTGCAATGCTATCGTTGCCAAGAGATTTAATTTTTTTACAGAAATCACTTTCAATTTTATTGATTTTATTAAGAATGCTGCTGACCTTTTCTCCTAATTTTTTACAAGCCCATCCTACATGAGCTTCCAATATTTGTCCTACATTCATCCTTGATGGGACACCAAGAGGATTAAGGATAATATCAATAGGGGTACCGTCTTCTAGGTAAGGCATATCTTCTACTGGCACAACCCGTGAAATTACTCCTTTATTACCGTGTCTACCAGCCATCTTATCTCCAGGCTGTAAACTATGTTTTACAGCAATAAAAACTTTTACTGACATTGACACACCTTGAGGTAGATCGTAGCCTTCGTCTAATTTCTCTACTTTTTGCTTAAATTGCATTTTCGCGTTTAATATTTTTTCATCAAAATCTTGTTTTAAATTCTTAACTTGCTTAGAGATAGACTGATCTTTTAACTCTATGTTCCACCATTGTTCACGCTCGATAACATCAAGCCTTTTCTGACTTTGAGGACAAGAATGAACAAGAAGCTTTTTTAATTCGTCATAAAAGTATTTACTAGTAACATTGATTATGTAATCTCGCTCTTTTTCTAAATTTTCCATCTCTTTTTGCTTGATAAGCAATGCTCTCTCACTTTCCTCAACACCCCTGCGAGTAAAAACTCGTATATCAATCACTGTTCCTTCAACATCTGGAGGTGTATATAAAGATGAGTCTGCACAATCAAATGACTTTTCTCCGAAAATTGTCATCAATAACTTTGTTTCAGGAGGTAGTGAAAAAGAAGGTTTAGGTGTAACTTTACCTACAAGGATATACCCTGGCCCTACTCTTGTACCGATTTTTACTATGCCACCATCATCTAGGTGATACAAATTTTCTTCATTAACACTAGGTATAGCACGAGTTATTTTCTCTGACCCTAAAGGGGTATCATGTACGACACACTCGAATTCTTCTATGTGAATGGAAGTGAATAAATCTTTCCTAACAACTTCACTTGAGATAATAATGGAATCTTCAAAGTTATAACCTTGCCAAGACATAAAAGCGACTAGCAAATTTTTGCCAAGTGCTAGCTCACCACTGTTAATTGCAGGGCCATCAGCTATTACATCACCTTCCTTAACATAGTCTCCTACGCATACTAGTGGCCTTTGGTTAATACAGGTATTATGGTTTGAACGTTGAAATTTTTTTAAGTGATAAATATCTACACCTAAGTAATTCACCCTTTCTTCATCAAAAGCACGTATGACTATGGAGTTACTATCAGAGCTATCAACTACGCCATCACGTTTTGCTAAAACTACAGCACCAGAACCAGAAGCTACAAAAGACTCCATGCCAGTAGCGACTAAAGGAGCAGTAGGTTTTAACAAAGGTACAGCTTGGCGTTGCATATTTGAACCCATTAACGCTCTATTAGCATCATCATTTTCTAGGAATGGAATTAAAGAAGCTGCGACTGATATTACCTGTTTAGGAGACACGTCAATATAACTAACTTGATCGCTACTTACCATAACAAAACTACCAGCATACCTACAGTACAGCATATCATCGATGAAGCAATTATTTTTATCAAGCTTTGCACTTGTATCAGCTATATAGTATGAACCTTCATCTATTGCAGACAGATACTCAATTTTATCAGTAACAACCCTATTAATTACTTTCCTATAAGGACTTTCAATAAAACCATATTTATTGACACGTGCATATATAGCTAAACTATTAATTAATCCTATATTTTGTCCTTCAGGGGTTTCAATTGGGCAAATTCTTCCATAATGAGTTGGATGAACATCTCGTACTTCAAATCCTGCACGATCCCTTGTTAGCCCACCAGGACCTAATGCTGATAATCTTCTCTTATGAGTTATTTCAGATAGTGGATTAGTTTGATCCATAAACTGAGATAATTGAGAAGAATTGAAAAAATCTCTTAAAGTATTAGTTAATACTTTTGGATTAATGAAATCAGATGGAGAAACTTTATCTAAACTGGAAGTAGACATAGAATCAATTATTACACGCTCCAATTTTAGTAGCCCAGCTCTAAATTGATTTTCTATGAACTCTCCAACTGATCTCACCCTTCTATTCCCCAAATGATCAATATCATCTGCAGATCCTTGTCCATCACGTAATAGTACTATTCTTCTTACAATTTCAATAATATCATCATGCGTTAAAATAGTTAAATTTTCCTCGTAATTTAACCCAAGGCAGGAGTTAAGTTTCAATCTGCCAATGTTAGATAAGTCGTAATATTCAGGATTAAAGAAAAGATTATAAAAAAATTCTTCTACTATTTCTAAAACAGGAACTTCACCTGGACGCAAGACTCTATATATTTCATATAATGCATCTTGATAGGACATATTCTCATCTAAAAGAAGTGTATTTAATATGTAAGGTCCAACAGATAAGTTATCAATATTTAATACTGATATTTCATTTATAGATAGTAACTCAAGCTTTTTTATATCTTCAATCTTTATAGACTCACCTGCAGATAAAATTTTTGTGGAACTGACACTATCTATTAAATCTTCTGCAAGAAATAACCCACATATAGAATTAAAAGGTACTAGATACTCTTTTAAACCATCATCATATAGCTTTTTGGCTAGTCTTGAAGTAATGCGAACATTATTCTTGAGTAGTACATTACCTTCAACATCCATTAAGTCAAAAGGTAACCTAATTCCTTTAAACCTATCGGGTATAAAGGGTACTTTCCAACCATTTTTATATTTTACGTACTTTACCTTTTCATAAAACTTATCAAGTATATTATTATTTGATAATCCTAATGCCTTTAGCAAAACTGAAATTGGTAATTTCCTTTTTCTATCAATACGAAAATACAAAAGATCTTTAACATCAAACTCAATGTCAAGCCAAGAACCTCTATAAGGAATAACTCTAGCAGAATAGATTAGCTTGCCAGAATTGTAAGTTCTTCCCTTATCACTATCAAAAAATACACCAGGAGACCTGTGCATTTGTGAAACAATGACTTTTTCAACACCATTAATGATGAAAGTACCTTTATCAGTCATCATTGGCAACTCGCAAAAGTGGACTTCTTGCTCTTCTATAAATTTTATAATAGTTGTAAGCTTAGAGTGATCATTACTCTTTTTGATTGTTTTATAATCATCGAGAGAAATACCATCTTGCATAACAACGATACGTATAAAAGCAATTACTCTAGCAGAAAAAGTTATGCAGCGTTTTATACATTCGGCCTCATCATACTTAGGGTTGTCTATCTTACAGCTTATAAACTCAATAGTAGCCCTGTGCAAAGGATCGTCTACTGGAAAAACTGAGTGAAAGATCGATTCAAGTCTTTCATTACCATGATTCCCAGGGGAAAACGACTTATATGACTCTTTTTGGACCTTAACTGGGTCTAGTAAAGAATCCTTTAAGTCAATTGACTTAGAATAAGAAATCCTAGGAACAAAAGTGCTAGAAACACACATATAAGAAGAATCAACCATTAAAATACCTCAAAATTAACTGAAAATACCGCACCAATATAGAATTAAGTACCTTACTCAAGTTCTACTTTGGTTACTCCTGCTTCAGTAAGCTGTTGCTTTATCTTTTCTGCTTCTTCCCTAGGAATATTGGCAGTTAAGTCTTGAGGCAAAGATTCAACTAGCTCTTTTGCTTCTTTTAACCCTAATGTAGAATTAACTTTTCTAACTGCTCTTATAATTTCCATTTTTTTACTAGCGTCAATTTCTTTAATCACAACTTTACACTCAGTTTTTTCTTGAATATTAGGATTGGCAGCATTATTGCTGATGTTTGCATCAGCAGCGGTAGCTCCTCCGCTGACAAAAGAGCCAGTAGGTAACCCTATTTTCTCTTCTAGAATTTTTACAAGCTCGGCAGCCTCTAATAGATTTAAAGATAATATTTTGTTAACTAAACTATTTGTTACATTACTCATACTTTTACCTAAAATTATCAACAAATTTATTTCTTAGAACTATAATAATTCAACACTCTTATAAGCCTTATAAAAGGCGAGTTAATAGATAACGCTAATCTAGCAGGAATATTATTATAAGACATTAAACGCATAATTTTTATATGCAACTCAGCTAAAGAAGGTAGCTTAGCCAGTTTATTAACATCCTCAACTGTAAGCACTTGATTTAAATGAGCCGCACAAATTACAGATGCCTTTCCTTTGTTAGCATTGGTGAAATCATCTATTAGTTTTGCAACTTCTGCTATGCCACTAGAGTATATAATAGCAACTGGACCAGAAAATCTGTCTGATAGGTGAGAAAACTTACTAGATCTTTCTAAAGCTAAGCGAGCTAGGGTATTTTTAACTACTAACATTCCACCAGCTATTGCCTTTATCCCATTTCTTAAATTTAATAAATCATTAGCGTTTACAGACTTAAAATTCATCAGTATTAAGAAATCATTATTTATAAACACATTTGCTATATCTTGTATAAACTTATTCTTACTTTCACGCTTCACTACGTTATTCCCTAACTATTAACTATATCTTCTATTCTGCCTATTTTATAAGCTTTGCCCATGGTCGAATTTAAAAAGACATTTTTAAAATACATCCCTTTCGCAGAAGCAGGCTTATTATTTTTAATTGCTTTGAGAAAAGCTTTTAAATTCTCTAACAAGTCATCAACGGTGAACTTTATATTTCCTAATTTACCATGAATAATACCATTTTTATCTGTTCTAAATCTTACTTGACCAGACTTGATAGTTTCAATAGCTCTTACAATATTAGAAGTTACAGTGCCAAATTTAGGATTAGGCATTAACCCTTTAGCATTTAATACTTTTGCGATTGGAGTGATCTTTGCTACAAAGTCAGGAGTAGTAATACACCAATCAACGTCTAGCTTTCTACCTTTTTTTATCTCCTCAACTAAATCCTGTCCTCCTATAACATCGGCGCTAACCTTTTCAGCTTCTGATAAGTAGTTGCTTTGAGCAAGAACAGCTACCTTAATATCTTTTCCAATACCTTTAGGCAAAACTACTGTACCGCGTATCTGCTCGTCAAATTTATGTGAATCTACACCTAGATTGACTGTAATATCAATTGATTCATCAAATTTTGCTGTAGCAGACTCAATAACCTTCTCTAAGCACTGTTTTGGATTATCGTAATGATAATGTGTACTCATATTTCTAACTCCCTATAACTTCTATACCCATAGATTTAGCAGTGCCTATAACCATCTTTACTGCTGAATTTTCGTCACTCACTTTCATATCAACCATTTTATACCTTGCTATCTTAATTATAGCAGAAGTAGGTAATTTAACCACCAATTCTTTCCCTGGCTCACGAGAACCTTTACTCAATTTGGCTTCTTGTTTTAGCAGGTATGTTACGGGTGGGCCGCTGATAATAAAGCTGTGAGAACGATCATCTTTTACAAAAATTCGTACTGTTACTAGATCACCAATTTTATAACTGGTATTAATTGTACTAGTCACTTTGTTAAAAGCTTCGCAGAATTTTGGAATTGATATACCACGTGGACCAAGCACTGAAGCAATCTTTGGACCAGGGACTGCTTTTCCTGCTTCCATTAATAAGTTAATCTTAGCAATTACGATACTCATATTTAATTCTCTACTTTCTCTACTTGGGTTAGATCCAACTCTATTATTGTTGGCTTGCCTAAGATTGATACTTCTACGTTAATAATTTTTTTTTCATCATTAATCATATCTACCTTACCAGTAAAATTTTGAAAAAGACCATCATTAATTTTTACTTTTTCTCCTTTTTCATAGCCATGATCTAATTTTTTCTTCTCTTGAGCATTATAGAGTGCATTACACATTAAGTAAATCTCATCATTAGAAATTACCTTAGGAACGTTACCATTTTTTAAAAATCCATGAACTTTAAGGGATTTTGGTATGTTGTTAACGAAATTTAATACATCATCACACAAATTTGCACATAAAAAAACATACCCAGGGAAGCACTTCTTTCGCGTGGCAGTTTTTTTGAGCCTTAATTCTGATTCATTTGGTTCTTCATATGGGATAAAAACTTTCTTAAAGTAGCTACTGACTCCCAATCTGATAGAATTTTCTAATATATGTTGGCATACTTTCTCTTCATAATTAGAAATAACCCTTAAGATATACCATTTATATTTATCAAATTCCTTGCGCTTAATACTTACTTCATCATCTAGAACTTCTTTAAAATCACTAGATTCAACACCACAGCACTTCAATGTTTGGTTTAATATACTTTTACTTTCATCGCACAGGTGCATATACATATATACTTCGTATAACTCTTGTGTATCAGATTTTAAACTGTACGTCATTTGATGAGGGATAAATATCTCTTTAAAATAAGGCATATTACTTACTAATTCACGTAAATGTTTTTCATGTCCATAATTAACTTTGATGATGTACCATTTATATTCCATAGAAGATTCCGAACAAAGCCTTAATTGTATAAAAAGATATAAAATCTACTAAACAAAAAAAAACTAAAAAGCATAGTATAACTCCTGCTATGACAAATAAAGAAGAGAATACCTCTTGCTTTTTTGCCCAGGTAACTTTTTTTATTTCTTGCTTTATACCACAAAAGAAACTATTTAAACTTTTTAACATACCTAATACAATATTAATGCAGGAGCGATAGGGATTGAACCTACAACCTCTGGTTTTGGAGACCAGTGCTCTACCAATTAAGCTACACTCCTATAGCTAAAACTTTTTTACTCAAGAATTTCAGAAACAACACCGGAACCAACAGTTCTACCGCCTTCTCTTACTGCAAAACGTAATCCCTTATCCAGCGCTACTGGTGCTTGTAATTCTACCTCTATACTTACATTATCACCTGGCATCACCATTTCTTTGCCTCCTAACAATTTTATACTTCCTGTTACATCTGTAGTTCTTATATAAAACTGTGGTTGGTAATTTTCAAAAAATGGAGTATGCCTTCCTCCTTCCTCTTTCTTCAATACATATACTTCTGCTTTAAACTTCTGATGTGGTGTTATTGTACTTGGCTTTGATAATACTTGACCCCTCTCTACTTCTTCTCTTTTTATTCCTCTTAAGAGGATCCCAACATTCAGTCCAGCAGACCCCTTATCTAGGCACTTCTTGAACATTTCTACCCCTGTACATATTGTCTTCCGCGTTGCTTTCAACCCTACTATCTCGATCTCTTCGCCTGTCTTTATTTCTCCCTTCTCTATTCTTCCTGTCACTACCGTTCCACGCCCAGGTATTGAAAATACATCTTCAATTGGCATTAGAAACGGCAAATCTACAGGCCTTGGAGGAACTGCTACATATTCATCCAACTTTTCCATCAACTTTCCTATTGATTTCTTCCCATACTCATTACCTTCATCTTCTAATGCTTTTAATGCAGACCCAATCACTACAGGAACATCATCACCGGGAAATTCATACTTACTCAGCAATTCTCTAACTTCCATTTCTACTAAACCAATCATATCATGATCAGCTACATCAGCTTTGTTTATGTACACAACGATATACTTAACACCAACTTGCTTTGCAAGTAATATATGTTCTCTTGTTTGTGGCATTGGCCCGTCAACTCCAGATACTACTAATATCGCTGCATCCATCTGTGCTGCACCTACTATCATATTCTTCACATAGTCAGCGTGTCCAGGACAATCAACATGTGCATAGTGCCTCTTATCTGTCTCATACTCAACATGTGCTGTTGCTATCGTTATTCCCCTCTTTCTCTCTTCAGGTGCCTTATCTATTTGATCATACGCTATGAAATGCCCATAATACTTCGTTATCGCTGCCGTTAACGTTGTTTTCCCGTGATCTACGTGCCCTATTGTTCCCACATTTACATGCGGCTTGCCAAATGCTTCTACTATCTGTGTCATAGGCTATTATCCTTAATTACATTTAAACTCGTCAACTACGCATTGTGGTACTTGCCCATAATAGGAGAAATGCATGCTATATTGAGCTCTTCCTTGAGATATAGAACGTAAAATATTTATATAACCAAACATACTTGCAAGAGGTATGAAAGCAAGAATTATAGCACTTTTATTATGTGTCTCCATGCTTGAAACTTGTCCCCTTCTGCTATTTATATTACCCATAATATCGCCCATGTACTCTTCAGGTGTAATAATTTCAACTTTCATTATAGGCTCTAGCATCTTTGGGTTAGCCTTATTCGCCATTTCTTTGAAAGCGCCTTTAGCAGCCAACTCAAAGGCTAAAGGACTTGAATCAACTTCATGAAAAGCACCGTCGATAAGTGTTGCTTTAAAATCAATAACTGGGAAACCAGAAATTATTCCGCCTTCTTTTATCAACTCTAACCCATTCAACACACCAGGAATATATTCTTTTGGAATTGCACCACCTACAATTTTGCTTTCAAATTGAAATCCAGAGCCAGCCTGAAGAGGCTCAAATAGGATCTTTACTCTAGCAAATTGACCAGCCCCGCCCGACTGTTTTTTGTGAGTATAATCAACCTCAACAGGTTTAGTAATAGTTTCACGGTATGCAACTTGAGGAGCACCAACGTTGATATTAATGTTGAATTCACGTTTGACCCTGTCTGTAATAATTTCAAGATGTAACTCACCCATACCCTTTAGTATAGTCTGGCCACTTTCTGCATTTATTAACATTTTTAAAGAAGGATCTTCTGTAACTAATTTATTTAAAGCAATACCTAATTTCTCATGATCTGAGGTAGTTTTAGGTTCTATAGCAACTTCAATAACAGGTTCAGGAAATTCCATACGCTCTAATAATATAGGAAAATCGTGTGAACATAGAGTATCACCAGTAATTGTTTTCTTTAATCCAACTAAAGCGACTATATCTCCAACCTTAGCTTCATTTATATCCTCTCTGTTATTTGCATGCATAAGAAGCATTCTACCAATCCCTTCAGTTTCATTCTTCCCAGCATTTAATACAGTAGACTTAGATTTTAATTTACCAGAGTAAATACGAATGAAAGTTAAGCTACCTACAAATTTATCTGTCATTACTTTAAATGCAAGAGCAACAAATTTTCCTTGTTCTGAAGGTTTAACAGAAATTTTTTTCTCTGGATTTTTAGGGTCACTCCCAACAATCTCATTAACATCAATAGGAGAAGGAAGGAAATCAACTATACCATTCAAAAGGGGCTGTACTCCTTTATTTTTAAAAGCTGATCCACATAATATTGGAACAAATATTCCTTTAGTAGTTCCGCTTCTTATACACTTCTTTAATAGATCTATAGGCAAGTCGTTGTATTCAAAATAAACATTCATTGCCTCATCATACATTCCAGCTGCAGTATCTAATAAAAGATTCCGGTACTCTTGAGACATACCAAGCAAATTAGATGGAATATCTTCATAAAAAAAATTAGCACCCAATGCCTCTTCTTCCCATATAATAGCTTTCATATAGATGAGGTCTATTATACCTTTGAAATCCTTTTCATTTCCTATTGGAAGCTGCACAACTAAAGGAACTGTCCCTAGCTTACTTTTGACCATATCAACACACCGATAAAAATTTGCTCCTACTCTATCCATTTTATTGATAAAGCAGATACGAGGGACATTATATTTATCAGCTTGACGCCAGACAGTTTCAGATTGAGGTTCAACGCCTGCAACCCCATCGAATACAGCAACTGCACCATCCAAAACCCTCAAAGACCTTTCAACTTCAATAGTGAAATCAACATGTCCTGGAGTATCAATTATATTGATTTTATGACCATTCCAAAAACATGTCGTAGCGGCTGATGTGATTGTAATACCACGCTCCTTCTCTTGCTCCATCCAATCCATAGAAGCTGCACCATCATGTACTTCTCCAATTCTATTTTGTTTTCCAGTATAAAATAAAATACGCTCTGTTGTAGTGGTTTTTCCAGCATCTATATGAGCCATTATACCTATATTTCTATATTCAGATATATTAATTCTCATATTACTTAATTAGTTAACATTAAAAGTTAAGATGAGAAAAAGCTTTATTAGCCTCAGCCATTTTATATTTTTCTTCATATATCTTAAATGCTCCCCCTCGTTTGTTATAAGCATCTATTATTTCAGCTTGCAGACAATCAGCAGAAGTTTTCCCACTTTTTTTTCTGGCTGCAGAAGCAGCTCCAGCAATCCATCTTAATGCTAAAGAGACTGCTCTATCCTTTCTAACTTCAACTGGCACTTGATATGTTGCACCTCCAATACGACGAGGGCGAACTTCTATAGAAGGTGTAACATTTTCTACTGCAGTTTCAAAAATTGATACCCCACTTTCATTTATTTTCTTTTCAGCTGAAGATAAAGCACCATAGACAATTTTTTCTGCAATAGACTTTTTACCACATTTCATAATTACATTAATGAAACGCATTAGTAAGACACTACCATAACGTGAATCAGGATTTATCTCTCTCTTTTTTGCTTTGTTCCTGCGAGCCATAAATTTTAATCAGATTTTTTTACCCCATATTTTGAACGAGCCTTTTTTCTATTTTGTACACCACGAAGATCAAGAGTGCCCCTTATTATGTGGTAACGTACACCAGGTAAGTCCTTAACTCGTCCACCTCGTATTAGGACAACTGAGTGTTCCTGTAAATTATGGCCTTCACCAGGTATGTAAGCTGTTACTTCACCATAACCACTAATTCTCACCCTAGCTACTTTACGTAGTGCTGAGTTAGGCTTCCTAGGAGTTGTAGTGTATACCTTAGTACAAACACCTCTTCTCTGAGGGTTACTCTTTCCTAAAGCAGGTACCTTTTTTTTACAAAGTAACCTTAATCTGCCCTTGCGTATTAGCTGATTTATTGTAGGCATATAAAAACTCAAGCTCATTGAAATAACTTAAGCCTTAAGCATAAAATGATTGATATTAATAGTCAACATAAAGATAAACATTATTTATATATTAATTCAACTTCTATAATTCCTACCTAACATAAAACTTAGATTTCGTGAGCTTTTTAAAGTTTAGGTAGAATTTACTTAATAGGAAGCATAAGAAGAAGATAGGAACTTCTTAATCTAAGCTTTTCTTGATGACATTTCTAAGATTGAATATAATTTTTGCTGTACTTGTTTCACTTCGTATACTGTTCACAGTTAATATAATTAAATTAATTACTCTAATGAGATGGAAAGATGAAGCTATTATTTTATCTACTAAAAAGTACGGTGATAAAAACTTGACTCTTTCTTTGTTCACAAAAAATCATGGAAAGTGCAAGGGAATAACTAGAGTAGTACATAATGGCAATTATAAATTTCAAATAACCAACCTTTTGTGTGCAGAATGGAGCGCTAAATTACCTGAAAACTTGGGATTTTTTAAGTGTGAGCTGATTGAATCTATGCTCCATCACTTCCTCCAAGACAGGTTGAAAGGTATTGCTATTACCTCTTTTTTCTCTATTTTAGAGAAAGTATTTCCAGAGGGAGAACCATGTATTGTGCTTTATGATAACCTTCGATATTTTTTTAACGTAATCAAACATAACAATAGATCTTGGCAAGCACATTATCTTAATTTAGAGCTTTTACTTCTTACACAACTTGGGTTTAAGCTAGATCTGTCAAAATGCGCAGTAACAGGCAATAAAGAAAATTTACAGTTTATTTCTCCAAAAACCGGTAGAGCAGTATCAAAAGAAGTAGGTGGTTACTATGCGGATAAACTACTACCTTTTCCTCAAATATTGTATGATATATATAATAATAACTTACAAAGTAATTACTCATATCAGGAATTTCAATCAGGACTAAAGATTACAGGGTATTTTTTTAATAAGTATCTGTTTTCACAGCTAAATATTAGATTTCCAGATTCTAGGGATCTTATGTTTTTGCCTTAATAGATTTCTCATAATTTTATTGCATTGTAAATTCAATAAAAACTGTTTGTCTAACTTTATCAATCTACCATACTTATAATAATATGTAGTAAGGTATTTAGTTATCTATCTTAAATCGTTTGACTAAGTAATGTGTTAGATTGAGTAGTTGGTATCTTTATAGTTAGTTTTTGTTATATTTGCTTTTATAGCCTTATTTATTCTTACATGTTTCACACTATGAAGTATTTTTAAGATATCATAAGATAATAATACATAATTAATTAATGATAAGGATATCTAATATGTTGCTTTTTATAATTTTCTTGAGACTTTATAGTTGGCTTCAATTAGTAAAAGAGTACTTTTTTATAAAAGTGATGTTATTCAGAATATGAAGATATGGGTATTTTCTAGATCTTAGCGTTAGATATTTGGGAACAAGAATGATAAGGATGTTGAGATGATAAAAATAAGTTACAAAAACATTATTCTTCAATAAAGATTTTATCTGTAATACGATATCAATTATGCTCAGTCTCTAAAGCTGAAATCGGCTGTACTTTTTAAGTAGTTCAGATAATCCGCACTATATTAGGTGTTACTTCAGGTAATTTTGCTTTGGATCCGTTATCAAGTATAATATACTATCTCCTATTTCCTAATATAAACAAGAAAAAATATGGTTGCTTAATTGAGTTTTTCTACGAGATATATTCAATGAGTCTTAAGTCTGATGACGAGTTTTATCCTGTGATTACAATGAGCTTATCTATCGAGTGACTATTTACAATTAATTTTCCTTCATGGTCAATTACTAAAGTTTTATCATTGTTACCCCAAGGAGTAAGAAGCTTATGTTCATGTACATTAATATGTAGTGTATTAGGCAAAATTCTATAAATTCTCACATATTTTATCCATTTGTTTTGGGACTGTATGTCATTAGCAAGATTTGAGAGTGATATATATATAATTGGTTGTGCTTTATTTATTAAGTTTAAAATATCTTTCTCATTTGTAAATTTGTTACCTGTAATAGCTACCTTGTCAATTGAAAATACATTACTTAGTAGAGTATATAAGTAGTTGTTGTACCAAGTAAGGTAATAATTAAGTTGGTTTGTAATTTTATTAAACGAGCTATGAAGTGCTGCTGTAAGAGAAAACGCTATTATAAGTAACAGAATACACTTCATGTAAAAAAATTTCGCTTTTAGTAACATTGCTCAACATTCAATTCACTTCTAATATTTTTGAGCTGATTCAACGATGATTTGAATTAATTTGTTAAAACTAATTCCTTTTGCTAACTCTGCAATTTTAGGAACTAATGATGATTCAGTAAGGCCTGGGTGTGTGTTAATCTCGAGCATTTTTAATGCTTTATTTTTAGGATCATAGCGGAAATCTGAGCGGGAGACAGTTCTGCATTCTAAAAATCGATGAATTCTCAATGCGTATTCTAGAGTCATTTTGTATATGTGATCAGGAATTTCTGCAGGAAATATATATTCTGTAAATCCACTTGTATACTTTGCTTTATAGTCATAAAATTTATTTTTTGGTCGTATTTCCATAGTGCCAATTGCTTCATCTAACAATACAGCAGTTTGCAATTCTACACCTGGAACATATTCTTCTATGATCATTTTCCCAATGGTAACAGTATCACTATATTTCAGGGTTAGATAATCCTCGTATGAGAGAATTATATGTACACCTATGCTTGACCCTTCATTGATTGGTTTTAAGACATATGGGTAATCAATTTTAATATTGTTTTTTAGTATATCTTTTTGGCTAATTATGTATCCTTTTGGTGTATTAATACCGAGATAATGAAATATGTGCTTAGACATCACTTTGTTCATAGCAACAGCGGAAGCCATTACTCCGGAATGTGTATATTTTATACCTAGGATTTCTAATAGACCTTGAATACAGCCATCTTCACCATAAGGTCCATGTAAAGCGATAAAAGCAAGATGAGGATTAATCTTTTTTAGCTTTTCAGTAATATTGCCATCGACATCTACTTCTATTGCTTTGTATGAAAGGCGGTCAAGTGCTTTCTTCACTGCTTTCCCAGTCATTAGTGATACTTCTCTCTCACTGGAAAATCCACCGATCAGAATTGCTATAGTTATATGCATAACATTCTTAGAATGATACATTAATTATAGCTACATATACCCCTTGCAAGTAGAAGAAAATTAGTTTAAAGCATTATTAATGCAACTCTTTTGTAAGTCTATCACAAAAAACTGCTTGTGTTAGCTAATACTTTAGTGTTAGAATTAATATATTATTAATAGGATTAAAAATAGTCAGAATTTGATAATTGTAATTTACTTAATGGTGCTCTAATCACTAACTTTACTGGTAGCATTTTTAGGTACTTGCATATGATATATGTAAGAGCAACAATTTTCATAAAGCTTTAGAACTTAATTAAATCTGATTTTTGTTAAAGCTTTTGATGCTATGTATTTGATTTTATGATATCTAAGTTTTCTAATTTTTTATTTATATTGTTCTAACTAAACTAATATAATATGTTATTCACGAAGCAGTAAGGCTAAGGAAATTTCTTTTCATTACAACATAGTTATAAGGAGATGTGCAAGATTTTCAGTAATGTTGTAGATAAATAGTATTTATGGTCTCTTATATGTGGGATGCGCAAAATTGATTTTTTGATGATTGCTTTAATATTTAGGATTATTTCTTATTTCAGAACTACTTCTAAAGGAAAGATCTAGTTACTTCCAGACTTAGACCCTACTATATAAAAATGCTTACCATGTCATGATAATACAGTAAATCATAGTAGCATAATTAGTAGAAGCATTTAAAATGATCAGTACTGTATGCTGTGAGAAATATAAAGAAGATATGGATACCAAGATAAGCTTTCTTCTAAAGAGAATTACTCTAGATTTTCATCAAAATAAGCTATCTTACCTTCTCTTTCCTTACACTCTTCTGCAGTATTTAAAGGTTGTTTTTTAGCAGTAATACTTGGCCATCTCCGTGAATATTTTTCATTTATATCATAAAACAACTTAAAATTCTTTTGTTCGCTACTCAGCAAATTTTCATCTAATCCTAAAATGTCTTTTATAGAATCATCAGTCACAATTGCATCCACTGGACATTCAGGTATACATACTCCGCAATCAATACATTCATCTGGATTAATCACAAGCATATTTTTGCCTTCATAGAAACAATCAACAGGACACACTTCCACACAATCTGTATATTTACATTTTATACATTTATCTGTAACAAAATGTGTCATAGAGCAATATATAATTACATATTGTATGTACACGAGACTAACAAGAAGTTCAAGTCCATTTTTATGTTACCATAATTCAAGTGCTAATTAATATTAGATTAGATCATTTCAGGTGATGATAAAGCTTTAAAATAATTGAGTAAGGTTTGCAATAATAAGAAGTCATACGGGTCAACACACATGGGAAGAAACCGGAATAGAGAAATTAGAGTTAAGGCTATTCTTACTATAATTCAGTTTGTCTTAACACTCTAGGAACATGTTGAATTGTCGATTAATAATTAAGAGACGAGGTAATTACAACAACAGTATATAGCTTATTTTTTAGCAAATGAGGAAATTTTACTAATGAGCTTGAGACCTGATTCAGCAAAAACTAATCATTACTTACAAGATGAATAGGCAATGCGGGAAATAGTAATTATAGAAATCATCTAACCATTTCCACAGAAAAAGCAATCGATGTAGTACACTAAAGGAAACATTGTTTTATACAAAAATTATTAAAAACAGTAAACTGGCAATTACCGATCTTTTCTCTCTATTAAAACTTGACCTTAGCATTTCCAGTAACAGTTAAGCTATATCCAACATAGCACAGATATTTAAGCAACTAAAGCATAAAAGTCATGATTTCTCAATAAAAACAAATTTCCTTATAGAGCAAGAAATAAAAGCATTTAAGATTTATGTATTTTCTTAAAAATCTAAATTGTATATTACTGAACTAGTCACCTAATTCTATATCCTGTTTTTACAGGTTTTTAAGCTTAGTTAGCATCTCCTATAATGTTATTACCTAAAAGATATTAAAAGATATTTTCCCATCAAATTCCCCCATGAGTAATTAATGCTACTGACTAAGTTGTGTCATGTTCATTTTTTATAATCCAAGCAATGAATATTGAATTAGTCCATTTTCCAATGGGGGGGAAGATTTTTATAAGGAGTCAACAATTATGATTGTAATAATTTGATTAAACCTACATAAGGATAATTTGTGATTATCATTAAAATTTAATTAATAAATGATTTTTCCAATTGTAATTGACCAAGCTTGTGTTGATGTTATGGATTACTGCCGTTTTTCTAGAAAAGTTTATGTCATAATTGCATGATTTTCCTTTCATTACTTTTATATGGCAAAGTATATTCTTTTTATATTTCGGCATATTTCCTAAGTATGCTTTTCTATTGAAGTTTGATGCCTAGTTCTAACCAAAGAAACTAAGTTTTCAATGTTTCCAGTCATGTATTTTATCGTTTGCTCTCTTTTAATAGCAGGCAATAAAGCCTGGTACACGTAAGAAAAATTTCTTCGGTCGTTTATTTAATCTATTTTTATATGGAGTCCCATATTAAGATGGGAGTTATAATTATGAGTTTAGATAAGTCATTAAAATATTCAACTAAATGGAAATACTAAAGCAAAATATGTATGCTTCTTGTCAGAGTTGAAATTTAAATCATAATTAAAGAAGAAGCTGGAAGACTACTTGCCCTAACACTTCTAATTAAAAGGTTGTGGTTCTTATATTAAATAGTTGGTGTAGATTTTAAATACTAAATGTGAGTTCAGGGAGTCTGACCCATGTATGTCAACCCTTCGTTAATATTTTCACTTCTGTAGCTAGAGCTTTGATCTAAAAAGATGGTATCTTGATTTGTATTCTAAAGGTATAGAGAAGTAGTATTAAATTAATGGAAAAATGAAACTAAAACGAGTCTTTTTATTCACTAGCTAAAAATTATTGCATTACATTTAATGTAGTTTTTTATTTAGATCCCGTGAAAGTGAAGATATAATCTCGCTACTACGCTTATCATCTTGGTGCATTTGCATTATTTTTTTTACAGTGTCAGCAGCTATGCTTGCTGTGTTAGCTTGTAAATCTCCAATTGCTTTTTCAACTTGATCACTCACTCTCTTTAAGTGGATGCTAGCATTCTTACTTAACGTTTGATCTAGTTGTTGTCTGTTGTACTTTATAATCTTATTAGCTTTGTCAAGTGCTTCATTCATTGTTCTATTAATTTCTTCGTCTAGTTTTTTATATTTTTCAGAAGATTTTTTATAATATTCCAACATATCCATTTTAAATTTTTCAACCTCTTGGTTTGTAAACTTACTTTTATTAAGCTTTTTATTAATGGTATCTTTTATTAATTTTTTTAATAACCTATATGAAAGAGCAAAGCCTACTAAAAAAGCAAGACTGACTATCATTGATGTAGACATAAAGACCCCTAAGATTCTTTGAATATCAAATTAGCAACAAATTCTTTTTCAATTTTTGAATTAGTCAATTTATTGTAGTAAATTAATGCAATATCAGTAGCTATTTGCTTTAATTCATCAGTATTCTCAAGTTTAAATTCTTCTACTTTTTCTTTAATAAGATTATTAGTTTTTTCATCTTCCTCTTTTATAGTATTTTTCACACTTACCTTCATTTTTTCTACTTGGGTAAGTGCATCAGCTATAACCTTTTTTGCTTGTGCTCTAGCTTCATTTAAAGCTAAGTTATACCTAATAGCCTGATTTTCTATAAGTCTCAAAAGATGAATAGAACTACTAAAAGAGTCTAACACTCTCTTGCTTCTGATGTTTATTATCTTATCCAACTTTGGTAAAAATAAGTAACTTACTATAAAAAAGAGCAGAAAGAAAAAAATTAAAAACCAAAAAACTTGAGAGGGAAAAGTTGAAATATCTAGTTGTGGCATACACTAAACAACAAATATCAATAGTAATGCAAGCAGAAATGCAAATAATCCCATTGCTTCAACTAAAGCTGCTCCTGTATAGACATATTTTTTCATCTTATCTTCTGACTCAGGATTTCTAGCAAGACCACTTAGCATGGTAGAAAATATATTTGCTACACCAGTACCAGCTCCAAGCATACCAAGTACACTTAATCCAATTGCTATAAATTTTAAAGCTACCAAATCCATATATTACCTTAACTATTTCCTTAACAGGATTAATTATAAAATACCCTGTAGACAAAGTCAATTACTTTACTGCATCTGATAAGTACACACATGTTAAAGAAGTGAATATGTAAGCTTGCAAAATCGCAACAAACACTTCAAATCCTATTAGGGCTACTATGAATAAAAATGGTATAGGGGCTAAGGTTAAATGCATATTCATAACAAATCCTGCTATTACCTTAATAATTGTATGGCCTGCAATCATGTTTGCAGCAAGCCTAATTGATAAACTTATGGGTCTTGCAAGGTAAGCAAAGATCTTTATAAGAACCATCATTGGAGCAAGCCATAACGGAGTACCTTTTGGCAATAATATATGCAAAAACCTTATTCCTCTTTCCTTGAACCCAACAACAGTTGTATAGGTGAAAACTACTATTGATAAAGCGAAAGTAACTATTATGTGGCTTGTAACTGTAAAACAGTATGGGAGGATACCAACTAAATTACAAGATAAAGTAAAAACAAATACTGTGAATATTAATGGAATATGCTTTAAGCCTTTGCTTCCAGTGTTATTTTCTATTATTGAAATAACAAAATCATATATATATTCAATTACAGCCTGTAAATGTCCTGGCATTATTGATTTTTGTCTTACTCCGAATAGTAAAAAAAGTATAACTGACACTACTGAAATCATCATAAAGAAAGATGAGTTGGTAAAATTTATGTTATATCCAAATAATTTTGGTAACTCTATTATTGTATATATTTTAAATTGTTCTAGCGGATTTAATACCATTTTTATAAAGATTTAAACTATATCAGAAATTATGGTATAGATCCTATGAGGTGTAGTCAACAAAATACTATGTACTATAGAGTGTTTTTACTACTTTATTTCAGGATTAAGATTCTTACATATTATGTATGATAGATTGAATGTTTTCTGTATTCTTGGCTATAAATTTACATTTAAATAAAGTTATTACTTTCATAACCAAGTCAAGTTAATTTGATTTATATAGATTTTCTAGAGAATATTTTGGTATAGGTAAGAAATATTCCCTTACATCTTTTTATTTAAGATTATACAACTTAGATCATGAGTCTAATTAGACTTTGGGGTATATGGTATTCATTGTTATATATTTCTATGACCATTAAAGAACTTAATTATATTACCAGAATACATCATACTTGTAAGCTACTGCACAAAGACTAACTTTTGTAGTATTAGAGTTTTTTTTAACTACAGGCTAAAAATAATTATTCTTATTACTTTTTTTGATAAATATAGTTTTATACTTAGATCTAGCTATTTTAGCAGGAACTTTCTCATGTTATTTTAACTTGCAGTATTTTGATAGTTTGAGAAATTAGTTGACGAAAATCCGTTAATAATTGTATCTATATAACAGATGCCGGCTTAGCTCAATTGGTAGAGCAACTGACTTGTAATCAGTAGGTTGTCAGTTCAAGTTTGACAGCCGGCACGTATTAGGTAAGGCATAAGGTGAACAGAAGAAACTTCTATTGGTAAATAGAGCTTTTTAATACTATATAGAATAGCAGATAACTGAGAGTTCAATCCCCTTATTAAGTAAGGTAAGAAGCTTTATATTAGCTAAAAAAGGTATATTCCAAAGCAAAGCTAAAGATAGAATAATCTCAAAAGAACAATGTGGAACTTACGTTATAGCTGATCTGACATTCTTGTTATTTGGTTCTTGAAATATTTATTATGTTTATGTAGATGGTGTTAAGGTATAGCTAAGTCTGCATAACTTCATTTATGCTTAATCTCACATTATATTTTAAGCTCTATCTATGGCAGGTAAAGGTCATGCTGGTTTATTAAGATAGTTTTTCAGATGAGTAAAATATGCTCTTACAGCTTTTATAATGTCAATTTTAGATCATGTCATATATACTGTTAAAGCCTGGCCTTTTAATAAAATCTGACTAGAAGATTAGCAGTTTATTATATGTCACATGCAGCGTTAATATTCTTGTGCTTGCTAAGTTATGAACATATTTTAAAATATCTACTGTTTAAGTTTAGATTTATATTAGTTTTTCCATATCTTAATCATAAGAAACATTATAAATTTCTCCTCGCTTTTTAGGAAAAATTATTCCACTATTTTTATAGGTAGTGAGATTCATTTAACTTTTACTGTAATTCTGACCTACACTAACTGTTGTAGGGTGATTTCGTAAATCAGTACTAAACTTCAATGTTACAGAGGTAGAGTTTAATATCTTCTTCACTAAAGATGCACTTTTATAGTCTTTTTTCCATTATCTGCTTCATTAGTACGAATAAGTGAAACTCTACAATTCCACTCATAGTTTCACTGTGTCATTTGTAATTAAAAATAGTTAAGTGGATCAGCTTGTTGAAAGACTTAGGTATTGAAATATCGCTTAAAAATTAAAATTAACTTTCTTTTTATAACTAACTACTAATACAAAGGCTAGTAGATTTCGCAATAAAGAACTACTCTTCAGCTTCAAAGTTTGATTTACCTAGTGTTTGACTCCTTAGATAACTTATCTATCATTAATAATGCTGCTAAAAATAAAGTGAGAAGAATAGCTAATTAGGATATAACATCTTGTGCAGGAAAATAACAACTAATCCTTTAAAAAGGAGTATTGATCGTGATATATGTCTAAGTAAATTCCTTTACAACTATATTTACTATCTTGTTTGGTACAGTATATATGTCCTGAACTTTATTCTGATCAATTTTATTAGATACAAAGCTTATTGCTATTTTCTTTAATTCATCTTTAGACAAGTTGGTTGGTACCTCAATTGTTGCACTCAATTTTCCATTGATTTGCACTGCTACAGTTACTACATCATCAATCAGTAGTGACTTAACAGCTTTTGGCCAAGGCTGTAGGTATAGCATACCTTTACCCCCTATTTCTTGCCATAGACTTTCTGCTAAGTGTGGCATAACCGGTTCAATTACCCTGATTAGTATACATATTCCTTCATCAATGAGGCATTTCCCATTTTTTACATCTATTTCAGATATTAGATTTGTCATCTCACGAAATTTTGCTACTGCACAATTTAATCTGCAATTTTCTAAGTCATCTGTAATTCCGTATAAGAGTCTATGAATTTTCTTTCTGTATTTTAAAAGTTTACCTGTAACATTTTTGCCTGGTGTCATTTTAGCATGTAATAATACATCTTCTCTTTTTGTCTCAGTTTCAACTAGTTGGATGTTGTGAAATTGATTTTGAATGTTAATAGGTTTTAATTGCATTACCATATGCCATAATTTATTCCGATAACGGAAACATCCTTCTATGCCATCACATGACCATTCTATGTCTTTTTCTGGAGGAGTGTCAGACAATACAAATAAGCGAGTAGTATCTGCACCATATTTTTCGATAATAAAATTTGGGTCAACTGTGTTCTTTTTTGACTTGCTCATTTTCTCTGCCTTACCAACCAGAATCTTAAAACCTAGATCTGCTAGTTTTTTTGCTTCTTCAGGAAAAAGTAACTTACCGTTTTCATCTTTGTAAGTTCTATGACAAACCATTCCTTGGGTGATTAAAGTAGAGAAAGGTTCCTTAACATCAAGATAACCACATCTAGTTAAAGCATGGCAGAAAAATCGTGAATAAAGCAGGTGCAAGATTGCATGTTCTATTCCACCTATGTAATAATCGACAGGCATAAAGTGATTACATGCATCTTTATTAATAGATTTGTCTTCACTACAAAATGCAGCAAAATACCAAGAAGATTCAAAAAAGGTATCAAATGTGTCAGTTTCACGCTTTGCTTGCTCTCCGCATTTTGGGCAGTTAACAAATTTCCATGTTGGATGTTTATCTAGTGGATTCCCTCCACTTGTAAATTCTACTTCTGTTGGCAGAATTACAGGAAGGTTTTTTTCTGGTACTGGGACAATGCCACAATCTTTACAATATATGATAGGTATAGGACATCCCCAATAACGTTGCCTTGAAATCCCCCAGTCATGTAAGCGGTATTTTACTGTTTTTTTGCCTATTCCTTTCTCTTCAAGCTTCTTGGTAGCTACCTCTTTTGCTTTACTGGCTGTTAACCCATTTAAGAATTCAGAATTAAATATCACTCCATCACTAACATATGCTTCTTTTAATATCCCTGTAGTTTGTACTCCATTTTTATGAATTACAGGAATAATTGGTAGATCATATTTTTGTGCAAATTCAAAATCACGCTGATTGTGTGCAGGACATCCAAAAATTGCACCTTCTCCGTGTTCCATTAACACGAAATTTGCTACATAGAGTGGTAATTCCTTATCCAGAAATGGATGTTTTACGTTTAATCCAGTGTAAACTCCAGTCCTTTCATCATTTTTTTCATTTTTTTTTATATTATTAATAAATCCCTGTATTTCTTTATTCTTAAAATTCTGTACAATAAAATGCTCTGCAGCTACTGCACAAAAAGAGGCACCAAACAAAGTATGAGGGCAAGTTGTAAAGACCTTTAATCCCTTATTCAAACCAATTATTTCAAACTCTATAGTTACCCCTTCATATTTTCCTATCCAGCGTTCTTGCATTGTTTTAACTTTTTCAGGCCATCTTTTTAAACTTTGTAAGTACTTAAGTAAATCTTCGGCAAAATCAGTAACTTTTAAAAACCACTGGGATAATTTACGTTTTTCAACAACTACACCAGAGCGCCATCCTTTCCCATCAACAACCTGTTCATTTGCAAGTACTGTCTGGTCTACTGGATCCCAATTAACCCATGACTCTTTTCGATAGGCAAGCCCATGTTTTAAAAGGTCCAAAAAAAATTTTTGTTCATGTTTATAATAATCAGACTCACACGTAGACAGTTCACGCTCCCAGTTGTAAGAAAGACCTATGGATTTTAGCTGCATACGCATGTTATCTATATTTTCTTTTGTCCAAATTGCTGGGTTAATATTGTTTTCCTTTGCTGCATTTTCAGCTGGTAATCCAAATGCATCCCATCCAATTGGATGTAAAACCTCAAATCCACAAGCTCTCTTATAGCGAGCTATCACATCTCCTATTGTATAGTTACGTAAATGGCCCATGTGAATTTTACCAGATGGATATGGAAACATCTCTAGCACGTAACATTTATTTTTTTTGCTATTCTTGCTTACAGAAAAGTTCCACTTATCTTGGTAAAATTTTTCTATACTTTTGAAATCATATTTCATATAAATGAAAACTCAATTGCAATCTGTGTGTACCAAAGGATCAATTGCTTGCCCGTTATGTCTTATTGTAAAGCACATTTGAGGATATTTGTCTTGTGTGCCTAATTTTCCTGCAGACCCAATAATCTGGCTCTGTTGTATCTTATCACCTATTTCAACATATATATTTTTCAAGTAGGAATATATAGTCATGTAATTATCTTTGTGTTCCACTATAATTAGATTCCCATACCACCTAAGCCCTTTGCCTACATATATTACTTTACCAGGTGCAGAAGCGACCACATTTGTTCCATTTTGTGCAACAATTTTTACTCCATCTTTACATGCTTTATCAAAAGAAGCAAATGTACCTTTTATTGGCATTATGAATTTGCAATTTACAGCACTAGCTTTTATGCTTTGCACATCATTTTTGTTCCTGTATACCCTGCTTATAATGTTTTTTTTATTTTCTTTTACTGAAGAATCAATGTCTCCTCTGGTCAAACGGTATTCCCTTGTATACTCTAGATCTCTTTTCCCATAAAACTCCTCACCTTTAAGCAGCACAGGTGCAGGTTTTTGTAAACTACAGTTCACTAATATTACTAATAATATAAAGAACAAGGCTATGCGGCACATAATAAGCTTATTTGTGGCAATTTGAAACATATTAAATAGCTTCCTTCATTAAGGAAACAAAATTTTTTGCTAGTAAAACATTCTATTCTTCTTTCTTCCTGTTTCTTTAGTAAGATTGACAATAAAATTACTGCTGTTAAGCTTTAATGTTTCTTTTCTTAGAATACATTCTTCTTAATAAGAATAGAGTTAATGTAAGGTAAATAAGATTCCATGTTGCTAAGGAAATACCAAGAACATAATAAGGCTTGTTGCAGGATGGAGAATAATTAGGGTTTAATAGTTTATCTCTAAGCTCTTCTATGTTAATATTACCACTTGCTATTTGCTCTGTACAACCTAAAATATCATAAAACAAATGTAACTCAAGGCCCACGTGATAAAAGGATATTGCTGCACCTATAAGATAGCTACAAAACATTGTATAGATTAGTATTTTGCTGTCTTTGAACATATACATTACTGCAAGTAATCCTGTAATATAGTAAACTGCTCGCTCATATATACATAGTTTACATGGCAGCATATTAAAAAAATACTCTAGCACATATGCAAAAATTATTGCAAAAGCGCTTGACAACAAAAATGTTAAAGAAATTTTAGAGTTATTAGACATATTTTTAAGTAGGTTATTATAAAGACTTCTGTAAATATAGAATAGAATATTTATTTTACGTAAGGATTTTTATTCTTTCTCAAGAGTAGCCTAACTGGCACGCTTTTACCAAAGAAACTCTTCCTGAGATTATTAATTAAGTATCGTTTGTAACTCTCATCTATACCTTCAGGTATATTACATACTAAAGAAAAGGCAGGAGGTTTAGTACCAATCTGGGCAATATACTTCATTTTAATCGCTCTACCTTTTACAAGCGGATGAGGATGATTATTCAAAGCACTAATTAACCACTTATTCAACTTTGCAGTACCAATCTTCCTGTTTAATAATTGATTTATCTCAAGGCATTTATCTATCACATGACTGCAACGTATACCTTTTAATGCAGAAATTGTTATAATTGAAACTTCCAGGGATAGCCGAGTTATTTTCTGCTGCTTTACAAATTTTATTAATTTGCTCCTATCATCTTTATTTATTAAATCCCATTTGTTTAAAACAATAATAATTCCTTTTCCTGCTTTTATTATAAATTCGCCAATTGATAAACTCTGCTGCTCAACCCCAATAATGGAATCTATCATTAAAATTACCACATGAGAACGCTTTATTGATTCCATGCTTTTTTTCATGAATCTTGATTCTAAGTTGTCTGTAATATTCACTTTTTTGTAGATTCCTGCAGTGTCAATGAGAGTAATTAACTCTCCATTGTAATTGTATGTAATGTCCACAGAATCACGTGTAGTTCTTGGTTCTGAACTTGTTATTAGTCTATTTTCTGCTAGTAAACTATTTAAAAAGGTTGACTTCCCAACATTTGGACTGCCAATTATTGCAATTCTAAGCTTACTGGACTTATCAGCTGGTAATTCAGTGTCTTGATTTAGATTTTTAATAGCGCCAGACAACGCTTCATAAAGATCAATCATGCCAAGGTTGTGCTCAGCTGAGATGTATACTGGACCTATGAAATCAAAAAACTGTAGGTAGTCGACATTCTTAGATCTGTGACTTTCACATTTATTTGCTATGAGTATTATAGGATTATTTGTTTTTTTCTTCAGCCATTTTGCAAACTTCTTATTTTGTTCATCTTGTATTTTTGCATCAACAAGAAAGAAAATTATGTCTGAGTCGAATAAAGAAATCTCAATCTGCTCAATAACTTGTAATGAGAAATTAGTTCTGTCATCCCACCCTCCTGTGTCTA
The DNA here is from genome assembly GCF_013365475.1 of Wolbachia endosymbiont of Cruorifilaria tuberocauda. GTDB lineage: Bacteria > Pseudomonadota > Alphaproteobacteria > Rickettsiales > Anaplasmataceae > Wolbachia. The sequence goes on from NZ_CP046579.1 coordinate 786,854, forward strand.
TAACTGTAAATTCCAAATCACTAATTCTTCCTACTTCTTCACGTCTATCTCTTGTTATTCCTGGAATATTGCTTATTACTGCTGCTTTTCTCCCTACTAGCCTATTAAATAGGGTTGACTTGCCAGCATTCTGTAGACCTACTATGGCAATTCTTAGCATAGATTTCAAGTGCAAAGTAAATTGTAATCAGAATTTTTTAATTTAGCTACTGGTTTTACAAATTGTATCAGTATAATGATAGAGAAAAATGCTTCGCCTTAAATTTATTAAGTAAAGCCAAAATATAGCAATTACCAATGTTTGAGCAAGTAACAAATGCGAGTTAAGAGGGGTTAAGAAAGCGAGAAGTATAGAAGCCTTATGTGAAAATAGAGCGTTTAGAAGAAACAAGTAATTCACAATTAAGTGTGATGATATAAACAAATCTGGAAAGAAAATGGAAAAAGATTTTATGAGAGCGGAAGATTAGAGTAGGTATAGAATATTTTGTGAATGTAAAACTATGAAAATGTTAAGCGAGTTGTTAAAAATTATAAATCTTGCATAGGTAAAATAATGTTTGGTAAGCTGTGTTGGATTAATATATGATGTGATGTTATATAACAAGAAAAAGCAAGCAGTAAGGAAAATATTATTGATAGAACATTAATAAAAGATGTAAGTCTCAATCAAAAAGGCAAGGTTTAAGTTTTAAAAATTGGGAAAGGAAAGTTAAATTTTCTTTGTTTTTAAGTAACTTATTTCATAAGGTATAATGTGTTAGTAAATAAATCTTAGATTTGTATCATAGCAGAATAAATCAAACCTCAAATGAAAGCGTAGTGATTGCTTATTATACCTAGAGCAAGTTATACAGTGGTATCAAATAATGATAAAAAGAAGAAATTATAGCGAAGAGAGGCAACGAGTTTTATTGTATAAAATGTTCAGAGAAGAGTGTTATTACTTTGAAAAAGTCCCAAAACTCAGAATTTGGAGATTAGAATATGGTGCGTTAAGAAGTATGAAGGAAATGATGCATCTACTATGTAATTGACAATTGATATATTACATATTAATGGTAAACTAAAAATGACTCTTAATTCAGGTAATAGAAAATTAAGATGGTTCTATTTTCTAATAGAACTCATGAACATGAAAACAATGTACTAATTCTGGTATGATTAATGTTATATATAGATGATAAGAATTGTGAAGTCCTCTTAAAACATTGAAAGGATCTAAAAGATCAGCCATGTTATAGGAAAAGTCATTAGAATAAAAATTCTGCTTGGTAAGAACAGAAAGCAAAGTGTTTAGTATTTTAGAAGGAGTTGGTGTACTTGAATGCGCTAATTATATTCACTACTTTTGGCTTAGAGGTTTTATTACTTAATGCACTGTATGTGCAATAGTATACCCAGGTATTCTATGATTTTTGATTTTACCAAATGTTAAAATTTTCTTATTTTGTTATCGTGACAAGCATTTCAGGGTCCTTCTCATAAAAGAAAAGTATCAAATTATAAGCTTTATAGAACCTATAGCAGCAGAAAATACTTGGTTTTTATCGCATTTGTTTCTTTAAGGGCCGAAAAAGACTCAAGGTATCCAGTATTTGTTTATTAATATGTAACTTACGATCTCTCCCATACTTATAAGTTGACTAGTTTCTCCTATAAGAACTGCTTTATTAATTTAGTCTTTCTGCCTTTAAAATTGCTCCTTTACTAATTCAAGCATTGCTTCAACTCTTGGTTTTATAATATCAATAAGCTTGTATTTAGATACTTGAGTTAGTTTATCATCTCCATATTTATGGATCATAATGTATTCAGTTTTATCTATCAAGGTTATGGCAGTGTTACCATGCAATATTTTTATATGCCCTGCATATTCTATGCTTGTACATAGTTCATAAGCTATGTCTCAGGTAATATGAACAACTCCTATTGGAATGCTGTTTGCATATATAACCTTACCTCCTTAAGAATTCTGACTACAGTGTAACCATCTATATCAACAATAGCAGTTCTGAGCTCTTTCTCATCTTAGCATAGGAAAGTAAATCCCACAGAATATGCAGAAGCAACACAACTAGCCATACTTATCGCTATCATTATACTTTTCAAATGTTTGGAAAACTACAAGTTTTATATCTCTGTCAGAAATTTTATGATTATCTTCTATAATTTCATTTGTACGTTGAAAGATGAAATTTCACATCCAGCAACTTCAACACATACTTGTTCTATGATTTTTTTGATGCTTTTCAGCAATACCTATAGTTGATGGAATGGAGTCGGTTGTATCCCTTGCATATCAGTTACTGATCTGCTATATCTTCTGCAATTTTGTAACCTGTTCCTGCCATTTTATATCTGAGTTATTACTGATCTCAACAATTAGGAATAATCTCTATTCTACCTGTATCTAAAACAAAAAATATTTTTTTTGGTTTTATTATTACTGTAGAATACAGTAGTTGATTAATTATAGAATATCATTTAAGTTATGGATTGCTTTTAATTTATATTTCTGTTGTAGAAATGCATCAACATTTTTATACCTAAATATTGGATAGAATGGGAAGAAAAACTAGTAAAATTATAGTATTATGTCTAAACTGAAAATTCTAATTTTCCCACATGAAAAGTTAACCACACGTGCCAGTCAAGTAGATGATATAAATGATAAAATCATAGAATTAGTAAATGACATGTTTGAAACTATGTACAATGCGGAAGGTTTTGGCCTTGCTGCAGTACAGGTTGGAGTGTTAAAAAGAGTTTTTGTTATGGATGTCTATCTAGAAGATATCGAAAGTCGATCAGCAGGGCATGAGTCGATAGGTAAGTTTTGTATGATTAATCCTGAAATTATGGAATTGTCTGATGAACAAATAATTCTCAAAGAAGGATGTCTTTCAATTCCTGAGCAAAATTATGAAATTAAGCGTCCAAAGTACCTGACTGTGAAATATAAAAATTTAAATAATGAGGTAAAAACACTGAAAGCTTGCGGTTGGCTTGCAAGATGTATTCAGCATGAGATAGACCACTTGAATGGTATATTATATATTAAACATTTATCTAGATTGAAGCACAATATGGCTATGAGGAAGGCACAAAAAGTTAAGAGGCGATATGAGTGATAAAGATCTTGAGTTATTAAAATTTTACCATGAGGAAGGTATTGATTGCTCTCTAAAAGAAATAGAAGAAAGAAGTGATAAACTTATACAGTCCAATGATGTTGATAGGAGGGATCAAGAAAGAAAACGGCAATTCATGTTTCCAAGTGACCGTGTAATTGAAGCAAGAAAACTTGCCAGTAAATGTAATAGTATAGAGGAATTAAAAAATACAGTTTCATCATTTGAAGGTTGTGAGATAAAAAAGACATCCACTAACACTGTTTTTTCTGATGGTAATCCAAATGCAAAAATTATGCTTATTGGTGAAGCTCCAGGTATGAATGAGGATCTACAAGGCATACCATTTTGTGGTATGAGTGGAATACTGCTTGATAGAATGTTAAGTGCAATAAACCTAGATCGTACTAAAGTATATATAAGCAATGTTATATTTTGGCGTCCACCAGGTAATAGGAAACCAACTGATTTGGAGATTGACATGTGTAAGCCATTTGTTGAGAAGCATATTGTACTAGTTTCACCACAAATTCTGATCTTATTAGGAGGAATTGCATGCTATAGCCTTCTTAACAACACAGAAACTATATCTGCCATGCGTGGTAAGTTTCATGCTTATACTAATCAATACTTATTTCATTCAATTACTACAGTTGCTATGTTCCATCCAGCCTACTTACTTCGTCAACCAGCACAGAAACGTTTAGCTTGGAAGGATTTGAAGATGATCAGAGAGTATCTTGATAGCAACTGTACTGGTATTTTGTGAGGCAATCGTTAACGTTAGGAAGTAGCTGAATAAAGAATTTACTTAACAATTTCAGCAACTTACTTCTTTAAAGCTAACAGTATCAGTATCTGTTTTTAAAATTTTTTAACCTAAACTTAGTAGTAAACTAGGTAAAAACACGATGTTTTTGATAGATTTATACGTGTCTTTTAAGTTTTTCTAAACTTAGAAAGTACTCCTGGATAAGCATCATGAAAAAAATTATTGGCATCTATTATGAGAAAAGAGTAGAAACCGAAATTATATTCATTTTTTCTTCTACTTAGCAAACATTCAATAGTTATTCTGGCTAGACTAAATGAGAATTGTTATTTCGATACAAACAGAGGCGCGATCACATGAATTTTACTCTAAATCAGATACTGATGAATTAGGTATTTGATATGTGTAATTTAGATCGTTTTGTGTGATAACTATATCATGAGCATGGCTTTCTCTTAATCCTGATGCAGTGATAGTGATAAATTTGCAATTTTTTCTCATTTCTTCTATATTCCTGTTACCAGTATAACCCATTGCAGCCTGCAATCCGCCAATTAGCTGATGGATTACCTCTGAAGCAGGACCTTTGAATGGAACTTTCCCTTCTACTCCTTGTGGTACTAATTTTAGTTTTGAATCTTTATTCTGAAAATAACGGCTAGCTGAGCCTCTTTTCATTGCGCTAATAGACCCCATCCCTCGATAGCTTTTGTACGTTCTGCCATTGCATGTGATAACCTCACCTGGGCTTTCATTAGTACCTGCAAAGAGTGAACCAATCATTACAGAATCAGCACCTGCTGCAATAGCTTTTGCAATATCTCCTGAGCATTTTATACCACCATCAGCAATTAATCTTATTTTTCTTGCCTTGCATACTTCTGCAATGTTCTGAATTGCGGAAAACTGTGGGACACCAACACCAGTAACTATCCTTGTTGTACAGATCGACCCAGGCCCTATACCAACTTTTACTGCGTCAACTCCTACATCAATTAAAGCTTCAGCAGCTTCTTTTGTAGCAATATTTCCACCTACTAGCTGTATATTTGGGTACATAGCTTTTATTTCCTTAATAGTATTAATAACATTTTCGGAATGACCATGAGCAGTATCTACAATAATCGCATCAATTTCTTTCCCGATCAAAGCTTCACATCTTTCGATGCCATCCTTTTTACCAGTACCAATTGCAGCAGCAACTCTTAATCGCCCTTTACTATCTTTGCATGAATTAGGATATCTATTATATTTTTCGATATCCTTAACTGTGATTAGTCCTATACAACAAGAATTTTCGTCTATAACTAAAAGCTTTTCTATTCTATTCGCGTGTAGCAACCTCATTGCTGAAGTACTGTCTACTTCTTGTTCACGGACTGTAATTAACTTGTCTTTTGTCATTACCTCAGAAACTTTTATATTTATACCTCGGCCTTCAATAAATTTTACATCTCGATTAGTGAGAATACCAACTAACTTATGTTGATCAACTACAGGAATGCCAGAATAATTGTGTTCTCTCATTAGTAAAATTGCTTCTGCAACTGTTTTATTTGGTGAAATTGTAATTGGATTGTATACGATCCAGCTTTCATACTCTTTTACCCTTTTTACCTCTGAAACTTGCTCCTCTATCGATAAGTTTTTATGTATGCAGCCTATTCCCCCATGTTGTGCAATAGTTATTGCAAAGTCTGATTCAGTAACAGTGTCCATTGCAGAGGATACAAGAGGAATGTTGAGTTCTATATTATTTGTTAGATAGGTCTTTGTGTCAGTATCACAAGGTAATATGTTAGAATGAGCTGGTAAAAGAAGTATATCGTCAAACGAATAACAAACTTCCATTTTTTTCATAGGCTTTATTTAAAGCTTATACGTCAATTGGTTGAATTGCAATAGGCTTTGTTAGATTAACTTAAATTGACTTAAACAAGGAGTTACTTTACTTCATTACTATTGATATAGTAGTAGCACTGTATTTCACTTAATTACTAATTGCTTTCAATCAGTTTATAAAAAACACCTAGAAAAACACAAAAGTTACATCAGGTCAAAAACAAAGCAGATAATGTGATAAAGCAAAATAGAGAAAGAAAAGGTGATAACGTGCTTGTACCTTCTTTAGAAGAGAACATCAAATTTATAAGAGTATATAAAGATATCAATGATAATTGAACGATAAAATGGTTTGCTATAATGTTAATTCAAATAGTATAACCAATTCAAAGGAGAAGGAACATCTGCATATAGTTTAATATTAAGACCAGTAATAATAATGAAATAGGTAACAGCAGTATATAAGACAAAGTAATAATCAGCTAGTTTTAGAAAGATGCAAAAAGGATTAAAGAGAACTTCAAAATATTCAAAGTAAATCTACTATTAAGAATAAGTTACATCCATTTAAAACAATAACTTACAAGAATAGTTAAGAAAGTACTCATACACATTAGTAAAAGAGTAGTCAAGAAAGAGCTAAAAGCTATAATCGGTAATAGATGATTTTTATGTACAGCAATAAAAACTAGAGTAAAAACAGCTAAAGGGCGGAAAATATCTTCAACTAGATGGTTATGTCGTCATTTAAATGATAAATATGTGCAAAGAACCAGCAAGGATGGCTATAGATCACGCTCAGCATACAAGTTGATAGAGATAGATAATAAATTTAAATTATTCCAAAGAGGGCAGAAAGTCATTGACCTTGGTGCTTTTCCTGGAGGTTGGTCACAAGTTGCGTCACAGAAAGGAGCTAATGTAGTTGCAATTGATACAAAACAAGTCAACTTGATTGATGGAGTAGAGTACATAAAGTGTGATATTGTAAATGAGCTTGAAATTTTAAAAGAAAGACTTAAGGATCAAAGATTTGACGTAATTCTGTCTGATATGGCTCCGGAATCTTGTGGTGTAAGATCATTAGATCATATTAGGATCATGTTTTTATGTAAATTAGCACTTAATCTTGCAAATTATTGCCTAGCCTGCGGTGGCAAATTTGTAGTAAAAGTTTTTCAAGGTGAATCTGATATGGACTTTTGTAACGAATTAAAAAAAATATTCAAAATAGTAAAATACTTTAAACCAAGATCAAGTAGATCTGAATCTACAGAAATATATTTAGTAAGTTTAGACTTTACTAAAAATAGATTTTTTTCATAGGAATGAGAAACTTTTAGTCCTGTTCTATAGCAAACTTTAATGCCATATAGACAGCTATAGTGCTGTTAATCATCATAATTAAAAAAATTAAAGCAGTAATAAGTAATGTATGAATACTCAGAGATAAACTTTCAAACTGAACTAGCAATTTGAAATACACAAAAGTTGGCATTATGATTGGTAAAATAAGGACTTGTGGTACTCCTGATGCTAAGAAACTATTTCGACCAATCATTAATGCATTCCCAGTAGCTGAGATATTAATTACTATCAGCATATTGAGTAATAAAGACAAACCAACTATCATCGAGTATTTAACACCAGTGCCTAAAACTACGGAGCTAAATACAAAAGAAATTACTGCAATCGGAAATCCAAATAATACCCAGTGAATAAAAATTTTGTAAATAATCATAAGCTTAGAGGAAAACGGTTGTATAAAGATCTGCTCTAATATTCCATCACGATAATCAGGAGCAAATAAATTGCTTGTAGAGATTTGCAGAACAAACGCAGCACATATCCATATCAATGCTAACATAGTTTCTTGTTCACTGTCATTCCCAAGTGTGAGTGAAGATAAACTTAACATTACAATGAAGATACATATTACATAGATGAGATCACTATTACTTGCCACTAACCTTCTTATTGAGCTGATCATGCTAGGCTTTTAAAGATTTATTATAAATTATAGTGTTTGCTTTGAGATAGTATATTGATTACTTAATAAACGATTAAATCATGAAAGAATTACCAAAAATAAAGTTACCAGAAGACTATGCTCCATCAGAAAATGAAGAATATATGAGTGTGAAACAGATTGAATACTTCAGTTTAAAACTGCAATCAATGCTTGCTGAGATGGAGAAGCATCAACTAGAAGAAAGTGCATACTATTCTGACGAAGATAATGGAAATGAAAGATTAATTAAGCTCAGAAAAGAGAGAAAAGAAAAAATCAAAGATGCACTAAAAAAAATAAAATTGGGCACATACGGCTATTGTGAAAGAACAGGAGAAGAAATAGGAGCTGAAAGACTTAAAGCTAATCCGTTTGCTATATATTGCATTGAAGAGCAAGAGAAATTAGAAAGGGAAAAAAATGCATATAATATTGAAGACTAACTTGAAAATATTTTAACAAATCTATTATTTGATTTCTTTCTTCTTGATCTTTCTAGCTTTTCTTTCTCTAATATAGAGCTTATTTCTTTCACACTTTTATCAATGTCATCATTGATTATTATGTAATCATATTTATCTCTCTTGCTTATCTCCTTTTGAGCTTCAGCTAGTCTACACTCTATCTCATTTGCACTATCAGCATTACGTTTTTGCAAACGTAGCCTAAGCTCTTCTATTGAGGGAGGAAGCATAAAAATGCTCACAACCTTTTCTCTCATAATTTTAAACAAATGAAATGCTCCTTGCCAATCTATACTCAGTAAGACACTTACTCCATTGTTTAGATTTTGTTTTATAAAATCCTTTGGTATACCATAAAAATTTTTAAAGACCTTAGCGTGCTCAAGCATTTTACCAGACTTGCACAATTCATGAAACCTTTCCTCAGTGACGAAAAAATAGTCTTTCCCGTTTATTTCACCAGGACGAGGTTTACGTGTAGTTACAGAAATAGATCTAACTAGGTTAGTTGATTGATTAAATAACCTCTCTAATACAGTAGTCTTTCCTGTCCCAGAGGGAGAAGATAGAATTAACAGTATACCATTCACTCTTTTTTGCCATTTTAAAAAGTAATTTAATAAGAATATCATAAATTCCTCACTCACTAAATTATAAACTTTCCAGAATTCATTCTTTCTTTAGGTCGGCTTCCAAAAGGCTATAACAGACAAAACTAGAATTCAATAGATTAGTAACCTTAGAAAGGAGCTACTAAAAGTAGCACAAGGCGAATCAGCCTTTTTAAAGGTTCAGCTATTTAAATTAATATTTATAAATTTCGTTCCGCTTAATCTTGAACAAGAAAAACAAGCATTTTTCAGATTCATGCTTTTAAACTCAAAGAGAGTAATTTATATTAAATCCTTTGCTTTGCAATATTTCTTCTTGTAACCCTTCAATTAAAGTTTTTTCTGCTATTTATTAGCAATTAAAATTGAATGGCAAAACCTATAATCTATCAGCAAGTATCAACAGTAGAATCTACATGCACTTGAAGAATAAAAATGTGCATTATCGATTACTGAATTACTGAGAAAAAAAGCTTATCTTTTTAAAAGCATTACTATTAAGCAGAGAAGATTTGAAGCTATTCTTAATAGAGCCTGAATTAGATACTCCTAGTTAAGAGATCCTGAACTACTTCACTATTGAACTAGCAAACACTGGGTTTTCTATTTCACTAGAACTAATGCTATGGGAAAGGGTTGACTCATCAATTTGGGAGCCTTTTACCTTAACCTTATACATTGAGACCTTTGAAAGATCTATATTTTTTATCTCTGTAGAGGTAAATGATGAATAATCAAAAAAAGAACCGTTCATATTAGAATTTGTAACTTTAGCATTATTAAATTTCCCGTAACGGACGTCAGAGTCAGAAATATTCACTTGGTCAAGTTCACTAGAACTGAAATCAATGTTAGATAGATCAGCATCACGAAGGATAACTTCATAAGCATATAAGTGTTTTATTTTAGAACCATTCAGTATAGATTGCACAAAACTTGAATTATTACTACTGACATAGGAAATTTGTGTATTGCTTAAATTAGCCTTATTGAAGTTACTGTTAGTTATGATAGAAGAACTAAGGCGAACATTAGAAAGATCGCTACCTGTAAAATCTGATTCCTTTATTTCTGTACCATATATATTAGAATTCTCTAATGAAGAAAATTGTACTTTTAATCCATGTAAATCAACTCCAAAAAAAATCGCATTATCAAGATTACTCTTTTGCACAACAGTATTACTTATTTCACTATCACTAAAGTCTACGTAACCAATATCGGAGTTTAATAAACTAGAAAAATTCATTTTTACATTTGAAAAGTTAGTATGTATCCCAGCTATGTTGTGCATTCTAACCTTTCTTAGATTAGAGCTGATAAACTCAGCATAACTAACATTAGATTGAGTCAATATAATATCCGTCAAATTTGTATAAACAAATTTTGCGAAACTTAAGTCTGTATTTTCTATTCTTACACCTTGTAAATTAGCATTGGAAAAATTAGCCCCACGTAAGTCAGCCTTAATAAAAGATACACCTGACAAATCAGTGTAAGAAAAATCAGATCCAACTAGATTAACCCCATCAAATGTGGATCTATTTAGGTACAACCCACTAAAATCAGCTCCACTTAAGTTAGGGCCAAAATTTTTCCCAAAGTCTTCTGGTATACCTTCTTTATGGCACTTCATTAGAAATTTAGCAAAGTCTTGTTTACTATAAGATACATACTTTACCTCATGTAAAGTACTCAAAAAATTATCAACAGGATCTTCTATATTATTCACCACATACCCATAGCACAAATGACAGGCAAAAATCAATACCAAAAACTTAATCACTTTTTTTGCTATAACAAAATTTATTATCTTCTTTTGCCTTTATAGACCAATTATGCATCTCTAAGTCTTCTCCTTTATTGCCTATTCCTTCAGATTCCGAAAAACATGGCATCATCTCAGCAATCGCATTTACTATGTCAACTCGTTCTCTTTCAATCGCTATACTAATAGGAGATTGAAGATTGTTATTAATCACTCTAGGGTCAGCACCTTGTAATAAGAGGAAACGCACTATATCTATTCTTCCTTGCTTGACAGCATAAATTAGAGGAGTATCTCCCAGCTTATTTCTAAACTTCAGCACCTCTTGAACTGTTAACTCAAGCTTTTCTAATTTACTCATTATTCCTCTTAAGCAAATTAAATTGTTCTTTCTAACACAATAAAAAAGCTGCTTACTATAGTCAGTAACAGACACGGCTGTTGGAAGATGCTCATTAAGCAGACCATATTGTTTCTTGTATATTGCACTATCTTGTGCATCTTTATAATGCCATCCTTTCGCTGATTCTCTGCTTAATTTTATCCACTTTTGTAAATTTTTCTCTTCCTCACGTTTACTTTTCTCATCTTTATTAGGAATAGTTCCATCTATATCAGAGCCTTTATCTAATTCCTTCACTCCTTCTGCAACTAAGGCATGCAACTTTTTCTCTTCTAACAATTCGTCTATATTATTTCCAAAATGTTCATTCTTTTCAATATCAACTTCCCTATTAATTTGTATATTCCCCTCCAAATAAGTTGGATTTTCACTTAGACTAGTACTTGCAAGGAAAGTTAAATTTTTACTAACCCCTATGTTAATAGAATTAAGTAAATTTAGAGTAGTCCAATTTTTACTTCTCTTTAACAGATCCCAGCTAAAATCCAGTAAAACTTTATTATTCCTCTTTGCCAAATTTACATCATTTTCAATTGCAAAAGTTTTGTTCTTATTATAGTGTAGCCTTTCTTTACTTCCTGTTTTTCTAGTTTTGATATTCTGTATATGTTCAATATCTAACTTATCAACTGCATTTTTGAATGGCTCCAAGACATTTCCCTGTCGAATCTTACTTTGTAGTAAAACTTGTTTTAGATGCTCCACAACACCTATATCTCCAAGTAAAGGACTAATTGGCTTACTTATATTGATTTTCTTTTCTTCAAACTGACCTATAGCAAATAAACTCACTGAGCTAAATAAGAAAAATAATGATATAAAGTACAAAATACTCTTCATAAATGTTTTATTAGAAGCTTAGCTAAAAAGTATTACCAATAGAATAATTAATCTATATTAAAAATGAATATGAGAAATAAAGGAAAATTATGAATTTTGTAACAGCAATATTAGCATGATACAAAAATAAAACATGTATTCTTATAAAAGTCTTGCAAATGCAGCACAATCGGCATTCATTAAGCTATCCAAGAAAATTGCAATTTTTCTATTCTCATAGCCATCAAACTTACTACTCTATTTTTAACAATGTTCTTACTAAATTTGTAACACCAACTATATATCTGTGCATAAACTTAATCTTTCAAGCCCTTTGCTTTTATTTCTAATCATTACCTGTTTAAAACTACTTTTATTGTTCACTAAAACTAACATTTCTTCTAGACCAAGCTTCTCGAGTTTACAATTTTCTTTCACAAGAAAAACATAGCCCGACTTCCATATTTTAGAAGAGAACAAAATACTACATATTTTATACATATAAAATACTAATGCTTGCCTTGACTTATATTAGCTCTATTAATAAAGGTATAGAAACAACTCAACTACAACATTAAAAGCTATCAACAAGGATTCAGTATAATTTAGGTTACATACCTAAGTAATATAAAATGACTAAAGTGGACAATTATGCATTAGCAGCAATATACGGAGAGAGAGGGATTCGAACCCTCGATATAACTTTTAATTATATAACGGTTTAGCAAACCGCCGCCTTCAGCCACTCGGCCACCTCTCCAAATTTTGGAACAAAGCTCATATATAATACCAAGGCCTCTAATAACCTGTCTAACACTTTTAATAGCAATATTTTACGATACTTTATTACCCAAATAATTGAAAATTGGTTCTCATCACAAACAAGTTTTACTCAATAGCACTCTCAATAATCTCTTTAGCTTCTTTCATACCGACCCAATCACTAACTATTACTGTTTTTCCCTTCTCTAAATCTTTATAATGTAAAAAGAAATGGGTAATTTTATCCAGCAGATTTTTAGGTAAATCAGAATAGTTTTTTATATTATCATAATAATTATCAACACTGGAGATAGGTACAGCCAATACTTTTTCATCTTCTCCTTTCTCATCCCTAGTAAGTAAAGCACCTATTAGACGTACTGGTATCAAAACACCAGGTGTCAAGGGATATTGGGTTAATACTAAAGCATCTACAGGATCACCATCACCTGCACAGGTATTTGGTATAAATCCATAATTACAAGGATAGACCATTGTAGTAGATAAAAATCTGTTGACTTGCAATAATCCAAGTTCCCTATCAAATTCATACTTTATAGGTTTAGCATTCGCACCTATTTCAATCATCACATTTATTACATCTGCTGTTACAGTTATTTTACTCAAATCCATAAATTACCTCTTACTAAGAGTAAACAATTATATAATATATATTTTTAGCGGCTATTTAGAAACCACTTAAATTAACTTAGATAAGTAAATGGCAACTTTACAACCTGTTTTTATGAATGAAGATAAAACATTATAGCCAAATACGTCCTTAGCGTTGTACTTAATTGCAATATTCCTATGCTCTAACTCTTCATCACGAAACTTGTTTATAGTTTCTCTTAATTCATCATCTTCTAAATGTAAAACTTGCTCTTTATAATGCTTTTCAATTACTTCCTCAACTGCAGCAGTACAAGCCATGGCAGCTTTTTCACCCATAATGGCCGTTGCAACACCAAGTGATACTCCCAATATACGCCAAATCGGTAATAAAATAGTAGGATGAATTTTCCTCTTTTTAATCTCCTGACTAAAATAGTGAAAATGTTTCTTTTCTTGTTCTTCCATTTCAATTATTCTATTGATTATAGAAGATTCTTTAAGAATAAATTTTTGACCAGAATAAATACAAACAGCTCCATACTCTCCAGCATGGTTTACTCTAATTGCTTGTTCTAAAAATTTTCTTTTCATCATCCCAATATTGCAGCTTCCTTTTCTCAAAATCTTCTCCATCTATTTCTAATCAACACTACTATAAGCAAATTTACTATGGTGAATAAAACTTTACATAATAACTGTATGAACTTTTATGACTTCTAGAAATTTAAAGTTTTCCTTAAAATCACTTAAGAACCTCATTAATCACGTTCTACCTAATACCTAGATATTTTATTATCTTTAATCTTACAAGTTAATGATCGAAGTACTGATTATTAGTATCTTATATCTAATTTTTGCACCACATATATTTTTCGTCTTTATTAACTTTTTTAGATCATAAGTCCTACAGCTATAGTTGTTTCAAGAAGCAAAGAAAATTAACTCGCAGAACGAGGAAATGGAAATTCTCTCTTATAGAATATACTTTATCTTGTTTTACTTAAAGATTTTTTAGCAGCTATAGTTAATATAATTATTAAAGAAACATTTTTATTTATTTTTCTGGATTCTCTACTGTTTGTTACTAGATAACATTTCTTTGGACAGATACTCAAGCCATAATATTTATATGGCTTTAAACCTAGAAGAGAAGGATGAGACTACAAACCTTATACTGCCAGACAGTGGGGGTGCTTATTTCATTAAGCTGCAATTACAGAATAAATTAGGAAAAACTTCACTTCTAATCAGCATGAAATAAGGGAATTGAAATTCACAATTAGGAACTTAGATATCTATTTTTATACCTCATTTGTTTCTCTTCAGTCTTTCTCCTGACATCTCAAAGATTCTACATGTGAGATTTGCTCTGTAGACTTTCTAGCTTTGTTTCTTTAACAGAGGAAAAGACATAAAACTTATAGAAAGCAACACAAATTACAGCTACTATCTAAAGCTAATAGACCATACTATTTCTATTTTTTTATTTTCTCTGCTTTAATAACCGTTATTATTTAGTCCTACTATATTTGCCAAACAAAGAATTGATACCATTATCGTGATAGAAATATTGGAAGATCAGACTTCTATCATTAGTGCTGTAATTTTTCAAAATCTCTAAGAAAGTTACTATTATTGCTTGCAATATATTACTCTTCCTTCTCCTCTCATTGGATATATTATCCAATAGATTTTCCGCAGCAAATTTTTATACAAACCTTTAAGCTTTTACTTATCCATTAATTCATAACGCCTAATGTATCAAGGAGTGTAAAAATTCTTAAGTATCCCTAAGGACTTTTTCAATATGATTCAACTTATGCCTCTTTAAAAGACCATTATCGATTAACATAGTGGACTACCTAAATCTACAAATAAATATTCACTGCACAATTTTATAACTATTTATCAATTGAACATAATTCAGTATCCTGTTAACATCCTTTCTACCAACTCTCTTACTGTTGGTATGTATCCATTCTCATAAAATGGATCCCGCTTAAACTTGTACACATTATGCCCAGAAAATAAGAGTTCATTTTCAACATCACCACTATACATAATGTTTTGCAGTGTTTTTTGTATACAGAAGCTTCTCGGATCTGGCTTTCTACCTGTTGAATGGTTACCATGATCCTTCCAATTACTAAATAAACAATGACTCAAACACCCCATACAATTGATTTGATCTTGCCTTATCTTCGCAAATTTATCAGGTGTTACAAAAATGACAGTTATATCTGGAGTCTTCATTACTTCTGTATACCCTGCTTTAATCCATGTGTTCGCAAGCTTTTTATCTTCTGCAGTTAAGTAGATTTTTCTACCTCTTGTACCAACCGTAAATTCACTATTGAATTCCTCATTAGCACTTTCTGAAAATTTTAGTTGTCGTAAGTTTCGTTCCTGCAATTCACGTATAAAGTTGTTTTTCACTGCAGATGAGTAAAACCCTGTTGGGCTAAACCTATTTAAAAATACGTCGCCCTCCTCTAAAGTTAATAACTTTTTTTTCCATTCCATAGAAATTGGGCTCTCCTTAGTCAAAAGTGGGCGAGTACCAAACTGAAAAGCTATTGGTCCAATCTGCAGATTGTCAAGCCAGTGTTCCCAATCCTTTAAATGCCATACTCCTCCTGCCATAATAATTGGTGCTCTAGAAAGGCCAACCTCACTCATGAAAGATCTAAGTTCTACAATCCTTTCAAACGGAGCTTGTGGAAACATCGGATCTTCATTGCTACTGAGTCCATTATGCCCACCAGCAAGCCATGGATCCTCATATACTACTCCACCAAGCAAAAAAGAAGATACTTTTCTGTAAGCACGCTTCCATAATGCTTTAAAAGCGCGTACTGATGAAATAATCGGGTAATAATAAACCTGATATTTAGACGCGATCTCCCCAAGCTTGTAAGGCATACCAGCTCCACAAGTAATACCATGCACTAAACCTTTCGCCCTTTCTAATATACCATGAAGTACCCGTTCCGCTGCTCCCATCTCCCATAGCACATTCATATGTACTCTTCCATAGCCTCGTGAGATTTCGTTTGCTATCTTTGCTTGACTGACACCAGCTTCAATACTATATTGAATTAACTCTTCATGTTTTTCACTTCTTGTTTTTCCCCTATAAATCAGTGGTACTAACTCCCCATTATCATCAATAAGCTTAGCATTTGCTCCCGAAAATGTACCAACAGCACCTGCTGCGGCGAATGCTCCACTTGACTGTCCATCACTAATTGCAATGCCTTTGCCACCTTCAATAATCGGCCATACTTCCTTTCCTGAAATTATTACCTTTTTTATCTTATCTTTCAAATCTCCCTCATAATCTTCTGTTCCATTCTACTTTAATTACTAAAAAAACATAGCATATCTATTTTCTCTTGACATAATTAGAGTTTGTAAGAGAATCTAAAATTTAAGTAGATATATAAAAACAACTGTTACAGACATATTTTTGCTATATGATTATAGGGTTAACAGGTGGAATTGGAGTAGGAAAAAGTTTTGTAGCCAACTGCTTCAAAAAACTTGGTGCCGTTGTGTTTGATGCTGATTTCGTAGTACATCAACTTTATACAATGAACAAAAACTTAATAAGGCATGCGGAAAAAAAATTTCCTATAGTGGTAATAAACAGTAGAATAGATAGGGCAGTGCTATCTAAATATTTTATATCTCATGATAAAAATTGGAAGAAATTTCAATTTTTGGTTCATTCAGCTGTACGTGATGAACTAGAATTTTTCATTACATGTGAGAAAAGAATCAATAATAAGAAGATCTTGATCTTAGATATCCCTCTTTTGCTGGAAACAAGATTTTATTTATACTGTAACTTTATTGTTCTCGTTCATGCAGACAGTATTGCACAAGATCAAAGACTTAGTGAACGTAATATAAACAAAGAAAAACTAGATCTAATCCTGAATATTCAGTTACCTTTCAAAGAAAAAAGGAAGATGAGCAACTTTATTGTTAACACCAGTACAAGTAAAGAGCATGTTTTTTCTCAAGTAAAAGACATAGTAGATTCATTGAACCCCAGAGCTTGATTTCAAACTACAACTTGAATCCACCAAATTACTTCTAATTTCAGATATATTATTCATAAGTTTCACTACCGAAATTTCAAATTTTGAGCTTGCATTTAGAAACGACTCAACTGATCTACCAAAAAAATCATACCTCCATCCTTTAAATAGCTTATCCACTTGTCCAGATATTGACCCAGCCAACTCTTCTTTTGAAGAAACCAATTTTCTGGATATATTATTTTCCTTACACTTACTCTCCAAGATAACTGAAAGTATATCAAATACAGACCTATCATAAGCATTTGATGGAGCACAGTTCTGCTGCATAAAATCCTTCTCATTTTCACTGAAAATATCTATAAATTCCAATAAATCTTCCTCCTTTATGTTTTTAGCGTTCTTCTTCAGATCATCTAAAATATCATCAACACGTTCTATATTCCTCTCAATAAATCCAGCTATTATAGAGTTATTAATAACTTTATTACGATTTACATTATAGCGCTGTGCTAAGGTTTCTTGCCATTCACTAACTGCTTTAACAGTCAATATTAATCTTGGATTTGCTTTACAATTAAATTTAATTCTCTTCCATGCATTCCTTGGACTGCGCAAGTATTTATTTATATCAACCACCGACTCCATTTCCTCTTGAAACCAGCTCATTCTATTCCTTTCTTCAAGTTTATCATGTAATATTTGGTGTAGATCATATAGGTAAATTACATCGCTGACTGCGTAGTCCAACTGATCCTTAGATAACGGTCGTCTCAGCCAATCCGAATTTTTAGCTTTAACTTTATTTAGCACTATTCCCTGATATTGTTCCACTACTTTTGAATAACCAATAAAGTTATAGTAATAATGACAAAACATAGCAGCAACTTGGGTATCAAAAATTGGAGCAGGGATACACTTGAACACAGTAAATAAAGATTCTATGTCCTGTTGGCAGCTGTGGAACACTTTAGTTATCTCTCGATCAAGCATAACACTCTTGATAAATGATAAGTCAATTCCTGGTGCTAATACATCTATAATAAAGCTCATCTCTTTATAAGAAATCTGAATTAACGATAATTTAGGGTAATAGGTTAAGTTATTTCTAATAAACTCTGTGTCAACAGCTATGAGCTTTGGTTTTTTTGCTATTAGCTCCTTGCACATACCATCCAGATCTGACATTCTACTAATTAGCATATATTTCTCATTTAATAATGCAATTTTATCTCTTGAATTTAATCTTTGCAATTAGTGACTTCCAGAGCAAAATTCCAGCTTTTGTTTTATAAAAGTTTCAGTTATATATACAAAAAACTATTTACAATCAAATTGTAATGTGATAAGTTAAAGATAGTTTACTCCTCGGTAGCTCAGTGGTAGAGTAATTGGTTGTTAACCAATTGGTCGCTGGTTCGAATCCAGCCTGGGGAGCCACATCGATATCGATCTCAGTAGTGAGCTTTGTTTCTAATACTTAACATATGTAGCTCTTTCTTTTAGTTACTACTTAAAGGTTTCTGCTTCATATTAAGCTTGTTAGTTTTTACTGTTTTCTTGAAGGTTGGTACTCTCTAGTTTCTACGAAAAAGTGAATTTTCTTAAAATCAAATCTTTATAATCAACAACTTCCAGAGCAAAATTCCAGCTTTTGTTTTATAAAAGTTTCAGTTATATATACAAAAAACTATTTACAATCAAATTGTAATGTGATAAGTTAAAGATAGTTTACTCCTCGGTAGCTCAGTGGTAGAGCAGTTGGCTGTTAACCAATTGGTCGCTGGTTCGAATCCAGCCTGGGGAGCCACATCGATATCGATCTCAGTAGTGAGCTTTGTTTCTAATACTTAACATATGTAGCCCTTTATCATAATATAAAGCTTATTAAAAATTAAGTAAAGCTAATGCATTTACTGCTCAAAGCTTGGCAAATTTCCAGTAAAGAGTAATAACCCTGAAGTTAGAATTAACCAAAGTGTTGACATTGGTAGAAACACTTTCCAACCAAGACGCATTAGTTGATCATATCGATAGCGAGGTATAGTTGCCCTGACCCAAACAAACATGAACAACAGTAAAACTATTTTTAAAATAAGCCAAACTAAACCTGGAATTTTGTACAGCAAATCAAATTCTGCAGGAGGATACCATCCTCCTAGAAAGAATATTGCTGTCATAGCACTTGCTAGAATCATATTAGCATATTCTCCAAGGAAGAAAAGAGCAAAAGGCATTGATGAATACTCAACACTATACCCGGAAACAAGCTCTGCCTCAGCTTCTGGTAAATCAAATGGGTGACGATTAGTTTCTGCAAGAAGAGAAATAAAGAATACCAATGCTATAGGTATTAATAGGATATCAATCCAAAATGGCATATTATGTTTTATTACAACTATTTCCCCGAGATTTAGCGTACCAGTTATAGTAACGATTACAGCAACTATAAGGCCTATTGAAACCTCGTATGAGATCATTTGAGCAGCTGATCTTATGCTACCTAAAAATGCATAATTAGAATTACTAGACCAGCCTGCAATAATAATACCATATATTCCTAAAGAGGATATAGCTAGAACATAGAGTACACCAACATTGATATTAGCTATTACATTAGGAATTACTATTTGCTGCCTATTCTCTATAATTACTTTAGCACCAAACGGTATCACTGCCCACGCAATCAATGCTAAAATAAATGTAAGAACTGGAGCTGCGATGAATAGCATAGTATTTGCTCTAAATGGTATTATTGCCTCTTTAGTTAGTAATTTAATAGCATCTGCAAACGGCTGTAGCAGTCCAAAAGGACCAACAACACTAGGACCATGCCTCAGTTGAATTGCAGCAATAACTTTGCGTTCAAAATACACTAAGTATGCAACTGAAAGCAGTAGCTGCACTAAGATGAATAGGATACTAATTAGCGTGTTCATAGAAAGCTTTAGTACAATTTGCCATTGTCTTTGAAGCACGACTTATAGGGTCTGTCATATAAAAGTTACATTCCTTTAAAGTGAAAGGCTTACCACTTAAGCTTATTTTATCGCAATTAATTGAAACTAACTTATTTTTTATCACTTGATCAGTATTTCTAAATTGTGGGCCAATAGTATCTAATTTTTCTCTCACATCAGATAAACTATTATATGGCAACGAAAAGTCCAAATATTGAGATAAACTCTTAATGATTAGCCAATCTTCCTTTGCTTCACCAGGAGGGAATATAGCTAAATTTGTACTCTGGACTCTGCCCTCAGTATTTACGTAAGTTGCACATTTCTCTGTATATGCAGCTCCAGGTAAGATTATATCTGCTATATTTGCTCCTCTATCACCGTGATGACCTTGATAAATTACAAAAGTATTTCTTAATTTTGATATATCAATTTCATCTGCACCAAGAAGATAAACAACCTCTATTTCGCCGCTCTCTGCTTGCTTGAGTATTTGTTTAATGTCTTTCCCACCTTTTTTAGGAATGAATCCAACATCCAATCCACCGACCCTTGCTGCAGCTTTGTGCAGAATATTAAAACCATTCCAGTTGTCTCTAACTACATTAAATTTTTCTGCAATTGAAGTAGTTAGAGCTAAAATTGATTCAGAATCACTTCTTATTAACGCATCTTGACCTATAATAAGCATAGGATTTTGAGCAGAATTCAGTAATTTGCAAAATTTATGATTTCCTTTCGCTATTTCATACAAGATATTAGGGTTATTACCTAGATTTTCAACATGATACAAATACTTAACATTAGGACCGATGCTTGCAATAGGAAAATCTCCTTGTAAATACCTTTTTCTTATACGCGCATTAATAATAGGTGCCTCCACTTTAGGATTTGTGTTTATAAGCAAACATAAATCCGCGCTTTCTATGCCTTCAATAGTAGTGTTAAACACATACGACCCACGAGTACTGGATATAAGTTGAGCTCCATCTTGCCTACAATCTAAATTTATTGAACCAAGCTTATGCATTACCTCTTTTAATAGAAGCATAGATTCACAATCTGACAAATCACCTGCAAGTGCAGCTATCCTATTTGGTTTTGTGTTCTTTAATTTTTTTGCAGCAAGAGTTAGTGCTTCATTCCAATCAGCTGAGACTAATTTACCATCTTTCTTTATATAAGGTTGATCGAGGCGTTGCACTTTTAGCCCATCGTAAGCAAAACGAGTTTTATCTGATATCCACTCTTCATTAATTTCCTCACTAAGTCTTGGCAAGACTCGCATAATTTCAAGACCACGATAATCAATTCTGATTGCGCTTCCTACAGCATCAAGCACATCTATAGTTTCACACTGTGAAAGTTCCCATGAACGAGCTTTAAATAAATAAGGCTTTGAAGTCAAAGCACCTACAGGGCAAAGATCTATGATATTCCCAGACAATTCAGAGCTAATGTATTTTCCTATATAAGTACTAACCTCCATATTTTCTCCTCTACCAATTCCTCCTAATTCACTTGTACCTGCTACATCAGACAGAAATCTAATGCATCGAGTGCAATGAATGCACCTATTCATTGCAGTTTCAATTAATGGACCGAAATGCTTTTTCTGCACTGCCCTTTTATCTTCATCAAACCTACTTATTCCCTTACCATAAGCTACTGCTATATCTTGTAGGTCACATTCACCTCCTTGATCACAAATTGGACAGTCAAGTGGATGATTAATAAGCAAAAATTCAAGTATGCCTTCACGTGCCTTTTTAATTTTTTCAGTGTCAGTACGAATAACCATACCTTCTGTAACTGGGACTGCACAAGAAGCTATTGGCTTTGGAGATCTTCCTTCAACTTCAACTAAACACATCCTGCAGTTGCCAGAAATTGCTAAGCGTTCATGATAACAAAAGCGAGGAATTTCAATGCCAAATGCTTCACAGGCTTGAATTATAGTAAACCCAGGTTCTACCTCATACTCCTTAGAGTTAATAGTAACCTTAACCACAAACTTAACCTACTATATACTTTCCCACTTTATAGGATCGCCACTTATCTCGTCTTTAACTAAGCTGCCATCATCATACTGAGCAGACATATAATTTGCACGCAAGTCACGGTCTATATATCTAACTGGCTTTACAGGTTTATCCTTATACACCTTTTGTTCAACCTTTCTACGCTGAGTAGGGTTATTTTTACTAGCTACCTTCTCTTTCCGTCTTGCTACCATATTAAGACCATAAAAACCTCTTATCCTATTTTAACACTTAAGCGCATAGCGTCAATACTAAATAACTTCAAAAATTAAATCGATAAGCAATCAGTAACAATCAAGAAAATACTAGTTAAGTTATAAGATATCACTAATATCTTTACAATCTACCACAAAAAGTCTGCTTATGTTTCAAGTATTTTATAAATATTAGAACTGAACTAGGACTGAGTGAGATTATACAGCTATTAGGTTTGAGAATATGATTGGAAGTATGATGAAACAGGCTATACTATAAATGTTATCTTATCTAGTTCATATTATTACTTGCATCAGAATATAGTGATGCTAAAAGCAGGTTCGCAATGAGAAGATATAATTTTTACCATTTGCGAGTAAGTAATATGCCATTAATTGGTCTTTATTCGTTATTTGAATTTTAGTTGTTGCTAGGTTTAGAGATTTGTGCTACTTATCATAAAAAATAACTTATATACACTGATTACATAATTACTTTTCGCTTCAACAAGATCAGAACGTGCTTTAAATAATGCATTTTCAGTATTCAAGAGCTCAGTTGTACCTTTTAAATTTAAGTTAACTTCTTGCTTAATACCTTCTAACGCTAGAGCTGCTGCTTTTTCAGCTTTCTTACTTACTTTGATAATAGCATCTGCTGCCAGAATATTGTTCCAAGCGCTCACAACCTCTTTTTCTATATTTTTTACTGTTTCATAATAATTATGAGCAGATTTTTTTGCATCCATTTTGGCTTGGCTTATACTAAAAGTATTAACTCCTCTTCTAAAAATCGGAATATCAAGGGTAAAAGTGATATTGGTAGTATCTAAAAACTTGTTAATACTAATATTTTCGTTTAAATTTTTACTTGCGCTAAGATTCACAGATGGTAGCCACTTAGAAGTTTCAGCAATTACTGCTATGCCATCTGCTCTTTTTCTATGAATTGCTGCCTTTAGAGATAGGTTATTGGTTTTTGCTAGCTGCAGGCATTTGTTTAGCTCAGAAGGAATATATGGTAATTTATCAACTTCAAAGAGTTCATTAGGATCTTCACCAATTAAATGAAAGTAAGCAATGTTTGCTAATTTTAACTTGCCTTCAGCGTCAACCCTTTCTAGGGCTGAGGATGAAAATTTTGCTTTTGCAAGTGAAACTTCAGCATTAGTAACTTCTCCAAGAGAAAGGCGCTTTTTCATTTCGGATAGGTCTTCTGAAGAAACACGTTCTTTATGCTCTCTTAATTTTAATATTGCTGTTTTTCTTAGGACATCAACGTATGCTTTTACAGCGTTAAGTGCAACATCTTGTTTTGATTGTTGAAACTTCATCTTCTCTGCTTTGAGAAGATGACTTGATTGGCTAAATGTAGCAAAAGTTCCTCCACCATCTATTATTTTTTGACTTAATGTAAGAAGTTTTTCAGGTAAACTATGCTTATTATTGTGAAGACTAAAATTGCTATTAAAACTATACTGCAAATTAATACTTGGCAAAAAGTTAACTAGTCCTGAAGATTTTAGTTGTTTTTCTATGCTCTTGTAATGGTAAAATTGAGACTTTAGCTTTGAGCTATTTCTGATGGCTTTACTTATGGCTTCTTCAAGACCAATTGCATAGCAAATTGTAGTACTAAGGGTGACTACAAGTGTAACAATCAATTGAAACATACGAAACATACTTCCCCTATAATCAGGCTATATAGCTAAGTTATTAGCACAAATTGTTCTGATAATCAATTAATATTGTTGACTCTGTTTAGAGATTTTATGTACCATATACCATACAATATGATTGATACTTTATATACATTGTTAAATTAATATGAAGACTTTTTTTTTGAAAGAAAGGCAAATTAACAAAAGGTGGCTTATCATAGATGCAGATGGGTTAACAGTAGGAAGACTTGCAGCGTTTGTAGCAACTCTGCTGCGTGGGAAGCATAAGCCTGAGTATACACCTCATATGGATTGTGGTGATAATGTAGTTATCATCAATGCAAGAAAAGTCCATTTCACTGGAAAGAAATTTAAAGAGAAGATTTACTATAAATATACAGGATACCCTGGTGGGTTAAAAGAAACTACTCCAAATAGTATTCTGAATAGCAAATTTCCTGAGCGTATAATGGAGGCAGCGGTGAAAAGGATGCTTGATGATGGCCCTATGGCACGTAAGCGCTTTAAAAATTTATATATCTATCCTGGTCCAGAACACAAGCACCAAGGACAGAAACCTGAAAAGGTAGATTTTGCTTCTTTAAATCGAAAGAATAAAAAATAGTGGAGTCAAAGATGAGAAATTCTGTAACAAGTCAATCAGAAGGAGTAATTAATCCAGTAATCGATTCATTGGGTCGTTCATATGCTACAGGCCGAAGGAAAGAATCTGTAGCGAGGGTATGGATAAAGTCAGGGAGTGGAGATTTTATTGTTAATCAGAAAGATAAGCTATTCTCTTATTTTAAGAGAGAATCCATATGCCAAATAGCAAAAATGCCACTTATTGTGGCTGCTGTGTTGGATAGGTATGATATATTTGCAACTGTGAAAGGTGGAGGACTATCTAGCCAAGCTGGTGCTTTAGCTCACGGAATAAGCAGAGCTTTAAGTAAAATAAGCCAAGACTTACGTTCCATATTACGTAGTAAAGGGTTCTTGACACGAGATTCACGTGTTGTTGAGCGTAAAAAATATGGTCAGCACAAAGCTAGAAAAAAATGTCAATTCTCAAAGAGGTAGTTATTCCTTAGTTCTTTAGTAATGCTTTTTATAAGTGTTATACAAACGTTAAAAAGGCATACGGTATGCCTAATTTATCGTCAAATTTGGCTAATTGTCGGTGTGAACTAAATGTGCTATTTGTATAATTATTAAGGTAGTTTATGAGTAAAGAAAGTATAGTAAAGCAAATACACGAAGATTTATCTAATTAGGGTATAAATACAACAATATTGAATTTAGGGAATTCATGATGTGTGGATCAAGAAAATAAAAGATGATCTAAAGATAATAGCTCTA
This sequence comes from Wolbachia endosymbiont of Cruorifilaria tuberocauda, assembly GCF_013365475.1. Classification (GTDB taxonomy): domain Bacteria; phylum Pseudomonadota; class Alphaproteobacteria; order Rickettsiales; family Anaplasmataceae; genus Wolbachia. Next base: position 812,320 of record NZ_CP046579.1, read on the forward strand.
AGAGAGGTTAGTTGCATTATCAGCTGCTGTAAGTCAGAAAAAGCAATGCTTCAAGTCCTAAAAATGGTAAGATCATGACTATTCCTAAAAGGGCAGGAGTAAAATTTAAGGCAAGTCAAGCTCTTTCATGTCTTTTAAATGAAAAGGAAGAAACAGTCAGTTAGATATTAATATTTTCATCATCTTTACTGTACTGTATAAGCTATAAAATATAGCTTCGCTGATTAGAAAGTGACCTACATTAAGAGCTAAGATGTGAGGTATTTCTTTTATTCTTTTAGCATGTGTATATGTTATACCATGCCCTGCATGGCACTCTATTTTTAGCTTATTTATATACTCTGCAGCTTTAGTAATTAATTCTAATTTTTCCTCTGATGAGTTAGAGCAATAATCTCCTGTATGAATTTCTATTATGTCTGGCTTTCTTCTTAGTTTCTCAAGGCATTTTAGTTGATTTTTGCTTGGATTCATAAACAGAGAAACTTTTATACCAGTGCTATGCATCTCCTCTATTATGTCAGAAAGTTTGTTGTATATATTAATTATATCTAGACCACCTCTTGTTGTTAATTCTTCTCTTTTTTCTGGCACGATATTAATGGAGTATGGTTTTACCCTTTTTGCTATTTCAAGCATTTCCTCTGTGGCCGCAATTTCAAGATTAAGCTTAGTTTTAATATTTTTTTTTATGTTAAATACATCTTCATCCCTAATATGCCTTCTGTCTTCTCGTAAATGAACTGTAATAAAATCTGCTCCAGCGTCGATAACTATTTCTGCTGCTTTCAATAGGTCTGGGTATGGAGTTTCCCGTGCATTCCGAAGAGTTGCAACGTGATCAATATTAACACCTAGTTTCATATCACCTCAAAAATTATTTATAGATTATACATAATTATTCGACCTTTTACATAATAATTATCTTACTAAACTAGTAGTACAGAATTAAGATGTAAACAACCATTTACTGTTGGCTTTTTTATTTAACAAATTTCAAAGTATTTAGTTGGAAATCAAAGGCTTAGGATAAGATAAAGAGATATTGTAGTTTTTTTCTTAAATAAGAGCATAAGCTGCAGTGGCTTTTTTATCTATTGTCTTATCAGTTTTTATTTTTGAAATAAGATGTGTTGTCAAACTTACTTTTATACTATGATAAGATATTTCCATAAGTCAAGATTCTAATATAAGATAAGAATATTTTTATTGTAGTTAAAATCTCTAATCTGTATATTGATAAGTCTTGTATCTAACAAAAAATGAAAGTCATAGTTGTTATGATATTGTTATTGTGTAGTAATTATACAATAGCAAGTGAGCTGGTAAACATAGATAGAAAATTATCCCAGGGATATGTAGCTCCAGTTCTTGTAGAAGATAGTATTATTTTTGTAGATAAATATGGCACATTATATTCTTTTGACATCAATAACTTTAAGGTTAAAAATTGGGAATTACGCCTTTCAGACAAAAAAAAAATTGGTAACATGAGCATATCAAGTTATGGGAAAAATATTTTTTTTATAGTGAATAACTTTTTATACATAGTAGATATAAAAACTGGTGAGATTCAATGGGAAAAAGAACTAAGGGCTCCGATAAGGGGAAAGGCAGTAGTGATGTACAATAAATTGATAGTATTAACTATTGATAGTTACCTGTATGTGTTTGATATAAAAGATGGCAGCCTAATTTGGGCTTATCAAAATGGAATTAATGAAGTTCGTGGTTTACATTATGTATCACCTACAGTCTCTAATGATATGGTAATAGTACCATTTTCAAATGGTGAATTAATAGCTTTCGATGGAAGTGGTAAGAAACTGTGGAGTCAAAAGTTAGATACAAGCATTTTAGATACAAAGCTTACAGATGTCACTACTACACCAAGAACATTTGGTGATATTTTAATTGCTACGAACAATTCTTATATCTATGGTATTAACATAAAGTTGGGGAATGTTTTATGGTCGAAACCCATACAAGCAAAAAGTGTATCACATATTGTGCCATATCATAAGGAGCAAAGAGCTAGTGGTAGGATTTTTATAATTACTAAAGATAATAAAATAATTGGTATTGATGTACAGAATGGACAAGCAGTCTGGGCATCTAATTTAATAAAGAATACGCAATTTTTTGCTTTAGTTATGTATAATAATACATTGTGGGTCTTGAGTAATAAAGGGTTAATGTTTGCTTTTCCTGAACATAAAAACATAGGAAAGGCAATCAAAATACCACGTAATGTATTTCATGCTCCTGTGTTTACTCATGATAAGATATACATAACAACTGAAGGTAATGGTGCTTTTTCTTTAGAAAACAGGTCTACTTTTTATGGCTGACTATGATTTGATTGTTATAGGTGGTGGTCCAAGTGGTTATAATTGTGCTATTGTAGCTGCAAAGCTAGGGCTGAAAGTTGCTTGTATAGATAAAAACAGCGTTTTCGGTGGTACATGTTTGCGAGTCGGATGTATACCTTCTAAAGTACTACTTTATTCTTCTTATCAGTATGTTCACACAAAGAATAATCTGTCAAAACTTGGTATAAAAGTCAAAGATGTGAGTTTTGACCTAGAAGAAGTGCTAAAATATAAAGATACGAAAGTTAAAGAATTAGGACAAGGAATAGAATATCTCTTCAATCTTTACAAGGTTACTAAAATCAATGGACTTGGAAAGATTGCTTCCTTTGATCAGGATAACCTTAAAGTTTCAATTGAAGGTAAGGTACTAAGAACAAGAAATATAGTAATTGCGACTGGTTCTGGTATCAATTCCTTGCCGGGAATTAATCTGAATGAGAAAAACATTATTTCATCCACTGGTGCGCTATCTCTAACTGAAGTACCGAGAAGACTTGTTGTAATCGGAGCTGGAGCAATAGGGCTTGAAATGTCTTCTATATGGAAAAGATTAGGTTCTGAAGTTACTGTAGTAGAGTTTCTTGATAGAGTGGCTGCAGCAATGGACGGAGAATTGAGTAGATCTCTATTTTTTAGTTTACAAAAACAAGGGATAAAATTTCTGCTTGGCACTAGGGTTGAAGAAATAGAACAAGGTAGTAATTCTTTAAAAATAAGACTTTGCTCCATTCAAGGCAACCGAGTAAGTACCATAGAGACGGATAAAATGCTCATTGCAGTAGGTCGTAAACCATATATTGATGGTCTTGAGATTGATAGCAAGATAAGAAGAGATAAATTTGGCTTTATTAAAGTGAATAATAAGTATGAAACCAATATAAAAAGAATATTTGCTATTGGTGATGTTATTGGTGGGGCAATGCTTGCTCATAAGGCAGAAGAAGAAGGAGTTGCAGTTGCAGAGATAATAGCAGGACAGTCACCTAATATTGATTATGGAATTATACCATCTGTCATTTACACACATCCTGCAGTTTCTTCAATCGGTAAAACTGAAGAGGACCTTAAAGGTGCTGCCTTGAAGTATAAAGTTGGCAAGTGTCAATTTGCTGCGAATAGTAGGGCAAAAATTATTGATGACACTGAAGGTTTTGTAAAAGTACTAGTCTGTAGAGAAACTGACACAATACTAGGTGTACACATCATAGGTGCATATGCTGATACGCTAGTTAATGAAGCAGCAGTTGCAATGGCATATGGTGCAGCAGCAGAGGATATATATAGAATAGGTCACTCTCATCCCGATGTAAATGAAGCTTTCCGCGATGCATGTATTAATGCTTTCTTTAAGAAAGAAATATGAATTTAAGTTCAATTATTGAAAGTTGGTATGAATGGATGAGATACAATAGGTCTTATTCATCTAATACTTTAGAGTCATATATAAGAGATTTAAAGGATTTGATAAATTTCCTTAATGCCCATATTGGTGAAGAGGTGAATGTTAGTTCCTTGAAGAAATTGAGTGTACCTGAACTTAGAAGTTGGCTGAGTTCCCGTTATATAAGAGGTATAAACGCAAGATCAAATATTCGTGCATTATCAGTAATCAGAAATTTTTTCAGGTATATAAAAAACAATTACGAGATAAGTAATGATGCTGTGTTCTCCTTATCTAAACCCATCCAGAGAAGAACTCTACCAAAGGTATTATCGATATCTGACATAGAAACTTTGGTAAAAAAAACGAAATTGTCTAACCTAGGTGAACCTTGGGTGATAAAAAGAGAAATTGCAATTATTGTTCTACTGTATGGTACAGGATTAAGGGTTAGTGAAGCATTGAACCTTAAGGTTGGTGATGTTAGAAATGAAAGTTTAATAGTTACAGGTAAAGGGAATAAACAAAGAAAAGTATTTATTCTTTCAGTAGTAAAAAAATACATACAAGAGTATATAAAAGCTTGCCCTTATCTTGATATTAATAATGAAGCACAATATCTATTTGTAGGAGTAAAAGGAAAAAAATTGAAAAGGACTTATGTTGCTAATCGACTCCAAAAAATAAGGAGAATGTTAAATTTACCAGAGATCGTGTCACCACATGCATTTCGCCATAGTTTTGCTACTCATTTGCTTCAAGAAAGTATTGACGTGAGATCAATACAGCAGTTACTTGGGCATTCAAGTCTTGAAACTACTCAAGTTTACATTCACCTAAATTATCGAGATATTTTTAATATGTATAAAAATGCTCAGAAGAATTTAAAAAAGGGATAAAAACTTTGTGACTTTAGAATATTAATAGTACTATTAAGTTTTACATCTTGTTTATTTTTGCATGAAAAATTCGATACAAATATGTTAAGAGAAATGTTTACTCTAGATGATTATTTGTTATAAAACACTCATGCAATTCTATTCTAAACAAATAAAAATGTAAAAGTGTAAAGTAGACCTTGTTATTTACATGAAATGCTTGCTTCCTAGTTTTTTTTAATCTTAGTTTTGAGCTGTAAGTTCATTATTTTTTTTATCAAGTCAAGTTTAATATTCAGATCACTAGTTTTATATATCTACTTACGTAGGTGTAGTTTCATTTAACTAAAGTCAAGATCTTATTATATTTAGTGAATATTTCTTTTTATTTTACGTTATTTCTTTCTAGTACCATTAAGTAATGAGATTAGGAGATCTTATATTTTTCTTGGTGTCAGATTTCTGGCATCAGACTTAATGCTTTATCCATTCCTTGTATTTCGTACAACAAAATCTTATTTATTGAGTTTATAAACTTTGTTTTCAAATCTGATTCAATAGAATTTTCTCAAAATACCTATTTAACAACTTTATCATAAGTAGTAAGTTTATTAGATATATTGAACTGATTTTATCATAGACTTAAATCTTTTTATTGCAGTGGGTCTTTTAGTTTTTATTTTTATTATAGTTTCTCCAGCAAGCAATATGTAAAACCTTATCTTTGTTATAACCTATTAACTAGTCTGAACCTAGAAATGTAATGCTATAAAAGCTGTTAGTATCTCTATATTCTATTCTCCATAGTAACTTGCTTATCTAAAGTTAGCATTAGGCGTCTTTCCCTCTGATGTGAGATTATTGCTACTACTGATGGTGTAGAAGTTAGAAGTAAATATATCAATATCTCGCTTATTTTTAAAATTGTTTATAAAATATTCATGGTCCTCACCATCAAGAGTCTTAATGGATTCATTGCATATTAATGAGTTTACAATTCTCTAATCAAACATGATGTTATCATCAGCAATATTTACCTTCTTCCTTACATATAGCCCTTAAGTTCATAATTTGGAGAGGTGTTTCTATACTAAGTTCTCTAAATATTCACTACTGCTATGCAATAAAAAAAGAAAATAACGAAACCACTTTTTTCTTCCAATGAAGAGTTATTTAAATATCTTTATTTTTTAACCTCTATATTTGAGAGCTCTAGAAACTTTTCTGCGTCAAGTGCAGCCATACATCCTGTGCCCGCTGCAACTACTGCCTGTCGGTATGTCTTATCTTGAACATCACCTGCGGCGAATACTCCTGCTCTGCTAGTCAGAGTTGTACCAGGCTTTGTAACCACATAACCCTGATGATCAACTTTAATAAAGCCTTTTAAAATGTCTGTGTTTGGCACATATCCAATTGCAATAAATACTCCATCTACCTTCAATTTTCTGATTTTTTTGGTCTCTGTTGATTTGATTATGATACCAGTGACTCTTTTTGGATTTTTATCTCCAAGAATCTGTTCTACAGTATGATTCCATATTACTTTTACTTTATCTCTCTTAAGAAGCCTATCTTGCATTATCTTCTCTGCTCTTAATTTATCACGTCTATGTATTAATATAACTTCTTTAGCAAATCGAGTTAAAAATATTGCCTCTTCAACGGATGTATTTCCCCCACCTACTACAGCCACAATTTTATTTCTAAAAAATGCACCATCACAAGTCGCACAAGCTGAAACTCCATAACCTTGAAATTCCTTTTCACTCCTGAGACCAAGCCATTTCGCTTGTGCGCCAACTGCAATTATAATTGCAGATGAATAGTAATTATTGATACTTCCAATGGACTTGAATTTATATTCATTAGTGTACTCGGATTGTTCAATACCCTTTATTTCATCATCTACCATTTTCGCGCCAACCTTCTCTGCATGTAACCTCTTTTGTTCCATAAGCTCTGGGCCTTGTATTGAAATGAAACCAGGGTAGTTTTCAACAGCTGTAGTAATCATAAGCTGACCACCAGGTTGCATTCCTGTTACTACAATTGGCTCTAGATTTGCACGCGCTGCATATATAGCAGCAGAATAGCCAGCTACTCCAGAACCGATAATAAGAACTTTTGTCTTGAATAGCACCATTTATAATTCTTCACTATATGAATTCAGGTAATCAGCTACCCCTTCTTTGCTTGCTTGTATTGCTGGCTTACCCTTCTTCCATCCCGCTGGACATACTTCATTATGCTCTTTACTGTGTTTAACTGCGTCGATAATCCTAATAAACTCATCGATATTTCGTCCCAAAGGTAAATCATTTATAGATTGATGACGTATAACAAACTCATCATCAATAACAAAAGTAGCTCTTAGTGCAATTGAGTCATCGTGTAAAACTCCATAGTCTCTTGATATGGACTTTTTGATATCAGATACTAATGTATAGCTAATCTCTCCAATGCCACCATCATTGATGGGAGTCTCACGCCACTTACAATGTGAGAATTTTGAATCTATGCTCACTCCTATGACTTCGACGCCACGTTTTGAAAAGTCATCTATTTTATTGCTAAACGATATCAATTCAGTTGGGCATACAAAAGTAAAATTGAGTGGATAGAAAAAGAGGATAGCATACTTACCTTTCACATGCTTGCTTAAGCAGAAGTCATCGACTATTTCCCCATCAGAGAGAACAGCAGGAGCAATAAAGTCAACTGCGAGTTTTGTTACAAGATTCATAATTAACACCTTAAAATAATATTATTCTATAACATGATAAATTTACATACAAGCTTTCTTTTCTCCCAAGAATTCTTCCAGTTGCTATTCTGGCTTAAAATATACTTTGAGCTAATAATGGGCTATCAGGAATATTACTAACTACATTGATCTGATTTACTATTTTATTGGTGAAATGAAAATAATTTTTTATGAACTCCTTGTATATGGCAGTCAACTTATGTATATCGTCTACTAGTACGCATTCATCTATCTGGTGCGCAGTTTTGTTAACCATGCCAAATTCAATTACTGGACAAATGTTTTTGATAAATGCGGCATCAGACGTACCACCACTTGTGCTCATTTTGGCATCAATACTAGTTACTTTATTTATTGCGTCGAGCATAATATTAGTATTTTTATCAGGAGTGGAAAGGAAAACACCTCTACTATTATAAATAGAGAGTGTATAATCTCTAGTTATACTAGAGCATATCTCATCAATTAACTTACATAGATTATTAGGTGTTTGCATATCATTATATCGGATATTGAAACTTGCAACTATTAATTTTGGTATTAAATTGTCAGCACTGTTTCCTACATCAATAGTAGTAACCTCACAACTCGAAGGCTGGAAATATTTATTACCATTATCAAGAGTAGTGTTTCTTATCTTGCTTAATATTGATATCATCTTATATATTGGATTATCAGCTAGTTCTGGATAGGCAACGTGTCCTTGCTTTCCATAGCAAATTAATTTGAATGTTGCAGACCCTCTTCTACCTATCTTTATAGTATCACCTAATCTCTCACTACTAGTTGGTTCAGCAACTATACAATAATCCATCTTTTTTTGTTTACTTTCCATCCATTCTAAAACTGCTTTTGTTCCATGTTCCTCCATACTTTCTTCAGCACTGGTGATTAATGCACTTATCGAACCATTAAACTGAAATTCCCCTATAATAAAGTTCACCATAGCGGCAATAAATGCAGCTACTCCGCTTTTCATATCAGCTGCTCCTCTTCCATACAGTATCCCATCTCTAATTTTTGGGTTGAATGGATCATATACCCAGTCTTTCAACTGACCTGGTGGAGCAACATCAACATGTCCAGCAAAACATAAATTTGGTACTCCGTTTGTATATTTTGCATAGAGACTTTTAACTTTATCTTCGCTATTGCCAAATTCCAAAATCTCACACTTAAAGCCATTTTTCTTAAGAATTTTTGCTATATACTCTATTGCTCCATCATCTTTTGGTGTTATACTCCTAAAAGAAATTAACTTCTTAGTTAGCTCTACTGGATCAATTTTCATGTCAATTTTAAAATACTGATATTACTATATTGTAAGCATTCTATGCATTATTTAAAACAAATATTACACCAAGTAAAACAGACTCTTATAAAGGAGGTAATAGTAGGTCATCACCTTGTTGATAACATGTATGAAATATGCATGCAATATGGAAATGATATTTTTTTAGTTGCTGATGAAAATACAGCAGAATTCTTGAGCAAGAAAATATTCAGCAAGATTTCTCACTTAATTATTCCTAGTAATGTTATTAAGCCTATTGCAAAACCATATGTCATTTTGAATACTTCTAAAGTTTTATCATCTCAAAACTCCAACGTTAAGATCAAAGAAAAAAGAGTATGGATTCCAGTACCAAGCTATGGAATGATACCGTGCAAAGAAATGACTCTGAACAGAGCAGCATCTCTCGAAACAGTTGATTTAGTCAGAAATAAGTCAAAAGATAGTGACTTGATAGTTGCTTTTGGAAGTGGTACTGTTAACGATATCTGTAAATATGCAAGCTATCTTGAGGGTAAAAATTACATATCTTTTCCAACAGCTGCTTCTATGAATGGATATACTTCTGCAAACGCTTCTATCTTAGCAAATGGATATAAAAAATCTTTCGTAGCACACCTTCCAAAGGCAATATGCATTGATACTAATATAATTACCAATGCACCACTTCGTCTAACGTTAAGTGGATTTGCAGACTTTATTTGTCGTTCAACAGTACAAGCTGATTGGCTTTTATCTCATCTATTGCTTGGCACGGAATATAATGAATTACCTTTTACACTTGTTCGTGATCTGGAGGAAATTTTACTTAAGGAATACCTTGCTCTTGCGAAAAGGAGCAAAAAAGTGACCATATTTCTTATGGAAGCTTTACTTATTTCAGGGCTTGGAATGGCGATTTCAAAAGGCAGCTACTCTGCAAGTCAAGGGGAGCATATGATAGCTCATACCATGGAAATGGTGACAAAGGATTATTCTTTCTCATTACATGGTGAGAAGATTGCTGTCACAATGATTACCATGGCTAATTTGCAGGAAAAAATACTATCAATACAAAATCCCATTATTAAACCAATAAACTATTTTAGCATTATTCCAACATTAAGTGCTAAAGTTCAGAAGATGAATCAGCATCATACTACCTGGATGTCAGAAGACTTAGCCGAACATTTCGGTAATACCGAATTCATGAAAATCCTAAAACAGAAGCAAATTCTACAGCAAAGAATCAAAGAAGTCATCCATAGTGAATGGAATAATATTTCCAGCTTGATTAAGCAAAATCTGTTGCCTGCAAAACGCTTACAGAAAATATTTGAAGATTTATCAATCCCACACTTACCAGAACACCTAGGTTGGGATGAAGAGCAGTATTGCAAAGCGGTCAGTATTGCGTTTACAGTAAGAGATAGGTTTACCTTTCTTGATCTGGCTCACTGTATGGAAGAAAGTAAAGTGTTGTAGCTGAAAACAACCAAGAATTATTTATGCCTTATTTTATTTCATTTTTTAACTTAGTTATAAAGAGCAGTTAAGCTAGATTCACTAGAGATGCTTTATCAACAAGTATGTAATGATTTGTAAGGTTAATATTCTTCATTAATCAGTATTTCTGATACTACAATATCAAAGAAACTGCTAACTGTTCTACTTATTTATAGTAGACAAGAAATATGTTAGATCAAAGTTATATATGCAAACTTATATTATCAAGTTAAAAAAGCACAGGCCACTTTATAAACACACTAAACTGAAATAAATTTCATTATCTAAACTTTTTAGTAATTTTGAATTTTTACTTATACTTTTTACTACTTCATTTTTATTGTTCTCATCAATCTTGACTCTTTTAATAATAACTGTCAATCTGCAAAAGATGTTACTACACTTTTATACAGTATCAGTATTTTCTTCTATCTATATCATCTACATAGATTCTCAGCTCTTCTCGACATGAAAACTTATTATTCATCCTCATCAAGGAGACAAAAACAATCAAAATCTGTAATTATTTGGCTTTCCTTCTGTTCTATCATGGTACTCCTCATGGTGGGGATTGGTGGGGTTACTAGACTTTCAAAAGCCGGATTGTCAATTACAGAGTGGAACCCTATTATTGGAATATTACCTCCACTGAGCGAACAAGATTGGTTGCAAGAAAGATTAAAGTATGAAGTTACGCCTGAATATAAAGTGTTTAACTATAATATTAGTACAGAAGAGTTTCGTATTATATACTTAATAGAATACATACACAGGCTAGTTGCGAGGATAACAGGATTAGCTTTTGCTCTGCCATTTACATATTTTCTATTGAAAAAAAGAATATCTAAGAAAGCAGTGATAAGGTTATCTATAGTACTATTGCTTATGGTATTGCAAGCACTTGCTGGTTGGTATATGGTTAAAAGTGGTCTGGTTTCTGAACCCAATATTAGCCATTACAGACTTGCACTTCACTTGTTATTAGCCCTTGCTATTTTCGCATTATTATCATATCAATTTTTTGATTACCAGATATATACCAAAATGTCATGCACTCAACTATACAAACAGTGTGATATAAGAGTAATTTTTGCCAAGGGGGGTACCACATCAGTATCTAGACACTGGAACTTAGAAAATTTAATCTTAAATCAATACATTAACCGTCTACATAATAAAAGCTGGATTTCAGTGCCAAGCATTGAAATGAAACAAGTTACTGTACAATTCATCTTCAAAGGTAGGCACAAGTACAGTCATGTATCATATACTCATGTAACAGGGTTCCGTTTTACTAATTATAGTACATATTGTACAATACTTATTTTGATCCTAATTGCTATGCAAATAGCCTTCGGAGCTTTTGTTGCGGGGCTAAATGCTGGGCTAATTTACAACACCTTTCCACTAATGAATAAGCGAATCGTTCCAGAAAATTTATTTTCCTTGCAGCCTATATGGACCAATTTCTTTGAAAATGTAGTGACAGTGCAATTTATACACCGAGTACTAGCATTATTAATATTAGTTCTGACAATAATACTCACAATAAAAAACATCAGCACAAAACCAGTATATGTTATGCTACTCTCAGTTATCATTCAGATAACCTTAGGAACGGTTACTTTATTGCTGCATGTGCCAACATCTGTTGCAATAGCTCATCAAATGTTTTCATTTATCTTATTTGGATCAGGCATATACTTTTTATGCTATTTAAGAAAACAAATCACATCACCAACTTGTATATTGTTCCCTTCTTGAACCGGAATATGTTTTATCACCATTTCTGATTCAGCGCATATAATATTCTCCATTTTCATTGCTTCCACAATAAATAAAGGTTGTCCTACTACCACTTGGTCTCCTACATTTACATGTAATTTAACTAACAAACCAGATATTGGAGATTTTACAACATCTACTGCAATTCTTTCTTTCTTATTACTAAGTATGAATTTATCCAATTCAGCTACGTGAGGTTTGAATACATAACACTCAGCTTGCATTCCAGCATGTCTTATAAAGAGTCTATTGTCCTGTCTCTGTACCTTAAAAGTTACGACGTTATCAGCATTGATTATTACACATAGCAACCTATAACTTAATTTCCACCTGCCTATTGCAGAGTATATATTGTGGTTATACACCATTGTTAATGCATTATTTTGGTACCTCGCATTTACAGAGTATTCATTGTCATTTATTCTTACTATAAATAAATCCCTTGCACTGCTATTCGTAACCTCAACATCATCAGATATTGATACAATATTACTATGTCTCATCTTAGTATCACAAGTTGCCATTTGAGTAGTCGTTATTGGTAGCAACTCTTTTTTTCTGGATTCCCCAACACGGTGGAATGACATTAAAGGTGTTTCATTTACTGCTTTATAATAGCACTTCTCCTCATTTTCTAAATAAACATATAGCGCAGTAAAAATAAACATTTTAATATATTCTTCTGTAACAAAATCACCATAGAAACCATTTGGATAATAATCTGAAATGAATCTTGTATAGAGTTTTGCTGCAACAAAACTTGGATGATGAAAGATGGATTCTAGAAATTCTATGTTATTTGCAACTCCTTCTATATAACACTCAGACAATGCTTCTTGCATTCTGCTGATTGCTTCTATTCTATCTTTCCCATACGTTATCACTTTTGTAATCATTGAATCATAGAATACGCTAACCTCTGACCCTGCAACAATCCCATCATCTATCCTTATGCAGTTATCAAAATCTTTGCGTGGTGACCGCTTTGGTGAAAGCTCAACGGCACCACTACCTAGTATCACCCCAGCACGTGATACTAGAATAGAAAAATCTCTATCTGGTTTATCATAATACTTTATCCTTCCACTAGAGGGGAAAAATCTCCTAGATGGATCTTCAGCACAAATCCTACTTTCTATTGCAGAACCAGTAAGCTTGATATCATCTTGACTGAACCTTAATTTTTCTCCCCAGGAGATTCTAATCATTTCTTCTACTATATCAACTCCTGTTACAAACTCTGTTACTGGATGCTCAACCTGTAATCTTGTATTTACCTCAAGAAAATAGAAATTTTGATCATTATCTACAATAAATTCAATAGTGCCAGCTGAAAAATAACCTACTTCCTTTGCTAAAGAAATACATTTATCATACATTTCTTGCCTTATCTTATCACTAATAAATGGGCTTGGAGTTTCTTCTATTACTTTTTGGTTATTTCTTTGTAACGAACACTCTCTTTCTCCAAGACACACTGCATTTCCATACTTATCTGCTATAATTTGTACTTCAATATGCCGTGATAACTCTATATACTTTTCCATAAAGATACTTCTATCATTAAAATTTTTTTCTGCCTCATTTGTTGCAGATGTAAATGCTAGCTCAATCTCCTCCCTGGAGTTCACGATTCTCATGCCTTTACCACCACCACCTGAAGCCGCTTTCAATATAATAGGAAACCCAATTTCCTCAGCAACGCTAGCTGCATGAGAAGCATTGCTAATTTTCCCTACATACCCAGGTACTGCATTGACTCCAGCCTTTTTTGCTGCTTCTTTTGCTGTTATTTTGTTAGCTATTACTTCTATTATTTCAGCACTTGGGCCAATAAAGGCTATGTTATGTTTCTGTAAAACACGAGGAAAATCTGGATTTTCTGCCAAAAAACCATAACCAGGATGAACTGCCTGTACACCCATTTCAATTGCTGCTTTGCATATCTTTTCGATGCTTAAGTAGCTCATGCAAGAAAGCGAAGGACCAATATACCTAGATTCGTCTGCTTGTCTTACATATACAGAATTTATATCTGCATCTGAATATACACATGCACAAGATATGCCCATCTTATGGGCAGTTCTGATAATTCTGCAAGCAATTTCCCCCTATTTGCTATTAAAATTTTACTGTACTTTTTTTTCGCCATGCACAAGTTTACTTCCTTAAGCTAAGAAAGCAAATCTATACATTATCAACAATAAGAAATTTCTAAACCTATGTCATAACTAAACTACTCTTTAAATGTTACTTAACATTAAGATTTACTATGGTATTTTTATCTTCTTTTACTTTTCTAACCTTACTCTTAACACTCTCTTCTAACTAATGCTCTCTTTTCGAAAATAGGTAGTGAAATTCCTCTACTTACTCACCATATAAAATAAATTACAACTTCTATCAGATATGCACTAAGTTTATAGGAAACAAACACAACTTTATTTTTTTAGAATAAAGAAATTATAAATTGCTATAAACATGAATCCTATTTATTATCATTCACATCACTATATAATAAACAAACATGCCAGAAGTAGTTACTAGGTTTGCTCCATCACCAACAGGATTTTTACATATCGGTGGAGCTCGTACTGCTTTATTTAATTGGCTCTACGCAAAGCATCACGGTGGTAAGTTTTTACTGAGGATTGAGGATACTGACAGAAAACGCTCAACAAAGGAAGCAATTGGTGCAATAATAGATGGGATAAAATGGCTTGGTATGAATTATGATGAAGAAATAGTCTACCAGTCAAAAAGGATTATGCGGCACATTGAAGTTGCAAATCTTTTAGTTAAGAAAGGTAAAGCGTATCACTGTTATTGTCCTGAAAATACAGTTGTGATGGAACAGGCAAAGATAAGAGAGAAAGGAAAGATACATAAGCATATCTGTGATAATGTAATAGCAGATAATGTAAAGCCTGTTATTCGATTTAAGGTCCCAGATTCAGAAGATATCCTTGTTGACGATAAAATATACGGTCAAATTAAAGTAAATAGTGACCAATTTGATGATATAGTAATTTTACGTTCTAACACTACTCCAACATATATTTTTGCCGTTGTGGTTGATGATCATGATGCTGGAATAACTGACATAATACGCGGTTCCGATCACCTCACTAATACTTTTAAACAATTACTGATATATCAGGCTCTTGATTTTAATATTCCGCGCTTTGCTCATGTGCCGCTTATTCATCAGGAAGATGGAAATAAGCTGTCTAAAAGGCATGGTGCAACAAGCATTTGTTTTTACGAAAAAATGGGAATACTGCCGAAAACAATGCGCAATTACTTACTGAGACTTGGCTGGAGTCACGGAGATGATGAAATTATTAGTGATAAGCAAGCAGTAGAGTGGTTTAATTTAGAAAGCATTAGTCGTTCACCATCACGCCTAGATCTTAAAAAGCTAGAATATTTAAATAATCATTATATTAATAATATGAGCAATGAAGATATTCTCACTCTAATACTTAGAAAAAACAATCTAACTGACAAGAAAAAGAACTATTTACTACAAGGACTAACAGAACTAAAAAAAAGAGCAAAGTACTTAACTGAATTACTAAATTTGGCACAGTTCTACATTAAAGATCCGCCGCTTGATCTAAACGAAAATGCGAAGCAGACTGTTAAATCAAATTTTAATACAATTAAGCTGCTTGCATCACTTCTTTCAAAGATTGATAATAAAAGCTGGAATAAAAAGTTTTTGCTTTCTCAAATTAAAGAGTTTTCAAAGCTACACAGCATTAAACTGAGTGATGTGTACCATTCATTGCGTGCTCCTATAACAGGAATAATGTGTGCACCTGGTATTATAGATATAATGGTAATTCTTGGTAGAGATGAATGTATAAAAAGGTTATATTGGATTTTAGCTGCTTAGAGAATTTTTATTACGTTTAACCCAATATAGAATGCTACTAACTACTAATTAACATTACCTTAAAGAGAGTGCCCATATTTTCAGTTAACCTTAGAAACTCACTAAAGATCTTATCTTTCTGTTCATTGTTTGCATTCTTCATTAAGACCTGCATTCTTTCCTTTATACCAAAAAGATATAAAAACTCCCTTTGAGTTAAAATTTCACAATTCAAGTGTTTTAATGAATCCCTCAATGCCTGGAAGTCTACAAGCGCAGTAATATCACTATTGCCAATATTTTCAAGAAAATTGACATACTTATGTTGTCCTACAGACTGTAAAGTACTTCTGTACGTAGAATGCACATACCCATAATCTATAATTATAGCAGCTCCTCTGTTATTAACTATTTTTTCTTCAAGTTTCTTTAATATTTCAGCTCCAGCTGAACAGACTTCCATTACTGCTCCACTAAAAAATTTTATATTCGTTACCTTAGTAGGTGATATTGAAATATTAGATCCTTTTCTTCTGGATTTTAGTATTAAGCACTGGAATGATACCATATCACTCCGTTTCCCTACTCTATTTTCATACCATTCTCCGTTATGATATACAAACTGATCTATAGGAAGAGCATCAAAAAATTCATTTGCTAAAAAAATAGTTGGCTGCTTAGGTAAGCTACTAATATCCAAATGCCAATTAACATTTAATTTTTTTAGTTTTTTTTTTGTATCTCCTGTAAAACAGGGCTGATTTCAATTAGATGAATGGCCATAGATCTAAAAAAATTGCTGTACTTTTTGGTGACTCTTGCTATATCATGGATAAGTGTCCCTTTACCTGGCCCAAGTTCAACTAGAGAAAATTCTGGTGGTTCTCCTAATTTTTCCCATGTATACATTACCCAAACTGCAATTATTTCACCAAATAATTGACTAATTTCAGGTGCAGTGATAAAGTCACTATTTTTCCCAAGTGGAGATCTATTCATGTAATAGCCATATTTTTTATGGTATAAGACAGCACTCATGAATTCACTAATAGATATCGATCCTTGGTTTTTATCAATTAATTTATACACGTAAGAGAGTATATCACAAGTAAACATTAAATTATTGTGTCACAAACAAATTTATAGAGTATTTATATTGTATAGTATAAACTTAATGGCTTATTACAATAGTCTTTAACTATGGATGATCATAATATCAATTATATTACTATTACAAATCCAAGTAGTAGCACTGAACATAAACTTGAGGAAATTGTTAATTTTACAAAAAACAAGGTTATAAGTGCTGATGGGTTAACTTTAGTGGAAGTATTCCAAGCACTAGTTCAAATGATGAACAGTGATCTAAAATTAGTAAAAGAAGTGTTAGTACATGCCAATATCATGGTAAAGCATGGCATGAGAGTAGCAAAAGAATCAGAATTAAGAAGGCATGAAGTTCTTAAATTTCTCAGATGTAAAAAAAATGTTATCAGTAGACAGGATTGTATAAATAAGCCATCTACTATACCTATTACAAAACAAATCAAAAAGAGAGTTATAGGTTTTTAGATGTCTTGCTCTATAAAAAAATTTACCGTACAATGTAACTTCAGAGGCCAAATTTCACCTTTCACGATATATATAGGAAACCCAAAAAGTGACACTCATCCGATTTATTATCAAGATTCTTGGCTTACAAAAGAACGTGGAGGTAATATTCCTAGTAAAGTAAAAGAAGGCTTACAAAAATTGTACAAATTATCTAAAGAGAATGGAATCCCTTTTTCAGAGTTGTGTGCATATGCTATTACTGTAGCTAGCAATAGCAATAAAATAAACAATAAAAAATAATATGCTACTTTCCTACAGATTTCTCTATGAGACCCAAATTTTATTCACATAGGTATTACATATTACAAATATGTAACAATTCACCTTAGTGTGAAGGTAATAGTTATACTGCAAAGTTATCAACTACGTTAGTTCCATATTTTAGTCGGGATGACCTAAGTGAACTAATAATGTAGTAACTATAATTATACTGCACAGTATGTCATAAGTAAGAAGAAGTACAACTTTGATGTGTCTATCTTATACATAACACATTTTAAATAACGTAAATCTCTAGATGAATACTGTGAATTTTCACTGACACAGCTGTAAGGTTAGCAAATCATTCAAGTTAAGCCAGTACCGATATATAATTATAAAAAAATGAACAAAACTACATAATATAGTGTATGTTATTATATTATAAATATATAACTTAACTCCTCAATATCTCATTTACAGAAGTCTTCAATCTTGTTTTTGCATCTACTTTTTTTATTATAACTGCACAATAGGTTGAAGTATTATTTTTAGATGAAGTAGATCCTGGTACTACTACAGAGTAAGGTGGAACTTCACCGTAAAGTACCTCACCGGTTTCTCTATCAACAATTTTTGTTGATGCGCCAATAAAAACTCCCATACCTAAAACTGACCCTTCTCTTATTATAATGCCTTCAGCTACCTCACTACGCGCACCTATAAAACAATTATCCTCTACAATAACCGGAGAAGCTTGAATAGGCTCCAAAACTCCACCAATTCCTACTCCTCCAGAAATATGACAATTCTTGCCTACTTGTGCACAGCTACCAACTGTTGCCCAGGTATCTATCATTGTGCCAGAACCGATGTAAGCACCAACATTAATGAAGCTTGGCATAAGAACAGTATTTGCACCTATATAAGCAGACCTACGAACAAAACATCCAGGAACTGTTCTAATTTTAAATTTGCGAAACTTTTCTTCATTCCATTTATCAAACTTACTGTTAACCTTATCAAACCACCAATTGTTATTACCTATTGTTCTACTCTTTTCAGTAAGGAAGTATAATAATATTGCCTGCTTTATCCACACATGCACTACCCACTTCCCGTCTGACAGCTTTTCTGCTACTCTAATTTTACCACAGCCAAGCAGTTTTATTATTCTTCTGATTATTGTCCTTGCTGCTATTTTTGTATTATGATTAATGAACTCATTTCTATTTTCCCAAATATTTTCTACATCATTCTGTATTTTATCTAGTTGTAAACTTTTCATTTACTATATATCAATAAACTTTTGGTTTTATATAATATAAGCTTATCACTATTTTCCATGTAAGGACTATAAAAATAAGATTTAATACTTCACTAGAGCTTATTCAGTATATCCAAGATTCTGATACGCATATTATAAATTTTTTATACTGTAACGAGAGTAATACAAGCTATAATGTTGTTATTTATACAGGAAAAAGTTAGGGAAGGTAGTCTTCTAGTGTTTACCACTTTAGTTCTTCTTATAGTAGGAATGCGCACTAAGTAGCTATCCTAAAGAAGCAATAGGTATAAAAACAATCAGTCCATGTAAAAATTTAAAGAAACTAGAGAGATTGAAATATAAAGAAAGCAAACTAAAGCTTTGATAAGGCAAGCATATTGAGTATTGAATATTATTGTGCCTTTAACTTACTGCAGATAGAAGCGAGAGCTCAGCCTTAAATTCTTTTCAGAAGCTACACAATTAAGCAGCAACCCTATGCACATTAAACTTGTAGCAGTTGTACTTCCTCCATAGGATATGAATGGTAATGGATCACCTATTACAGGTAAAAGACCTATTGTCATTCCAACGTTTATGAAGAAATGAGCACTAAAAAAAGCAAAGATCCCTATAGATACTAACTTATAAAAGTAATTTCTCGATCTGTATGCAATAGAGAATATTATAGTAAGCAACATATTATAAAGGAAAATCAAAGTTATGCTACCTAAAAACCCCCATTCTTCACTGAGTACTGCAAAAGCAAAATCTGTATGACTTTCTGGTAAAAACCCAAGCTGGGTTTGACTTCCTCTTGACAAGCCTTTGCCAAGTAATCCTCCTGAACCAATAGCTATCTGAGATTGCTGTGCGCTATAACCTATCCCAAGTGGATCTGATGATGAATCCAAAAACGATAATATCCTTTTCTTATGATAGGGACGGAAGAAGAAACAAACAGATGGCACTATAAGAACTCCAAGTATTCCGAAAACTACTAAATGTAACCTTCTTACTATCGAAGTAAACATAATTGATGTCCCTATAAAAAACATTACCATAGCTGTACCTAAATTAGGTTGTTTTAATACCAAGAGTATAGGTAGGAAAATAGCTATAAGTGCCTTAAATAATTTTTGAAATTCCATCATTTTGTACACACTTTGCTTATTAAAATAACGAGCAAGTGCAAGTATTAATCCCAATTTTGCAAATTCTGATGGTTGTAAACTAAATGATCCAATTCTTATCCACCTTGTTGAACCCATGATAGGCAACCCAAAAAAACTCACTATTGATAATGTAATCACTGTTACTATATAGAAAAAATAAGCATACCTCAGATAAAAGTCTAGCTCTATAAATGACATGGCTATAGCCAGCGGAAAAAAGGAAGCAAATATAACTAGCTGATGAATTGCAAATGGTACCCAATTTCCTCCTGAAGAGGAGTATTGAATAATAATGCCAACACAAAACAGAGCTATTACATTAATGATTAATAACAAATAAATATTTTTTAATCTGTTATTCATAGTGAAAGCCCTTATTTCTTAGTGTATCACAATATAGTAATAGTAAAATATGGAGTAAGATCAAAATCAAAAAACCAATCTCTCAACTAATAAACAAATCGGACTACTATATACTCCAATTATTACTGTTAGAATAGTCATAAATGACAGACAAAAAAGCATAGATAATGGCACTTTGTTAACATAGCTATCTATTATTCCAGCATGTAACATTAGATCATTTTTAAAATACATCTTTTCTATTATCTGCCATGTATATATCAATGTAAGCAAAGAACCAGCAGCAAAAACTATAAGAGAAACCCATGCATGAGATTCAATAATCGCTTTCATCATATACCACTTACTTACGAAACCACCTGTTAAAGGCATACCAATCAACGCTAATCCAAGTAGAGTAGACATAAATGTTATACAAGGCATTGATTTCTTCAGTCCTGATAAATTCTCCACTTTTGTGGAATCAAATTTATAAGAAATGCACCCTACAGCCATGAATAAAGAAGTTTTTATTATACTGTGATTTATTGTATGAAAAATTGCTGCAAACAAGCCTGCTTTCGAGTTCAAACTAAGCATTAAAATTATATAGCCGACCTGGCTAATGCTGGAGCTAGCAAATAATCTTCTCATATCTTTCGCGGTTATTGCAGATACTGACCCAAATATAATAGAACAAAGCGCAAGCACAACTGTTACATTGTTCAATGGTGGTTTGAATAAAAAAAAGTTTTGGTGAAAAACAGCATAAAAAATTCTAATAAAAACATATATGATGACTTTAGTTACTGTGCCCGAGAAAAACACACTAATAAAACTTGGAGCCTCACTGTATGAATCAATCAGCCACTTACTCAATGGAAATAATGCCATCTTGGTTAATAGACTAACAAAAATGAATAATGTACCAAGCTTTACAATGTTATTATCATATAGAGGTACTATTTTCTTAGCCATATCAGACATATTCAGCGTACCAGTCATGGAATACAAAAGCCCAATACCAAGCAAATAAAATGTTGCACCCACTGTTCCACTAATCAGATATTCCAACGCTGCAACTAGAGCTCTCCTCTCTTTTCCCATTGAAACTAGCGCATAAGAAGAAAGAGATGTAACCTCTAAAAAAACATAAAGATTAAATATGTCATTTGTTACTAAAATCCCAAGTAGCCCACTTAAGCACAATAAAAACAAAGAATAGAAGCCAGTTATTTTGTTTTTGCTAATCTCCTTTTTGTTAATATAAAAACTATAAAGAACACTTATTAGCGCTATAAAATTCACTAAAGTCAAAATTAAGGAATTTAGAATATCAATCCTCAGCTCTATTCCATATGTAGGAGCCCAATCTCCAAGATAATAAGTTATAACTTCACCATTATAAGTTATCATGAGTAGTTTCAACGAGATAAGAAAAGTAACTGCTGTTGTGATAAAAGAGATAAACCAGGATATTCTATGTTCTCTAACAAGAAAGCAAAACGTCGATGTAATTATTGGCATAACAACTTGTAAAATTGGTAAGTGCATTAAATTGTTGCTAATGGATTACTAAAGTAGTAGATATATAATACCTATTGTTTTAATAGTTTTATGTTATCTAAAATTTGTAATGCAGTAAAATCTTTATTACGAAGAGAAGATCAATTTGTAGGAAGAGATAAAAATGAAAACTTTTACTATAAGTCAAGTACAGGAAAAAGGTGGGTTATATATAAAAATACTCCAGATCCTACAACAATTCCTCCAGAATGGCATATATGGGTTCATTACACTGATAACACAGTGCCAGTTAACGAAAAAAAAACGAAGGTAAAACATATCACTAACTTTACAGGCACAAAAGTCATGTGTAATTCAAAGCAAGAAGTAAAAAGTTACTATAGAAGCTGGAATCCTAATAATAAATAAAAGAGATAAAGATCGAGTATACTTGAAACAAATATTTTTCTGTTTGCTTTCCTTCTGATACAGAAGCATGGTGTGGTAGAGGTGTTAAGATTTTAGCATAAACATTCTTAGCTTTAATAAATAGATACTAAACATAGAGTTTACTTAAATCAGAGCAAACGTAGGTAAAATTTTCATCACATATCTTAAACAGCTTAACTGTAGTAATAAAACTGCTGATAAATCTTACCAACTACTCTTGTTACTGAATCTGGTACTGATCTTAGTGCTATCTTTGTGATAGACTTATGGTAAAAGGTTAACGTAACCTGACACATCATATTATTTTGCATTTCAGCTAGCGGTCAAAAGCACTGAAAATTACTATATAAAAACAGATAAGTAGTGAATGACTAGTTACATCAGATTTTCTTGTCTTTCTTCACTGAAATTCTTTGGATATTAAAGTAACCTATGAAGAAGTGTTTATTTTTACAACAAACGGTGAAATTTTAAATGCAACATTATAATCTATTTACCTAGATTTTAGTGTCAGCTACTTGTATAACATCACCTATTATGCCTCAAATTACAATACTTATTCAATTGCAAATTTAACTATGAAAAAGCATAACAAGCCATAAAGCATTGTGGTGGGACTAGTGCGATTTGAACGCACGGCCTTCGGATTAGGAATCCAATGCTCTATCCTACTGAGCTATAGTCCCACGTATTCCCATCATTAGCACAACCGTAGCAAAAACCTTATTTTTTAGATCTTTTGCAGAATAAGTTTATAAATAAAACATTTCAATACATTCACTTAATATAATGCTATTATATTTTATAATAAAATTTCAGTTGATGCTAATTAATAGCACAAGTTACTTATTATAATAATCAAAGGTGATTTTGCTTTAAGCAATAAATATTGAAGGAAGACAAGTAGATATTGTGTGTTTATTAGTAGACTGAGGTTACAGCAAGATAACGATTTTGAAATTAATTTCAGGAATAAAAAATCTAAAATCTTGCACCATTTCTATAAATAATAGATTAGCAGAAAGTTAATGACATATTTATTTCAATACCTCTGCACTATCTCACCACAAAACAGTAGCAAAAACGCAACCTTGTGTTGTGTAGTCTCCTAAAAAAAGAAGGACCACTGTACTAGGGATCTTGAAGCTATTTAAGTGTAGAAAATATAAAAATACATACTCTAACGGCACATTGGGAGACTAATAACAATTAGTTGTAACAGGAAGGGGGGTGTCGGGTAGCACAAAATCCTGAAGTTATTTTGCTGATGAGATATTTTTCTAATTTAGATAAACTTCTTAAGTATCAAATAAAACATCACATATTATTCTAGAAGTAAAAATGCTGCTGTACTAAATATGGTAATAATCCACAAGAAGTATTGAGAATTGCGACTCTATTCATTAATAAAAAACTGCAGAATCACTTAACACATATTTATTGCTAAAAGCAACCAAGTCCAAAATTATTAAAAAATAGATTAAAAAATTTTGACCTGTAGACAGATAAAAGTAGTATAATCTATGTGCTACTTGATCCCAGTCAAGTATTTTTATCTAAAATTTTATGTTTCTATAATGGAGGTGCAAATGAGCTTAGGGCCATGGCAATTGTTTCTAGTCTTGATAATAATCTTAGTTCTGTTTGGTGCAGGCAGGTTACCACAAGTAATGAGTGATTTAGGTAAAGGCATTAAAAACCTTAAACAAGAACTTAAGGATTCAGAGAAATTATCATCCAACGAACCAGACCGTTAGCGTCCTAATATTTTTGGCACGCACTTAGTGCGTGTCATTTGTCTAAAAATTCAGCCAAGATAAAAATATGGGTTGAAATACAGTAACAATCATGTTAATTTCAAATTAGTAACTATAATTAAAGATAAAAGTGTAAAGAGGTGAGAAGATGTCTAAAAATAAGTTAGCCTCTGACATTCTAAAAGAAATCGCAGAAGTTAATAATGCTAACAGCAATAAAATAACGCTATTTGACATTAGAGCAGCTTTACACAAGCGTAGTTTTGGTGCTTTAATAATTATTTTCTCCTTGCCACTTTCACTACCTATACCTGTCCCGCCTGGCTATACAACGGTCCTTTCTATACCTTTAATTTTATTTTCACTACAGCTTTTATTTGGGTCCAATTCTCTTTGGATTCCTTGTTGGTTAGAAAGAAAAGCTTTTAAGCGTTCAACAGTAATTCTCATAGTAGGAAAAATTATACCTATGTTAAGAAAAATAGAAAAATTCATGAGACCAAGATTATCTTTCATTTTTTATGGACCTGGTGAGAAGATTCTAGCTTTTATGACGTTACTCTGTGCTATAATAATAGCTCTTCCATTACCCTTTACTCACTTTCTCCCTGCAATTGGTACAACTTTTATTTCGCTTGGTATTATTGGCAGAGACGGGCTACTTTCTATGCTAGGAGTTTTAATATCATTGTGTGCGCTACTGCTTACTATTATTATAATAACCAAAGGACCACAGTTTATAATAGAAGTATTGTCTGTTCTAAAAAGCTTTGTGCGTGGTTAAACTCTATAATACCTTAACACAAGGTAAATACTTGATACGAATGCAGAATGAATGTTGAAATATAGCAATAATTATGCTAGCTAAAAGGAATAATTTTGTCCAAGGATAAATGTGCAAAAAAATGAGAGAATAACTAAAAATAAAAAATTGGTTTCTGATATCTTAAAAGAAGTTGCAGGTACTAGCACTGCTAATACTGACAAAGTGACGTTGTTTGATATTAAAATTGCCTTGCAAGAACGTGGTTTTGGAATTTTAATAATCATTTTCTCTTTGCCACTATCAGTACCAATACCTGTTCCACCTGGTTATACAACTATTCTTTCTATACCTCTAATTCTATTCTCACTGCAGCTCTTGCTTGGATTTCACTCTCCTTGGATGCCGCATTGGTTAGAAAGAAAATCTTTTCAATTCTCAACATTAGCTCTTGTAGTAGAGAAAACTTCATATGCATTAAAAAAAATAGAAAAATTCACGAAACCAAGAATACCATTTATTTTTTATGGACCTGGTGAGAAGATTCTAGCTTTCATAATGTTGCTTTGCGCATTATCGATAGCTATTCCACTGCCTTTAACTAATTTTATTCCTGCAATTGGCACGACTCTTATTTCACTAGGTATCACTAGTAAGGACGGACTTCTTTCCATATTGGGAGTTTTAGCATCTTTATGTGGTTTATTACTTACTCTTGTTGTAATAGTTGAAGGACCACAGCTCATAATTGGAGCATTTTCTTTTCTAAAAAGTTTTGTATATGGTTAGGCTTTACAATACTTTAACAAAGAAAAAAGAATTCTTTACACCAATTAACAGAGACCACGTAAAAATGTATGTTTGTGGTCCAACTGTATATGATATGGCCCACATAGGAAATGCACGTTCTGCTGTTACTTACGATGTGCTATTCCAGTTACTTAAATCTTACTATAGCAAAGTCACTTATGTACGCAACATAACTGATATTGACGATAAGATAATTAATGCAGCAAGTAAGAAAAATAGCAGCATAGAAAGCATAGCTAAGTATTACACTAAGGCTTTTCATGAAGACATGAAAAGTCTAAATTGTGTAGAGCCAACACATGAGCCAAAAGCAACAGAAAGTATAGATTGCATCATCAAATTAATTGAACATTTGTTGTTATCTGATCATGCCTATGAATCTAATAAATATATATATTTTAGTATTGAATCTTATCCTGAATACGGTATTTTATCAGGAAAAAAAATTAGTGAATTAAATCATGGTAGCAGAGTTGAAATTGGTAAGAATAAAAAACACCCAGGAGATTTTATACTGTGGAAGCCAGCAAACAATATTGACTATAAGCTTTCAAGTTACTGGGATAGTCCATGGGGAGAAGGAAGGCCTGGATGGCACATAGAATGCTCGGCAATGTCATATGCATACCTTGGTAAAAATTTCGATATCCATGGCGGAGGCATAGATTTGCAATTCCCTCATCATGATAACGAAATTGCACAAAGCAAATCTGTGTTTTCCGAGTCAATATTTGCAAAATACTGGATACACAATGGCTTTTTGACAGTAAACGAAGAAAAAATGAGCAAGTCTTTATTTAACATAGTTAAAGTAAGAGATTTGCTCAATAGTGGAATAAAGGGAGAAGTAATACGTCACGCACTGTTTAAAACTCATTATAGAAAGCCACTCAATTGGACAAAAGACGTTATTTGTGAATCACAGGAAACTTTAAACAAATTTTATCGTCTATTACGGAATGTAGATATAGTAAAACTCGAGAAAAGCGATGCAGATTTCTATAAAGATTTTATAGAAGCTTTGAAAAATGATCTCAATATTCCTGAAGCCTTGTCTATATTACATGAAATGGCAACAAAAATCAATAAAACAAGTAATGAACACGAAAAGCTAAAATTAATTGAGAGTTTCGTCAAGAGTGCAAGATTTATTGGTCTTCTTGAATCAAGCTACCAAGAGTGGTTTACTACTAACATGGATCAACAAGAGATAAAAAGACTGGTAGCTTTAAGAAAAGCAGCAAAACAAAATAAAGACTACGATACTGCAGACCAAATAAGAAATCAGCTAAAAAGGATGAAAATCATGGTTTCTGATAACAAAGATGGTACAACAACTTGGTAAGTTTATATGGAAAATTATCTCCTGCTGTTCACAGATAATCTAGTATCATCATTAATTTTACCTATATATCAGGGTTTTATGTTTTATGCTATGTTGCATTTTAGGCAGTATTACAACCCAATACTCATGTTGTTTTTTGGAGTATTAGGCTCAAGCATTGGCGGAATAGTGAATTGGTACTTAGGCAGAGCAACAATCTTCATTAGAAAATTATACCATAGATTAGAGTATGAGTATACACCAAAAATTATAATAAATTTACTGGTTTGTGCAGTAGCATTATTCTCATGGATGTCAGCATTTGGAAGTGCAATTCAAGTCTTATCAGGTTATTTTAAATTAAATCTCAGTATCTTTACTTTATTAACTATTTTATCTAATTTTTTCTACTTGTTATACCTTACTGTCACTGTTCAATAACTTACTATCAAGCAACTAATCTGATTGATGTTTCTCGTATTCTCTTCCTTTAAACTTTCTTAAACGTTTTAATTAGTTCACATAGAATAGTCTATGGCATTTATTTTTTTAAACTAGGCATAAATTATTTCTTTCAAATATTTTCAAACACTTGAAATCAGACAGATTTCTAACCAAAGTAGAACTGTCACACCAGTTGAAAAGCTCATGTGAACACACTAAATCACTAACTTTAAGAAGCAATCTAATTTTCTAGATAAACAAAACAGTTTATCAAAAAATTGACCAACGAATCACCACTTAAAATTCTCATCAACTAACCTGAGAAACTAAATTATCAGAAGCAAATTACACTATTCTCCTTATCAACCTAAGGCAATATTGTATAAAAATTGTTCAATCTTTTTTTAGCTTTAGACTTTAAAAATATTCTAGTTTTATTGTTACTCATATAAAATTCACTTACTCTTTGTCTTCTATCAAATCTAAAAACTGATCATTTTTCTATATGCAGAAAACAATGCAACTTTCTTTAATAATTTCAATTAAATAAACTTATACGAAGAGAATTTAGCATTCTATATATCCTTCAATGGCCTATTGTATATTAGCTACATCCTTTCCTCAGCAAACTCTAAATATTGTATAACTTTTTAATTCTAAAGTGCTTTACAAGATATAAAATTAAGCTTTAATAAATTCTATTTCAAAAAATGTTTATCACATATTACAATTTTCATACCTGCAAAATAATCATCAAGCTCTTATAGCTCTTCAACTATATATACTTGAAGATGCCGCATAATTCATATTAGATTGAAACACACTAACTTATTTTTCTAATGGAAATACAAGAGTAGTTTAATTTCTTATCAAGAAAAAATTACACAGATATCTTTGCGAAATTTTATATAATACTTGTGCTTTCCAATGAGGAATGCCACTACCATCAGTACTACTTTACTCCTACCGTCATAATTTAAATCTAGTATTGAAAGTAAATTCATATGTATTAATGAAGTAGTAATTCCTAATTGGAAAAACAAACTTCGTTATACCAATCATAAAAGAATTAAGTATAAGAAGTAACTTTAAAAAGTTTTAACACGATGTTGACTTTAGTGCAGTGATCCCAGGCATTTCATTGCCACTCAGCCAGCTTAAAAAAGCTCCACCACCAGTTGAAACGTACGTAAAGTCTCTATCAGTAAAGCCTACAGCATTCATCGCAGATAGGCTATCCCCTCCTCCTATCACACTAACTAATTTCTTCTGATATGTTAAATTACTCACTATTTTCATCACTTCTGCTGTGCCTTTTAAGAAAGCTGAATGCTCAAATGCACCAATAGGACCATTCCATAGCAAAGTTTTACTCCTTGCTATTACATTACTTATTGTACTCAAAGTTTGAGGTCCTATATCCAAAATTATATCATCATCTAAAATGGATTCACTTTTTCTTAAAAAGCCAATGCTGTAATCAGAGTTTATTGCAACTAGAACATCACTAGGTATAATTATTTTACAATTATTTTTATTTGCCGCATTAATAATGCTACATAGAAGATTATCAACATTGCTCTGAAAAAAAGATTTCCCAACATTTATTCCATTAAACAATAAAAAATTATTAGCAATTGCTCCACTAATAACTAGATAATCAACTCTTTCCGCTAATTTCAGAAGCATTTTTGTTTTAGTTGACACTTTATCTCCTCCAACTATCGCAGTGACAGGTTTAGTATCAAACAATATGACTCTTTCAAGATACTTTAACTCATTTTGCAAGCAAAATCCTGCATAAGAAGGCAAGAATTTTGTAATGCATGAAACAGAAGCATGAGACCTATGAGAACAAGAAAATGCATCATTCACATATATATCTGCTAGAGATGCCAATTGTTTAGCAAAATTTGAGTCGTTCTTTTCTTCTTCTTTATAAAACCTCAAATTTTCCAGCAATACTACATCTCCTCCATTCATTGATCTTACTTCTCTCTGCACTCTCTGACCAATACAGCTATCAATAAACTTAACCTCCTTTTTTAACAACCATGACAATATTCCAACTATATTTCTTAGTGATAGATTGTTGTCTTCAGTTTTTGGATGTCCAAGGTGTGATATAATAACGATTTTTGCATCCGCATTTGTCAAGTATTGAATAGTAGGTATCGCTCTTAGAATACGAGTGGTATCATGAACCTCTCCGTTTTTTATAGGAACATTGAAATCAACCCTGAGTAAGACAACCTTATCTTGAAAATTACAATTCTCTATGCTAGGTAGACTCATATAAAACTAAAGACGTAAAGCTACTATACAGCTAGACTAGTTCAAAGTAAATCACTTTCCCTTCTTATAAAATCCCCTTGAAGTTGAATATTGAAAATTAATTGGAGAATTGTGAATCACTTTATATATATCATAACAAGCCATAGTGCTTTCAGCAAAACCATTTAATATCAACTTTAGTTTTCCCAAATAAGTAGCTATATCACCGATTGCATATATCCTATCTCTATTAGTCCTAAGTGTAGTCTGGTCAACAACTATTCTGCTATGCTCCAATTTTAATCCCCAATTATTTATTGGACCCAAATTCATTGAGAGGCCAAAAAACGGCAGTAAAAAATCAGCGTGTATGCCTTTTTCTTCCATAGAAGTAATATTTTTTACTATTACTGCACTTAATTGTCCATTATCTCCAGTCAATTTACATAGTTGATATGGTGTTACAAGTTCTACTTTCCCATTGCTTTCAAGTAATTCTAATTTATTCCTAGTTTCGGGTGTACAACGAAATTCTTTTCTTCTGTGTATTACATAAATTTTTTTTGCAACTTTAGAAAGTTCTATAGTCCAATCAGCTGCTGAATCTCCTCCCCCAGTAATGACTACAGTCTTATCCTGAAAATCAGAAATTTTATTTATGCTATAAAACACAGACTTATTTTCATACTCTAATATACCCATAACAGGTGGACGGTTAGGTTCAAACACTCCATTACCTGCAGCAATGATAACGACTTTACATTTCACCTTCATACCTGTACTTGTTATCACAGTAAAACTTTGATTATCGATATTTAATATTTTCTCTGCCCTTTGACTTAAATGGTAAACAGGCTCAAATGGTAAAGCCTGTTCCATTAATTGTTCAATTAGTTTTTTTGCAGTAATGACAGGATAACCAGGTATATCATATATCGACTTTTCTGGGTAAAGCGCAGTACACTGTCCTCCTACTTGATCCAAAATATCTATTATATGACATCTCATATCAAGCATTCCAGCTTGAAAAGCAGTAAATATTCCAACAGGACCTGCACCTACTACTACTATGTCAGTTTCCACGGTTTCTATTTAAGCAACAACTTGTCTAGATATTAATTAGCCTTGTTAATAAGGTCAATTTATGTAGAGATGAAGTTTAAAATGTATAAGTAGCACTCTTTCATAACATTAGTAAATCCTTGTTTCTAGTATGAGGGGAAATAGATGAAAAACAAACCTAGTTTAGCTTTACATTCAAGAGTACTCGGAAAATAAATTGATACATATGCAAGTAAGAAAACAAACATGTGAATTAAAGAACTACAATCATAATAAGAATCCAGTAAATACTGTGATACTTTAGATAGAATGACAATAACTAGCATACTGAATATCGATTATTTAGAGTAATGACGTCTAACATATACTTGCTAAGTTAGTAATAAAGAAATCTGAAACTTGCATTTTTAAATTTCCAATTATGGAATGAGAAAGAATTAGAACTCTTAAAGAAGTTACAGAAAATTATAAATATTACTAAGTTTACAAATAAAACCTTAAGCTTCTCCTAAAAAGGACTCACAGAAATGAAACATTTAATAAAGCATTCAGAACAAAACACATCTAACTTTAAAGGAAAATACAATTTTGTGCCTCAAGTTAGACAATTAGGCTTTCAATATTCTCAGGTTTTATAAAAGGTTTTGAATAACAATGACTTTCTTTTTAAGACTTTGCCAAAAGTATACTATCTCATATTTCTCTTCTCTTGATTGAAACCTATTACGTTAGAATTAGTTTTCTTTAAAGTCATAGAAATAGAACTATAAATTAGTTAAAAACTTCTAACACATTTTCGTAGTTTCAAACCTTTACTGATTATTGTTCTTCTTTATAAGAAATTCATCATATTTAAAATCATAAACTATGCACATTAGTTTAGTGTAAAAAAATCAGGTAGCACTTTTATTTCTAGCATTATCTCACAATCTTATAAAACAGCTAAAGTTACTATTTTTTTTCACCTTTTAGCAAATGTCTAGCTATCTATTTGCTACTTTCCAATCCAGTCCCTTTCAAATATTGCAAGCCCTTGATCTGTAAGTGGATGGTTAAGCAATTGCTTAAGCACTTTTGCTGGCACAGTAATTGAATCAGCACCAAGCTTTGCAGCTTCTATCACATGCGCAGAGCTTCTTACTGATGCAACAAGAATTTTAGTATTAAAAGAGTAGTTAGAATATATAGTACATATATCTCTTATTAAGAAGAGACCACCATAATTTATATCATCAAGACGACCAACAAAAGGAGAAATAAAACAAGCACCGGCCTTAGCGGCAAGCAGTGCTTGTCCAGGAGAAAAACACAGCGTAATATTAACAGGTATTTTATGATCTGTCCATAACTTTTTACAAGAAATCAAACCTTCATGTGTGAGAGGCAATTTTACCACAACATTACTAGAAATTTTTGCTAACTTGAGCCCCTCTGCAATCATTTCTTTATAACTATTCGCAATAACCTCAACGCTAACTGGTCCCTTTACAATAGAGCATATCTCGCTTATTAAGCTTTCGTATTCATCTTTACGATCAGACTTTGCTATTAAAGAAGGATTGGTTGTTATACCATCAATGAATTCCTTTAGCTCTTCAATTTCACTTAAATCAACACTATCAAGAAAGATTTCCATAATATCTTATTATAAGATAAAATTTATTAATTAAGATAATTTATTTATATATCTGCATTTTGCTTTTTAGATGCTTCTCATCATGAATTGTAGAATTGAAAACTTGAACCTGACTTGCCATGATAACACAACTATTATTTATAACTTCCAGTATACCATTACTAATCACAACCTTTTCCTCCTTTCGTTTACTTATTTTAATAGTGATTATACCTGCTAATAAATAGATTAAGTAAGGAGAATGATGAGCTAAAATCATAAATTCACCCTCTAATCCTTTCATTGAAAGAGAAACTACTTTGTCAAAAGAAACTTGATTATCAGGAGAGAAAAACTCCACTTTAAAGGTATTCATAATTTCCGTCTGCAACTTTAGTTTAAGTCTTCATTAATTTAGCTTTTTCCATTGCCTCATCTATACTACCTACCATATAAAAGGCAGCTTCTGGTAAATGATCACATTTGCCTTTAATAATTTCTTTAAAGCTGGAAATGGTATCAGAGAGGGAAACAAACTTACCAGGCATACCAGTAAATATTTCTGCAACATGTAAAGGTTGAGATAGAAACTTCTGAATTTTACGAGCTCTATCAACAGTAATTCTATCTTCATCAGATAGTTCATCTATACCAAGTATCGCAATAATATCTTTTAGAGATTCATAAGTTTGCAGTATGCGTTTCACTTCAGAAGCTACTTCATAATGCTCTTCACCAACGATTTCATCAGATAATGATTGAGAAGTTGAATCAAGAGGGTCAACAGCAGGATATACACCCATTTCAGCTATTTGCCTTGATAATACTGTAGTTGCATTAAGATGAGAAAATGTAGCCGCTGGAGCAGGATCAGTTAAATCATCTGCAGGAACGTATATCGCCTGTACGGAAGTAATTGAACCAGAAGTAGTTGAGGTTATCCTTTCTTGCATTACACCCATATCAGTTGCAAGTGTTGGCTGATAACCAACAGCTGAAGGTATTCTTCCAAGTAAAGCAGAAACCTCAGAACCAGCTTGTGTAAAACGGAAAATATTATCTACAAAAAATAGAACATCCTGATTTTCATAATCACGGAAGTACTCTGCCATAGTCAATGCTGTCAAGGCAACTCTAGCTCTCGCTCCAGGAGGTTCATTCATCTGACCATAAACTAAAACAGCTTTAGATCTTTCATGCTCATTCACATTTATTACATTTGAAGTTATCATCTCTTGATAAAGGTCACTACCCTCACGAATTCTTTCTCCAACTCCAGCAAATACAGAAAATCCTTCGTAGGCCTTTGCTATATTATTAATTAATTCCATTATAAGGACTGTTTTACCAACACCAGCTCCACCAAATAAGCCAACTTTTCCTCCCTTAAAATAAGGGGCAAGAAGATCTATAACTTTTATTCCTGTGACTAAAATTTCTTCTTGTATTTTTTGTTCAGTAAAACCTGGAGGAGTCCTGTGTATAGGAGCTAAATCATATTTTCCTTTTAGGAGACCTGAATTATCTATAACTTCCCCAACAACATTAAAAATCCTTCCTAAGGTTGAACGCCCAACCGGAACCAATATAGGCGCACCTGTATCAATAAACTCATCATTCCTTGATACACCATCTGTACTATTCATAGCAATACAACGTACTATACTATCACCTATATGTTGTGAAACTTCCAAAATCAACTCTTTACCTTTATACTTTAGTCTGCTTTTTAAAGCATCAAGTATTCTAGGTAATTGACCCTCAAATTTTAAATCAACAACAGCTTGAGTTACCTTAACTGCCCTACCTATATTCACCTCTTTGTTTTTATTACTGAACACTTTAACTTTATAAAAATCCCTAATTAAAAAAATAAATCTTATATTATTAATAAAAATTTTGCAACATTAAAACGTTTTCTAATCATGTTTTATTATAAATAAAGCAAAAGCGTTTAATAGCCAAGTAATAATAAATAGCACTAAACTAAGTGCATAAGCAGCAAGCGTTTGTACACTACTGAAATCCTGGTCTCCAGTAAGTAGTGTAGCTACCTGTACAGTAATAGTAGTAACTGAGTTAAGAGGATTAAAAGTTAAGTTTGAGTTAATCCCTACAGCCATTAGTACTATCATAGTCTCACCTATTACTCTCGAAACTGACAATAGAATTGCACTTAAGATTGTAGGCATTGCATATGGTATTGTTATGTGCCATATAGTTTCTGCTGGAGTAGCTCCTAATGCCATAAAGCCATAGCGTAAATTCTTTGGAACAGACCTAATTGCGTCTTCTAATAAAGAGATAATAAAAGGAAGAATCATTACTCCTATTGACAAACCAGCAACTAATGCGCTTTCTGAGTGTATACTCAGACCAAAAATACCTGCTATTTGTTTTGCAGAAGAAGATAAAAACACAACTGAAAAATACCCATATACAACTGTAGGAATAGCAGATAAAACCTGCAAAGTTGTATTGACAATATAACGTACTTTCTCACTTGCATACTCACTAATATATATTGCAGAAAGTAAACCAAGCGGAATAGCAACCAACATCCCTACAATGGTTATAACTAGTGTGCCAACCAAAAGGGGTGCTATACCGAAACATCCTATTTTTTCTCCATTGATAGTCACTACACTATGACTCCATTTTAAGCAGAACAAAAATTCTGAAATAGATATTTCTCTAAAAAAACTAATAGATTTAGTAAGAATAGATAGCATTATAAGCAAAGTGACAAAAAATGATATGGCAAGAGCCATAAATAATAGAAAGCTGATTATCTTATCTGATCTAAAGGTGAAAACAAATACAAGAAAAAGTAACGCTATAGCAATAGAAGTTACAAAGCAGTTACTACAAAGTATCAATGACAAAATCAACAGCCATATACAACTAAGGTATAAGTAAGCTTTAACTTTATCTACTTTCTGAAACTTACTAAGGTAAAACGAAAGAACTGGCAGTGCAGATATGAAAAGAATTATTGTCAAAGAATTCATCTACTCATATTTTAACCTTATTTTATAATAACAACCCTTAAGGGTACTTAGTATACATAATGAAAACACTATTTGACAATAAAGTAAAACAAGGTAAAATAAATATATTTGCAAAAACAATGAAAAGAACATTTCAGCCAAAAAATCTGATAAAGAAACGCAGGCATGGCTTTCGTTCACGGATGGCAACAAAAGCCGGAAGAAAAATACTCAATAGGCGTCGCTTACTAAGGTGCAAAAGATTATGTGCATAGTTAAGTTAACAAGTATAAAAAAAAAGACTTCTCGTTTGCTTTTAGAAATAAGCTATCACCTAGCAGTTCCTTTTATCACGGGTTTTATATATCATTATATTCAGTAAAAGAAAAAGAACCTGAAAAGTATATTTACTTTATTAGAACAGGTCTAGTTATCAATAAAAAAGCTGGGAAGGCAGCAAAAAGAAATAAAATCAAAAGGAGATTACGAATGCTTATTAGAGATAACATCTTAAATCCAGATAATATCGGATACTACTATATAATAATAGCACACAAAAACATTGTGCAAGCAAGCTATAAAAGCTTACAGAAAGATCTGATCGTTTGCTTTAATAAAATTAAAAAACCTCAATTAAGGTATTTACAATTATATTATTTACGATAATATAAGTAAAGTTTTTAAAAAAGTTAATGGGTACGATAAATGGTCGAGTACATAAAAGAGGTAAGCAACATAGGCTTTGGTAAGATGTATCAATCTCTATTTCTCCCTAAAGGGACAGGAACAGATTGGAGATCAGCATTCCGTCAGCAAGAAGAATTATTAAAAAAAGCAGTAGGTAATATAACACCATCAGGAACTAATGATCCATTGCTAAAAGGTGGCAAATTGGAAAAGGTAAGAACAATACTAGATGATATAGAAAAAGACCAAGGATGCATGAAAATAAGGGGGTTATGGTAAAAGCATTCTATTGCTTATATATGTTACTTACATAATTTATAGCTAATAATAATCAATAAAAAAACTTTTATAAACTTGGCAGCGACCTACTCTCCCTTTTCAAGTACCATCAGCGCTAAAAAGCTTAACTTCCGAGTTCGGAATGAGATCGGGTGTTTCATTTTTGCTATAGCCACCAAGTCAATAAAAATTACAAATTTAACTTAATATTTAACACTGCATATGCACATATAGAAAGCAAATAAATCAATCAGGCTATTAGTACTAGTTAGCTTCATATGTTACCATACTTCCACACCTAGCCTATCAACGTGGTAGTCTTCCACGGCCTTAATTGGGAAATCTTTTTGAAGAGGGTTTCTTACTTATATGCTTTCAGCAATTATCCCATCTATACATAGCTACCCAGCGATGCTATTGGCATAACAGCTGGTACACCAGAGGTATATCCATCTCGGTCCTCTCGTACTAGAGTTAGATCTTCTCAAATTTCCTTCACCCACGGTAGATAGAAACCGAACTGTCTCACGACGTTCTAAACCCAACTCACGTATCACTTTAATCGGCGAACAGCCGAACCCTTGGGACCTTCTCCAGCCCCAGGATGTGATGAGTCGACATCGAGGTGCCAAACGGTGTCGTCGATATGAACTCTTGAACACCATCAGCCTGTTATCCCCGGCGTACCTTTTATCCGTTGAGCGATGACCCTTCCATACAGAATCACCGGATCACTATGACCGACTTTCGTCTCTGCTTGGCCTGTCAGCCTCGCAGTCAGGCAAGCTTATGCCATTATACTATCAAGCTGATTTCCGACCAGCTCTAGCTTACCTTCGCACGCCTCCGTTACTCTTTAGGAGGCGACCGCCCCAGTCAAACTACCCACCATACAACGTCCTAGTTCCAGATAATGAAACATAGTTAGATATCAAAAGTGTAAAGGGTGGTATCTCAAGATTGACTCCATTATAGCTAGCGCCATAATCTCACAGTCTCCCACCTATTCTGCACATTACGCTTTTAATAGCAATATAAAGCTGTAGTAAAGGTGCACGGGGTCTCTTCGTCTAACCGCGGGTACCCCGCATCTGCACGGGGAATTCAATTTCGCTGAATTGATGTTGGAGACAGTGGAGAAATCGTTACGCCATTCGTGCGGGTCGGAACTTACCCGACAAGGAATTTCGCTACCTTAGGACCGTCAGTGTTACGGCCGCCGTTTACTGGGGCTTCAATTTAGAGCTTAACACCCTTCTTATTAACCTTCCAGCACCGGGCAGGCGTCAGACCCTATACTTCCACTTACGTGTTTGCAGAGTCCTGTGTTTTTAGTAAACAGTCGCTACTCCCCATTTTGTGCCACCTGCTAATAGTTACCTAAAAGCAGGCTACCTTTCTTCCGAAGTTACAGGTATAATTTGCCGAGTTCCTTCAACATCATTCTTTCAACACCTTAGTATACTCTACTCATCCACCAGTGTCGGTTTACGGTACGGCCTCATAAATATAAGTGCTATTTCCTGGAGTTCCTTTTAAGCATAGGACAATCCAATAAGCCCCATACAAATACAAAACTCGTCACACTTAAGAGGTTCAGGAATATTAACCTGATTGCCATCGACTACCCCTTTACGGACTTGCCTTAGGAACCGACTAACCCTACGCAGATTAACTTAACATAGGAATCCTTGGATTTTTGGTGAGAGTGTTTCTCACACTCTTTTACGCTACTCATGTCAGCATTCTCACTTCTGATATCTCCAGCAATTCTTACAAATTGCCTTCATAGACTTACAGAACGCTCTGCTACCGCATTTACTGACTAAAGTCAATAAATACCCACATCTTCGGTATACAGCTTTAGCCCCGATACATTTTCAGCGCAGAAAAACTTATTTAGACAAGTGAGCTGTTACGCTTTCTTTAAAGGATGGCTGCTTCCAAGCCAACCTCCTAGCTGTAATGGTTTTTCTACCTCCTTCCCCACTTAGCTGTAATTTTGGGACCTTAGATGGTGATCTGGGTTGTTTCCCTTTTCACTATGGACTTAGCACCCATAGTGTGTCTGCTGTACAATTAATTATTGGTATTCGGAGTTTAGTTAGATTTGGTAAGACAGTGAGTCCCCCTAGTCTATCCAGTGCTCTACCCCCAATAACATAAATACAGCGCTCTACCTAAATAGATTTCGCAGAGAACCAGCTATTTCCAAGTTTGATTGGCCTTTCACCCCTAGTCACAACTCATCCAATAATGTTGCAACATTAACTAGTTCGATCCTCCAGTGTGTTTTACCACACCTTCAATCTGGTCATGACTAGATCACTTGGTTTCGGGTCTAATCCATAAAACTAGAACGCCCTATTTAGACTCGCTTTCGCTACGCCTACACCTAACGGCTTAAGCTTGCTTTATAGATTAACTCGCTGACCCATTATGCAAAAGGTACGCTGTCACTCTAATGCAAATTTGCTATAAAATTGCTCCTATAGAAAAAACATAGAGCTCCAACTGTTTGTAAGCACTTGATTTCAGGTTCTATTTCACTCCCCTCCCGGGGTTCTTTTCACCTTTCCCTCACGGTACTTGTCCACTATCGGTCGTCAAGGAGTATTTAGGCTTGGAGGATGGTCCCCCCATATTCAAACAGGATTCCACGTGTCCCGCCCTACTCAAGGATTTAAAAATTTTCTACTTATACAGGACTATCACCTTCTATGGTTACTACTTCCAGAGTATTCTAATTCTTATTCTTAAATCTCTAGCCTCTTCCGCTTTCGCTCGTCACTACTAACGGAATCTCAGTTGATTTCTTTTCCTTTGGCTACTTAGATATTTCAATTCACCAAGTTTGCTTTACATACTATGTAATAACTAGCTTAGCTAGCTAGGTTTCCCCATTCGGAAATCCGCGGATCAAAATTTACTGACAATTCCCCGCAGCTTATCGCAGCCTGTCACGTCCTTCATCGCCTCTTGACGCCAAGGCATCCATCAAGTGCTCTTAATAATTTATTTACTCGACTATATGTAGAATATGCAGAGTTAAATATTATTCAAATTGAATTGAGATTAAATTAATCTCTACCGTAAAACTTGTCAAACATCTAAAAAGCAAATTAACTTCTTATATACTAAGAACCGATAAGTAACATGTCAACGTTTTTTTATACAGAATATTTACTTATATTGACGATAATATATACTTGTAATTCTAAATGATCGAAATTTATTTCTAGGTAAATGTTCAAGCAGATTCACGAACAATAAAAATCAATGAAAAAAATATTTCATAATATAAAATACTTCAAAAATCAAGGCTACTTAAAAATAATAGTAAATATCTAAGGTATCTAAAGTATGAAAGGTAATCTATCTTTTATAAATTTTATCTCAAGTTTTATATGTAAATTAATCAGTCTGCTTAATATTAAAAAAGCTAAGCAATTTGTTGTAAATAAATATATAGCTTTTCATAAAGAAACAGCCTCACTTTTTGAAAAGTCAAAAAATCTACTAAACACTAACATTGAAATCGGTTTACATCACTTCTATAAGGGCAATATATCAGATGCAAAGCTCCGATTCCGCTTAATCAGTCTATTCTGTTCTAATTTACCTGTAGTTTGGTATAACATCGGAAGATGCCATTTTGCGATGGGAAATACTAATAAGGCTTATATTTATTTCACAAAGACATTGAAACTTGATAACAATTATGAAGAAGCATCATATTATATAAAAAAAATGACAAATTTAGCACCTATTACAAAATTACCTAAAAGGCTTATCAAACAGTATTTTGATTATACTGGCAAGTATTTCGTTGAGCACTGGCTAATCGCTAAGCAATATAGGGGTCATGAACTTATATATACAGTAGTTATAAAAATCTTTAACAACCTGATCCCTACACTTAACATACTTGATCTTGGCTGCGGAACTGGAATATGTGGTCATTTTCTGAAAATACACAATATCGGAAGCTATATAATAGGAGTTGACATTTCAAATAGAATGCTAAATATTGCCAGGGGCTGTTTTATAAAAGGTAAACCTGTTTATAATGAGTTAATACATATGGAAATGACAGATTTTCTTAAGCAAGAAAGGAGCCACCTGTACGATATCATTATCTTTGCCGAGGTGCTGCACTATCTGCACAATTTTCAAGTTGAACTCGAACTAGCAAAAAGGTCTACAAGCAAAAAAGGAGTAATTATATGCTTGATAAGAAGAAAGGAAGGTGAAGGCATCGACTTTGTAAATAAAGGAGATTACTTCCGTCACTCAGAAAGTTATATACGGAGTGTTGCAAAAGAAGTAAGCATGCAAATAAGCTATATTAGCTATTGTAAAATATATGGAAGTCAGATTGATGGGATCCTATTTGCACTACAGCATTCACAAAAAAAACTAGAAAGTCTAACTTAAAAATCACTACTGCTTAAAGCAGTTTCTATGTACAATAAGATAAAAAAGGAATCTATGAATAATATTACTATTAATTATGGAAAAGACGCTAAATTAACCAGCTTTGGGAAAGCAGTCCTATTGGATAGGTATTTAATAGAGAATGAAAGTTATCAAAATCTCTTCACACGCATTGCGAGCTATTACTCTGATAATGATGATCATGCACAGCGTCTTTATGACTATATGAGTAATCTGTGGTTTATGCCTTCAACCCCAATACTTAGCAATGGTGGCACTGACAGAGGGCTACCTATTTCTTGTTTTCTTAACGAAACTGAAGACAGTTTAAAGGGAATAGTTGATTTATGGAATGAAAATGTTTGGCTTGCTGCACGTGGAGGCGGGATAGGTAGTTATTGGGGAAATTTACGTTCAATTGGTGAAAGCGTAAGGGGTAGCGGTAAAACGTCAGGAATTGTACCATTTATTGTAGTACAAAACGCTCTAACACTTGCAATTAGTCAGGGGTCTTTAAGGAGGGGGAGTTCAGCGGTCTACCTTCCTGTATCCCATCCAGAAATAGAAGAGTTTCTTGATATACGCAAGCCAACAGGAGGTGATCCGAACCGTAAAGCACTAAATATACACCATGCTGTAATAGTAAATGATGAGTTCATGCATGCTATTGAAAGAGATTTAGAATGGAATTTAGTTAGTCCTCACAGTAATAAAGCTATTTCGACCGTTAAGGCGCGCGATATATGGATCAAAATATTAATAGCAAGAATTGAGACTGGAGAGCCTTACATTATCTTTCTCGATGCAATAAACAACAATAAGCCAGAATCTTACAAAAAACTTAATTTAGATATTAAGATGTCAAATTTGTGTAGTGAAATTACTTTAACTACAGGTTATGACCATCTAAATAAACCTCGCACTGCTGTATGCTGCCTGTCATCAGTAAACCTTGAATACTACGAAGAATGGAAAGACAGTAAGTTTTTTATAGAAGATATAATGCGTTTTCTTGACAATGTATTTGATGACTTTATAAATAAAGCACCTGATGAAATATACCGAGCAAAATACTCTGCAGTAAGAGAGCGTAGCATCGGTCTTGGTGTAATGGGCTTTCACTCATTTTTACAGAGTAAAATGGTTCCTTTTGAATCAGTAACAGCACAACAGTGGAATAAGAGAATATTCAAGCACTTGCGTGAGCAAGCAGACATAGTTTCTAAAAAACTAGCAGAAGAAAGAGGAGCATGTCTTGATGCTAAAG
This sequence comes from Wolbachia endosymbiont of Cruorifilaria tuberocauda, assembly GCF_013365475.1. GTDB lineage: Bacteria > Pseudomonadota > Alphaproteobacteria > Rickettsiales > Anaplasmataceae > Wolbachia. The sequence continues at coordinate 854,429 of NZ_CP046579.1, forward strand.
AAATTAACTTAATGGAAAGGTTTACACATAAACTTGCTATTGCTCCAACTGCTTCAATTTCTATTATTGCAGGTAATACTTCTCCTGGAATAGAACCATACGCAGCAAATGTATTCACACAAAAAACATTAACAGGATCATTTGTAGTGAGAAACAAATTCTTACAAAAATTACTAGCAAAAAAAAATCAAGATACTGATAAAGTATGGTCTTCAATTTCTACAAATGAAGGTTCTGTACAACATTTAGATTTCCTTAACGAGTATGAAAAATTAATATTTAAAACAGCATATGAATTAGATCAAAAGTGGATTATAGAACATGCAAGTGATAGAACTCCATATATTTGTCAGTCTCAAGCAGTAAATTTGTTTCTACCTGCCAATGTACATAAACGCTATTTGCACAAAATACATATGTTTGCTTGGAGAAAAAACCTGAAGAGTCTATACTACTGTAGATCACAGTCAATACAGAGGGCAGAAAAAGTTTCACATGACATATCCAAAAGAAATGAGATATTGTACAAAAAAACAGACATTGATTATGAAGAGTGCTTATCATGCCAATAAATGCTACATAAGAACCTTGCTGAATTCTTTAAATCTATTTCAAAAGATAAGTCTATAATGTGCCTTGATATGGGGAAAAAGCAAATAGGAATAGCATTTAGTGACAGAACACAGCTTATAGCTACAGCTCATAGCGTGTATAATAGGAAAAATATAAGCAAAGATTTAGGATATTTGAATAGAATATTTAGAGAAAATGGAGCGGGTTCAATAGTAATAGGACTACCACTAGAAACAGATGGGAAAAGAAGTGAATGGTGTGAAACTATAATCAAATTTGCAAATAGAATAATAAAAAAATATAAAGTAAATATATATTTGCAAGATGAGAGCTTATCAACATTCATTGCAGTTCACATGCTAAAATCTGCTGGGGTATCAACCACAAAATCGGGGAAGATATACGATAAAATCTCTGCATGTATCATTCTACAAAGAACATTAGATAAGATAAACACAATTAATAGCTTTTCTATAACTAAAGAATTTCCATATACTGTAGTAGTACCTTGACAATAACACATAGCAAGATTTATCGTATTTCAGCTTAGTATAGACTAGCACTTTGAGCTAGTATTAAATATAAGCCAATCATACAAATTTACATTCACCAACTGTGATTTAAGCGCTTAAGAATAACTTTTAACAAAATCCTACCAGTTCTAGCTAAATTTTAAACCCTTATCAGGGAAGCTTAGCTTATGTTCTCTCCCAAAGAAAAATAATACACAACTGCTTCCTTTATTTGTTAATGCTCAACTATAGCAAAGCGATGAGTTTCATTACGAGCAATTGCAAGTAAAGCATAACCTTACTGTCACTTCCAAGAGCAAACTCTTTCTTATCTGACATATAAAATCTCTCATTCTCTGGATTGCGATAATGGCCTTTTGCCATATAGGCGAAAGGAACATCTATTTTTAGTATTTTTAATGCATTTTGCGCCGTAGAAATATGTCCAAACCCACCTCAATCAATATTGAATCATGAATTATATCCTTTATTTTACCGTAAAAATGCCTGATTAGCACCTCTTTTATCATTTTATATTTATACCTGAAGTTTCACTTTCTATAATTTTCTGTACTCACTTTTTAAAAAACCTTCCTATCCTGCAACAACCATCACACCAATTTGGTGACTTCCAGATATATGGTATCATAAATCTCAATACGTTTTGGACACTTAGTAAAGAAAAACTTTTCTTAGCTCCAAGTTTTTCTCAACTATCTCTGTAATCAGTAATCTTTCGCTCTAAGCTATATCGAAAATTATTGCAAATAAACCCTAATAAATTAGGTCCTTTACTATTCTTTGCGTAAAGAATTCATATTTGCATATGAGTAATTCTACATAGCGCTTGCTCTATAACTTCCCTCTTTGTAACAAAACTTGGAATATAAATTTGTTATGGAAGCACGTTAACTGGAGTATATAAGTTGACCAAAAAAGTAGATATATTCTATAGTCTTGATAGTCACCATAATTCTCAGCAAAGTAAAAAGTGCTTCTATGGTTTTCTTTGTTCTTGAATAGTAACACATTAATGTATGCAAGGTCTTCTTTTCGTACAATACCCAAAAGGGCTGCATCTTTTTTAAAAGAAAAATCTATTAGTTGCATTTGAATTTGCTTAAGGAATTTTATCCGATCTCTATATATAGCAGCAAGCTCATAGTTCTGTTCATTGCTGTATTTTTACTGTAGAAGATAACTCTGTTTCCCACTTCATTATTTTTCTCAAGTAATATACTCCATACCTGTTTTACTGATCAGTAGTAATCATCTTCAGTAATTTTACCTATATACATAGAGCAGAGCAGCGCTTGACATGATATTCAAAATACTGTCTCCTCTTGTAGAGAGAAAACTTTTTATCTGAGCACCACCTTAAAAGAAAAGTCTTTTGTAATAGTGATATAGTTTGCTTAACAGCATTGACAGACGTAAATGGACATAATAGCAAAACTCACTTTTCCTAAGTTTACCTCTATGTTGTCCTATGCTCTGATAATTGTGTTTCGAAATTGTTATATAAAGATAGGCTCCCCATCTTTGGGCTTAATATTATAAGTAAGCTTTAGTGCCTTTATTAACTATGTTTCAAGAAGCAATGCTTCAATTTTATTTTTAGTTAGGAAAGTTTCGATCATGGTAACACGTGAGAGCATAACTTTGACTCACTCAGAAAGGCTTTCTAGATGAAGGTAATTAGATAACCTTAATTTTAAGTTTTTCTTTCCCAAATATATAAAACCTCACCTTCCTCTCCACACCATCTTATATACACCACAATTCTGCGTAGACAACTCGATTTGGCTCTTTATTAACTGAATAATTAACTACACAATTCATTGTTTAGATTCTTGTATAAGGCTAAAATGTGCTACAGAATGAAAGATGGAAATAACACTTGCAAGTAAAGATAACCTGTTTTCTCTAAGCTTATTAGAAGTACAATTGATTTTCACATTATCCATGAATTGATTGATAAATGGAATAAAACTATTAAGTTCATCAAGTGCTACACTAAAGCAACAATTTTTCATTTCTTGTTTTATTTTTTTTAAAACATTTAAAGAACGATTTGATAGTGCTATTTCTTCATTATCAATCAAAAACTTTTTATTATAAGACACACTATAAACAGTATTATCATTTTTCTCAGCTTTTCTAACAATATTACTCACTCTTTTATAAGTGTTCAGAGCCTGCTTGCCTTCAGGCATACTAAGGTAGTGATCCAACACAATAGCTTGCTTTTCTGCTACTAGTAAATTATCAACGCCAGTTTGATATAATATCGAGCTTACAACATCTTGTCTTATACCTTTATTTTTTAAAATAACCCTAAATCTCTCTAGACAAAACTTAAGTACAATTTCTAGAATTTGACTTTTATTTAGCTCACTTTTTCGACCAACTGATGATGCACCTTCAGCAAATGCAAGTTCTAAATACAAAGACAAAGACTTACCTATCAATAGCCTAATTGGAACATATAAATTATTCTCAAGAACCGTTCTAATTATACCAATTGCCATTCTCCGCAATCCAAATTGATCATATGAACCTGAAATCCTTTCACCTGATGCAATTAAACCAACTAAACTATCCAGTTTATCAGCAATAGCAACAGTAACTGCAGTAGGGGATTTAGGACACTCTTGCTCTGGACTAACTGGCTTATAATGCTCAGCTATAGCTTCTACTATTTCTTTATCTTCTTGAAAATTAGAAGCATAATATCCACCAATTACTCCTTGTAATTCTGGAAATTCTCTTACTATCGATGTTGCAAGATCCGCCTTCGCCAAATATGCAGCACGCTCAACTTTAGTCAACGAAGTACCAGGAACATATACTGCTATGTATTTTGACAGAATTATAATGCGCCTTACTTTCTCTCCCACATTACCAAGATAATGGTGAGATAATATCGAATCCAACTTTTTGACATAATAATTAAGGTTCTCCTTTCTATCATGAGACATTAAAAATTGTACATCAGCAAGACGTGCCTCCAGTATTTTCTCATAACCTCTTATAACTTCATCACTATTAACATTGACAACAGTAACGAAGTGTGAGATTTCCTTACCATTACTTAAAGCAAGGTATTTTTGTTGAGTACTAATTACACTGAGAACTAGCTCCTTTGGTAGCCCAAAGGACATTTCCTGATTTACTTTACCAAACAGTACAACTGGCCACTCTATAAGACCTGATAATTCATTAAGCAAGTAATCATTTTTCTCAAGTTGTAAATTCTGCTCTTTTGCAAATTTATTAATTTGATCAAGTATAAATTGCTTTCTTTTGTCAGGCTGAAGAATAACATTATTTTTTTCTAGCAAGTTAAGATATTCTTTAGGGCACTTAACAGTAAGTACTGTATCCTTTGAAAGAAACCTATTTCCATATGTTGTGTTGCATGCCCTAATCCCTGCAAAAGATACAGGTATTATACTGTCATCTAAAATGCATAAAATGTTTTTAATTGGTCTAACCCATCTTTCTTTCCTTTCGCTCCATCTCATGCTCTTCAGCCAAGAAAAGCTCTTTAGCATTTCTTCCAGTTGATTTTTAAGAAATTCTCTGATATTAAAAGCAAAGCTTTCTCTTCTAATGAAGTAGAAGTTTCTATTATTTACTTTTCTAATAAACAAATCTTTTTCACCTTTTCTATAATTCCTTAAAAAACCTTCAACAGCACTTTTAGATGAATTGACATTTGGTCCCTTGATTTCATTGTTAAAATCTTTCGATTCTGAAAAACTTATATTATTGACGAAGAGAGCGATGCGACGTGCTGTTACAAAGACATCTACAGATGTAAATTTTATATTATTTTTATTAAAAACATTAGTAATATAACTCTTAACATAAGTCATAGCTGAACTTTGCATTCTCGATGGTATTTCTTCTGAGAGACATTCAAATAGTAGTTGTAAAGACATATGTTATTTACTTATATATAACTCACAACACTTCTTCGCTAGCTCTCTAACTCTACTGATATAAACTATACGCTCATTCACACCAAGTACACCTCTCGCATCAAGCAGGTTAAGTAAATGACTAGTTTTAACACATTGATCATAAGCTGCTATTGGCAACTTTTTCTCAATAAGAAATTTACATAATTTTTCCGCATCTTCAAACTGCTGCTGTACCACTTTAGTGTTATAATAGTCTAATGATAAGCAAGAGAGTTCATATTCTCTTTGCTGAAAAATATCCCCATAAGTTACACCATTGCTATTCCAGGTTACATTAAAAACGTTATCTATACCTTGTATACACATCGCTAAACGCTCTATTCCATATGCCACTTCACCAGGAATTATTTTACAATCAATACCTCCTATCTGTTGTATATAAGTAAGTTGTGTCACTTCCATCCCGTTACATGTAACCTCCCACCCAAGCCCTGATGCACCAATACTTGGATTTTCCCAATCATCTTCAATAAACTTAATATCATATTTCTCCGTGGATATACCAAGAGCTTTTAAGCTACTTAAGTAAACATCCTGCAAGTTATTGCCAGATGGTTTTATTATCACCTGATATTGATGATGTTGATATAGGCGACTAGGGTTATTACCATATCGGCCATCTGCTGGCCTAATCACTGGTTGTAGGTATGCAATTCTCATTGACTTTTCGTCAATCGCTGATACTGCTGTCGCAGGATGCAACGTCGCAGCTCCAATTTCAGATGTGTATGGATGCAGTATAGTACATCCCATACTAGCCCAAAAACTTTCCAATTCTTTTATTATACTTTGTAGATCCACACAAATTATGTAATTCTATCTGAATATATAAACAAATAGATACTATTCAATATTTATTTTTTAGCATCCAGTAAGCAACTACTTAGGATTGATGAACTTTCTTTTGCATACTGAATTATGCTTTTACTGAGAATAATTGCATCATGCATAGTTAAATCACAGAGTATAAATGCAGCTAAATACAGAAGAACCACTGCATAAAACGTATGGAAAATCCCCTCGAATGTGATTGATATTGCATTGTTATAACTGAGTTGTATTGAACTTATTGGCCAAGGTTTCACCATTTCTATAATATTAAAAAATGCATAAGGTATCATAAAGAAAAATAGCAAGTGCATAAAATTATTGAACCAAGACGAACATTGAATTATTTCCTTACATATACTCCCATATAATCTACTTATAGCAGAATAAATTGACATTATTGCTGGCATAGAAAGCGCAACAGTTAGTACTTGCCCTGATGCTATTTGTATTACTATATTTTCGCCACTATTTGCTGAAGGGTCTTGAATATGAAAAATGGATATTCCAATTAGCTGTAATACTAGCATGCTCACTGCCAATTTTACAAAAATTGCAGCTATGATTATGAATGAATACGGCACCTTGTATAGTATGAAATCAATCCCGTATATAAAAATTAAAGTGATATCAACAATAAGTAATATTAAAAAAGAAGACCAATAGTTCTGCCAACTAGGCAAATAACCTATCCCTAAAAAAGAGCTCACTACTTTAGCAGGGAAAAGTATGCTTAAGATCTTTTTCAGTACTGTCCAAAAAACTTTCATATTTCAAGTAATGCTAGTTAATACGGTTATACTTTATCGCAACAGACTTATCAACAGTTCAAAACCAGTATTAAAAACTAAACAGTGATACATATCAAGTCCGCTTTTGGATAAGATTTATAAAAATCGAGAAAATTTCTTATGCTTTAGTTCATCAAATATTACATTTGCTCTATCTAGTACAGAATCAGGAAAACCAGCAAGTTTTGCTATATATATTCCATATGACTCATCTGCAATACCCTCAACTACTTCATGTAAAAAAATGATTTTTCCATCCCATTCTTTTATTTTTACACAGAAACATTTCATGTTCTCTAAGTATTTGCCCACTCTAGCTAGTTCGTGATAATGAGTTGCAAAAATAGCACGGCATTTACTCACATCATGAATATGTTCAATTACTGCTTGAGCAATAGATAACCCATCATATACCCCTGTACCTCTGCCAATTTCATCAAGTATTACTAAGGAACGATCCGTTGCCTGATTGATTATAGTCGCAGTCTCAAGCATTTCTATCATGAAAGTAGAATAGCCAGCTGTTACATTATCAGTTGCACCAACCCTACTAAATATCTTGTCAATTACTCCAATGTGCGCACTTTCTGCTGGCACAAATGAACCTATGTGAGCTAAAATCGCAATAAGAGCATTTTGTCTCAAGAAAGTACTTTTCCCGGACATATTAGGACCAGTAATAAGATGTATATTAACCAAATCAATGCTGTTTGCAATGAACTTACTATCAATTTCAATTACTGGATGTCTTCCATTACAGATATGGAATTCTTTACTATCATCGATAATAGGTTTTACATAATTATTTCGCACTGCAAGTTCTGCCAACGAAGCCCTAACATCCAGTTTAGCCAAAGCACTTGCAGCAAGAGCAATCTTTTCCGATTCTTTAGCAACTTCATTGCATAGTTCGCTAAAAATTTTTATTTCTAATCTAACCATAGCATCACGTGCTGTAAGAATCCTATTCTCTAATTCCTTCAACTCATTAGTAGTATAGCGAATGCTATTTGCTAAACTTTGTCTATGAATAAATAGGTTCGAAGTCAATTTGTGGTTTGTTGACACCTCAACGTAATAACCAAGTATATCGTTATACAATATCTTTAGCGTAGCAATGCCAGTTATCTCGCAATAAGATTTACGAAGTTTAGCTATCAGTTCACTGCTATTGGTGAGTACATATGATAACTCCAATAACTCTCGGTTATATTCTGGATTAATAAATCCACCTTCTTTTGTAGAGCTTAGGTTATTATCGAGCACAGCCTTACTTAAAAGTTCAAGTAAATTTTTATGATTTCCAATGTTTTTATGTATTGCACTTAATTCACTTTTGTCAGATTTTATTTTATATAAGAATTCAGATAACTCTAATGTCTTTTCAAGGCCGACTTTTAACAAGTTAATATCTTTTGGTGAACCACGCCTTAGCATCAAGCGAGATAGTAACCTCTCAATATCTGGAATGCTAGTAAGCATTTCTCGCACCTTCTTGCGAAGTTCATAATAATTTACAAAAAATTCAACAGTACTAAGCCTTAAATTGATTGCTTCAGAACAGGAAAGTGGTGATGCAAGCATTTGCTTAAGCAAGCGCCCACCAGAAGCCGTAACTGTATAATCAATAACTGAAATCAATGAACCTTTTTTTTCACCAAACTGAGTTGCAAATAATTCAAGATTTCTCCTTGCTGAAGCGTCGACTAGCATGAAACTTTGCTGCTTATATGGTTTAGGCAGCTCAAGCCTTGGGATAAAATTCTTTTGAGTTACCCTTACATATTCAAGTAACGCCCCGCATGCCATAACTTCTACTTTACTGAAATTCCCTATGACTCTAATCTCTTTAATTTTATAGAATTCGCACATTACCCTACAAGATTTGTTATATTCAAAGAAACTCTGAGCATGCTGTGTGATTGATATTTTATAATTTTTTAAAATCGACCTAATCCTCTGATCATCAGTAAGCCTTTCAGAAATCAATAATTCTTTTGGTGATATACGCAGCAAGTCACTATCCATAGCTTTTAAATTTGTCAAAGTGTGGAAAAATTTTCCTGTCGATAATTCAAGCCAACCAATAGCATACTCTTCGTTTTGTTCAACTATAGATGCAAGGTAACTATTGCTCTTATCCTCCAACATTAAATCTTCAACAATTGTACCAGGAGTGATTATTCGGACCACATCACGTTTTACTATAGACTTATAGCCCCTCCTTTTTGCTTCATCAGCAGTCTCTAATTGTTCACAGATTGCCACTTTGAATCCTAAATCTATTAACCTGTGTAGGTAAGACTCACTACTATGTACTGGGACTCCACACATTGGTATATCACGTCCACATGAATTGACTCTTCTAGTAAGCATTATATTCAGCAATTTTGCAGCCCTAATGGCATCATCAAAAAATAATTCGTAAAAATCCCCTAGTCTATAAAATAACAAATGATCTTTGTATTGAGCTTTCAGATTTAAATATTGCTCCATTGCAGGTGTGTTTCTTTCTCTTGTAAAACTCATAGCATTTCGAAACACATTACACTAGTAATAGCTTCAGGTCTATCGCTAGGGATAAATAAGATAGAATTCAAGTAGAAGGCTTTGCACATATAAAAATGACTCCTTTCAGGAAAATAATTTTTTGTAACTCTTTTAGAAATCCTCCCAAAATTATATAGGACCTGAATCTTTTGAAAAGCCTAAACTGTCATGTGCTTCTACATTAAGTCATACTAATAACCGGAAGATAACCTCTTTACAATTAGAAGAGCACTTGGTAATTGTTATACAATAATATATTCATAAACGACCGTTGCCGTTAAAACTTAAATGAGATAGCAATCTAGCTGTAGTAGTTT